>NZ_WHNZ01000002.1 GCF_013141725.1 Paenibacillus planticolens | reverse complement strand
GTATTCGTCAGCTGCATGCATTGCTGCACTTCCACCTCGAACCTATCAACCTCGTCGTCTACAAGGGGTCTTACATACTGGGAAATCTCATCTTGAGGGGGGCTTCGCGCTTAGATGCTTTCAGCGCTTATCCCCTCCGTACATAGCTACCCAGCGGTGCCTCTGGCGAGACAACTGGTACACCAGCGGTACGTCCATCCCGGTCCTCTCGTACTAAGGACAGCTCCTCTCAAATTTCCTACGCCCGCGACAGATAGGGACCGAACTGTCTCACGACGTTCTGAACCCAGCTCGCGTACCGCTTTAATGGGCGAACAGCCCAACCCTTGGGACCTACTTCAGCCCCAGGATGCGATGAGCCGACATCGAGGTGCCAAACCTCCCCGTCGATGTGGACTCTTGGGGGAGATAAGCCTGTTATCCCCAGGGTAGCTTTTATCCGTTGAGCGATGGCCCTTCCATTCGGTACCACCGGATCACTAAGTCCGACTTTCGTCCCTGCTCGACTTGTAGGTCTCGCAGTCAAGCTCCCTTATGCCTTTGCACTCTGCGAATGATTTCCAACCATTCTGAGGGAACCTTTAAACGCCTCCGTTACATTTTAGGAGGCGACCGCCCCAGTCAAACTGCCCACCTGACACTGTCCCCATACCGGTTCACGGTACCAGGTTAGAACTCCGATACGATCAGGGTGGTATCCCAACGGCGCCTCCACCCAAGCTGGCGCTCAGGCTTCAAAGGCTCCCACCTATCCTGTACAGATCGTACCAAAGTCCAATATCAAGCTGCAGTAAAGCTCCATGGGGTCTTTCCGTCTTGTCGCGGGTAACCTGCATCTTCACAGGTATTAAAATTTCACCGGATCTCTCGTTGAGACAGCGCCCAAGTCGTTACGCCATTCGTGCGGGTCAGAATTTACCTGACAAGGAATTTCGCTACCTTAGGACCGTTATAGTTACGGCCGCCGTTTACTGGGGCTTCAATTCATAGCTTCGGGGTTGCCCCCTAACCACTCCTCTTAACCTTCCAGCACCGGGCAGGCGTCAGCCCGTATACTTCGCCTTGCGGCTTCGCACAGACCTGTGTTTTTGCTAAACAGTCGCTTGGGCCTTTTCACTGCGGCCCCCTCGGGCTATTCACCCTACCGAGGCACCCCTTCTCCCGAAGTTACGGGGTCATTTTGCCGAGTTCCTTAACGAGAGTTCTTCCGCGCGCCTTAGAATTCTCTTCTCACCCACCTGTGTCGGTTTGCGGTACGGGCACCTTCGCCTGGCTAGAAGCTTTTCTTGGCAGTGTGAAATCATGACCTTCGGTACTTAAAGTTTCCCTCCCCATCACAGCCCAGCCTTACGGTTAGCGGATTTGCCTACTAACCAGCCTCACTGCTTGGACAGACATCCATCAGTCTGCGTCACTATCCTTCTGCGTCACTCCATTGCTCATAACGGCTACGGTGGTACAGGAATTTCCACCTGTTGTCCATCGACTACGCCTTTCGGCCTCGCCTTAGGTCCCGACTTACCCTGAGCGGACGAGCCTTCCTCAGGAACCCTTAGGTTTTCGGCGGATCAGATTCTCACTGATCTTTTCGTTACTTATACCGGCATTCTCACTTGTATGCGCTCCACCTGTCCTTACGGTCAGAATTCAACGTACATAC
>NZ_WHNZ01000060.1 GCF_013141725.1 Paenibacillus planticolens | reverse complement strand
TGCTCGTATGGTGTAATAACTGGGTTGATGTTGCTTGCGTTGATTTCACCATTCGTGAATTGACCCTCAACGATTGGGTTACCATATTGGTCAAACATGTTGAGTCCGATGGAAGCTGTTTCGTCAGCAGCAGCCAATTTCGTACCGCCATTGGAGTACGTTACATTCCCAGTTTCAATTTTGCTCAAAATCGGCACTGTACCGACTTTGAAGTTTTTGGATACCGTTACGTCACTGTTGTTGAAGTAAACTGTTACTGGAACGATACCATTGCCTTGGGAAATACCAGAGCCCGTCACGTCAGCTGTGATGACGAGGTTGCCATCCGCATCTTTCTTGAAGCTTGCTGGCGCTTGGCCGGATACGAGCGCTGTGAAGCTGGATGTGCCCATCGATACGGCTTCTCCGTATTGGTTGACAGCTTTCAGCTTGATAACCGCATTTTTGCTGTATGCTACGGTGTCGCCAGCGTTTACGAAGTCAATTTTAGTCACTTGCTCATCTTGCGCCTTGAATGTTGCTGTTGTTTTATCTACGGTTGCTGCATCAAGACCGGATACAGTCGCTGTATACTCGCCTTCACCAATTCTTGTATCTGTTGTTAGTGTTGCTACTTTTTTATCCTCAGACCATGTTGTTGTTGCGGAAACAGTTTGTGTTCCTTTTGTCAAAGCCACTGTTGCTTTTGCTGTGTCTACCGGTTTGTTAAAGGTAACTGTTGCTTTATATACGCCCGTTGCTTTCGCTTCTGTTACAGAAACTTTACCAGCCGGTACATATTGTTGTTTCGCTTCATAAGCGCCTGTCAAAAGCAAATCGCGAGTTGCGTTAGCCGTACCGCCGAATGTACCATCTTCACC
>NZ_WHNZ01000059.1 GCF_013141725.1 Paenibacillus planticolens | reverse complement strand
TGCTCGTATGGTGTAATAACTGGGTTGATGTTGCTTGCGTTGATTTCACCATTCGTGAATTGACCTTCGACGATTGGGTTACCATATTGGTCAAACATGTTAAGTCCGATGGAAGCTGTTTCGTCAGCAGCAGCCAATTTTGTACCGCCATTGGAGTACGTTACTTTTCCTGTTTCAATTTTGCTCAAGATCGGCACTGTACCGACTTTGAAGTTTTTGGACACCGTTACGTCACTGTTGTTGAAGTAAACTGTTACCGGAACGATACCATTACCTTGGGAAATACCGGAGCCTGTTACGTCAGCTGTGATGACGAGGTTGCCATCTGCATCTTTTTTGAAGCTTGCTGGCGCTTGGCCGGACACGAGCGCTGTGAAGCTGGATGTGCCCATCGATACGGCTTCTCCGTATTGGTTGGAAGCTTTCAGCTTGATCACTGCATTTTTGCTGTATGCTACAGTGTCACCAGCATTTACGAAGTCAATTTTAGTGACTTGCTCATCTTGCGCCTTGAATGTTGCTGTTGTTTTATCTACCGTTGCTGCATCAAGACCGGATAAAGTGGCTGTATAGTCGCCTTCACCAATTCTTGTATCAGTTGTCAGTGTTGCTACTTTTTTATCTTCAGACCATGTTGTTGTTGCGGAAACAGTTTGTGTTCCTTTTGTCAAAGCCACTGTTGCTTTTGTTGTGTCTACTGGTTTGTTAAAGGAAACAGTTGCTTTGTATACGCCAGTTGCTTTCGCTTCTGTTACAGAAACTTTACCAGCCGGTACGTATTGTTGTTTCGCTTCATAAGCGCCTGTCAAAAGCAAATCGCGAGTTGCGTTAGCCGTACCGCCGAATGTACCATCTTCACC
>NZ_WHNZ01000058.1 GCF_013141725.1 Paenibacillus planticolens | reverse complement strand
TATAGGGATCTTTTGACTTCGTCAAAAGTGTCTCTGCTATTCCCTGATAGCTCAGTTGGTAGAGCACTCGACTGTTAATCGAGTTGTCACAGGTTCGAGTCCTGTTCGGGGAGCCATTGCTTCCATAGCTCAGTCGGTAGAGTGCATCCATGGTAAGGATGAGGTCACCGGTTCGATTCCGGTTGGAAGCTCCAGTAAGTTTTACAAGGCCCGTTGGTCAAGTGGTTAAGACACCTCCCTTTCACGGAGGTAACAGGGGTTCGAGTCCCCTACGGGTCACCATCAAGTATTTCCCATGGAGGCTTAGCTCAGCTGGGAGAGCATCTGCCTTACAAGCAGAGGGTCGGCGGTTCGATCCCGTCAGCCTCCACCATTAACTTGATATGCCGTTGTAGCTCAACTGGTAGAGCAACTGACTTGTAATCAGTAGGTTGGGGGTTCAAGTCCTCTCGACGGCATGTTTTTAATGGGGATTAGCCAAGCGGTAAGGCAACGGACTTTGACTCCGTCATGCCAAGGTTCAAATCCTTGATCCCCAGTTTCTTTTATGAGTCATTAGCTCAGTTGGTAGAGCACCTGACTTTTAATCAGGGTGTCGTAGGTTCGAATCCTACATGACTCACCATTTGCCTTATTTACAACATGCGCGTATGGCGGAATTGGCAGACGCACTAGACTTAGGATCTAGCGGGTGACCGTGGGGGTTCAAGTCCCTCTACGCGCATTAAATCCTCAGTAGTATTCATACATCTGAGGTACC
>NZ_WHNZ01000057.1 GCF_013141725.1 Paenibacillus planticolens | reverse complement strand
CCTTAACTTGCATGTTTTGCAAGCTGCCGGGCGATCTTCTTTACGTTCTGTGCTATCGCAGTCATAAGTGCTTTTTCCTGCACATTCGCCTGCCCCTGTAACTGCGAACAGCGAAGTCCATGGAGCTCTTTAGCATCCGCGAAACTTCGCTCAATCGTTTGGCACCGAAGTCGATACAGTTTTTTTCCAGATATGCTCTTCTTGTTCCTAGCCACACGCTCTTTGAAACTTTCCCATAGATGCCGCTGAATTTTTCGAACGTAATTCTTTGCTGTGGTACATGTGGAAAGCAAGGGGCAATTTTTACACTGTTTAGCGTCAGATGTGTACTCGCGGTAACCTTGTCTGTTTGTGGTGCTGTACGTTAATTCCTGACCTTTTGGACAGATATAAACATTTTTCTCCTCATTGAAAATAAACTTGTCCTTCGACAAGCCCTCCGATGTGGATGGGGTTGAGCGGCCTGCAATAACAGGATAAATCTTCATCTCTAACGTCTCTTTGCAAATGTGGGGGGTGAAATATCCGTTATCCAGAGCTACAGCCTCAAGCGTAGTTTCAAATCCGAATTTTTGAATTTGGTGTTGTAATCGTTCCAAATAAACGACGGAGTCGTTAACATTTCCTTTTGTCACATGGACATCTGTAATGATGTTGAATTTATGATCGACCGTACGATGATCTAAGTAAAAGAACCCCTCAGGTTTACCTTTGCGCATCATATACCCACTGTCTGGATCCGTCGTGCTTACCTTAATCTGCTTGGTCTCGTTCACCTCCTCCTTGCGTTCCAGTTGCTTTTTTCCATGTTGCTCTCGATCTTCGTCTACGGCTTTATCTAGTTCCTGCGTATATTCGTAGGGGGTATGTTCCACGGTTTGTATGGTGTATTTGTTTTTATTGGCTTTTGCTTTAATGTGCGTGGAGTCCGTGATCAACACACGGCCTCCAACCATTCGATGTTCGATGGCAAGCCGAACAATCTCATCGAAAATATCTTGGAATACGGTCGTATCTTTAAAACGCGTTCGACGATTCCAGCTGATGGTTGTATGGTCAGGCGCTTTTTGAGAGAGACCAAGTCCCAAAAACCAGCGATAGGCAATGTTCAAATTGACTTCCTGCTCGAGTTGGCGCTCCGAACGAATGCCGTATAAATAGCCAATAAACATCATTTTAAAAAATAAAATGGGATCAATTGAAGGTCGCCCATGGTTCTCACTGTAAAAAGGACGGACAATATCTAAAATAAATGAGAAATCAATATGAGCAGCGATTTGGCGAAGTAAGTGATTTTGAGGAACCATTAAATCAATGCAGACGAGTTCATAGTCTAATTGAGGGTCTTTCGGAGTAGAACGAAACACAGCAGTCACCACTTTCAACGTTATTATCTAATTATAACAAATTAACGCGGTAATGTATTGAATTAAATGTGTTGAAATAAAGACTGCC
>NZ_WHNZ01000056.1 GCF_013141725.1 Paenibacillus planticolens | reverse complement strand
ACTGTAACATTCGCAGAAGCCGTAAAATTCCCATCTAAAGTTTTGACCGTCACTGTCGCCGTCCCAGGACGATTGCCGATCAGCGAAGCGCTGCTTCCTGTTGAGATTATAGATACAACAGTTGGGTCGCTGCTTATCCACGATACTCGGGTATCGTTCGCATTCGCGGGCAGAACGGCAGCTGTTAATGTTCTGGTTTCGCCTTGAGTCATTGTTACGTTCTGTTGATCAAGAGTCACCCCACTCAAAGGGACGCGTTGAACGACTTGGAATGTCTTGCGATCCACTATCGTATAACCGTCATTGAGCATAAAGAGTGCATCATAAGTGCCAGGAGCTAGTCCACTGTTTAAACTAACTCTTCCGGATCCAGATTTTAGATAACTCCATAATAAAGATACACCGGCACCTGGAGGAACAGCTCCGGTTTTGTAGATGCCGACCCAATCTTTCCCGTTTAACGCAGCCCCATTATAGGATAGGGTAATGGCTTCCCCTTGGATGTACTGGAATTTGTCTAGTGTTAGATAGTCGGAAGCTGCTCCAACTTCTTTAACAGTAACGTTAATGCTTGTCGTCAATGGAACGCTGTTCGGGTTTTCAACTCCGAGAGGCAGGGTTACGGTCCCTGGCACCGAGAAGGTCTGCACCGTCTTGATAGCCGGATCGTAACTAATGCCGCTTAAATCCCAATTCACACTTGCGTCCACATTACCACCATCGGTTGCAAGAATTACTTTTATGGGCAATCCAAGAGC
>NZ_WHNZ01000055.1 GCF_013141725.1 Paenibacillus planticolens | reverse complement strand
TTGTATTGGCCTTCCGCATAACCGTCTGTTACACCAGCTGTTTTCAAAGCTTCGATGTAAGGAAGTGCATAGCCGTTTGCTTCGTCGGTTACACTAACGTCAGAGAAGCTGGAAGTTTGCAAGTCTTTGTTGATGTCAAGACCCATGATAAGTGCTGCAACTTTTGCGAATTGCGCACGGTTCATTTCGTCTTTCAGACCGAATGTTGTGTCGGATACGCCATCGAAAATACCAGCAGAGATCATCGCATCAAATTTTGCTTTTGTCGCAGCATCCAGGTCTTTCAAGTCTGTAAAGTCAGCAGACGTCTTAGCGAATGCCAGGGACGAGAACATGGAGAAGGCCATAGCGGATGTAAGGACTACGGAAAGAGTTTTCTTCATAAGGGTTTGTTTCCTCCTAATATTTTAAAGTTTTTGTTATAAAAACTTATAACCAACGGGACGACTGTTGAATCTTCTTTGTTAACTACGTGTAGCTTTTCGTCTATCATCTCGGCTACATGACTTAGTATACTTGAGTATATACATAATTTCATTGATAAGTATTTTCCAGCAATCCGGATTGTGAAGGATAGAAAATATATATAAATAAAAAAGACCCCGAAGGGTCTCTTTTATTTAGTCTTAGTTTTGTGGCATTGCAACTGCAACTTGAACGGATTTGCCATTCGGTGCAATAGCTGTGATCAAGAACTCATGCACATTGCCGTTGATTTGTGTAATCGCGCCTGTTTGTGCATTCATTTCTACATTACCACTGCCGCTCACGACGGATACGGTGTAACGAAGTCCTAGTACGGCATCATATTGATTGATTGCTGCGTTTTCGTACTCGATACCGTATTGGTCTGTTACCATCAGCGTGTCATCACCATCAGTGAAGTAGTCGTATGCCATGTTACCTTCTTTATACGTTGCAGTCGTTGCTCCTGCTTCAAGCTTGTCTACCGTGATCGCGTCTGCTTTCACTGTTACCGTTTGAGTCAAGTTAATGGTCTCGCCTTTGTTTGTCAGAACGACGGCAGATACAGTAGCTGTTCCTGCTTTGTTACCGATGACATAGCCGTCTGTACCATTTACAGCCACGGTTGCTACGGATGGATCCGAGCTTGAAATACCTTGTACAGCGTTGGTAGGAAGAACGACTTTGTTTCCTGCTGAATCTTTCGCGATAACAGACAGTTTTTTGTCAAATTGACTTGCTCCAGCTGTTACTTTCTCTCCATCTGTAAAGTCTGCTTTCAAGTTG
Organism: Paenibacillus planticolens; assembly: GCF_013141725.1. Lineage (GTDB taxonomy): Bacteria > Bacillota > Bacilli > Paenibacillales > NBRC-103111 > Paenibacillus_E > Paenibacillus_E planticolens. The sequence continues at coordinate 433 of NZ_WHNZ01000055.1, read as the reverse complement.
TCTTGTGCTGCATACAGCGTGCCAAGTGTATTAATGGAGTACGTCAAAGCTGTATCCGACTTCACTGCTTCGAAAGTACGAGTTACGGCAGATGAGTAATCCGAGTAAGCTCCACCATTTGTCGCTTTTTCAACGACAGCTTTTACCGTAACTTTTCCTACTTTACCTGTCGTTGAAGTTAGGTTAAAGCCTTTGTTGAAGTCAGCCAATTGGTCATTTTTATAGTAGTACGTTGTTACATTTGCTGGCGCTCCAGCAACCGGCGTTGCTGCATGCTCAACTTTAGGTGCTGCGTTTGTACCTTCACCGTCTGTTGTTACTTCAACTTTGACGCGGTAGTTGGATTTTTGGCCATTTGCGCTTGCAATATCGGAACCGATTTTTGAAACATCTTTACCGTACTGATCTTTCAATTGGAATTCGATATCGTCGC
>NZ_WHNZ01000054.1 GCF_013141725.1 Paenibacillus planticolens | reverse complement strand
TATTAAAATTGAATGCTCATAAGAATGGAGTGATAGAACTTGATTTTTGAAGAAGTTAAATTTAAAACTACCTTGCTGAAGGAACTGAAAATTTTCTATGTTCAGAATTTAGGCATAGGTTTATTAAAAGAAGATGATAGTTCGTTCACATTAACGGTTGGTGAAACCAGCCTTACATTTATACAAACAGATGAAAAGGATGACAGACCATTTTACCATTTTGCTGTTAATATTAATGAGAGCCAATTTAAACTAGCTAAAGAATATTTATCAAAACGGGTAACTTTATTGCAAAATGAATCCCATGATGAGTTTGAATTTATAGATTGGAACGCACATGCTGTTTATTTTTATGATCCCTCAGGAAACATCGTGGAATACATTGCACGCCACAATATTAAAAGTACTGCTACTGGTGAATTCACTAACAAAGACATTCTTTGTATAAGTGAAGTTGGATTGCCTGTATTGGACGTTTCAAACGTAGCATCAACGTTAGAATCAGAAATTAATCTTCCAATATGGAAAGGAAATGGAAAATCATTTCAGCCTGTTGGTGACGAACATGGGCTTTTTATTTTAGTAGAAATAGATCGTGAATGGTATCCGACAAATGATAAGGC
>NZ_WHNZ01000053.1 GCF_013141725.1 Paenibacillus planticolens | reverse complement strand
TACGGCGAGTAACGGGGTGCAGGGGGCGTGCTCCCTGCATCTTTTGGTTTTGAGGTGACTTTCACATGGGTACATTCCTTGGCACGAAGGCAAAATGGGATTTAGCGCCGGCTGGCACGCTGATATACGTGGATTCGACCACAAGTTAATAGATACGACCAGAGAGTTGATTCCTGCTAGCTATTGACGTGCATAGAGCTATTTTTGTTTAGCTTTGCACAAGCGCCCTTCGCGGATTTTCTCTCTGCCTTGCTTAGTTACTTTGCCTCCGTGCCAAAGAATGTCATTCATGTGTAAACATCGAACCTTGGGCATCTCAACCTTTCTGGCAATTTTATGTTTATGATGGGTGGAGCAGATAGGTTAAGCGGCTGCTTGTTTTTGTTTTTCCATCTCTTTTGCAATGGCCCAAATGAATCCGAGCAGTTCTCTAGCTACAGCTGTTACAACTGTACCTTTTTGCTTTCCTTTTGTTGATAAACGTTTATATTTGGCATGAAGTCGTTTTTGTGCGTTCCACGAAATGTCCTGGATTTCAGGACTTAGTCCATTTAAACGTTCTCGAAGGGCTCTTCGTACGGCGGGTGAGTGGCGATAGCTCCATGCGGTTTCGATTACAACTCTGCGGATATGTGCATTGCCAGCTTTGGTAATCCCCCCTTGCCAGCGTCTGCCTCCACTTGAATGCTCGCTGGGTACTAATCCTGCATAAGACATGAGTAGCCTTGGGTGGGAAAAACGCTTCGCAATATCCCCCAGTTCTGCGGCTAGTGTTGTCGCCGTTATGAGTGCAACGCCGCGCAGGCCCTGTAGGGCCCTGATCATGGGCGCTTGGCAACTTGATTTAGCTTGTTTTTCCATTTCTATTTCATAGCGCTGAATACGCTGACTAGCTTGCCTGATTGTATTGCGATATTCCTGGAAAACGAAATCTTCGCACTCTCGCTCGAAGCGTAGAGTGTCCAGCCATTCTTCATGAGCAGAGCTCCATGGCTTCATTCCTTGTGGGAGCAACCGTTGATGCCGAAGCAAAAACTTCATCAATCTTTGTCGGCTGCGATTTTGATCTTCGACTGCATCTTCTCGAGCCCGAACCAGATCACGAAGTGCTTCATCTTCGGGTGAAGGTACATAGATGGCGGTTAATTCTCTTGCCCGCCAAAGCTGTGCCAGGCGAATCGCATCTTTCTTATCTGTTTTAATTTTTGTACGTCCTGTTAACGCTTCAGTAGGTGCTACGACACTGCATTCTACGAACAATTCTAGGAACCACCGGCGCAGATCAAACCCTGTAGGTCCTGCTTCGTAGCAAACATCTAGCTTCACATTGCCCTCTTTTGTTAATTGTCCAACAAGTTTTCGAACCGCCTCTTTAGTATGTGGAATGCTTCCCCAATATCTGGGGGTATCCCGGCCTTCATCAGCGATGGC
>NZ_WHNZ01000052.1 GCF_013141725.1 Paenibacillus planticolens | reverse complement strand
GCGATCTTTTATTTACCACAGAAAAAAGCATTGGAAACGCATAGCGATGTACTATGCTATTGCTTGAAAGCGTTTTACTCGACAGCCTGAGGTTTTCCTGCTATTTTCCTGCGAGCTCAACTTTCGAGCAAATTAGATGGAGATTTTATTTTCCAGTTAGCTAATGCGACAGCTGAGCATTTCCTTCCATTGCATAGGACACTGATGCTTGCGCAAAACCAGCTCAGGCAGCAACGTCTCAACTCCCCCCAATCCGTATGCTTGCCTAAAAAACAACACGCCTATTTTCATCGAAATGAAACAGAAGTCTTACACATACAATGATATGGGAAGTAAAACAACCTATTCGTTGCGGAGGGATTTCAACTTGAAAGCATTACTGCGGCTGGAGGACGTCGGTCCTGGAGGCTATTACGAATCAACGGAGAGCCAGATGAAATTGCGTGCCGTTGCGGATTATTTATATATGCAAAAAGTACCTTTTCACGTCGCCGTCATTCCCCGCTTCATCAATCCGGAGCTTCAGTATGACTGTACGATCAGCAATCCCTTCGATGCCATATCCGTCAGATTTGTTGAAACGCTGCAAGCACTAAGAATGCGCGGAGCTTCATTAGGCATTCACGGATATACGCATCAATACGGTCATTCCGTCAGCGGCGAAGGGTATGAATTTGCTTATCCGGACTGCGTCAAAGATTGCCCGCCGGATGATCCGATATCATCTCTAACCGATAGTTTGCACATTCAGAAGTCCTATGCGTACGGCAGATTTCACATGGCCTTGTCCGCTTTTCAAACTGCGGGTCTGCGGCCGGATTGGTTTGAAACTCCGCACTATACCGCATCGGAGGTGCAGCGTAAAATATTGGAAACTTGTTCCTGGTTGATCTACGAAAACAATCCCCATGACCCGACTAACCGTCAGGTGACCTATCAAAACGCTGCATCCATTGTAGGAAGAACCTACTACGTGCCTACACCCCTTGGCTATGTTAGCTCCGATGCCGTGGAACAAGATGTCGCCAGGATTACGCAGCAGGTTACTCAGTATGCGGAAACGGATTTAGCGTCTTTCTTTTATCACCCGTATCTCGAATTTCCGTATATTCACATCCGAAAATATGCTCCGCCCTATTACGAGGAGCGCACGCCTCTCAAAAGGCTTATCCATTTCATGCTCTCCAAAGAGCGGCGGTTCGTCAACATTCAAGACTTGATTTATTGTTTTATGTCCTCCCAATCCGTATAAAATATTCCTATTATGGGATACTATGCTTTGTTGTTTAAAAAACAAAGGAGGTGTCCTTATGCAGAATCAAAATAATAATAATCAAGCAAGCAAAGCTCAGGTTCAGTCTACAGAGTTAAATAAACTTCCGGTTCCAGGTCAAGATGACACGGAGTTTTCCGCAGAGGAAGCAGCTGAAGCTTTCCAATCCAACCCTTCCTCTTCTTCCAACAACCAGTCGCAATCGCAAGATTAATGTTGCTTTTGCAAATCAAACAGGCTGTCCCAAAGGTAGATCAACCTTGAGGACAGCTTGTTTTCAGTTCAACCCATCATCATCATAAAATAGCATATGAGGTTTTTCATCCCTGTAGTAAGCTAACCGATCCTCCAAAGTTCCGGTATGAAATTCGAATTTATGGCCATCCGGATCCGTGAAATAGACGGAACGCTTGTCCTTCTCATCTCTCGCACGGCCAGGAAGTATATGCACACCTAACTGCTCAAGCTTTTCCACTGTCGTTTGGAAATCTTCCTCCTCAACGGTAAAAGCAATATGCGTGTAGGAGTACTGGATCTCATTGCGAGGAATGTCCTTCTCCACATTCAGCGCCAGCCACAGGCCGTTTAAGTCAAAATAGGCTAAGCTTCTACCTCTTACTAAGAGCTTTGCCCCGAATACATCTTGATAAAATGGAATGGACTTGTCTAAATCCGTGACGGAAAAAAGAAAATGATTGATACGGTTAATTTGCAATTGAAAGACCTCCTCGCCATCTATTTTCCATTGCCAAATGAATGATTCCTGCTTGATTGGGAATATTAACTAAGAAAAAATCCAAGAGATAGGAGGCTGCTTCATGTCAGACCAACAATCCGATCAACAGCAAAGCTCTGAAATTCAAGCTCATAATGCCGTAGCTCATGCACTTAGCAATCTGAATGCAGCGCAGACAGCTGACAATAATCGCCGTCAGGCGATTCAGGATGCGCAGGAGCAATTGGACGCGGCGCATGCACAATTGGCCGAAGCACGTACTTCGCAAGCAACAAGCTCGGATGACAACGAGAGCCTCTCGTGATGACTCAGGGCGGAGACGACGCCTCATCTGGGATTTCAGAAGGAACACCCCTCGACACGCTCGAGGGGTGTTTTATTTTTCATTTTCATCGCGCCTACTTGTCGCTGCCGATGATGATCAGCTCTGGCATGTATGTTCTCATATGTTTTTTGATTTGATCATACTGAATGCTGCTGTTATTTAGCTGTTCGTTAGTGGCTTCAAGCATTGGAATCACCTTAAACTGTGTCATTTTTCGGTAAGTCGTATAAGTGGGAAGAAAAGCCGGATGCTTCAATGCAATTGTTGAACGATCTTTCACCGTGGTTTTGATGACGTCTATCGCCGCCATTCCTCCCACGCGTTTTGCTACTCCACCTTGTGCCGATATAAAATTGCCTAACGAGTAAAGCACCAGCGTTTTATGGCCATTTTGCCCAGTCACCCAAGCCGGCGGCTGCAGCACATGAGGATGATTTCCGATGACGATATGAACGCCTAAATCCGCTAACTTACGGGCCAGTTCCTTCTGGCTCTCATTGGGGAATGATTCATACTCCGTTCCCCAATGCATGGCGACCACAACGACGTCAGATATGCTTTTGGCTTGTTCCACGTCAATGGCAATCTGGGAGACATCAATTCGATTGAGAAGAAACGTTTTTCCTTTCGGATGGGGAATCCCATTGGTGCCATAAGAATAGCTCAGAAACGAAAATGTGATGTTGTTTTGGGTCAGCGCACGGATTTGGTTCTGATCTTCCTGCGATTTGAATGAGCCTGTATAGGGAATGCCAAGTTTTTCCCAGTACGAAAGCGCGCTTTGAATCACTTTTTCACCGCGATCAAGCGAATGATTATTAGCGACGGTAACAAGATCCACGCCTGCCGACTTCAAGGCATCTCCGACTTCATGCGGGCTGTTAAACGACGGATAACCGGACAATCTCAGCTCCTTCCCTCCAATCATCGTCTCCTGATTAGCAACTAAAATGTCAGGTTTACGCAAATATCGCTGCACACCCTCAAACATGCCGTTGAAATTGTAGGTACCGTCCTTTTGCTTGGCGTCTTGATAGACCTCGCTATGAATCAGAACGTCTCCGATCGCAGCCAGAGTTGCTTTATTCACACTAGGCTCATCCCCTCTAGAGGGGGTAGGTGGGGTAGGTGGGGTTGGTGGGATTGGTGGGATGGGCGGGTTTGATGGGATTGATGAGTTTGATGAGTTTGATGAGTTTGATGAGTTTGATGGGATTGGCGGATTTGATGGATTTGAGCGAATCACGGCTGCGAGAGGCTCAATCTGTTTCACTTGCGGTCCGGGTTCCTGCGGGACAGTAAGCTTTGCGGAATAGGAGCAACCGGTGGTCAGTAGCAGCATGAATGAAATGATAATCAAGCGTTTTCTCTGCAAGCCAAGCCCTCCTGCTGGACATTTGTCATTAGTATGTCCAAACCATTCATTCCCTTCTCCTTTTCAGCGGTACCGCGTCAAATCAATGCGAGATATTCCACATTTTCGGGAACTACAGGCCTCTATTTTCTCAAAAACCACCCGCTACACTATTAAGACGGAACTACAGTCCCTTATTTCCACCCAAAGTGCCTATTCGGCTATATATTAGCAAAATAACGGACCACAGTTCCCCCACAGCGGCAAATCGCCACTTTTCATCCATATAGAGCCCTGTAGTTCCCCAATTTCCCCGCGAGGCAATAAAAAGTCCATTACCCACACAAAAAAAGCCCCGAGTCCGCACCCGAAGCCTGGAGATTTCCTATTCCATTCCCACATAACGCAAAAAAACTAAGATTTCTGATGGTTTGTATAAATACCGACAACTGAAAGCAAGGCAGCAACACCGTTGGCGATCGCGTTCATATCGCTATCTTTAATAATGTCTACACCGTACGCGTCTAAAATCAATTTGGCTGCACCAAGTAAGCCTAAAGTTAACGTATAGTAGTTTATTTTCATCTCTCTCACCTCCTATAAAAATAGGATGCTATATGCTATGAGAGAGAGTTAGAATCGGACATGTTCAAATGACAGGTTGCAAAAGTACAAAAAAAATGCCGCCGCCTCATGCACGGCAGCAGCACTTCCTGTTATTGCGAGGCAGCAGGCTCGGCAATGACGTTATATTTGGAAGAAACATACGTTTCTACCTTAGCTTCTGTAATCACTTGCGGATACATCATATCCGGGTTAGGTTGCTGCACGGTGTATTTAATAACAGCCTGGCCGACTGAGGAGAACTCGATTGCTTGAATGGCAAGACCATAACCGGGATTAGGCAATTCTTTGGACAATGTCACTTTGTTGATATCGTCATTCACTTTCTCGACTTTTACGGAAACTTCTTCAACCGGAGCCTGGTTCTGCGTATGCGTTTCCACATATCGAATCGCTTTGTACACCCAGTTAGCCGCTTCTCCACGCGTAAGTTCGGCTTTGGGATTGAAATTGCCGTCTTTATCGAGCTGGGCGATTTTGTACAGCAGCAATCTTTGCAATGTGCCTTGGTAATTCACATTAATTTGGTCCTCATCCTTGATCATAATAAACATTTTGATCAGCGGGAAATTCCCTTTCTTTTCAAGCGCATGCACGAGTAAATCACCGAATTGTTCACGGGTAATGATCGAATTCGGGTTCACATCCTTAGGGATCTCCAGTCCGTTATAATACGCAATGACAAAAGCGTTCGCATACCAAGCATCATTCGGTATGCTGGCATACATATCCGATGCCACAGGTTGTTTAACGAAACGAATGGTGTCCAGATTCAAATTCAACCCTTTGACAATCATTTGCACACTTTGCGCATAACTAATTTTACCTTTAGGAACAAAATGTTCACTGTCGATCCCACTCACGACCCCACGGTCTTTCAGCGCCAATACAGCTTCCGACTGCCCCTCCTCCAGGTCAGAGAACGCAAATCCGGAACTAACTGTCAATGAACTGATCAACAAGGTAGTCAACGTTATGGCGGCTAACTTTTTCATTCATCTTTTCTCTCCTTTGCGAAATAAAATGGAATGGTTGTTGTTACCTCCTTAACGTTGCTTCTTCAAAGAAAGTTGCAAGGATCGCGGGAATTTTTGGCATGACTGACTTCACTACTAATCTTCAAGCCCCAATAAGGCTAAAGCTCCCTCATGCTCTGGCATTACTTTCAGAATGAGCTCAGCGTAACGCCGGGCTGCTTCATTTTCCCCTACCTCGTAATAGCAGATTGCCATGGCATAGAGTACATCCGGGTTTTGATGATAGGCGTCCTCCGTTCGCTCATAAAAAACGATGGCATCTTGGAACATTTCCATGTGATACAAAAGTGCCGCACATTCGAGAGCAACTTCATGTCCCGCATTCATCGGATAATACCCCTCCCACATCTGGAAAATGCCCTGACGCAAATCGTCAAACACACCTTCCTCAGACATCGGAAGCATTTCCGTAAGCCGGTTTGAACATTGCAGGAAAAGCTGGACATCATAGCCGGACAATCGCCAGAACGATAAGAATTGAGGCATGTCCAATTCATCTAAATAACCATCCAGCCATTCTTTAATCGTTATAAAATCATCCGGACCGTAGCGTTCTATAAATCGCCGATAAGCGAGTCGCGTGTTTCCATATCCGTGAGGATTGGAAAGCATCAACATGCAGCCAATGTTCAGGTGATGATAAGGATGCTGTGTAAATAGACACTGGGCGCCTTTTTGCTCCCAAACATAGTTCAAGGCATGATAATTAGCAGTTAATGAAAAGCTGCCGTGATGGATCAGCTGCGGCGGTTCGCTGTATTCCCAGCTTTCCAAGCGGTGGTCTCCTTTATCTGCCGTAATCAGCAGAAAGCCCTCTGTCGAGAGCAAATTCAACCGTTCAAGACATTGCAAGCCTATCACCGGAAAAAGGACATGGGAATCCTCCAGTTTATGCCTATATTGTTCTATCACATTATGGTACGGGTACGATGCTTGCCCGTATTCCTCAGCTAAACGATATTCATACTCGGCAGTAACGCTTTCCAGCATTTCAGAGGCGGACACATTTGCCGTTTCTTCAGAGAAACGCAGCGACACCATGCAATCATAAATGGTATGGTCATCCACGTAGATCAACTCTTGCGGGATACTGTCGAAGAAATAATTCGCGAGCACGAGCAGCGGCTGCTGCAAGTCTCCCCTGCGGACGCGGATGCCGGTTTCCGTCAAGATTAGCTCCGTATCCGCCACGGCATCGAACTGTGCAAAGTCCAGGAGACCCTGCTCCACATAAGGTCGCAAGCTCGTATGCTGCCGCCAATACGCGATATTTTTGAGTGCCAAATCGCTCATTACATAACGAAAAGAGGGAAGCGGCATCCCCGCATAGTCCATCATGGCGCAAAGTTCCTTCAAAATATGAAAGGCCAATCGGCCGGATCCTGCGCCAAGTTCAACAATCGTAACAGGCTCCGTCGTGCAGCCTAGATTGGCCCGGTCTTGAAGAAAGCCAAATATAATCTCCGCATAGGAGGTTGCAATCATCGGATTACTGGTTATGTACTCAGGAACCACATTATTTTGCCATGCCCGAATGCCCTGCTCCTCATAATAGGCTCGCTGCAGCTCCCAGATTGGCGATTCGCTGAAACGGTACATTTTCTGATCGTTGGGTGTCATACACAGAACCTACTTTACTCGAATGTCGTAAAAAACCATCCCCATTTTACCATAAAACACCTCTGCGGACATCCTTCCGGTATTTCCTTAGGCAAAAAACCATTCTGGGCATATAGTAATACATCTTATATATTTGAAAGGAAGTCTACCATGACTCACAATTATGAAACTCCCCCCTATGCGCCGCAGTATTGGCCTCTTCCCTATATGGATCAATTTCCGTTTCAACAATCGAACTGGCCGTTTCGGATACCGGTTCCATGGGAACAGGATGCCGATCCAGCGTACCGTGAAAAGGAACAGCCCCTTACTTTTGTCCTCATTCACGGATCTTGGGCGGACGTAAGCTTCTGGGCCGGTGTCGCAGCGGAGCTTCGCAAAAAGGGCCATATCGTCTATGTACCGGAGTATCCGGGACACGGCGCTGACCCTAACAAGGCTGTTACCCATGCGGTGATGTCGAAATCCATCGCCGATTATATACAATCCCATCATCTTCACAACGTCATCTTGGTCGGACATAGCTTCGGCGGCACATTGGTACAAAAAGTAGCAGAGCTTGTCCCAGATCGTTTAAAAAGGCTTGTCTTTCTTAACGCTTTTGTTCTGAAAGATGGCGAAAGACTGGTCGATGAGTTTATGCCTCCCATGATAGCCATGTTTGAGCAGCTTAGAAAAAATTCGAAAGATGATACGATCATGCTCCCGTTCCCCGCGTACAGAGAGCAATTCTCAAATTTGGGAAGCTTGACGCAGGTTCAATCCCTTTATAATAAAATCACTCCCGAACCAGCAGGGCCTTTCTTTGAAAAGCTGGATTTGAAGAAATTTTACAGTCTGACTGTTCCTAGAAGCTACCTTCACCTTACAGATGACACCGCTTTACCCCTGGGCAATCCGAATTATGGGTGGCATCCCCATATGTCCAGCCGTTTAGGCTTATTCAGGCTCATCCAAACGCCAGGGGATCATATGACAACCGTGCAATTTGAACCTAAAACCATTGCAAGAAAACTGTACGAAGCTGCCAGAGACTAAGGACAGGATAGCTGACCCACTGCCTTAGGATGAGCTTTCAGCCAATTCAACATATCGTCTAACGTATTTACGGGAACGATTTGAAGATGGGCAGCCCCTTTTCTCGCTTCCGCTTCATTTGCAGCCGGAACAAAGAAGACATCGGCATTCGTTCGGCTAACGGTATATGCTTTTTGCTCTAAGCCCCCTACAGGTCCGACAGAACCATCGGGTTCCATCGTTCCCGTACCGGCGACATGATTGCCGTAGGTCACTCCGCAAGGAGTGAGTTGGTCAATCAAGGTGAACGCCAGCATGGCACCATGCGAGGGACCTCCCTCGTGCAATAAGTAATCATGATATTTCACAAGCATTGGGATATCATATTGCAATTCATTCGCTACTTGAATACCGAAAGCTGCACGGCTTGGATCGTCGGGATTCGGACGCGTTGCAGCTTGCAGGGCTACTTTCTGGCCGCCGCGCAGCACGATAAGCGATACTTGATCGCCAGGCTTGACCAATTTCATACGTTCAGTGAGCTCCTGAACCGTTGTAACGGCTTGCCCGTTCACTTCTTGAATGACATCGCTTAGCTGTATACGGCCGGACGCAGGGCTATCTTTGAGGATGGCCGTAATCCGCACACCGCTGGAAGTGATTCCTTTCCCTTTCCCCGTCTTTTGAAAAGCAATGGCACTTCCTGCGGCATTGGCATCCTCCTTCATGAGCCGTACTTCTTGATTGTATTCGCCTAACGTCATACCTAAGTTTTCGACTTCGAACGTATACTTGGCAAAAAGCTTCGCGTAGACCCAATCAATAGGGAAAGCAGGACGCTCAAACACGAGCACGCCCGAGATATCGCTATGAACGCTTCCTTCAGTCGCCTGAGCATAGCGGTTCATATTCAAGGTCAATCCTGGATACGTAACCAAATATTTCGTGGGCAAAAACATAACCAACATGAAGATCACCATAACCGCAAAAATACTTAGACTCCGAATTGGCAGTTTGCGACGCTTCCTTTCATGGACAAATAAGTCCACAAAGACCAGCAGCCAAGTCAGAATCAAGGCCCCTGCCGAATATTCCAGTTTTTTCGGTATCGTCATCACAATGATGGCACTCGTCAAACCTGATACGAAAACAGCCAACGTTCGGATCCTCAACCAGATCTGAGTGTCCGAGAATAGATGGAGAAGGGCACCGGTCATCCATAACAATGGAATGAGGGCAAGAACATACAGTAATTCATCGATCACGTCAATCCAGTAAATGGAGGCGCCAAACCGCAGCGGATCGGGGAGCCAAATCAACTCGCCTAAAACAACTAGCAGCATAGTCAAAACCATTGCGGAGTAGTAAAGTTTTTGCCAAAGAGCCATTCTACGCATCCTTCCCTATGTAAAAAAGTAGCAGATGCTCTCCTAAAGAGAGTTCGCTACTTCATCTCAAATTCATTGCTGTTTCATATAGGCTACAACTTGATCATACGAAAGGGTTCCGCCAAAAATATCAAGCGCGCTGCCAATCGTAATATCCAGCTTCCCAGCCGATAATTGTTTAAACAGGTCTATATCCTCAAAGGATCTTGCTCCGCCAGCATAGGTTGTAGGAATCGTGACCCACTTGGCGAGCGTGCTTACCAGACTTTGCTGAATACCGCTTTGCTTGCCTTCTACATCGACTGCGTGAATCAGGAACTCATCGCAGTATTGCTCCAGAAACCGAATGTTGGCTTCATTCAGTTCAAAATTGCTTAACTGCTTCCATTGGTTCGTCGCTACAAACCATTTCCCGTCCTTTTCTTTGCAGCTGAGATCAATGACTAATCGCTTCTTTCCAACCGCATTAACCATGCTGTCCAAATTATCCCGGTTCAGCTGTCCATCACGGAAAATATAAGAAGTCACAATGACATGGGAAGCGCCGCGATCCAAATAATACTTGGCATTCTCTGCATGAATACCGCCGCCGATTTGCAATCCGCCGGGATATTCTTGAAGCGCGCTAACAGCCTCATCCTGGTTCCCCTCACCCAGCATGATCACGTGTCCGCCTAGTAATCGATCTTTTTTGAACATGGCGGCGTAATACTTGGAATCATAGGAAGAGACAAAATTTTCAATAATCGCATTTTCCTCTGTGCCTAACGTTTCACCAACAATTTGTTTCACCTTTCCGTTATGCAGATCGATGCATGGCCGAAATTCCAATGACTTTCCCCTCACTATCTATAATTGTTGCTAGCTTGATTTTCCAACTATTATAGCACATTCTTCCAGAGGACCTATACGTCTTCTTAAGTAAGAAAGGACCCTCCCAAACTTTCTGGGATGGCCCCTTGCCTTATGTAGCTGATTTATTGCTTGGCGAATCCTTCTTCGGCCATGTACTCTTCGACTTCTTCGTACGTTTCAAAAGCGCAATCCAAATTGCTTCCAGCATAAACGTACCACAGATCCTCGACAAAAGTAACGGCAAGGACGTGGCCTTCATCGTCCGACCAACGCTCTTCCTGTTGGGAGGTGATTTTCGGCTGAACGGCGGACGAAGTATCTGTTAAGGAAAGAATGGACTTCTGAATAATAACACGAAGCTCTTCCTCGCTAAAATCGCGAATATTGATTAATCCCTTGCTATCTGTCGGATAGCCTTTCACATATTCCGCATAAACAAATCCATTGCCGTTCGGGTGAAGATGGTAGACGACGATCTTTTTATCATAGCTGCTATTCTCATAATGAAAATTAATCCGTCCCAGAGAAACATCCTTGCGCTGCAACTCGGGAAATGATTCCACAATCGCTAACTTTTGTTCTAAACTAAGCATAAGACCTCCGCCGCTCACTCCATCACTTGAATTTTAAAAACGTTCTCCAATTTGCCTTCCGACCTTTTTTTCAAAGGTACTTTGATATCCCGGCTTAGCTCTTTGAAGAAGGTGTCGACATCACATTGCACATTGGAAAGAACAACCTTGAAGGTGCCGTCTTGGACGATATTTTGATTGGCCTCTTCAGGAACGTTAATATCTACTGCATATTTCTTCGTCAATGTGTTCATATATCGACTGAAAATTTCAATTAATTCCTCATTATTAAAATTTTCTATAACCAGCTTGCCTTTGTTCGTAAAATTCAAATGAACATTCAATTTTTGTGCCCCTTTTCCATGAACCAATGATGTATTGTATAATTATAACACACTTTTATATATTCTAAGCCTTTAACATAAAAATAAACAGCAGGACGGAGCCCGCTATGGCCTTTGGCATAAAAAGAGATGAACTTATTCGTTGGAAAGAAGCCGTCAAGCGCGGCGAAATCGCCTTTTTAACCCACTATTGGCTCGATGAGCGATTTAGCGGCGTAAAAACCGTGACAAAGGTAGGCTGCTCGGATTTGGAGCGGTTAACGGGTTGGTGCGTGTCTCATGGACTTAATCCGCGATATATTCACCATAGTCCCTCTTATCCCCACTATGACTTATTTGGACCCATCCAAAAGAAAATATTAGAGCTTGAACAGCAATGGGAACAAATCGAAAGATTTCACCTGTAAAAAGAAAAACCTCCAATTCGTATTTCACGAATCTTGGAGGTTTTTTCCATTTGCCGTATCTCGTCTTAATCTCGTTTCAAGCCGATTAATAGCGATAATGGAATAGTCGCCAAACGATGTAATTCTCTCACGAACAATCCCTGGGAATGCCGGGTGACTGATCTCCAAAGCATCATTGAGCTCATTGTACCAGGGCAATAGATTCATTTTAATAACCAACACCCGATTTTTCACTTTCAGACTCCACCTTTACTATGCTTTGTTAGTACTATATTCGTTTTACACTGCTAGTGTACTAGATGATTTCTCCAATTCAACCGTGCGATCGTCCCCCTCTATTTACTTAGCAGATATTTGGCATAAACTAGAGGAGTCTCATAGGTCCTGTAATACGTTTCATCCATTTTTAGCTTCTTGAATTCATACCTTTGATCCCTTCCATTGACCTCGATGAACCAAATGTGACCCGTTTGATCAACGCCCAAGTCGAGACCCACATCCGCCAGAATCGGCAATCGTGCACCTAAAATTTCAGCAATTCGGAGCGATACCTTCTCTATCTCCGCCTTCATGTCTTCAGGTTGAAAGCCGCTGCCTGCAAATAATTCCTCGCATCGCCGGGCTTCTCCGCCTTTGGCCAGATTCGTAACCTTCCTGCCGGGGGCAGCAACTTTTCCTGCAATCCCGCTTACCTGCCACTTCCCTTTTTCTCCACGCTGAACCGAAACTCGTAAATCATAGGGTCTGTTTTCATATGTCGCCAAAGGAATGGCTTGTTGGATAAGATAAGATTGCTTCCCGATCTTCTCCTGAATATAGGCTAGCGCCTTCTCCTTGCTTACCAGTCTGGGTTGGCTTTTGCTCCAGAACAGCCGCCAAGTATCATCCGCTTCCTTGGAAAGCTTGATAATCCCCTGCCCAATAGAGCTGTTCGTCGGTTTGACGAAAAATGCCGGGAATCGCTCCATAGCTTCCAGCAAATGCGTTCGAGTATACGCCAAAGTCACAGGGAGGTGCTTCCGCAGCGACATTTTCGTGTGTAAAAGCTTGTGAATTCGCAGTTTGTCATATCGATTCTGGCGGTTAAAGATTAGACTTGAACGGGCAAGACGTTTCAATCTTGTATGCAAGTCAGGTTTAAGGGACATTGCACGGTTATGGATGACTTTCGGGATGGGGAGCCGGGTCAGGCGGTAGGTATCGTTCTCCACGTATAACCCAATGACTGTATTCCCCTTCGGTTGCTGAAGGTACATATAAAAAAGCTTGATACCGAGCGTCTCAGCCACTCGATTATAAAGATCAATTTGTTCATACCCTGTTTGCTTGCGTTGAATGCCTGCATATGTTTTCCTGTCCAGAAGAATGCCAACTACATTGCGCACGTTAACACCTCCGCCAAGTAAAATCATCTTTATTACTGTATGCAATTGGTGTCTATCTGGTCCGAATCTAGCTTGTTCATGTGTCTTTTTTCACATGAACTCTCAGGCGCGGAGCAGTAAATAAAAAAAAGCCTAGCCTGATGGCTAGGTTATTGTCTTGTATAGGATTCCCACCGTTTCTTGAAATCGTGTTTTTATTCCCTTTCTCTTACCCGGATTCGGTTGAATGAGTCCTATGAACACAGCGGCCGCTATATTCGCGAAAAGCGTCGTGTCTCTCTGCTAACGGACACCAGAGGACTTATTTGCCAGTTTCGGGGAGAAATCAGTCCCCAAGTGAGCAAGTAACAGCGCAGGTGTCCGTTGCATGTTCGAAGAGGTTCCTTTCCATCGAATAAGGGCCTCTCAGTCCGTTAGCGAGGCCGGTGGTCAGGGCCTGTCCCCTAACTTTTAGCTTGTTTTACAGCGTTAACTTCAACCTTTTGCCCTCTCCGCCTACTTTAACGCTGAAAAACGACGTCTCAGCTGGCACATCGAGGGGAACCATTCTGGACATTTCTAGTGAATTTACCTGTACAATCAAATCCCATAATGTTCCACTTAATAAAGGTTAAACTTCCGTGTCTCCATCATCCATCAAGTAACTTGGTTCCGGATCAACCTGAGATCCGCCTGAGGAAGGGAACTGTATTCTCCTATTTCGGCGAAAAGCTGATGTTCAGCGCACGGAGGGGAACTACAGGGTCTTATTTCGCCTCAATGGTGTACCTATCTGCTTCTAATGGTGGAATAGCGGACCCTAGTTCCCTTCCCCTTCTCCAAAGGGGTGTTTTCAGCAAAATAGCGCCCTATAGTTCCCCTTCCAGCGAGGCATGGAAACTGGCTACTCACCTGAAGCTAGCGTCTCACACTTTTTATCTCCAACCAACACTCTCGAACCAGAGCGCTTCCTGATTATGCTCGACTGCTAAGCGAATATAGCTAACCATATTATCCGGGAGCTCATGCATATGAAACCACTTCAACTGCTCGCATTTTTCGGGCTCCATATTCGTGATTTCCCCGTTCCATTCGCGGGCGATCAGAAAGAAATCCACCCATTCGGAAGACGTATTCTTACGGTGCATCATCCCAATCACAGTCAACTGCTCCGGCAGAATATCAACTCCTGCCTCTTCCTTCGCTTCCCGGATCGCCGCCGCAACGACTTCCTCATGGCCGTCCATCCTTCCGGCAACGACGCTCCAATTGCCGTCCTGAAATCCGGTGTTTTGCCGCTTTAACAATAAAACCTCATCATTTCGATAAAATAAAATGTGTACCGATCCATATAATATAGGTGCTCGCATGGTGATCCTCCAAATTTTTGTTTCCGAGTAAACCTAATCTATTTTACATGATCGCTCTGAAACGATAAAGCCACATCCAAAAAGCCGTCTTCATTCGAGTACATCGCGATATCCGCTTTCCCGTTTCCATCGAAGTCTGCGACAGCAAGCCGCTCGTTCGCTTTTCCCCACGGTCCAAAAATGGATAACAGCTTGTATGTCCCGTCCTCCGTTTGCTGATACACGCGATTCGTTAAATTTTTCGAATCCCAGCGAAGAATATCCTCTTTCCCGTCTCCATTGAAGTCACCGAACCGAATGTTGCCCAGTTCATCCGGAATGTCGAGCTCTACCGTCTTCAGCTTCCACTGCATTTTGGCCTGATCAAGCTCAAATTCCACACCTTGCGACGTATTCTCTTTAAATAGCATTAATTTTTGCTCGTCTTGGTGAAGTAAATTTCGAACGATCAAATCCCGGGATGTGCTTGACTTGAACGTATAAGGCTTAATGGCTTTAACTTCGCCTTCATGCATGTAAACACCCAGCAGTTTGGTCCGATCCTGCGACTGGCCGGCAAGAATACAGTCCCCATTCGGCTGTCTTAGTTCATACAAGTCGTACCAACGATTGGCTGGAATCGTCCACACCTCGCTTCGTTTGAACGAACTGCCGGTCGATGCGTAGGCTTCAAGCTTGCCCGTTGGCCGTACGATCCAAAGTCCCTTTTTCTTGCCATCGATCCTACTATTCAAACTGAAAGCTGAACCATCGGTATACGGTACCGATGCCCACTGTTGGGAAGCTGGCTGGCGGTCATTGCGCAATTCCTTAAATTGCCCTTGGATGACTGAGATTGCACCAGCTTGCTTATCCCAAGTCACAATATCCGTCTGATCTCTGCCGCTGACATTTCCAATTTGCACCAGTGTCGTTTTCGGACTTCCGACCTTCACGCGCTCAGCAGGCGTAAATGGCACATAATCATGTATAGAATAAAAAGGATACCCCTTCATTTGAATTTGTTTGATGAGTCTTTGAAGCACACTTTTGTTCTCGCCTTCATAATGGTAAACCGGGATACCGTCCCTACTGGCCGGAACGCCATTTTCATCGAGCGTTGGCTCCAAATGACTGAATTCCAAAAAAGGATGATAAAAAAAAGAATAAATGCGTCCAGGTACCGATAATTGATTCAAAATAAACTTCTCATCTTTGCCGGCTGGAATGTAAGAAAGTGTCGTCGGCACATACACGCTCCCCAGAGAAGCGCTCCCAAATCCTTTGTTTACGATATTTTCATATCGTGCCACCGGCGGGTTCGGATCAATCGTTACATCGGGTTGGTACTGGAGTCCAAAATAAGACCGAAATACTTTATCCTGCTCAGGCGCAGTGTGATAATGCGGCGCTTCCCAGAACTCAGGCGTAATGCCGGCTTTGTGGAAACGCCCCCAACCTTCTTTTACCCGACTCTCCGCGAAAGCAGGGGTAGATGTTTCCGGCAAATCACTGACATTAAATTCATTGCCGATTCCGGATGCTTGATGGCCATCCTCGCGGTGCACATCTCCCGCCTGATGTGTGTAACCGTGCATGCCGATTGTTGCGCGATGCGCCGCCGCATCTTTAATAATCTTATTAAACGCCTGTATGTACGTATCGTCCAACTGATCGATGGATTTATCGTAACGGGCGCCTTCCGCCGATATATTAATCCAACGGGGGACGACTCCCACGCTGAAAGGCACCTGCTGCTCATCCAAATATTCAAGGACAGCCCTTAGCTTGCCAAGCCCCTCAAGAGAACTATAATAACCGCCAGGTCCGATGTCCTCCAAACGAAACATCATAAACCGCGGATTGTTATCGGCCCCTTCAACTGTCATGATATGATACAGTCCGAGAAATAAACCGCAGGACACTAATCCGGCAATCCCATACCTAAGCCAACCATTTTTTTGCCATATCTTTTTCATCGAGCAAATTCCCCCCAAGAAAGCTGGACCCATGATGTTAATGAATAACGGTTATAATCGTAATACGTTAGTAATTGGCGGTAACCGGCACTATTCCCTTTCCAAAAAATGATGAATCATCTCGAAATAGTGGAAAATCATCATTTCTACACCATTCCGTCAGCTTTTTGTAAGCGCTATCCGACCAAGTCGTTTGACTCAGTTAAAATGAAGTGCTACAATTCAAGCAAATTTGGTTTCACGCTATCCAAGGAGGGGATGATCCTTGCATCGATTTACACGAAGGCACCAATGGAAAATAATGGTCTGGATCATTCTCGGTTTATTCATATTTCCTTTGACTCCGCCAATCTCACATCATTTTTCTTCCGATACCGAAATACTTGTTCTTGCCAATACAACGCAAGTTCTTTCCATTCAGGATCATTCTCCTGCCAAGAAAACGATCTATAGGCACATCGATAAACTTCAATGGCCTTATGATGTTTATACCCAGTATGAAATTACCGTTTTTGTCATTTTTATTGTTTATATCTTAAAGAAGATTTGGCTAAGATTAAAAGCGATACTGCTCTCTTTCCTTAAATTCATTTCAGGTTACACGGGCCTCATTCATTCTATTTCATAGGCGCTAATGGAAATGAAATATGGAAAAGAGGAACCTACATGTCTAACCTGTCAAATGGAACTGAACAAACAATCTCTCAGCATCAAAAGTTGACCCGTCTCAAATTTTTACGCAGAATCATGTTTATGATCATTGGATCTGGCCTAGTCTCTGTAGCTTTAGAAGTCTTTCTGGTACCGAACAACATTATTGATGGCGGAATCGTCGGTATTTCGATTATCCTGTCACACTTATCACATTTGCCTTTAGGAATTTTTCTTGTTTTGCTAAATTTACCATTTTTATTAATCGGCTATAAGCAAATCGGTAAAACCTTTGCCCTATCGACGCTATTTTCTGTCATCCTAATGTCTATCGGTACGACCCTGCTGCACCCGGTGCAAGCGTTCACGATTGATCCCTTGTTAGCAGCAGTATTCGGCGGTATTATTCTAGGTATCGGCGTCGGGCTTGTAATCCGCTCCGGCGGTTCACTCGATGGAACTGAAATCGTTGCAATCTTGTTTAGCAAAAAGTCGCCTTTCTCCGTCGGCGAAATTGTTATGTTTTTCAACTTCTTCATTCTCGGCAGCGCAGGATTCGTATTCGGATGGGATCATGCGATGTACTCGCTGATTGCGTATTATATTGCTTTTAAAATGATCGATATTACGATCGAAGGTCTGGATCAATCCAAATCGGTTTGGATTATCAGTGATGAATTCAGCAAAATCGGGGATTCCATCACCTCCCGTTTAGGCCGAGGCGTCACTTACTT
This sequence comes from Paenibacillus planticolens, assembly GCF_013141725.1. Classification (GTDB taxonomy): domain Bacteria; phylum Bacillota; class Bacilli; order Paenibacillales; family NBRC-103111; genus Paenibacillus_E; species Paenibacillus_E planticolens. Next base: position 64,446 of record NZ_WHNZ01000052.1, on the reverse strand, counting down.
GAACGGGGAAGGCGCGTTTACCGGAGATGATAAAAAGGTCATTTTCAGTGTCATTACCCGACTGGAAGAGGCCAAATTAAAATCCATCGTCGACGAGCTCGATCCCAAAGCCTTTCTCGCCATCGGGAATATCCACGATGTCAAGGGCGGACGCTTCAAGAAAAAAGACATTCACTAAAAGAGACAATTTACGAAGAAACCATGATATATACTTCTGTGGTCAAAATAAGGGAAAAGTTCCTTCTAATTTTGACTCCGGAAGCATGTCAGATCCATTTAGTCGGAAAAACTCCCATTATTTGCACCGATTTCGTGAGAATTCACGGAATCCGGTCAAATTAACGGGAGTTTTTTCTTCTATTTTCCCAGAGAGGTCATCTTTCAAGCAATTTAGAGGAAGATTTTCCAGTTATTTTACTTTTGACGTCCGTCACAGGCATAACTAACGCCAGCACGTCATTTCAAACTTTCCAGATCTGCACCTTATCAGCTCCAGTAGCCCCTCAGATCGATCTTCTGGCCGCTCTTCGCACTGTCTAAGGCGCCAAGCACCATCGCCATGCTCTTGATATTGTCGCGGCAGTCCGTCTCCGCAGGGCGCCCTTCCTGCAGAGCTGCGAACATCTCATCCAGACCACCCGCATGGCCGCTTTGGCCAGACCAATTCACATCCGCATGAACTCGCGTATGATCGCGGAGGAACTTGCCGGTCTGGTCGCCGCCGGCCACGATCTCGGCGTACGGCGTGCCCGCGCCGTCCCAAATCGCGGTGCCGGACTCGCCCGTCACGCGCCATGACGCCTCCCAAGAGGTCGGCGCTCCCTCCGCGCACCAAGAGCCGCGGTAACAAAAAACCGTGCCGTCTGACATCTCATAGATGCAGATCGCAGAAGCATTCCCGGCGTACCAGGAGCCCGGCGGGTTAAATTCCTGGCAGTACACCGACACGGGGTCTGCCCCCGTAATCAAGCGAGCCTGATCGAACGTATGAATCGCCATGTCTAGAATTAGCGGGCTTTCCATCGCATCGCGAAAGCCCCCGAAATGCGGGCCGAGGAAGAAATCGGCCCCCACAAAGCCCACGCGGCCGATCGTGCCCACTTGAATCAGTTCCCGCAGGGCGCGGATGTTCGCGTCGTAGCGGCGGTTTTGCATGACGGACAGCGATTTCCCCGTCCGATCCGCCAGCTGCACGAGCTCCCGCGCTTCCGCCATTGTTGCCGCCATCGGCTTTTCGCCGAAGACATTGCAGCCGTGACGCAGCGCCGTTGTCGCAACTTGGAAATGACTGGCCGGAATCGTAATGTCCATCACCAGATTCGCGCCGGTTTCCCCAATGGCTTGCTCCAAATCCGTGTAAACGCCGCACGTCAGATGATGGCGGTCCGCCATCGCCTGCGCAAATTCCTTTTTGATGTCGACAAGGGCCGCGATGTTGCAATCCTCCCGTTTGATCAAATAATCAACCCAGACATTTGCCATGCTTCCGCAGCCTGCAATTACAATACGATACTCAGCCGTCATATGTACACGCTCCTCTGGAAACTCAATTTTTTTTCATCGCTGCAAAAAAGACGCCTGCTCCCGTATAGCAGTACGTCTTAGCCTTTATCTATCCGTGTTCTAACGGTAAGATTCAAATAAATCAAACATAAAATGCATCGCTTCTTCCTCATCCTTGCCCTTCGTTAGCAAACGCAGCGTTGTCCCCGCTCTAATAGGCACTAACAGCATGCCCAGCAAACTTTTCACATCCACACAGTGCATCGTATGATCGTACTCAAAATCAATGGTAATGTCCGAAACAAAATGAGAAGACTTAGCCGAAATAGCCGTTAAATCACTCCGCTGCAAATCAGCAAGAATTTCGAATTCATGTACTCTCATAGACGCGCCTTCCTTATGTTTGAAATTTAGGAAATCTCATCTTTTCACTTTAAATTGTACCACGAGTTCGGCGAAATTTCTTCCATTTCCGGTAGCTTCTCCGCACCACATTCAAAGCAAAATCGGGAATTGGCATTCTACGCACCCAAGGGAAATAGAAACGGTCATACGCGCTCTTCAAATCGTCCCACATGGGACAAAATTCATGTTTCATAAAATCCGAAACGTCAACGACCAACCCTCTGCCGTCCTTCATCATCACATTTTTTCCGTGCACGTCATGTGGATTTAGCCCTCTGCTGACAGCATAAGCTAGCGCCTCATCTATATCCTTAATCACTTGCCGGGGAATAGGAATTCCGCGATGCAAGCATTTGTATAAAGTAACGCCTGTCAACCGCCGCAATACTAAGTAATTATCTCCTGCATGCAGGCATTCGGAATAAGCAGGATGTGTGCCAAGACGTCGGTAAACTTCCGTTTCTTCCTCTATACCCGGTCTCCCTGGGGCATAAACTTTGACAACAAGATCGGCATAATCCGGGTGCATAAGTACCGCGGCATAGTTACCTGAACCAAGCAGTTTCCATGGCTCTGGCATATAATGAACTACAACCGGCTCGAACGGTTGTTCACTGTATATTTCTAATTGAGGCAATAATTGATGTTCGATCTCAAGCAACCATGGTTTTTGCATGGGGTCTCCAAACTTCCCTCCCCCTCAAATAAGTGCGCGCTCCAAGCGAGACTCACCGACTCGTGGTTTGTTAATTTCTGCTATGTGTGGTATTATACAAAGATATTTGTGCAAAGTGAAGTGTTGATTATGATTCTATTATTAATTACTAGATTTTTTTATATAAAGCCCAAAAATCCCTTGATCTAAGCTCGCCTTAGGTCAAGGGATTTTTTTTCCTTGGGGAAACACTTCTGTAGGAGGTCATCATTAATGACTGCGGACAACAAATCATCCGTACTGGCGATATGGCTATCGCTGATCAGCAACATTTTTCTTACCATTATGAAAGTATTTATAGGGTTATGGTTCCAAAGTGAAGTCTTATTAGCCGATGGACTCCATAACGCAGGCGATATTATCGCCACGATTGCGGCGCTTAGCGCTATGCGAATATCCAAACTCCCTGCCGATGAGGACCATCCTTACGGGCATGGCAAAGCCGAGGTGCTTGGATCCGGATTTGTCGCCTTTGTCCTCCTTATCGCCGCACTTTATATCGGCTATCATTCTACTCTCGCTCTCTTCGATGAGCCTCAAACGCCAAGCTGGATCGCTTTTTCCGCCGCTGTCATATCAACGCTTTGGAAATACGCGCTTTACGTATACACCATAAACATTGGCATTCGAACGAACAGTAAAGGACTGATTGCAACTGCGAAAGATCACTTGGCGGATGTCTATGCATCGCTGGCAGCCGTTGTCGGGATTGGTTTGGCTTTTATCGGTAGAGCCTACGATATTCAGTGGCTATCCTTTGGCGATGCCGCAGCCGGAATTATTGTCTCCTTACTCGTTTTAAAATTAGCCGTAGAAATGGGCAAAGAATCCTTTGATATTTTGATGGAAAAAACGGTAGATCAGGAGAAGCTTCACGAATACACACGTCTAATTGAAGCAGTGCCGCAAGTCAAACGAATTGACCGCATTCGCGCACGGGAACATGGTCATTACATTTTGGTAGATGCCAGAATATCCATACCCGGCGAGCTTACGGTCCAAGAAGGCCATGATATCACTCGTGTAATAAAGAAATCCATTATGGATCAGCATACTGATGTAGACGAGGTGCTGATTCACTTGAATCCTTGGTACGAAGAGTAAAGAAAGACGCTAGTCAGGAAAACAAACCTGTCTAGCGTCTTTCTTATGCTAAGTAACGTTATTTCCCGTCAAAGAAACGAAGATAGGCCCCATAGCCTTCTTTCTCCAAGTCAGCTAACGGAACGAAACGCAGTGCAGCAGAATTAATGCAGTACCGGAGTCTGGTCGGCCCCGGCCCGTCATTAAACACATGCCCCAAATGAGAATCCGCTTCCTGACTGCGGACTTCCGTCCTGACCATGAAATGGCTGGTGTCGGATTTCTCCTTTACGCTGCCTTCGAACACAGGTTTCGTAAAGCTGGGCCAGCCGCAGCCTGAATCGAATTTATCCATGGACGTAAAGAGCGGCTCGCCGGAGACGATGTCCACGTACAATCCTTTTTCATGGGAATCCCAGAACTCATTGTCAAATGGCCGCTCAGTCCCGTTATTTTGCGTGACTTCATATTGCAGCGGCGTAAGCTTGTTCCTGCGCTCTTCTTTATCTTTGGCAGTATTCCAATGCTTTTCAATAAATGCATCGCGGCCTGAGCCTTTGCGGTAAGCTTTATAGCGCATCGGATTTTTATGGTGATAATCCTGGTGATAGTCCTCTCCTGGATAGAAGGCTTCCGCGTCGATACGCACAATTTCCGTCGCAATCGGAGCGTTGAAGCGGCCGCTGTCCTGCAGGGCTTGCTTGGAAGCTTCAGCTTCGGCCATCTGTTCGTCGCTATGTGCGAAAATAGCCGTACGATAGGAGGAGCCGCGGTCATGGAACTGGCCGCCTGCGTCCGTTGGATCAATTTGGCGCCAAAAAGTATCCAGCAATTTATGGTATGAAAATAGTTCAGGGTCAAATGTAATTTGAACGGCTTCTGCGTGGCCTGTTGTTTCTGAGCATACTTCCTGGTAAGTCGGATTGCTCGTATGGCCGCCAATGTATCCGGATACGACGGACACAATCCCCGGCAGTTGGTCGAACGGCGTCACCATACACCAGAAACATCCCCCGGCAAATGTCGCCTTGTCATAATTGATTTGCTGAATATTAGTATCCATCTCTTACTCCACCTCTTTCATTGAACTCACTTCTATCATACCAAAAGATTGCTCTATAACCAAAAAAGACACCGTCCATTTGTGTGAACGGCGTCTTGCTTATGATGTTGTTGACTTACAGATTGTTGAAAATGTCCGTAAGAACAGGAACGATTTGTGATTTACGGGAAACTACGCCCTTCAGCAGCGCTTTGTTATCCGCAAGTGTTACATTGTACGCTTTCTCAACAGCGTCAGCTTTGCGACCAAGGGCAAGGCCAACGGAATCATTGTTAAGAATGTCCGTCACAACAAACAGGAACAAATCCAAGTTTTTCTCTGCAATGATCGTATTCAAAGCAGCTTCAATTTCCGCTTGTTTCGCAAGCACATCATTCACATCAACCGCGTTCACTTGAGCGATTTCAGCTTTGTAGCTGCCCATTTGGAACTCTTTGGCATCCAAGGAGATCAATTGCGCAACTGTTTTGTCGCTCAAATCAGCGCCGGCTTTCAGCATTTCAAGTCCGTAAACTTCCGCCTCTACGCCAGCGATAGCTGCAAGCTCACGAGCTGCTGCCACGTCTTGCTCCGTGCATGTCGGGGATTTGAACAGCAAGGAATCTGAAATAATGGCGGAAAGCATCAAACCAGCAATGTCCTTATCGATGGAAACGCCGTTTTCTTTGTACAATTTATTCAAAATAGTCGCGGTGCAGCCTACAGGCTCAGCACGGTAGTATAGCGGGTGGCTGGTCTCAAAGTTGGCAATACGGTGATGGTCAATAACTTCCACTACACGTACTTGATCGATATCAGTGGCACTTTGCTGACGCTCTACGTGGTCAACCAAAATGACATTCGCCGCTTCATTAGCAACGGTCTCAACTTGACGAGGCGCCGCAACTTTAAACGTATCCAGCGCAAATTGTGTTTCACCGTTCACGCTGCCGAGACGAACGGCTTCAACCTCTTGGCCTAGCTTCGTTTTCAGTGCAGCATAAGCAATTGCGGATGTGATTGAATCGGTGTCCGGATTTTTATGTCCGAAAATAAGAGTTTTTGACATGGTACGACTCCTTAAAAATAATAGTGTAATGAGAATTTTGCAATCTCTACCTACGATTATACTAGAAAATCCGGGTAAATCCACTCTAAGCTGTAAAGGATTCCCGGCCTCGTCGTTTCACTCATTTCCGTGAACTGCGCATTGCGAATAAAAGCGTGGGACCATCTTGCTGATGCGTGCCCGCTTCAACAAATTGCTGATATGCGTCCGATTCCATCGGATAGATCGCTATTTTGCCTTCCTCGTTGTAGTGAACTCCCCACCCGTGCTTCTTGGGAAGCATGGACGCTCTCAGACACGGATGATTTCTGGCGAACAACTCTTCACGTATTTCTATACTACGCAGCTCGCGTTCCTCTTCCGGGATTTGTTTATGCTGCAGATGAACTTCATAGATCAGCTCGCCCTGCGTATATTTGTAAGGGTTTTGCGACAACAGCTCGTATTGAATTCTGTGAGCGGTTTTGCCTTCTTTTTTCATAGGGGGAACGACTCCCGTTTCAACGGGACAATCCGCCGCAACTTGAATGAACGTATTCGTATAACTCATGTGCTCATCGTTATAGGGCATAAGTTAAACTCTCACCTCTCAAATGGATATATCCCATTATACACCAATTTTAACCTTACTTATTTACAATATACCAGCTTGAGTTCGGCTTATCGTAGGATTTACCGCCAAAATGTATTATACTTTGGTCAACTACTTATTCAGGAGACATTGATTGATGGAACTTCTCCCCCCTACTAATTATGAAATCGCTCAAGTTTGTTTGCTGGCCGGCAAAATCATGCTCGAAAACGGCGGAGAAACGTATCGTGTGGAAGATACGATGGCCCACGTCGCCGAGGGCTTCGGCGTGCCTAACTCGCACAGCTTCGTCACGCCGACAGGCATTATTTTCTCGATCGATGGACCTGAGCAGACAACCAGACTGATTCGGATATCTGCGAGATCGACGGATTTACATAAAGTAACCTTGGTGAATGCCATTTCGAGACGCATCAGCAAAGGCGAATTGACGCCTCAAGAAGCACATCGCCTGCTAAAAGAGATCGATGCCGCCAATACTGGCTTTCCTACTTGGATCAAAATACTTGCCGCAGCGCTTGCGAGCGGCTGCTTTTTAATTATGTTCCAAGGCGAGTGGCGTGATTTCGTTCCGGCTTTTGTTGCAGGCGGGGCGGGACTCGCCTCTCTCGGTTACTTTCATCGTCTGGTTCCGATTAAGTTTTTTGCCGAATTTCTAGCCTCATTATTAATTGGAGCATTGGCTTTTCTATTCGTATTTTCGGGTATTGGGCATGCTCTAGACACCATTATTATCGGCTCAGTGATGCCGCTTGTTCCGGGACTTCTAATTACGAATGCGGTTAGGGATTTAATGGCCGGACACTTTGTTTCAGGGCTTTCTAAAGGGGCTGAAGCTTTTCTAACGGCATTTGCCATCGGTGCCGGCATCGCCTTTGTCCTGTCCTTTTACAACGGGGAGGGGTTCGTATGAATATGCTGGAACAGCTCATCACCAGCTTTACCGCCACAGCAGCGTTTGCTATTTTGTTCAATGTGCCGAGAAACACAATCGTTCAATGCGGTTTCGTCGGGATGGTCGGGTGGATGCTCTACGCCTCCTCCTTGCTGATTCCGTTAAATCCCATTCTGGCAACATTGATTGCCTCTTTCTTCGTTACTGTGATGAGTCAATTTTTTGCGAGATTATACAAAACTCCGGTTATTGTTTTCAGCATTGCAGGGATCATCCCATTGGTGCCAGGCGGATTAGCCTATGACGCAATGAAAAATGTCGTCCTTAATCACTACGATCTTGCCGTGCAGCTGGCTGCAAAGGCCTTCATGCTCTCAGGCGCAATCGCGATGGGACTTGTCTTCTCCGAGGTGCTGAACCAACTTTTTCGCCGGACAAAACCGTAATGCACTTGACCTATTACTATAGGTCGCGTCCGATCTATAGTTTTAAACTATAAAGGCAATCGGATTTATGTCTTAGATTTTTCCTGCCATTCCCTTTAAAATAATCCCATGAAGCACGGGCCCGCTAACCAATGAAATGGAGTTGATCCACCGATGAATGCACAATCTAACGATCGCATTACGACGAAATTCAATGAAATTGCAGAGAAATACGACAGTCAACGAAGAAAGCTCATTCCCTGCTTTGATGATTTTTACGGTACAGCCGCTTCTCTTGTTCAAGTCAACACTGTTTCTCCGTACATTCTTGATCTAGGCGCAGGAACCGGGCTCCTCTCCTCTTATATCCTTAACCGGTATCCGCATGCCAAGCTTACGCTCATTGATCTTTCCCAAGGCATGCTCGACATCGCCAAGCTTCGTTTTGGAGAGCATAATCCCAACTTGACGATTCAGGCAGGGGATTATACGGCATTTGAGTCGGAAGAACCCTTTGATTGCGTCGTCTCTGCACTGTCTATTCACCATCTGGAGGATCAAGCTAAACAGGACCTATTCGGACGGATCTATAAACTGCTAAAGCCAGGCGGACTGTTCGTAAATGCGGATCAGGTCCAAGGTGCCAGCCCTTTCCTTGATCGCTTGTACCGTTCGGATTGGGAAGCCAAGATTGAAGCTACAGACTTAAGCCCTGAAGCACTTCAAGCAGCCTATGAAAGAACGAAGCTCGATAAAATGGCTCCTCTCGATCAGCAGTTAACCTGGCTGAAAGACTGCGGCTTTGAAGATGCGGATTGTGTCTACAAATATTATAATTTCGTCGTCATGTATGCGCGAAAGCCGGAGGCATAACCTTTCACCAAAAAGAAGGTTTGGCCACCATGAACCACATCATGGCCAGCGTGATGATCACATACCAGATTAACGCATTTCGCAATTGATTCACCAATACGTCCCGGTCGTCGTGCGGTGCGCGGAGCTTGCGAAGAATCGGTGAAAACGCACGCGCAATAAAGTATAAAGAAGCCACCATAATCAGCACCGTGATAACTATCCATGATGTTTTCCACGTCCATGCCGTTATCCAAGTCAGCAGAATCCCCGTCGCTACCAGCACATGGCCGGCATGCTTCGTCAGCCGCACCGTAATGCGAAACGGCTCCAAGTACTCCGGCAGGAGCTCAAATGGCGCGTTTCTTATTTTAATCAATAACGGAAATAACACAAAATAAGGCCCAATGCTTAGTACAACACTAAAAATATGAATATATAGCAGCAATACGTACCACGACAATGCCATCATCCTTCTTCTAAAAAATTCAACAAAACAGTGCGGATCGCACGATCCACACTGTTTTGCGTTCTTCATTTATTCGGCTTTTTGAAATTCGTGTACCCATACTTTCATTTGCGGCAGCCAAGGCATACCCGGATGTATGGATAAAATACTGTCACGATATTCGTCAACGGTTTCATGCCCTTCGGCTCTTGCATCTTCCACCGTCAGATCGCCCAGCGCTTGCTGGTAAACCTTCGTTACCGTGAAAGAACTTCCTTGCAAATCCATTGTTTCACCGATATCTGCATAGCGTCCGTTGCGTCTGCAAGCTGTTTTCTGGCCTGCAAGAACTTTGCTAACTTCAGCTTCCTTGGTCACAAGACGATCGATGGAGCAAGTTTTTGGCGGTAATGTTTCGTTCATATGTGTTTCCCTCCTTTTTCCAGTACTCATTATAGCGAATGAAACATCATTTGTCGAACTGTTCGGCCCGCTACTCGCGCAGCGCTTCCTTCAGTTTCGTGGACATACTGTCCATCGAGCCCGCTAGAGGCCGTTTAACCCCTCGCAGCTTAGCAATTTCTTGCTTCAGCCTTTCGTTTTCAAGCTTCAACCTCTCAACCTCTGCGATTAATTGATCTTTTTCCATGTTGTTCACCTAAGCTTTCGATAAAAATGCCCCCATGACTGCTTGCAGAGCATCACGTCGGATTCTCTCCATGCGACAAAGGGGCGTTTATGACTTACTTCTTTAACTCAATCGTATAAAGACGGGCGGATTCTCCCCATACTTCGCCAGGCTCCAAGCTTACCAAACCGATTTGGTCAGCCGGTAAATCTACATTCGGGGCGTTGACCAAGTTCATTTGCGGCTCCGGACAGAAAAATCCTTCCGCAGCGCCATTATTCCAAATCATCCACTGCTTATAGGAAGTGCCGACATCATACACCAGTTTGACGCCTGCGCGAGAGTCTGTCAACTCCATGTAGTTGCGTCCATTTTGCGGAGCCGTTGTGTAATGATTGTCCATGGACTCGAAGAACGGCGACAAGCCGCCTGTTTTCATCTTGGCTTCTTCCTCCGATAGCGGCTGGTACTCGCCTGTCGGCAGCATTCTCTCGCTCATTTCCCAGCGCTCGCCGATCGTCATTTTGAAGCTGTAGTCCGAGGCCTGAGAGTTCGGCGCAAAAGGCGCATTGATCGTCGTATGGTAGGCGATTAAGCAAGGCATTGCTTCTTGCCCTTCATTATGAACGGAAATATGCTGATGCAAACCGAATTCGTTCAGTACATATGTCAGGCGAATGGTAAAGTCGAAAGGTAAGTAGGTATAAACCGAATGCCCTTCTCTTACGCGAAGCGCTAAGGTTACACGGCTCTCGCTTTCATCTTCGCCAAACTTCTCAACGGCCCACGGGATATCATGAACAAATCCATGCAGATGATTGCCTGTTTTCGGCTCATTAATCGGGAATTGAAAAACGTTCCCCTTCCAAGGAAATTTCCCGTCTTCATAACGGTTAGGCGGAAATAGTACAGGGATGCCATGTATAATAGGACGTGCTTTAAACGCTTCCATTTCATCAAGAGATGGCTCGCGCAGAAAGCGGTATTCCTTTTCATTGTCTCTAAAAGCAATCAGGTTCGCGCCAATTTCCGGCAAAACGGCAGCCTCATAACGGCCTGCTTGCAGCCATACGGCTTTCTCCCCTTGGAAAGTTCCTTCATAGGCTTTCACTGTCATGTCGTGTTATCCTCCTAATGCATTGCCCATATTTTGGACAGGCTCGTATGAATTTAACTTTAAAGCATGAGAAACATGGAAGTCAATGGATGAAAATAGCGCTGACATCGACAAAAGTGACTTCTTTATCATATCTTCAAAAAGAAAACCGTCTTCCACAAAAGGGAAGAACGGTCTTCTTTTTGCTTCCTGCGTGGAGCTGCTCTTGCTCTCCTAGCGCTTCCAAGCCGCCTCGCTCCAACGAAGCTCGTTACGGAACTGCAGCGTTGACGTGTTCTTATTAATAATCACCACTTCTACACCAGCCAGTTCAGCCCAGTCCACGAGCTGCTCCGTGCTTACGTTATAGGAGAATACAGTATGATGTGCTCCGCCTGCGTAGATCCAAGCCTCCGCTGAATCGCGCAGCGACGGCTGCGGCTTCCACAGAACGCGCGCAACAGGCAGCTTAGGCATCGCTTTCGCTGGTTGAACCGCGTCCACCTCATTAATCAACAAGCGGAAACGGTTGCCCATATCGATCAGCGATGCATTCAGTGCCGCGCCGGAAGCGCCGTCGAAGACGAGGCGTGCCGGATCGGCTTTCCCGCCGATACCCAGCGGATGAACCTCGATTTTGGGACGAGTTGCTGCGATCGTCGGACAAATTTCCAACATGTGAGCGCCAAGAACCAGTTCTTGCCCCGGTTCCATGTGATACGTGTAGTCCTCCATGAACGACGTGCCTTCGTTGCCCGCGATAATCTTCATAACGCGGGTGAGCGCTGCCGTCTTCCAGTCGCCTTCGCCGCCGAAGCCGTAGCCTTGCCCCATCAAGCGTTGAACGGCAAGTCCTGGCAGCTGCTTCAATCCGTGCAGGTCCTCAAATGACGTCGTGAACGCGCCGAAGCCGCCTTCCTGCAAAAAGCTTTTCATCCCCAGCTCAATGCGCGCTTGCTCGCGAATCGCTTCACGCACCGGTCCTGCCGAGCGTCCTTCAGGCGTTATGTCATAAACTTCATTGTATTCATCCATCAATTGATCCACTTCCGATTCGGAAATGTCTCTGACGCGCTGAACAAGGTCACCCACGCCATAACCGTTAATGGACCAACCAAATTTAATTTGCGCTTCGACTTTATCGCCTTCCGTCACGGCGACTTGACGCATGTTATCGCCAAAGCGCGCTACTTTCAGACTGCGGCCTTCAACGAAAGCAACCGCTGTGCGCATCCAACCGGCAATACGGGAGAGGACTTCCGGATCTTCCCAGTAACCAACGACCACTTTCCGGGAAATGCCCATTCGTGCGCCGATGAAGCCGTATTCGCGATCGCCGTGCGCCGCTTGATTAAGATTCATGAAATCCATATCGATCGTTTCCCAAGGAATATCACGATTAAATTGTGTATGCAAGTGGAGGAGCGGCTTGCGATATTCGGCAAGGCCGGCAATCCACATTTTCGCTGGGGAAAACGTATGCATCCAAGTTATAATGCCTGCGCAATTGTCATCGGCATTAGCATCCAGACATAGTCTACGGATCGCATCCGGCGTAGTCAAGACAGGTTTGAACACAAGTTTGCTCGGAATCGACGCATCACGGTCAATCCCTTCCGTCATTTGTTTGGAATGTTCTTCCACCTGAAGCAATGTCTCAGGTCCATACAGGTGTTGACTTCCGGTTACGAACCAAAATACTTTATCTGAAAAAGAGTTCATGGCAATTTGCCTCCCTGGAATTTGGAATATGGATTTGGAATGAGGGGAATCGAAGATCAGGAATTAGTGCCGGGCTTCCTCCCGAATAGCACGAAGCCGCTTCATCACATCGTTCTCTCCGCGTCCGAAATAATCGTGCAGCTTGCTGTACTCTTGATACAGCTTCTCGTAAACCGCGACATTTTCCGGAACAGGCTTAAATGTTTCTTTGCGTACGCGCGCCATTTTTTGTGCGGCATCTACGATATTATCGTACCCGCCTTTAGCAGCTCCTGCGGCTACGGCTCCGAACATGGCAGCCCCCAGCGCCGGCGTCTGCTTGGAATCCGCGATTAGAATCTCGCGATTGGTCACATCCGCATAGATTTGCATCAGCAGGCGATTCTTTTGCGGAAGCCCGCCGCATGCATACAATTCCTGTACTTCAACCCCGTTATTGTGAAAGGCGTCAACAATTTTACGAGTTCCAAATGCCGTTGCCTCTAGCAGCGCCCGGTAAACCTCTTCCGGCCTCGTCAAAAGCGAGTAGCCAAGAATAAGGCCATTAAGCTCTGTATCGACCAGCACCGAGCGGTTCCCATTCCACCAGTCCAACGCAAGCAAACCAGTTTCGCCTGGTTTGTAAGCGGATGCACGACGCTCCAGCCATTCATGCACATTCGTTCCTTCATGCTCCGCCGCTGCTTGCACATAGGCAGGCACGCCTTGTTCCACGTACCAGGCAAAAATATCTCCGACCGCGGACTGTCCCGCCTCATAGCCCAAATATCCCGGGATGATGCCGTCTTCAACAACACCGCACATGCCTTCAACTTCCCGCTCCTCTGTTCCTAGAAGCATATGGCAAATCGAAGTTCCCATCGCCATCACCAATTTCCCAGGTGTTACAACACCTACCCCCGGTACAGCCGCGTGCGCATCTACATTTCCGACAGCAATGGCAATGCCTGGCTGCAAGCCCATTAATTTAGCCATAGATTCTGTTAACTCTCCGGCTTTGGTGCCAAGAGCCACTACCTCGCCGCGCAGCTTCGTTTGAGTTAAATCCTCTAAACGCGGGTCAAGCGCTTTAAAGAACTCGTTGCTTGGATAGCTGTCTTTCTTATGCCAAATCGCTTTATATCCGGCCGTACAGCTATTGCGTACTATTTCTGCTGCCCCTGTCATCTGCGATACGACCCAGTCGGTCGCTTCCAGGAAACGATCGGTTTGTTCGTAGATGTCCGGAGCTTCATTCAAAATCTGCCAAACCTTCGCAATCATCCACTCCGACGAAATTTTCCCGCCGTACCGGGGAAGGAAGGCCTCTCCTCTGCGTTCCGCGATTTCATTAATTTGGTTCGCCTCGTCTTGCGCGGCATGATGCTTCCACAGCTTCACCCAGCTGTGCGGATTATTCGCCAGCTCCGGGTTAAAACAAAGCGGCTGACCCTGCGTATCCACCGGAAGCATCGTGCAGGCCGTGAAATCGATGCCAAGACCGATAATATCTGCCGGATCTACGCCCGACGCTTGCACGACGGCGGGAACCGAACGCGTCAGTACATCCAAATAATCTTGCGGGTGCTGAAGTGCCCAGTCATACGCAAGTTTAACGCCGGATACCGGCAGCTTCTCATCAATAACGTTGTGCGGATATGGGGTCACATGGTCGGCAACTTCTGTACCGTCACTCAAATCCACCAGAACGGCGCGGCCGGATTCCGTGCCATAGTCAACGCCAATCGCATACTTTTTGGACATAGAGAACCTCCTTAGAATTTCCAATCTCTATGTCCAGTATAACACTTGTACGTACAAGTTGGCTAGATTTAATTTTTCTTCGCTAGATGCCTATCGTAGATTCTCTTATGATTAATTCAGGCTTATAAATTTTCCCGGTCTCTCTCCCGATTACTCGCTTATTCTCAATCATATCGATCAATAACTCAGCGGCATCTGAACCTAATTCAGTTTTGGGATGCGTAAGCGTCGTCAGTTTCACCTCGGTAGCTGTCGCTAATGAGGAGTCGTCAAACCCAACTAAAGAGACATCCTGTGGAACTTGAAGGCCAGATGTACGTACAGCTTCTAGCAAATGCACAGCCAGCTCATCGTTGTAACAAACGAAAGCCGTAGGGCGCTCGTCCTGACCAAGCAGCGTCAGCGCATTATCGTACGGCTTCTGCCTTTTTTCCTCCGTCGAGTAGTGAATGACCAACTCAGGCAATAATGGGACTTGGTAGTGATGATGCGCCCGAATAAATCCTTTCAGGCGATTGATCCCCTGCAAATCGTCCGTCTTGAAAAAACCGGCAATCTTGCGATGCCCAAGCTCGATCAGATGCTGTGCCGCCTTAAATCCGCCCTCTTCGTCGTCCACGACCAGGGACGGACAATTCATTTCGGGATAGCGTTCGTTAATCATCAAATACGGAATATGCTGATAATCGAGCGAAAGGTAATAGTTGATATTCGGATTGCCTTCGGCGCTTTTCGTAGGCTCAATAATCAGCCCGCTTAAGGGCTGGCTCAACATCATGTTAAGACTTTCCTTTTCCTTGTCTTTATCGTTATCCGTCGAGGACAACACAAGTCTGTAGCCTCTGGAACGTAAGGCTGACTCCGCCCCTCTCACAATATGGGGAAAAATATAATCGGATATATAGGTGGTCAAGATGCCAATCGTCTGCACATCGCGGCCTTTTTGTGTTTGCGGCGTAGACACAAAGGTTCCTTTTCCTTGCATCCGGTATAACCAGCCCTCTTGCTCCAACTCGCCAAACGTCTGGCGAACCGTCTGCCGGCTCATCTGGAATTGCTCGGCAATCTCGTTCTCCGAAGGCATCTGATCATTCGGTTTCAGTTTCCCGGTGTGAAGCCACGATAAAATCTCCTGCTTTAGCTGCATGTATTTCGGCATTTGCTTTTCTTTCATATTTCGGTTTCTCCTCAGGCGTTTGATTCTGAACGTATTATACCATTCGCTTAACTTGTATGTACATATTGTGGAGATGTCAGGAGCGTGATAAGTATCAAGGGTTCCCATCCTTGCAAACAATCGCAAAAAACCCGCGAAATCACGGGTTCAGTTGTTTTCTACTGGCGATGATCGATTGGTAATGCGGCTGCATATCTGCCAAAGGAAGTACGTTAAAGTGTTCAATGTCGAAAACTTCGCCAACCCGCTCCTGGATTTGCGCATCTTCATAGAAGGCGAAAAAGCGTTGCGGTCTGTACGAGTCATTTTCCCAAATTCCCTCGCTCTCGTATCCTCCATACAGTCCAAGATAGAAGAAACCTTCGGGCTTCAGCACACGTTCAATGTTCTCCAGCACTTGCTTAAGACTACACTTAGGCACATGCAGCAGCGTATTCATGGACCATACAGCGTCAAACGACGCCGGCGGCAGATCCAGTGCGAAGAAATCCATGGCAAAGGCTTCGAGCCCTTTTTCTCTGCAAATCGCGACCATTTCGTCCGACAAATCGATGCACACGACATCACAGCCATGCTCCCTCAAATAGTCCGCCTGATGTCCCGGCCCGCTGCCGAGATCCAAAACCCGCTTGCCGCCGCCCCCCGCCGGAGCCTGCCGATTTAATTTAGCGATGAAACGGTCGAGCTCGTCGATTTTCCACGACTGCATGGTTTCCCCGTTCCGCAATCTCGCCTGCTGATCGTAACTTGTCTTAAGCACCTGTTTTACCTCTGAATCGTTCCGAGACTCCATGCTTATCTTCCCCCTTACTGTCTGCGCCACGTCTCCCAACTATTTTTCTAAAGCCTGAAGCCCCGCATTCACCAGCAAATCGAACCACTCGTCTTCTTCCAAAAGCTCTTCCACCGCTTCGATATCCTCTTCTTTACCGGACTCGCTCAAAAAGTTCAGCGCATAACTCCAATCGTTCTTGCCCCGCAAGCTTTGCAGCGTAATTTCGTAGGGATGCTCATGTCCTTCTACACCAAATTGCACATGGCCAAGATAACCGTCTTCTTTACTGTGTTCCATATTTGCTTTTAAAATATTAATCATGTTCATCTTCCTTTTCTGTAATTTGTCCCCTATGATCCTCGTTTTCCTCGTTTTCCTCGTGTTCCTCAAGCTGCGTCAACCACGTCCAAATCACTTCAATCGTCGTTTGCAAATTCGTTGCATCCTGCCAAACATAGGGTTTATGATCCCTAAAATAGTCAGCATGCCCGCCAATAATTGGCAACGTGATCCGGTGGACCGGAGCATGCTTCATCCGGTGCCAGCGGTGAACGCCAAGTCGGGACTTCATCCAGCCCCCCCAGGTGCCCAGCCGCGGAATCGGGTCCATCTTTTGATCCAGTTGATTAGTCGCATTCAAATATAAAACCCGGTTCGTAAGTTCCGGAGGAATCGCGCATTTCGGCGAACCGATTTGAATGACCCCAAGAATAGGAACGCCTTCCTTCATTAGAGCACCTGCCGCCTGGATCGACGCCACGGCTCCGGCGCTGTGACCGACCAAAAGCAATTTCTGATCCGGGTTTAAATGGTTGGCAATCAGCCTCGTTAAGCTTTTGCCGCCATAACGCGAAGGCTTCCCATGGGCATTATTCCAAAGATCGCTTGTTATTTCTCGAAGCTGCTTTTGGCGCTGCCGGCTCCAATCTCCATACGGGAAATGGATGACAACGCGAACGCGCGCCCCCGCCTGTTCAAAGCAGGCAGCGAGCGCCGCGCCGAACCGGTCTAGAAAATCAGGCGCCGTGGCAAAGCCGGCCGTTATATAAATGACGATTTCCTCCGATGCGGAGCGAACGGTCATACATCACTCAGTTCCCTTCCTGGCACATCGCATGCTAAATAACTCAAACGCGCGGCTTGGCTCGATTTGTAGGCATGGCGGCCATCGGATCGTCCGGCCAATAATGCTTGGGGTAACGGCCTTTGAGATCTTTTTTGACTTCGAAGTAAGCCTCCCGCCAAAAGCTCGCCAAATCCTTCGTCACCTGAACGGGGCGCTGTGCGGGCGATAATAAATGCAAAGTGAGCGGAACCCGCCCCTTGGCGATTCGCGGCGTATCCGCCAGTCCGAACATTTCTTGCAGCCGAACAGATAATGTCGGCGATTCCAACACGCTATAATCAACGGGAATCCGCGAACCGCTGGGCACCTGTATGTGGGTTGGCGCCCACTCCTCCAACCTGCGACGCTGCTCCCATGTTAGCATTTCCTCTAATATATTTGTCAAGTTAAGCCGCCCAAGCGCGCCTTTGCTCGTCATGCCGTACAGATGAGGCGCTAACCAATCCTCTAAGGTTGCAAGCAGCGCATCTTCCCGCATATCCGGCCATTCGCCGTCATGACTGTGCAGAAAAATAACCCGCCGCTGCAGCTGCCGCGCACTGCGGTTCCAGGGCAGCGCCTCAAAGGACTCTGCCCGAATGCCAGTGATCAAGGCTTGTACAAGCAGATCAGGATTCGGCTCCTGCAATGGCTTTTCCTTAAGGACGATGGCGCCAAGCCGCAGACGTTGTCTGGCCTTAACGGTGTCGGCCGCTGAATCCCAAATCACTTCCTGTTCCTGCAGCAAACGACCCTCGAAAGCTTCCAGAAGCTCTTCTTCCAGCACAGGTGCGGCTAAGTAGATGCGGCTTTCCGCGCCGCTGTCATCCAGCTCGGCCGCAACCAGATAGCGCTCGTTCGAGAGTGCCTGCAGCTCAGGCAGCACGGCACCGCGTCCGCTGCTGAGCAGGAACCGGCCCGTCGAGCGCCGCTGCGCGACGCGATCGGGGTAAGCGAAGGCGAGCAGCAACCCGCTCGCCGAAGCCCACTGCGCGCTCGGCCGGATGCCGAGCGACTGCATCAGAGCTTTGGCTTCCGCCGTAATCCGGCGGCACAAGCCAAAGTCTGCCTCTGCGCGCTGCTCGCCCTGCGCAGCGCGCCAGAGCACTTCGATGCGGGTGCGTACATCCGCATCACGGCTGCGAGCGCTCGACAGAATGTCGCGCTCGCTCAGCAGCACCGCGAGCTCGCACGCAAGCGAGCCGAGCTCGAGCGGCACGGCTTGCAGCACCATGTGCGCAAGCCGGGGGTGCAGGCCCAGCGCTGCCATGCGCTTGCCATGCGCGGTCAAGCCCCCGTCCTCGTGCAATGCGCCCAGCTGCACGAGAAGTTCGCGCGCCTGCCGGTAAGCAGCGGCAGGCGGCGGATCCAGCCAGACCAGCTCCGCTGGGTCTGTCACGCCCCAGGCGGCGAGTTCGAGCGCCAGCGGCGCCAGATCCGCTTCGCGGATTTCTGGCGTTGAGCTGGGTGCGAGCTGCCGCTGCTCGGTCTCGGTCCACAGGCGGTAGCACACGCCTGGACCGAGACGGCCGGCCCGGCCTCTGCGCTGATCGGCAGAGGCCGCGGACACAGGCACCGTCATCAGGCGGGTCATGCCGGTGCGCGGCGAGAAACGCGGCACCCGCATGAGGCCGCTGTCAATCACAACCGTGACTCCTTCGACGGTTAGCGAGGTCTCGGCGATAGAGGTGGCGAGCACAACTTTCCGGTGCCCGGGTCTGCATGGCGCCAATGCGCGGTCCTGCGCCTCTTGGGCTAGATTTCCGTACAGAGGTGCAACTTCCACTTCCGTACCCAACTGCAGTGCGGCAAGACTGCCGGCAACACGATGGATTTCGGCTGCACCCGGAAGAAAGACAAGCAAGCTGCCTTCGTCCGCCTGTAACGCTTGACGAACAATTTTGACCACAGAAGTTTCAAGTCTTTCATCTTGTTTGACGCTCAAGTAATGCGTCGTTACGGGATAGGCCCGCCCTTCGCTTTCAATAATCGGAGCCTGATCCAGCATGTCCGCAACCGGTTTGGCTTCAATGGTTGCGGACATGATGAGAATACGCAGGTCCTCGCGCAGCAGCGTTTGCGATTGCCGGCTGAGAGCCAGCCCTAGATCCGCATGCAAACTTCGCTCGTGAAACTCATCAAAAATGACAAGTCCTACGCCTTCCAAAGCGGGATCCGTTTGGAGCATCCGGGTAAGGACACCTTCCGTGATCACTTCAATCCGTGTATGCGGTCCGATGCACGTATCGTTTTTGACCCGGTATCCGATGGTCTGGCCAACCGCTTCACCCAGAAGTCCCGCCATATAACGGGCCGCGGCTCTGGCGGCAAGTCTTCTGGGCTCCAGCATAAGGATTTTTTGGTTTTGCAGCCACGCTTCTTGCATAAGTGCTAGCGGAACTTGCGTCGTTTTCCCGGCACCGGGCTGAGCAACCAGCACGCCACACGTGCGTGTTCTTAATGCTTCTTTCAATTGGGGAAGTACAGCTTCAATCGGTAACGTATTCATTTCCTTCACTCCGAGCTTTCAGTTAGTTAAAATTTGTCGAATATTATTCGGAATTCCTCCTGTAAAAACTGTTCCTGACCCACGCAATCGTGTATACTGAAGAAATATCTGGTCACGAAAAGGAGAACTTGAAGATGAATGTACATGAAGCGATATCCAAACATTCGAATGCACAGCATATGCATCTCGTGCGATTTGCTGAACTGGATGCACAGCGCGAGAGTGCGATTGACGCTGCAGTCGATTTGTGCAGAAAGGGGCTTCCGTTTACCGTTGATGCCATTAATGCGGTTACGGCCCGAATCATCGCCCATGCCAAAGAAGGTATTTCTCCCCTCCGGTCTTATGTAACCGAGGACATGGTACGTGATTACGTAAACAAGGGGTAGGGAGATTAAAATTCATGGGAATTCTTACTTTTATTGCAATGCTGCTTATAGGATCGGCCTTCAGTGCCGGATTTTTGCTTCTGTTTAAGCGTAAAACCGTGCTTGGAATTGTTTGTTTCGGACTCTCCATCATAGGTTACATCGCTTATTCCTACATAGCGAACAAATACTTCGTATAGCACCTTGCGTGTGTGTATGCAGAACCGGTCCGGTTATCCGAATCGGTTCTTTATCATGCGAACAGCCCGTTCTTCTTCAGTGTTTTGAACACAAGATCATAATAAGCCGCAGGATGCGGAACCAAATCCTCCAGAGTTACGAGTTTATCCGATTTTTCCAGTTGACCGTTTGGTCCAGTTTGATAGCCGTATGCTTCCAGTTGTCCGATTTCTCCATGCACTAGACGCTCTAGCCCCGAAGTACTTACTTTAAAAAGGCCTGTAACCTCATCAGCCTGTAAAACATATTTCGTCAGCGGTTGATCACAGCGATAAATAAAGACGTGGCAAAACTCGCGATCTATGAGATCGTCCGACATCAGATCCTCTTCCGCGAACAATCCGCAAGGAATTAACTCCGTGAAATCAACCTTCAATCCTAATTCTTCCTGCAGTTCACGTGCGCCGTCTTCAACCGTTTCCCCCGCTGCCAGATGTCCGGCACAGGAAATGTCCAGCAAATTCGGGAACAAATCTTTATCCGGGTGTCTCAGTTGCAGCAGCAGCGAAGGTTCTGCCCCTTCCAAACTTACGATCCAGCACTGAAAAGTGATGTGCCACAATCCTTTCGCATGCACTTCCGAGCGCGGCGCCTTTCCGATCCATTTCATTTGCTCATCATAGATATCGAATATTTCTTCTGACTTGTTCATCGTGCCCGCTTCCCCCTCAAACAGCTTGACAGCAGTGCTATCTTCGCGTTTTTCGTGATATTTTCATGGCATACAAATCTTCTTCCAATGCGCTCATTCTATCCATCGCCGTTTTGCTCGCATCTTCGATAGCTTGATTATAAATCGGAGCAGCCAACTGCCCGATCATGAAGTCAATCAATTGTTCTGCCGCTAAGCCGCCCATCGTGACCCCGTGGTCTGCCTCCATATATTCCTGCAAGTCATGGATCAGCGCTTCCTTCTCTTCCTTCGGTAATTTCAATGGTTTCATGAAGAAGCTCTCCTTACTCAAATATCGTTAAATCGATTTCTTGAAAGCGGCTGACTTCCTTTACCCAACGCTCGGCTACGTAATGCATATGTACGGGATGTCCATTGTACGCGTCATATGCCGCCTGATTAGCAAACACCATCGAAAATGCATAATCGTAATCCGTCTTGGCACTCACTTGACGAAAGACTTCAAAGTGCTCAACGCCCGGTATTGCCGCAAGCTCTTGAGCGCTGTCTTTTAGGAATTGCTCTGCTTCCGGAGTATCCTTGCCGACATGCAAATTAAAAACAACCATATGTTTAATAGGCTTTGAATTCATCGTTTCATTTCTCCTTTTTTAACCAGCTTCACTTATTATAGCGGATTTTGTCCTAACGAACTACAGAGCCCCTGCGGGAATAAAATCAGAAGCAAGTGTACACGTTAAGCCTGAACATAAAACTGACGCAGAAAGGATGATAAACGATGGAAAATAAAAAGCATACGGGCAATTACAAAGGAACTACGAATATGAACGCCAAAAATCAAGACTTAGAATTCGTCAATGACACATTAGAAAACGCGCCTAGCATAACCCAAGTCAACATAGCGAAAGATGATATTAGCGAAAGCAATGAAGGAAATCAATTGAATCAGAAGTAAAACAGCAGTAATACAGCAGTCAAGGGACTGGAGCAGTTGGCTTATTCGAGTGTTATCGGATAGCTCTCTGCTCTATTTTGCTTTCTTCAACTTGGCATCCCCTTCAGCTTGCGATACTATAAGATGAGTAAAAAGCTAAGAAGGGGTTGTTGCATGTTGGAAGAAGTAATCGTCATTGGAGCCGGGCCTTGCGGATTGTCCGCCGCTATCGCTTTACAGCGCGAAGGACTGTCTCCATTACTTATAGAAAAAAATTGTATCGTAAACGCCATCTATTTATATCCTACGTATTTGCAGTTTTTCAGCACGCCGGAGCTGCTTGAAATTGGCGGCTATCCTTTTTCCACCCCGCACGAGAAGCCCTATCGCCAAGAGGCTTTGGTGTACTACAGAGAGGTGGCGCGAAGAGAGAACCTGCGCATTCATTCCTATGAGGAAGTTGTTTCTATTGAAAAAACAGAGACAGGATTTAACGTACATACGGAGAATCAATTTGGCAAAAAAACGGCGTACACGGCTAAGCGCGTTATCGTAGCTACCGGCTATTTCGATCATCCGAACATGCTGGGCATCCCGGGAGAAGATCTGCCAAAAACGACGCACTATTATAAAGAAGCCCATCCCTATTCGGGAGCCAAGGTTGCCATTATCGGCGGGAACAACTCCGCGGTCGACGCCGCCATGGACTTGCTCAGAGTTGGCGCTGAGGTAACCGTCATTTATCGGGGCAAGGACTTTTCCGCCAATATTAAACCGTGGGTTCGTCCGACATTTGAAAGTATGGTGAACAAAGGCAGAATCCGGATGTGGTTTGACTCCCAAGTCGTACGAATCGAAGAACAGTCGGTCTTGGTGCGAAAAGAAAACGAGGAAGTCAAGCTCGATAATGACTTTGTGCTTGCCCTTACCGGCTTCCGGCCGGATCGGGGACTGCTGACATCGCTCGGCGTCGGTTTTCATGAAGAAACGAACGCTCCCCTTATTAACCCCGAAACGATGGAAACGAGCATTCCGGGCTTATACGTTGCGGGAGTAGTCGCTTCCTCCAAATACGATGCGAACGAAATTTTCATTGAAACAGGCCGCATGCACGGTCTGGCGATTACCAAACATATTGTTTCTGTGAGGAACCTTCAATCCAGCTGATTGGAGGTTTTTTTCTATGAAAATTTTTCCTGTTTTTCAGAGATTCCTCTTCCAATGCGAACGTTTGTTTGATATAATAAAAACAAGAACAAACGTTCCATTTAGATGAGGAGGTAGTTACATGATGAACGCCAGTCACAATTTCCGTTTTATTGAGAGAGATTATTGGTACCACAAGGCATTGTGTGACACTGACCATCTTCTTCCCGGACAGATTAATGCCATGCTGGATGAAGCGCATTCCCACTATGCCGATTACACTTTCAAGTTTTATGACGACGGCTCTGTGATCATCATAGACAACGATACGAACAACCGCATTAAACCGAAGGAATTAACAGGTGCCGTATACGACTTTTACATACGCAAGCGGATTTATTTGATTAAATATAACTTGATGGAGAAACAGCTCCAATATGCCTGAGTGTAGCACACAGAAGGCCATCTGCCTGGACATTCGTCCTTAGCAGATGGCCTTCTCCTTTTAATTCACACTGTGATAACGAAAGCATTGTTGGTTATGATCGTTCACCATGCCAACAGCTTGCATATACGCATAGCAAATTGTGGAACCGACGAATTTGAACCCGCGCTTCTTCAGATCCTTGCTCATAGCATCGGAAATTTCCGATGTGGCCGGTACTTGACTCATATCCGTCCAGTGATTCTTGATTGGCTGACCGCCAACAAATCCCCAAATATAGTTGTCGAAAGACCCGAATTCTTGCTGCACGTTTAGGAAAGCTTTCGCATTCTGAACAACGGATGCGATTTTCAACCGGTTGCGCACAATACCCGGGTGCAGCAGAAGCTCAGCCAGCTTCTTGTCATCATACTGGATGATGATATGCGGATCAAATCCGTCAAACGCTTCGCGATAGCCTTCTCGCTTCTTTAGTATGGTATACCAGCTCAATCCAGCTTGAGCGCCTTCCAAATTCAACATCTCGAACAATTGGAGATCATCGTGAACAGGAACTCCCCATTCGTGATCATGGTAATGGACATATAACGGATCCTCATTGACCCAAGCGCATCTGACTGTCATTTATATACTCACCTCATCTAGAAATCGAACATACGTTCTATTTGATTATAAAACCAATACGAACAGATGTCCAGCTTCAATTAACCAACGGTAAGAGCGTTATAAAATTGTTTCGTATTGCGCATAATTGTATGCGCTACATGATCTGCCGACATTTCGTGCAGAAGCGCAATTTCGTGGATGACGGCATGAATCATGCGCGGATGAGTCACCTGTCCCTCGAATGTTCCTTCGAATGGCCAAGGACCGTCCGTTTCGACCATAATCAGCTCAAGCGGATAATTGCGAACCAATTCACGGATCTCCTCTTCATATTGAACATCCGGCGTAATGGAGATGTAGTAACCCGCCTGAATCATTCGCTGAACCGTCTGAGGCGATCCTTTGAACCAGTGGAAATGCGCCTTTTTAACACCATGCTTCTGAAGAAGATCGCACACGATATCGGCATCTTCATATACGGCATGCAGGACGACGGGTTTGGCTAGATGAGCTGCCAGTTCCAAGAAACGCTCAAGCAGTCGGACATAAGGGGTATAATCCAGCTTTTCCTCCTTCTCTTCTGCTTCCAGCCTCGTATAGTAGGGCAAGCCGATCTCACCGACAGCAACCATCTCGCTCGCATGATCGCGAATCCACGCTAACAGTTCTTGAAGCAGAGACTCGGTAGGCAGCTCTTGCTCCGGGTGATAGCCATAAGCGGCATAAACCTGCTCAGGCGCTTGCGCCCGCAGCCGCTCCGTTGCCTTGCAGGAGTCCAGGTGCCGGGATACAGCGATAAGTGCCTCAACTTGGGACTGCGCCAGCTCCGACAGGATCGTTTGCGCCATGCCCTCTTCATACATATCCAGATGAATATGAGCATCAATGGCTTTTATCATGACATCATCTCCTGACGTAGAAGGCTCTGAATATGCTGCCGAAGCTCGTGGAATTCCGGCTGCGTCATTACTTTTTCTTGGCGAGGCCGCTCAAAGGGCACAACCAGCTCTTCAATCACTTGAGCAGGTTTGTTGGAGAGGACATAGATGCGATCCGATAGAAATAACGCCTCTTCAATGCTGTGAGTCACGAACAGAATGGACCGTTTGTTCTGCTCCCATATGTTCAACAGCCATGATTGCATGGCTTGCCGGGTTAGTGCGTCCAAGGAACCGAAGGGCTCGTCCAGACACATCACTTCCTGAGGGCTCAGCAGCGCCCGCAGAAACGAGACGCGCTGCTGCATGCCGCCTGACAGCACATGCGGCAGTTCGTTCTCATAGCCGCCTAGCCCGACCTTCGGCAGCCATTCTCTCGCTTTTTCCAGTGCAGCCGCACGCGATTGTCCAGCGACTTCTTGCGAGAGCGCTACGTTCGCTTCGATAGAGCGCCACGGAAACAAAGCAGGCTGCTGCGGCATATAGCTGATAAGCCCTTTGCTGCCGGTTACGTTGGCGTCATCCAGCCAAACCTCCCCTGATGAAGGGGTAATGAGTCCGCCAATAATGTGAAACAGTGTGCTCTTTCCGCTGCCGGAAGGACCAATGATGGACACGAATTCCCCGTCATTAACATGCAGTGAAATATCCGTCAGCACGGGGACACGTTGTTTTTTGCTAGTGAACCCATGGTGAATGCGTCTAAGCTCAAGTTTGCTCATGCCTTTTCTCCCCTTCCCTAAGATGACCGTTTGGCATTCCACCGAATGACAAGCTTCTCAAGCCCTGCAATAAGCCAAAAGAACAGCAAGCTGAGCACGACAATGATAAGAATGGCGACAAATTCGCGATCTGCGCGAAAGGCTGATTTCTGCAAAATCATATAATAGCCCAACCCGACTCCGCCGCCCAGCCATTCTGCAATGACTGCTCCCATGACGCTGTAAGTGGCCGATATTTTGAGTCCTGTAAAGAGAAAAGACAGGGCATGCGGCAGCTCTAATTTATAAAAGATTTGCCGTTTGGATGCGCCAATCATTTGCATGTAGTTGTACATATTCCGGTCCGTTTGCATAAACCCATCCAAGGTCGACATGGTTACGGGAAAGAAACAAACGAGTGCAATTAAAATAAGTTTAGGTAAAATGCCAAAACCGAATAAAATAATAAGCAGCGGCCCGAGTGCGATGACCGGCACATTTTGCGACAAAATGAGAAGCGGATAAAACCCGGCCTTCAAGAAGGCCACGCGGTGCAAGCAGCTTGCCACGATAACGCCGCCTGCTGCTCCAACCATAAACCCCATTAACATTAAACGTACTGTAGCAAATGTATGCATCCAAACCCGCGGCATGTCCGTCGTGCCGTCCTGCCAAATTTTGAGCGGGCTCGGAAGCAGCCAGCTGGCCGCTCCTCCCCAAGTCACGGCAAGCTGCCAAATAAGCAAGAGAAGGATGACCACAACAATCGGTGGCCACCCTGCTTTCAATCCGTTCTTCAGTTTCATTATCTGTATTTCTCCGTCAGCTTGTCCATGGATGCTCCGGACGGATTAAAGTATATTTTCACTTGCGAGATCACGTTAGGGCTGCCCATCTCAATCATGGCAGCATTCATGTCCTGAATGATGAGCATCAGTTGATCGAGCTCGCCTTCCATTGTCGTTTCCAATGGGGATACGAAATATTTCACGCCAGACTTGGCGATAACTTCAATCGCACGATCCACGTAAGGAATGACATCTTCATTATTTTTTGTTTTAGGAATAATTTGAATACTGACGAGTGCATTAGCCATTGTAACTGCCCCTTCCGACAAATGATGTTATTTCGAGCTTGCTGGCAAGAAATTGTTCGTAAATGCAGCATCCACATCGAGGTTTTTCTCCAGAAGTTTATGCTCAAGCATCCAGTTCGCATAATTCTCCCATACTTGACGCTTTTGTTCGCCCCATCGCGGCGCATCGTCCTGATAACGCGGGCTGAGCCATTTTTGACTGGCCATGACGAGCTTTTTGTCCAGATCCGGAACGGCTTTGATCAAAATGTTAGCGGCATCCTCCGGCTTGCTGATCGCGAACTGATAGCCTTTCGCAGCTGCAGCCGTGAACGCTTTTACAAGCTCAGGCTTCTCTTTGATCAACTTTTCGCTTGTTGCCAGGACAGGTGTATAATAATCCAGCTTGTCCGAGTATTTGTTCAAATAGATCATGTTAAGCGGCTCGCCGCGAAGCTCGGCGTCAACTCCGGTCCACGCATAGTAAATCCAAGCGAAATCGATATCTCTTTTGACCGCCGTGAAGTAATCCGCATCGCCGATATTTACAATTTTCACTTTGCTTGGGTCCGCTTTCTCGGATTGCATCAAAGAGTCGATCATCGCGCTTTCGGCTGGCGCACCCCAACCCCCGTACGTTTTCCCTTGGAAATCTTTTGGAGTCTTGATATTTTTCGCTACCGGAGAAGCAAATCCCGAGGTATTATGCTGAATGACAGCAGCGATGGAAACTAGCGGTACGCCTTGAATACGCCCTTGCGTAATGCTTTCCTGGTAAGAGACGCCGAATTCAGCGGCACCCGAAGCGATCATCGCATCCGCACCTGCTTCGCCGGGCGCAATGATTTGTACATTTAACCCTTCTTGTTCAAAAAAACCTTGATCCTTCGCTACGTACAGACCAGTATGGTTCGTGTTTGGCGTCCAGTCCAGAACTACCTTCACATCGGTAAGCGGTTTTGCCGCGTTAGCAGGACTAGCTGAGTTGGCTGGCCCAGCTTCTTGTTTCCCGCAGCCTGCCGCAAGCACAGTCAAGCTCACGAGCATAAGTGGTGCAATTTTCTTCCAATTCATTTCTTGTTTCCCTCTCCCTTTATGCTATGTAACCACAAGAAAAAGCCCCCGATATCCGGGAGCGCCATAGGTAGAAAAATGATAAACCCATTCAAAAGATAAGGAATGGACGTGCATTTTGTGTGGATTCTCTACGCTGGCATTACCCAGATCAGATTAACGGTTAGTGACAATTTCGGTCACAATCTCAGCCTGACTCCTCAAGCTCCCGTGGGTTCTTATTGGTTTGATACTACCATACCGCATGTTCGCTATGAATGCAAACAAAAGCCGCCATTCCTATTAGCAAAAATGGTTGACGGGGTCGCATTCGTTTACTTTTTCGCCAAATTTAATTGCCATGTCACACCGAACCGGTCTCCGACCCAACCGAATTTCTCACTGAACGGATAGGAACCAAGCGGCATGTACACCTTGCCGTCTTGCGACAACGCAGCATATACACGTTCAATCTCCTCATCGGAATCACAGTTAACATAGAGTGAAATAGCAGGAGTAAACGAAAAATCATGCTTTACAAAACTATCGATACACATGAAGACTTGTCCATGCAGCGAAAATGTCGCGCGCACCACACTTCCTTCCACACCGGCTTCGCCTGCGCCATATCGCTTGATCTCCACGATTTCTGACTGATCGAATAGGGACGTGTAAAAATTCATGGCTTCCTCAGCCTGACCTTCAAACATCAGGAATGTCGTAATCTTTTGGCTCATCGCACTCACGTGAAAAGCTCCTTATCCTTTAGTTAATTATAAAGCCATTCTTTTATTTGCGATCCCATTCGCTTCGCATCCTCATAGCCAAGCTCATGCAGCGCTTCCAGCTTTTTCGGATTTTTCTCCATCCGGCCCACGAGCACTTTGGATGAAGGACGAATGACCATCGCGCTGCCATCGGCTTCCATTTGTCTAACAAGCTCAAGCGTACCGTTATAGATTTCACTCCGATTGACGAGCACATCCACAAGGCCGTCATACTGAGGGTAAAAGCTTTTGGCTAACCAGCGCTGTTTAAACGGGGTCTTGCGATAACCCATCTCTTTGGTTAGTACAATTACGTGCTTTCTGTTCCCGTCAGCGACCGATTTCTTCACGGGAATTGGATCTACCAAACCGCCGTCAAACAGCGTGCGTCCTTCGTAGTGAATCGGTTTGGCTACAAATGGCAGTGAGCTTGATGCTTGAACGATCGGCATCGTTTGCTGATCAAGCTGATGCTTCGTGTAATAAACTGGTTCACCCGTATGCGCATCCGTAGTCCCAATGGCGAACTGCTGCGGCGAGCTATAAAAAGCATCGTAATCAAACGGCACCAAACGATTAGGCAGCTCATTAAAAATAAAATCCATACCGAAAATGCTTTTATGGCGCAGCAAATTACGGTAGCTTAAATATCGGTGATCGCCAATATAGTCAATCGTCACTTTTTTATTCCGTCCGGGTTGTTTCGAAATATAAGACACCGCATTGCAAGCCCCTGCCGAAACACCGACAACATACGGAAAATACCACTCTTGCTCCATAAAGTATTCCAAGACTCCCGCGGTGTATACGCCTCGCATACCTCCGCCTTCCAGTACGAGTCCAATTCCTTCCATGGTGACACCTTCTTTCAGTCTGTCTCTAGCCCCCTACTAGCATACAGGAAATGTCAA
This sequence comes from Paenibacillus planticolens, assembly GCF_013141725.1. Lineage (GTDB taxonomy): Bacteria > Bacillota > Bacilli > Paenibacillales > NBRC-103111 > Paenibacillus_E > Paenibacillus_E planticolens. Next base: position 34,844 of record NZ_WHNZ01000052.1, on the reverse strand, counting down.
TTAAAAGAAATGCTTCTCCATCTCCGAAAAAGAGACAAAGAAGCAGGTTCAAGGCATTTTTTTATACGGATTCGGGATTAACCACAGATAAACCGCGTTTTTGACGAATTTTCCGAATGATGAATCCATTTGTTGGGGATAAAAGGAAAGCTAGGACAAACATGGAACCGGCAGCGCTTATCATACAACCGGCTATCGAAGCATCCAGCAAATAGGCAGCGTAATAACCAGTCACAGCACTGATAATTCCCACCATCACACTAAGTATGATCATGACATTTAGTCTCTCCGTCAACAGATACGCCGTTGCTGCCGGTACAATTAACATGCCCACTACCAGGATAGCCCCAACACTTTCAAAGGAAGCAACCGTCGTAATCGAGACTAATCCCATTAAGAGATAGTGGAACAATATAACCGGTATGCCCACTGCGGCTGCAAGTGCCGGATCGAACGAGCACAATTTAAATTGTTTATAGAAAATACCGATAACAAGAACGCTGAGAAAAAGAGCAAATCCAACCGCCCAAACCGCTTTAGGTCCTATGCTTACTCCGCCGATTTCTATGGTATTCCAAGGCACATAGGCGATCTCCCCATAGAGCACACAATCCAAATCCAGATCAATTTGCCTTGTGTATAAACTGATCAGAACGACACCGATGGAGAACATGGCCGTGAAGACCACACCGATGGAGGCATCGGATTGCAATCCGCTCTGTTGGAACAATTGAATCAAGAACACGGTGACCAGACCGATAACTGCCGCGCCAATCAGTATAATAATCGAACCTCTGGACCCGCTTATTAAAAAAGCAATCACGATTCCGGGAAGCACGGAGTGGCTGATGGCGTCGCCGATCATGGCCATTTTGCGCAGTACAAGGAAGCAGCCGACGAGCGAACAAGCCGCAGCAACCAGAGCCGCCGTTAAGATAATCCACAGATCATTCAACTTGGCTCACCCCTTTGGCTTTCATGTACGACTGTGACTGTGAATCCTTAAGTACCTGCTGTTTCATCGATGTTCGACGGAACCATTTCATGAACAGGCCGCGTTTAGGGGCAAATAAGAGCGAGAATCCGAACAATCCGGTAGCTGCCAATACGCTTAAAGGTCCCGTCGGCAAATTACTGCCCAACGTGCTTAAATAGGTTCCGGCAAAGCCGCTGAATGCTCCGAAAACACCTGATAATATGACCATCCATCCGAGCTTTTCCGTCCAGTATCTGGCGGCGACAGCCGGCGTTATCAGCAAAGCTGCCATCAACACGACACCTACGGCTTGAATGCCGACCACGACGGCAACAACGATGAGAAACATCATGAAATGGTCTAAGATCGGCACCGGGAAGCCTAGTCCTCTGGCGTACCCGGGATCAAAGCTGAGCAGCTTAAATTCTTTAAAAAACAACGTGCACACACCGACCAATACAAACGAAATGATAGCCATTGTAACGACGTCCGAATGTACCATAGAGGCCGCTTGCCCGAACAGAAATTTATCAAGCCCGCTTTGATTGCCGCTGGAGCTGTGTTGGATTTGGGTTAACAAGACAATGCCTACGCCGAAAAAAACGGACAAAACAATGCCAAGAGCCGAATCCTGCTTGATTTTGGAATACCTCGTAATCCAGCCGATGCTTAATGTAGCTAACAAACCTGCGGCTGCCGCGCCAATCAGGAAAAACAGAATCGATTTGGAGCCTGTGATCATAAAGGCTATGCACACTCCAGGAAGCGCTGCATGCGATAAGGCATCCCCCATCAACGATTGCTTGCGCAAATAGGCAAAGCTTCCTAGTACTCCGCTGCTCAAACCCAGCAACGAGCATCCAAGCAATATCCAGCGTGCATTCGGATCCAACCATAAGTGAAGCAGTGAGTCCAGCATGGTGATCACCTCATCCTATTAACGTATGGGAATCTTCCTGATCCCAGATCGCCAGTTTTCCGCCATACGTTTGCTGTAATTTTTCCTTGGTAAACACTTCATTCGTGGGTCCAATATCCACAATCCCTACATTGAGCAGGATGACCCAATCAAAATATTCTTGAACGGTAGATAAATCATGGTGGACCACCAGGACTGTCTTCCCTTGCTTCTTAAGCTCACTTAGCAACGTGATGATCGCTTTCTCTGTCGCAGCATCTACGCCAACGAACGGTTCATCCATAAAATATAAGCTGGCATCCTGTGCAAGCGCTCTAGCTAAAAAAATGCGTTGCTGCTGTCCGCCGGACAACTGGCTGATTTGCCGGTCTGCGAACTCAGCCATCCCCACTTTTTCTAAGCATGACATCGCTATCTGTTTTTCTTTACTGCCAGGTCGGCGAAACCAGCCCAAATGCCCGTATCGCCCCATGGTGACAACATCCAGCGCATTCGTCGGAAAATCCCAATCGACGGATTCTCTCTGGGGAACATAACCGACAAGCTTGCGCTGTTCTTTATAAGGCTTGCCATAAATCTTTACTTCTCCGGATAAGCTCGGGATTAAACCGAGTGCGGCTTTAATTAATGTCGATTTGCCTGCTCCGTTTGGCCCTACAATCCCAATCAGCTTGCCTTCCGGTACCGTTAGGGATACTTGCTCCAGAACAGGTTTCTTATGATAAGCCACCGACATATTTTGAATGGAAAGCGGCGCATCTGCATGCTTCATGTCATTTCCCCCTTAATGAGTCTTGTTATAGCTCATCGATCTTTATTTCAAGGCCTTCACAATCGTATCCACGTTGTGACGAACCATCCCCACGTACGTTCCTTCCGGCGTTCCTGCTGCGCCCATCGCATCTGAGAATAATTCGCCGCCGATCTGTATCTCATGTCCTTTCTCCTTCGCTCCTTGGATAACCGCTTCTATGGACTTTTTGGGAACACTTGACTCTACGAATACGGCTTTAATCTTCTTCTCAACTAAGAAATCACGAAGCTGGCTAACGTCCTTGGAGCCGTATTCCGACGCGGTGCTGATGCCCTGAAGTCCCTTCACTTGAATGTGATAGGCATCCCCGAAGTACCCGAATGCGTCGTGCGCCGTGACAAGAACACGGGTTGACTCTGGAATTAGCCCAATTTGCTCGCGCGCGTAACGGTCTAATTCTTCAAGCTTGACTAAATAGGCTGCTGCGTTCTTGCTGTAGTCTTCCTTATGTGCCGGGTCCAACTCACTTAAAGAGTCGCGGACTTGCTCCGTCGCCTTCATCCAGTGCTTCACGTTAAACCAAATGTGCGGATCGTATTCCGTTGCCATCTCTGCACCGGAACGCAACGTTTTTCGATCGATTTTGTCTGACACGGCAACCGTCGGCTTTTCCTTCCCCATTTTCTCCAAGATCTCAACCATTTTGCCTTCAAGGTGCAGGCCATTGTAGAAAATGATTTGTGCATCGTCCAGCTTCTTCATATCTCCCTGTGAGGCTTTGTACAAATGCGGGTCAACTCCCGCGTTCATAAGCCCTGTTACTTTGACATGGGTGGAACCCACATTCTGGGCGATATCCGTTATCATGCCGATCGTCGTAGTTACTTTAATCTCCTTCCCCGTCCCGGATGCCGGTATGTTCGCATCTTTCCCGCAGGCCGATACAGTCAGCATCATGCCTAGCAGGGCAACCGCAGCCCCCTTCTTCCAAACCCCTCTTGTCTTCACTTCGTTCATTCGCAGGTACCTCCCCGATTGGTTCGTCCTTTAATTTGGTCAAGCCCACATTTGTTTACCTAAGGAAACTTTATCTCATGTACATTATTAACCAATTTCGCAAATGTTGCAATAGGGAAAAATATTTTCATTTATACATCATTTTTACCCGTGTCCACAAAATTTCGATAAATCTTACAAACACCGCAATGAAGAGTCCTAGGTCTCATCACGCTTCGGACACAGCGGCCGTTATATTCACGAAAAGCGTCGCATCTCTCTGTAGACGGACAACAGAGTCCCTATTTGCTAATTCCGGGGAGAAATCAGTTCCCAAGTGAGCAAGTAACATCGTTGGTGTCTGTTACATGTTCAAAGGGGTTCTTTTCCATTGAATAAGGACCTCCCCTTCCGTTAGCAAGTACAAAAACTGCCGCTAACACTATTACATCTGCTCGACCAGCTGAGCAAACAGCCTTCCAAAGCTTTTCGTCACAGGAACAAGTTATTATGAACCCCACTTTCAAAGGTAACGTATCCTTAAGCATGCTCACCTCCGAAGTCCACTCCTTTATGATGCTCCTGCCGCAGCTGTTGCTGCTGTTTCGGATTCCCCCCTTATCCCAAAACCAAAGAATGATTTAGTGCTATTTCGCTGACTTTGATGTAAAACGTACAGGTAATTTCAGCGAATTGCGCCATTTTGGCCATTTCTAGTGAATTTACCTGTACATATAAATCAATTTCATAGTTCATAAAATCACAAGTTCACACAAACCAAATCGTGATAGTAACCTGTACAAAGTGCAATGTAGCTATGTTAGTCGGCTGAAGAAGGGATCAAGAAAGAAGCACAGGATAAGCACCAAAGGTAAGGTGAAGGTACGGTTGTAAGCAGGAAGAAGCTCGTGCACTTCAGTACGCGCACTATGCTGCACTTTGTGCAACATGGTGTGGGTATTTTGCGGCTAGAGCTCACTCTCGTTGTACAAAGTACAATGATTTCGCTAGATTTGCGCTGAAAACTAACGTTTGAGGGTAAATGGTTGTATTAAGTGCAATATAGCTGCCGGAAAAGCGAAAATAGGCTGAACTGGTTGTACAAAGTGCAATGTAGCTATGTTATTCAAAGGGCAATATTGCAATACTATCCGAAGTGAAGATGGGATCGAAGAAGTACAGGATAAGTACCGAGGGCGAGGTGAGGGTGCGGTTGTAAGCATGCTAAAGCTCGTGGGCTTCAGTATGCGCACTATGCTGCATTTTGTGCAACACTCCTGTAATTCTCCGGATGCATTTCTCCTTCGCATACTTGGTACCAGCTCAACTTGATATCTGCCTGTTTGAGGGAACTCTATTCCCTTATTTCAGCAAAAAGCTGAATTTCGGCGTTCGAGGGGAACTACAGGGTCTTATTTCACCTCAATGATCTAGCCATCTGCTCCGAATGATGGAATAGCGGACCCTAGTTCCCTTCCCATTGCCTAAAGGGTTGTTTCTAGCAAAATAGCGCCCTGTAGTTCTCCACCCTCTTTCAGTGAGGAATGAAAGAAGAGACCATCCTCGAATAGATTCATCATCTACTTGAGAATAGTCTCTTTCTTTTCAGGCAAAATGGACCTAAATGCGGGGCCCCTTGCGGAACTACAGGGTATTACTGGACTGCAAAGCTGCTCGCAGTCTAATAAGAACCGTTTCGGTTAGCATGATCAATCCTTAATGGCGTTAACGTTGTTCCTTATAGTGCTCTTTGATCGCCAGGAACTCGTCCAGGTGATCCAAGAAAAGATCCACGACGACAGGATCGAAATGACGGCCGCGTTCTGTTTTCAATAAATCCAGCACGCGATCCAACTCCCAAGCCTTCTTGTAGACGCGATCGCTGCAGAGCGCGTCAAACACATCCGCCACCGCTGTGATGCGGCCATAGAGATGAATAGATTCACCGCTAAGTCCTTGCGGATATCCTGTGCCGTCGAACCGCTCGTGGTGCTGCTGGGCAATGATGGCCGCGGCATTCAAAACTTGCTTATTCGAATGCTTCAGCATTTCATACCCCAGATTCGAGTGGGTTTTCATGATTTCGAATTCTTCTATGGTCAGTGCGCCGGGCTTATTCAGGATCGCATCCGGAATTCCGACTTTCCCCACATCATGCATTGGTGAAGCCAAACGAATGATTTCCGCTTCTTGCTCGGACAGTCCGTATTTCAGCGCCAATAAGCGCGAATATTCAGCCACTCGCTTCACATGATGTCCCGTTTCCCGGGATCTTGTTTCCGTAATCTCACCCATGGTATAAATAATTTCCTGCTGCGTGCTTTCCAATTCCTCGTTCAAATATATATTCTCAAAAGCGACGGAAACGTTCGTACAGTAAATATCAATTAAATAACGCTCCCACTCGCTAAGCTCTTTAAACCCGTTCATATAAATGACGTTTTCCATCCCCATTTTGCTTTGAAAATAAATCACAAAACGGTCTGGAGCGAAACAGCTTTTTTTGGTTTGAAAAGCTTGTTCAATCTCCTCGAGAACGTGCGCAGGAACGACATCACGCGCTCTTTCATCCTGATTGGACGCATAATCGCCGCTGGCCGCCAAAATATAAATGTCCTCGACTCCCTTAGTTACGGCAAAGGAGCAGTGCAGGGCATTTTTATGTAAATTCACAATGGAAGTCATCTGTGTCAAGACCCCTGAAGCAAACTTCTTCATGGATTGAAGCTCGAACAACGTGGCAGAAGACTTAATGATTTCCTCCAGGCCTGATCTGCTTTTCTCAATCGTTTTCAAATCCCGGTAAGAGCGCAACGCGGTAACGACGGTCGTGAACAGCTTTTGAGTCGTCAGCTCGGTTTTTTCCTTATAATCATTAATGTCGTATTCCATAATGACCGTGCGTTCAGGGGCTTGCCCAGGCTGTCCCGTACGTAAAATAATACGAATCGCCGTATTTTTCATTTCCTCGCGTATATATTTTACAATTTGAAGCCCAGCGTCTTCCTGCTCCATAACCACATCAAGCAATACTAATGCCGCATTGGGCTGCTGCTGTAAAACTTGCTTAGCTTCTGCAGCTGAGTATGCACTGTGAAGCTCCAGCTTTCTGCCGTCAAATTCGAAATCTTGCAGAACCATCTTTGTCACTTGATGAACTTGTTTTTCATCATCGACAATTAAGACGATCCAGGGATCTTGTTCCAGTACCGCGTCATCCGAGGAAACGTTCTCCTCTTCTTCTTCGGCAAATAGAAGTTCATCCAGGTCCATTAACCCATCCTGTCTTGTCATAGCTCGGACTCCTCCTCTTTTGGAATCGTAATAATAAATAAACTTCCTTGCCCCAATGTACTAAAGCATTGGATAGTGGCATTCAGCGATTGTGTAACGAGATTATAAGCGATATTCATGCCCAAACCGGTTCCGCCTTTGCCGCGGCTTGTCGTGAAGAAGGGATCGAAAATTTGATCGAGTACGGTTTGCGTCATCCCTTTGCCGTCATCGGAATAAGCTAGCAAAATATGATCTTGTTGCTCCGTGACACGTAAACATAAACTTCCTTCTTCTTCCGGCGCATAGGCATGGTTCAATGAATTCATCACTAAATTCGTAATAATTTGGGATAAAGCTCCCGGGTATGTATACAGATTCAGCCGCTCGTCACAATAGACGTCCACACGAAGTCTCGTTTTCTTAAGCGAGGGCTTCAAGCTGGCCACGATTCCCTCCAGATATTCCCGTAATTGAAAGGTCCGTTTCACCTCAACACTTTGATCCACAGAGATTTGCTTAAAGCTGCGTACTAAAGAGGAGGCGCGTTCCAAATTCGACTGCACCATGGCATTCGTTTCTCCGATCACGGAAAGGAACTGCTCCAAATCGGACTTTTTCATTTTGCCCGTCTCATACAGGTTCCGAAAATCCTTCGTCTTCTGATCCAGATAAGATATCGCGGTAACGCCGATCCCGATCGGTGTATTGATTTCATGGGAGACACCGGCCACAAGATTCCCTAAGGCCCCCATTTTCTCCGATTGCACCAGTTGGTCCTGCGTAATCTGCAGCGTATTCAGCGCATACTGCAGCTCTTGATAGCGCTCTTCCAAATTTGTGACCATATCGTTGAAGGCTTCGGATACCTCCATAATTTCGGGGGAAGTCTGGAAGTGCAGCTTCGGCAGCTCTCCTCCCTGCTTAACGATTACAGCGGCTTCGCGAAGCTTTTTTAAGGGGCGAATAACGACTTTACGTAAAATAAGCCAAAGCAAAGCGGATAAGACAATCGCAATGGACATGCCGACAATCAAAATGAGTTTCGTACGTTCCTTAAGCAGCTTGGTCTCCTCGGAAGAGTCGAAAATGACCTCCACGGCTCCGACAACGCCCCCATCTTCTTGCAGCGGCGCAATTAAGCGGACAACCGGTTTGTTGCTGTGTGCCATGGGCAGCCGGTCGACGAGCGTTTGGTCCTGCTTGGGGATGACGACGCTTGCCGGATCCAGACGATCCCCGACCACCGCGCGATCGGAAGCTGCCAATATGAGCCCATTATTGCCGTACAACTTCAGCTCGAGAACCCGGCTGTTTTTGTATTGAATATAATCAAAAATTTGTTGTACATCCGTAACTGAACGGGATTCTTCATACCGTCCGTTGATCGCGATGGTCATGCCGCTGATTTGGCTCACATAGGCTTCTCTGATGGATTGATTCAAACTCATGGTGTCGAAGACCATCATTGTCGAAACCATGACGACCGTCACTGAAGTAATAAGAAATACAATTCGTTTCTGTAAACTGATTTTCTTTTGCATAAAAGGCATAGGTATTAGGGCTCCTATTTCACTTCAAACGTGATCGTTTTGCTAACGTCGTAGGGGGTATGATCGTTGTTATGCAGAGACACCTTGGCTTCATGCGGGCCTTTGCTTAAATGGTCGAACACTTGTTCCTTGTCCGTCACGATGATCTTCTCGCTATTATCCAGGGAAATATGAACATGCCCTTCTCCCTGCACACGTTGTTGATTATAATGCTCTTTGGATAGCTTCAAATCCGTAGTCAACTGCAGGGCAGCGGTGTCTCCGTTGACAACCGCGCTGACCTCTAATGTTGGCGTATAGGTATTTGCCGGCGTCGTGCTCGTTTTCGCTTTCCCGCACCCGGAAATCAAGAAGGTTAGCGCTGCAACCAAGCACACGCTTTTACAAAATTTCATCTTTTCATCCCCTATGTAAGCGCTAAATGTCTATTCATGTCAAAAAAAGCTATCCTCTCTAGCTTATGAATATTCATACGGTTTGTCCACTTATATTTTGGAAACAATACCCTATGCGATCGCAATAATTCTTGTATTCACAATTTTCTGACTTTCGTTGTCGAATAATCATGAGAAGCCTCATAATTTGCGCTTCCCCAGGAAATAATTTCATTTCCTGATTGAAGAATGATTTCCCCATGTTTGGAGCAATGTAGTAAAGTCGCTGTTCACTTTCAAATAACTCGATTCCTAGGAGGCTCTCCCCTATGTCCGACACCCGTGAGTTTTCGATGCAGGTACAACACGCTATTGACGCAGCCGATCAAGCCATCCGCCTGGCTCAAGACGCTGAGTATAAACTGCAAAGAGCTATAGTTCAGTCTCATCCTCAAGATATCCAGTCTGCCCAAGCCGCTCTCACACAGGCCAAGCATAAAGTCAGAGATGCACAAGCGCAGCTTCAAACTTACGATAATGAGCAATATGGACAGCAAATCCAGCAAACGATGGAGCAATTGACGCAAGCTGCGCAAGACGTCGAAGCCAATCAAGTGAAATTTCACACCCCTAAGCAAATTCGATAGGTCGGTTCTATGTAAAAAGTGATCGAAATTCGATCGCTTTTTCTTTTTATATAAACAATATGTTAAACTACTGAGGAAGGTTTTCAAGTTATTTGGGGAGGCACTACATTTCATGCTCGTTATCGGAATTGCCGGTGGTACCGGTTCAGGAAAAACTACGGTTGCCAGATCGATCATCAACAAGCTGGGATCCACGAACGTAACATTAATTTCTCAGGATAATTACTATCTTCATCATAGTGGTCTTACGTATGAAGAACGGGAGCGCATTAACTACGATCACCCTCGTGCATTCGATAATGAACTACTTCTTAAGCATCTAAACGAACTAAAAAACGGAAATGCGGTCAATATTCCGGTCTATGATTTCGCGCAGCATGGCCGCTCGAAAGAGACGATCCGAATTGAGGTTAAGCCCATTGTACTGCTTGAAGGCATTCATGTGTTAACCGATGAGGAGCTGCGCGGCGCTTTGAACATCAAAGTGTTCGTCGATACGGACCCGGATGTCCGGATTTTGCGCAGGCTTTCGCGTGACATCAATGAACGGGGGCGCACGCTGCAATCGGTCTTCGATCAGTACTTGACGACAGTGAAGCCAATGCACGACGCTTTTATCGAACCTTCCAAGAAGTATGCGGACATTATTATTCCTGAAGGCGGCGAAAACCAAATCGGCATCTCCATGCTGACGATTTTGACTGAGCGATATATGACGGATCAGGCGGCCAGCTATGAAATAGGCTAAAAAACGAAGACACTCTTCCCTTGACTAAGGTTGGAGTGTCTTTCTTTTATACGGAATTTTCACGACGAAACATAAGTCCGGATAGGGCGAATATCACATATATAAGGCTGAGCATATAAAAAATACTTGCTACGTTCGAATACCGAATGGCTATTCCTCCGATTAAGGGGCCGGCAATGCTCCCTACACTGTACTGGATCGAGGCTAGGACATTGGCTGTAGGCAATAAATGTTTAGGTAAAATATCTGCCGCGTAGGCTAGTCCAAGTGAAAAGAACGAACCGACCATCCCTCCGGCAATGCCAAACAACACGCCGATCCACCAGACATTCGCTCCGACAAAAGGGATACATAGAAAGGCAAGAGCACCGATAAGTCCGGATGCAATAAGAATTTTCTTCCGCCCGATGCGGTCACTCCAAATACCGAGCGGCAGCTGCATAATGAGACTGCCTACCCCGATGACGGGCAGCAGAACTCCGATATTTGGCTCTGAGAGGCCGATGCGCAAGCCATATAGCGGAAAATTGCTGTTCATCGAGGCTTCCATATAGCCGTATAGCAGCGAAGTGATGAGCGGGAACCAGGCGATGGCCGCCACTTTGGTTGCACGCTTATGCACGGCTTCCACGCGTTCTCCCCGTTCAGGGCGTTCATTAGGCAGTTTCGTCAACAGCAACAGAACGCAGAGGAAAAAGCTGCTTGTGGTCAAAAACGGAACCCAAATGCCTGCTTTGAGCAGCGTAATCCCGATTGGACCTAAACTAAACCCCATGCCATAAGCCATGCCATACAATGAGATATTCCGTCCTCTATGCTCTTTAGGGCTTGACGTTACAATCCATAATTGCGTGGCATAATGCAAGGCGCTGTCACCTACTCCTACCAACAAACGGAGGGCAAACCAAAATCCAACCTGCTGCCATGCAGGGAAAAGACAGGTTGCCGTGATGATCAGTCCCATTCCAACTATTATGACCGGCTTGTAGCCGAAGCGCCTAACCGGCTTCTCTATGAAAAACATCGTCGAGAAGATACCGATATACAGCGCAGCCGCGTTCAAGCCATTTGCATCCGTAGAGACGCCCGAACGATCCAACAAAATCGTTAGCAGCGGCAAGAGCATGCCTTGACTCATGCCCGCAACGATAATAACCATAATTAATGTGGTTAATTTATTAGGAACAAGCTTATTTTTAAGCGCCATTTCCAAAACGAACGGTTTCCCATCTTTGCGCGTATTCCGTCAGTCTGCCATGGAGGGGAACATGGAACTGCTCGTTAATGTAAAGCCTTAGATTTTTAATCCATTCCTTAAAGGACGGATAAGTGACAAAAAGATTAGCGTAGCGGTCACTTAGGCATAAAAAATAAGGTCCTGGCGATTTGTCCGTCAAAAAATGAAGCGATGTATCCATTGGAGTATATTTCTTCCGCTTCCCTTCCCACGTATCCAAATCCAATTGTACCGATGAATTCGTTTGTTTAAGCAGGCTTTCCAGATGCTTCACCCTTGCATGATAGGGCGCTTTGCTCGGAATGTCCATCCTGCGGAGCGTTTCTTCGTGCTGCGGATAAAAAATGGCCCGAACAAATTTCTTTTCCTCCGCCCATGCTGCAAAAGCTTGCATGTCGGCTTCCGTCCAATCCTCAAATGTTTCGAACACAAAGATGGTACCTTTGCGAGTTTGTGCCGGGGGTTCGTACCCAAAGGGCACCTTGATCTGCTCTCTTGCCATTCGTGTCCTCCTCTAGTTGTCATAGCTTACTCACACTTGCCTAGTACACTATTGTAGCATACCCTTAAAGTTCCGCGAAATCAGTGCCCGATTGGCTTTACCGCGCTCATTGCGATATACTTTCTAAGTAATAATATTCAATAAAGGGAGACCTAAGAATGAGAGATCCACGACTTCAAACTTTTGCCCGCAACATTATCCGTTATTCGGTGAGTCTTCAACCCGGAGAAAACATTTTGATCGAAATGATCGGCGTCAAAGATCCTGAACTTGCCAAATGCTTTATCGAAGAAGTATATGCCGTAGGCGGCAAGCCATTCATCGAGCTGCGTGATCCAATGATCACAAGAAGCTTGCAAATGAAAGGCACACAAGAGCAGTTTAGCCAATGGTCCGACTTTGAGCTCGCACGCATGAAGCAGATGGATGCTTATGTTGCGGTTCGCAGCGGAGACAACATTACGGAATCGTCCGATGTTCCGGATGAGCAAATGCGCCTTTATTTGAAATACTTCCAACGCCCGCTCTTCGATGAGCGCATTAACAATACCAAATGGTGCGTCATGCGCTATCCGAACCCTTCCATGGCCCAACTGGCCGGCAAAAGCACGGAGGAATTCGAAGATTTCTACTTTAACGTCTGCAATCTCGACTACAGCAAAATGGCGGCAGCGATGGAATCGCTTGTCCAGCTTATGAATCGCACGGATAAAGTTCGTCTTGTCGCCAAAGGCACGGACATCTCTTTCTCCATCAAAAATATCGGCTCAGTCCCATGTTCCGGCTTGAGAAATATTCCGGATGGTGAAGTGTATTCAGCACCTGTGAAAGACTCTGTCAATGGTGTAATCAGCTACAATACGCCGACAATTTACTCCGGCACTTCTTTCGAGAACATTGTTCTTCGTTTCGAAAATGGCCGCATCGTTGAAGCAACGAGCAATGACACCAAGAAATTAAACGATATTCTGGATACGGATGACGGCGCGCGTTATATCGGTGAATTTGCTATCGGTGTGAATCCTTATATCAAACATCCGATGAAAGACATTTTGTTCGACGAAAAGATTGACGGCAGTATCCATTTCACGCCGGGCCAAGCCTATGAGACCGCGGACAACACGAACCGCTCATCGGTTCACTGGGACATGGTATTGATCCAGCGTCCTGAATACGGCGGCGGAGAGATCTATTTTGACGATGTGCTCATTCGCAAAGACGGACGCTTTGTCATTCCGGAACTTGAAAAACTTAACCCGGAAAACTTAATGTAATTAAATAAGCAGTTGAAGCTCCGGAATCTAGGATTCGGGCAGCTTCAACTGCTTTTTCATTACTAACCAAGCCAATGGAATTCGACGCTATCTGGGGATTCGTCAAGAGCAGGCCGTACGGAAGGAATGAGCCGTTCGGCATCTTTCACTAGCTCTTGCTTGTTCGCCGACCATGCGGATCCTTGAATCTGCACCTCTGCGCCTTTGGGAACGAAAGGAAACAGCTGCTGCACATCCTCATTCGTCAGCCTCACGCAGCCGAGCGATTTATCCGCGCCGATCGAGCTCACATCGTAAGTGCCGTGCAGCGCGATGGCGCCAAGCCCCAAGCCTGCTTCCCCGTAGCTCTGAGCATGGCTTCCTTGGGGGTTTTGCACGCGGTCCTTTACCTGGAAATGGCCTTGCGGCGTACGATCATTCGAACCAAGACCGATTACTTTATCCCATAAAATATTGTCTCCGCTTACCAGCTTAAGCTGATGTTCCGCTTTGTTGATTTCTATATGCACCGGTTCGTACGGCGTATTCGCCACGGCTTCTGAATTTGCATAGAACATCTGCGCGGGGTCTGCCGCGCCTGACGTATAAACCCATCCCCCTGTTCCTGTGAACGTCGCTGAGATGCCGTTAGAGCCCGTTGACGCCTCCAATGGGATAAAACTAAGGTAGTTGTTAGGGTAATCCTGCAGCAGCGCTTCCAGATGGTCTGGCGGGCTCCCATTGTCCTTTATGTACGCTTCCAATGCCGTTCTAACTAAATTAGCACCAAACGCGCTAAGCGGTTGGTGCTTTTCAAATTCGGCATTTAAGAAACGGATTCTTACCCTGTCGTCTGTCTCGGGATGATACTGCGCTACGACGATGGCACTCTTCGTCAGTTCTTCATCCCTAAGCAGCATGGTTTTGCCAATACTTCCGCTGTCCTGTGAAAGGACCCCGTAAATGAGGATGTTCATCTTCGGCATTTCCTTCGCCAACTCCAGAGCCTGTTTATGCAAAGCCATTTCAATGGCCTCGCCCTTCGTCTCGGGCGCTAGGTACATAACGAAAGGCGCGTCAACCGTTTCGTAGGTGATATCGCTTCCAACACCCCAAACCTTCATGGAGGATATTGTTTTGTAGAGGGGCTGATTCCCTGCAAACAAAACAACCAACAGAAGATTAAGCACAAGCAGGACAAGGAGCAGCGTCTTCATAAATGGCGGCAGAATCCCCTTCTTTTCCTCCGGGAAAGCTTTCTGCATGTTCAGCGCATGCGCCGCTTGCTCGTCTTCAATGTGACGAATGGCTCGATTGGCATCGGAGTAGAATGGCGACGGATACGTTCGAAGAACTTCCTTGTAATGAAAAATCGCCCGCTTTAAATTCCCTTTCCTTTCAAATTTTTGCCCGATCTTATAATGTGCTTCTGGCGAAGTAGCATCCAAATACCGAATGACCTTCTCATAATACATAGGATCGGATGGGGAAATGAACAGGTTCTTGCGCAAATGAATGAGATTGTCATCGAGGTGGTTTCGAAATCGCTGGGTTCGGCGTATCATTCGGCTCCTCTCCGTTCGCTAAATTCGCTTGTCCATTCTCGCTGCTCGATACAATTAGTATCTCTGATACATAATGTATCACGATAAAGTCTAACTGACAACCCCTTTAGCCCTTCCTGAAAGAACCAGCATGAACCGCGTCTATTTAGCAAAAGCTGAGTCTCGGAGGTGATAATGATGAGTGGGAGAAACAGCAAACCGCGAAATAACGGACCAGCCGGCAGCCCTTCACGCTTGGATCAATTCGGTGAAAAAGCCGTCCAACAAGATAAACGAGAAATGAAAGAACGCAACAAAAAGTCGACTTGTTAACTCTGTTCTATGAAAAAAGACGCCCTCCCCGCGAGTTTCGCGGTAAAGAGCGTCTTTTTCTTTTGCGCCATAAATTTTAATGTGCCACTGTGTTGTAAGTCATAATCCAAATTGAGCCAGCCACGATCGTCACGAGAATAATCAGGCCAAAAATCAGCGCCATAATGTTCCAGTGTGCGTTCTCGCCTTCCTTCACATGCATGAAGAAGAACAATTGTACACCGAATTGCAGGATGGCCATGAGGAGAATCAATACCAATGTCCCGGTTTTATTCAACATGTGATTCATGACTACAACCAGAGGGATGATCGTTAGGATGATCGAAAGCGCGAAGCCGATGACATAAGACTTCAATGAACCATGCGCATTATGGTTTCCATGCGAGTTTGTATGGTTTCCGCCCATCTTACATCACCCCCATCAAATAAACGAATGTGAAGACGAAAATCCAAACGACATCGAGGAAATGCCAGTACAGCGAAATTACTTCCACTTTCCGCTTCGTTACTGTTGTAATGCCTCTGCGCTTAAGCTGCAGGATCAGTCCGATCATCCAGATCAAACCTACGGAAACGTGCAGTCCGTGAGTCCCCACCAGTGTGAAGAAGCCGGATAAGAACGCGCTGGTACTAATGGTTGCACCTTCGTGATAAATCATATTAACAAATTCCGTTACCTCTAAGCCAACAAATGAAGCTCCTAGAAGCACCGTAACGATCAGCCAGCCTATTAGCTGCTTCAGATTGCCTTTGTGCATGCCAAGCACAGCTAGACCGCTTGTGAATGAGCTGGTTAGCAAGATGAATGTTTCAGCGATGATGCCCGGCATTTTGAAAAGCTCTTCCGGTGTCGGTCCCCCATTGGTATTCTGATGGAGAACGATATAAGTAGCGAATAAAGATCCGAACAAGATACAGTCTGTGATTAGAAAAATCCAGAATCCGAACGTCTTGAGCGATTCGTGATCATGTTCATGGTCGTGTTCGTGAGCGTGCTGCTCACCGTGCGCGGCTGCATGTGCCATTAGACTTTCGCCCCTTTCAATGCGGCTTCCGTACGTTTAACTTCATCTGCCGGAATATAATAATCCGTGTCATAAGAGAACGAGCGAGCCAGCATACATATTACGATACCGACAAGCGCTGGAATCGTAAGCCACATCCAATCCCAGACGAAGCCGAAACCTGCGAAGAACCACAGTGCAGACTTGATGAACGGTATGGCCGAATTTTTTGGCATATGAATCGGTTCGTAAACAGGTGTCGCTGCAGATTTAGCCGCTTTCCCCTGCTTCTGCTTCGTTTCCCACCATGCATCCACATCGTTAACTTGCGGAATCACCGCAAAATTGTAAATCGGAGCCGGCGAAGGAATGGACCATTCCAGTGTACGGCCATCCCATGGATCTCCAGTCACATCCGGTTCTCTGAACTTAATGGAGTGCGCGATTTGCCATACTTGGAACAGGAAGCCGATTCCCATCAAGAATCCGCCGATGGTGGATACCATGTTAAGCGGTCCCCAACCCATATCGAAATCGTACGTATACGTACGGCGGGTCATACCGTCCAAGCCTAAGAAGTATTGCGGCATGAAACAGACATAGAAGCCTATGTTCCACAACCAGAAAGCCCATTTCCCTAAGTGCTCGTTGAGCTTGAAGCCGAACATTTTCGGCCACCAGTAATACAAACCTGCGAAATATCCGAACGCAACGCCGCCAATTAAGACTTGATGGAAATGCGCGATCAGGAAGTAGCTGTTATGGAACTGGAAGTCAGCAGGCGCAACGGAGAGCAGCACCCCCGTCATCCCCCCGACGACGAAACACGGTATGAACGCAATCGTCCACATCATTGGTGTCGAGAAACGGATTTTCCCCCGGAACATCGTAAATAACCAGTTAAATACTTTGACCCCTGTAGGAATGGCAATCAACATCGTCGTTATTGCGAAGAAAGCATTGACATCCGCTCCGGAACCCATCGTGAAAAAGTGATGCGCCCAAGTGAAGAAAGAAAACAAGCTGATGATAAACATGGCGAAAACCATGGATTTGTAACCGAACAATTTTTTCTTGGAGAACGTTGCAACAATTTCAGAGAAAATCCCGAATGCAGGAAGAACGACAATGTAAACCTCAGGATGTCCCCACATCCAAATCAAGTTGATATACATCATCGGATTTCCGCCGCCATCTAAGGTGAAGAAATGCGCACCTAAGAAGCGATCAAGGAATAACAGCGCCAATGTAACCGTTAGAATCGGGAATGCAAAGATAATCGTCACGCAGCTGGAAAATACAGACCATGTGAACATTGGCATTTTCATCAATGTCATGCCTGGCGCACGCATTTTGAGAATCGTTACGATAAAGTTAATCCCTGTCGCTAAACTACCGATACCTGAGATTTGAATCCCCCAAATATAGAAGTTCTGACCGACGCCCGGACTGTGAGAAAGCTCCGAAAGCGGCGGATAACTCAACCACCCTGCATCCGGCGAACCGCCGATGACGAACGACACATTGAACAGCATCGCTCCCCAGAAGAACAGCCAGAAACTAAGTGAGTTCAAGAAAGGATACGCAACGTCCCTGGCCCCAATCTGCAAGGGAACGACGATATTAAATAAACCGAACATGAGCGGCATCGCCATGAACAGAATCATAATAACGCCATGCGTAGTGAAAATGGCATTATAATGGTCCGCCTGCAAAAACTCCGTATTTGGCATCGCCAGCTGTAAACGCATCAGAAGCGCATCTACGCCGCCGCGGAAAAGCATCAATATCGAACAAATGATGTACATGATCCCGATACGTTTATGATCAACGCTTGTTAACCACTCCCGCCAGAGCCAGCCCCATTTTCTGAAATAACTCAGTACGAAAACCATGGCGACCATCGAGAGACCGATACTCACCTGAGCGCCCAGAATGAGTGGGTCGCCCGTTACGAAAAACTCCGATGCGAACTGCTTAATACTATCCAACATGAGCACGACTTCCTTTCGTGAAAACTTCGTTCTATCATTTTGACATATTCATTTGACTATGATCCATTTGCTTCTGGTCTTTTGACGCATTTTTATCTGTCGATGAAGATTTCACCGATTCATGCGTAGTTCCAGAAGCGCCATGACCGCTATGAATGGATTGACCGTTCGTATATTTCGTTACGATCTTTTGGAACAGTCCGTCTGGAATCGATGAGAAATACTGCACGCCTTTGGACTGACCGGGCTTCGCCAATTGTTCATAGCTATCCATTGTCAGCTTTGTTGGCGACTGCTTCGTTTTTGCTACAAAGGCATCGAAATCCGCTTGGGAAGTCGCATTCACGTCGAATGTCATGTCCGCGAAGTGGGAACCGCTAAAATTAGCTCCCGTACCAAAGTAGTGACCAATCTCATCAGCTTGTAAGTACAGCGTCATCGCCATACCGGACATCGTATAAATTTGTCCCCCCAACTGCGGAACCCAGAATGAGTTCATCGGAGCATCTGAGGTAAGTTCAAACTTAATCGGTGTATCTGCCGGAATTTGCACATAATTGAGTGTTCCAATGCCCAGCTCCGGATACGTGAACAACCATTTCCAATCCAGAGAAGTTACTTGAATTGTGATTGGCGCTTTCTCCGATTTAATCGGTTTGGAAGGCTCCAGCGCATACGTATATTTAACTGTGATGACAGCCAATGCCGCAATCATGATAATTGGGATTGACCACCATACAACTTCTAGTGACGTGTTATGCGCCCAGTTCGGTTTATAAGCAGCTTTCCTGCCTTCTTTGTCCCGATACCGCCAAACAATCCATGCCGTTAGAATTAACACAGGAACAAGAATAACCAAACACATGACCGTGGAAATGTAAATCAAGTTTTTCTGTGTTTCAGCAACAGGACCCTTCGGATCCAATACCATTGCTTGATCGCTGCATCCTGCCAATAAGACAATCAAGGCTA
Organism: Paenibacillus planticolens; assembly: GCF_013141725.1. Taxonomy (GTDB): domain Bacteria; phylum Bacillota; class Bacilli; order Paenibacillales; family NBRC-103111; genus Paenibacillus_E; species Paenibacillus_E planticolens. The sequence continues at coordinate 15,765 of NZ_WHNZ01000052.1, read as the reverse complement.
TCATCATAACCGGCAGCAGAGCTCGTACGAGTTTTCTCTTCTTCATCCAACTAACCTCCTGATCCACAATCTGCAAAATGCTGTTTCCATAATCTTTAACATGCGCTTTTATATCTAATACTAAGATAACAAATTGCATTTAAAAGTACACAGGGACTAACAGGACTTAACAAATACGTCAAAGGATCGACGTTTTACTGTAAAACAAATGTCACACAACGTTTGTTGACTATTATGTAAAAGTATGAAAATCCATGCATACCAAAAAGCCCTTCAAGTTAATTACCTGAAAGGCTTTTTTTATTCATGATTGTTGTTCTCATTCCGTCTTGGATACGGAACGAGAATGTACGAGATGAATGGCCGTCCGAATCACATAAACGAAAACACTTCCAACCATGAAGCCGATGCCCACCATTAAGAAAACATTGCGATCACTGAAATGATTGATATTCAACAAGCTTAAAAGTAATCCTATGCCAAGCAAAGCCCATGCCGCGATTGTCATTAACTTCACCAATGGCACCACATCACGTTCACTGCGTTCATTACTAACGGAAACAGTTCTTACAGCCATCATCATCACTCCAAACTCCAGAAGTAAAAGTCTTATATATGTAGTATAACACAAAACACAAAAAAATGTTCATATTTTATTCACACGTTGATCAAATTTTGGACAAAATTAAATTCTGAAAATTCACTGAATTAACTATTGACATTTATTGAAATTTGTGATATAATAAAATATTTATTTGACATCTAGTTTCCGGGTTAGGTATGATAGCTCTGTTCTTTACTATCCATTTGGAGGGAATTGAGATGCAAATCGCAAACGGAATTCATATGTTAGAGTTGGAAGTGGTTGTCATGGGGCGTACAAATGTTATACATCCTGTACTTTTGTGCGATGACGAGCGCGCCGTATTAATCGACACCGGGTATCCCGGCAACTTCCCCCTCATTTGCAAAGCAATTGAAGAGCATCATGTGCCTCTTGATAAATTAAACACAATTATTATTTCCCATCAGGATATAGATCATATCGGAAGCCTGCCTGCGTTTTTAAACGAAATGCCGGACAAACTTACCGTTCTTGCCAGCGAACTTGAGAAACCTTATATCCAAGGCGAGAAAATGCTGATTAAAGTCACACCGGAAGCAATCGATCGGGCAGTGGCTAATTTGCCGGAAAATGTGTCGCCCGAATGGCGGAAAGCTTTTCGAGCGAATCTAGAAAATCCACCCAAAGGTCAGGTTCATAGCCTTATAGAAGATGGACAGATCCTTCCCGTCTCCGGCGGTCTGACCGTCATTCTGACACCAGGGCATACGCCCGGGCATCTAAGCTTTTACCATATTCCAAGTAAAACTTTGATTGCCGCGGATGCGATGGTTGTAGCGGATGGACAGCTGAATGGTCCTATTCCGGCTTACTGTGCAGATTATGAGCTAGCCGTGCAGTCTCTTAAGAAATTCACTGAATACGACATTGAAAAGGTTATCTGCTACCATGGCGGATTGTTCGAAGGCAATGTCAATGCGCGGATTGCCGAGCTAGTGTCGCATATTTAAGGCAAAAAGACTGTCTCAAAAGGTCAGAAATGACCTGATGGACAGTCTTTTTCGCTAGAATTGGGGATGGGTTCAGCGAACCCTAGCTTTTTTTGCAGCGACGGCCGGGTTCATTGCTCCTCTGGCGGCACTTAAGGGAACTGCAGGGCGCTATTTTGTCCAAAGAAGCTCTTTGAGCGAGGGAGTGGGAACTATGGTCCGCTATTTCGCCACTGCTTCCGGGGAATTAGGCAACTCTGGTGAGATAAGACCCTGTAGTTCCCCTCGGACGTCAGAAACTCCGCTTTTCGCCGAGATAAAGGAACGGAGTTCCCTCTCCCGGGCATCCAGGCCCTTTTAATAGCACATTTTAGCTCTACAGACTCTCGGTGATGTGCGGCGGGTTCGAGCGTCCCCGCACTAGTTAAGCTTGTTTTACAGCGCTAACTCCAACCTTTTGCGCACTCCGCCTACTTTAGGCACATTCAGGGAATCGAGCATTCCCGCACGCTTTTCATTATGTACATTAACTTACTTTAACAGTGTGTATGCGCCTATGACCGGCAGCGGCTTTGCTTGACCTTGAGCAGCTGCGACAATGCCCAGAATAGCAAAAATGAACATCGCCAAATTTGCTAAGGGCAGGAGAATCCAACCGATAATTGGAATGATTCCCAAAACCACATTGAGGATGACGCAGCAGAGGAACAGCGTTAGACCTTGATTCGCATGATACATAGCAAATTTGGAATCTTTAGCAGCAATCAGCGGAACGAAGAACAAGATATACGCAATAATGGCCATTCCTTTATTTCTTTGAATATCCGTGGAATCATACATAGACAGCACCTCTTTTCTCAAAGTATACTATTCCATTATATTCGGAGTTTTCCATCTATTCTATTGATTTTCACACAATTCAAAAAATATTTTCCAACCAAATCCGAACCCGCACCTTCTGCTCATACAGTTCCATTTAATTTGAAGTTCCGCTTATTTCAGTTAACAGCTGTTTGGCTTTCCTAACTCTGTCGACATCAACCGGCTCTTTCACGCTTTGATCGATCCTAACTCCCGTCCCCAAATGAACAATAGGTACCTGCGTCGTGCTTGCAAAATCCTTCAAAGTTGCCAACGTGAGTCCGCCGCCAGCCATAATGTTCAGCTCATGCCCTGATGTAAGGCTCACCAATTTCTGAAGCCTGTCCACAGCTTGCAGCGCACTTGCGGCTCCGCCAGAAGTAAGCACCGAACGAATTTGCTTGTATCCAAGCAAACAGCTTAATGCTTCCTCCTGGTTCTGAACTTCGTCGAAGGCGCGGTGAAAGGTTACGGGAAGCGGCGCAACCTCCAAAAGCGACTCCAGCGCATTTCGGTCAATTGTTCCTCCAGCGGTTAGAACACCCCAAACTAAAGCCGCGGCCCCCGCCTGATAAGCCGCCTTACTATCATCCAGCATCGATTGAAGATCTGTCTTCTGCATATGAAAGGTTCTGCTATGAGGCCGAATCATGACGTGCACCGGTATGGAAACAGCTGCCTTAATTTCACGCACTAGGATCAGGTCGGGTGTTAAACCGCCTTCATGCAAGTTCGCAACCAGCTCAATGCGGTCTGCTCCTCCGGCTTCCGCGCGCAAAGCATCTTCCATTGATGTTGCGATTACTTCTAATAAGATCATCGTGATTATTCCTGCCTTTCCATATTGGCTACGCGATGCCCGAGGAGCCAGTGCAGCTGATTGATTTTGACAGACTCAGGAACCAGATTTAACAAACGATTGCGGAGCATGAGCGCTACCGGATTACTCATTTGTACCATTCGTGCCATGCGCCTGGACTGCCGCACAACTTGATTCGCGCGGGGGATCCGTATTTTCTCATAAGACTCGAAAACCGAGGAAACTTCACTCAGCCCGGCACCCGCAGCTTTCTCCAGACACCGTGCTAGTACGTAGGCATCCTCCATCGCTTGCGCACCGCCTTGTCCCAGGTTTGGCAGCATCGGATGGGCAGCATCGCCAAGCAGCACTACTCTGCCCCTGCTCCATGTTTCAAGCGGCTTTCGATCATAGATATCATGCTGAAGAATAGACGATTCTTCTGTCAATTGCAGCACCCGTTCGATAGGAGCATGCCAGCCCTTCAGCTGCTGAAGAACATGCTCTTTCTTATTCGGAATCTTTGATCCCGCAGGAGCATTTAGGGCAGCGAACCAAAACACCTGATCCTCCCCGAGCTGCGAGAACCCAAATCTCCGTCCGCTGCCCCAGGCCTCAAAACCGCCACCAACGTCAAGCGTGTACCTGGGATCCTTGAATGAGGTAATACCTCGAAAAGCCGTAAAGCCCGAATAGCGCAGCGGAAGCGATCCGAATAATTGCTTGGCCGCATCAGAATGTATCCCATCCGAACCGATCAGAATATCGCCGGAGTCTTCAGTGCCATCCTCAAATCGAACCCTAACCTCATGATCACTTTGTTCCCATGCAATCATTTTCTTGCGAACATGCAAAATTGTCTCTGCATGCAATTGCTCAGCTAAAATCGCCTGGAGCTTTGCCCGATGGATCAGATAGCTGTATGTTCCGTAGCGACTGGCCTGTTTCGCAACAGGAACCGATGTGATCGCTTTGCCATCCCAGGATCGAATGTCCGCTTGACCAACTTGAGCGCCAGCCCATTTCACCTTATCGGCTAATCCAAGCTCTGCTAAGATATGCAGCGTATTCGCGGCCATAACGATCCCCGCACCGAACTCAGAGCGTGCATTCTTTTTCTCATAAAGGACCGCATTCCAGCCGATTTTTTGCAAAAAAAGAGCTGTGGTAAGTCCGCCAATGCCGGCTCCGATAATAATCGCTTTCTTCCTAGGTGCAACAGAGTCCATGCCACCCTCCCAAATTCAGCCATTTCCCTCTACTTTAACATACGCAGGGAAAGACAAAAACTCCCTTAATCCAAAGATTAGGGAGTGAGTCCAAAACACCAATAAAATTAAGATCAGTTGGCAACTTTTTGCTGCTCCACTTCAACAAGTTCCAGATTCGAGAATAGAAGGCTCAGTTTTTGCATTTTCTCGGTGGCGGCCAATTTCGGCAGTGGAGGGCACATGGGCTTTCCGTGGTAACATACGATAAATAACAAATTCATCACCTATCCTTCATTCATTTTCACGCGGCTTACGTTTACTTTTATTTTCCGACAAATAAAGTGGTGCACCGTCAATATTCGATATGTATATGCTGCTTCACAGGGCAATATGCCAACTATTTTTAAACAATTAACTGCTTTATATAATTCGAAAGACCCCCTCTGAATAGAGGGGGTCTTCGATATTAAACGATAGCTAGTTCGGAAAGTTTAGCCCGCACTTGATCCACTAATACTTTGGCATCTTCCGGACGGTTCACAACATCCACAACGTCCATATCCACAATCAACACTTCAGAAGCATGATAGTGATTCATAACCCAATCATCATAGCCGGACCAAAGCTGGCGATAATAATCAACCAAAGATTGATCCTGCTCGAAGCTGCGTCCTCTTAGACCGATGCGATGCATCACTGTTTCGAACGAGGCCTTCAGATAAACCATGAGATCAGGCGCTTTTTTGGGAAGCTCAGCAAGCTCCGACATCATATTGTCGGCAAGGCCTTCATACACATCGAATTCCAATTGCGAAATACGACCCAGCTCCCGATTGACTTTTGCAAAGTACCAATCTTCATAAATGCTTCTATCCAGCACATTTCGATTATGTACAAGCGCTTCTTTAATCGCTTTAAATCTAGTATTCAGGAAGTGCAGCTGAAGCAGAAACGGATAACGTTTCTTCTCAATTTCTTCCGGAGACGCCGTATAAAACAGCGGTAATATCGGATTATCATCTACGCTTTCATAGTAAACACTTGAATTCAACTCTTTTCCAAGCAAAGTGGATACTGATGTTTTACCAAGACCGATCATTCCCCCAACCACAATCACAGCCATTGACCCCTTTCTCCTTCTACCCAATCTTAATTTGCCTACTGTCAATTCACGCAAAGCCTACCTATTATACTAGGAATTTACGGTCCTGCAAACCCCATTTTTGTACTTTTAACTATCCCTGTTTTCTTACTGCGTCATGTCACAAAAAATGTTCAGATGTTTCCGTGATTGTTTAATTGTTCATACTGTCACTAATAATAAGTACAATTTCACAAAAAAAAGACAGAGGTGCGTCGATGATTTACGGAACTAAACTACTGGATACAGATATAGAGATTTTTATTGCAGCCCTGACCCAAACACCTGTCTATGTTTGGTCGTTAGATCCACTTGGTGTTTATTATCAGGTCAACTCTGGAATAATTGTCAAATATACGCCTGATGAAGTACGCATTTATAATGAGCAAGACTCTAGTTCAAAGTGGTATTCCCGAGAAACCACTGAATTTAGCATCAGCTTCTAGTTCACGAAAAAAACCGCCTTTCTCCAAGAGAAAAGACGGTTTTTTCACGATGTTAGGTCAATTCCACGATGCTCTGTCCACTCGGCCGCGTCGGTAAGAACACATCAATGGTCGTTCCTTCGCCTAACCTGCTTTGAATGGTCATCGTCCCTTGGTGAGCCTCAACAATTTTAAAACACATCATTAAGCCGAGCCCTGTTCCCTTTTCTTTCGTTGTATAAAACGGCTCGCCTAATTGTTTCAGCCGGTCCTCGGGAATTCCGCAACCGTTATCTTCCGTTCGCACTCTAATTAGATTGCTTCCTTGTAAAGATACGGTTAGTTTAATTTGCCCGTCTTTCGGTATAGCTTCCATCGCATTTTTAACCAGATTAATAAATAATTGCTTTAAATGCATCTCAGAGCAAACCAACTTCGGGATTTCAGTTTCAAATTCCAGCAGGAGCACCACATTGCATAGAACGGCTTGCGTATCGAGCAGCGCTGTAACCGATTGAAGAATATCTTTCAAATCACTCTCTTTATAATGAATCGCCTCCGGCTTGGCAATCACAAGAAACTCACTGACAATGAAATTAATACGATCCAATTCCGAGAGCATGATATCAAAATAGTGCTGTTTCCCTTTTACATCGTTTTGAAGCAGCTGCAAAAAACCGCGGAGCGAGGTCAGGGGGTTTCTTATTTCATGCGCTAGCCCGGCGGCTAACTGCCCCGCAACAGAAAGCTTATCCGATTTACGTAACAATTCCTCCGTTCGATTCCGTTCTGTAATATCCCGAGATATGCCTGCAAAACCGATGATTTCGCCTTTCTCATTTTTGATTGGCGTCTTCGTCACACTGACATGCACAAGCTGTCCGTCTTTACGCTGCCGTACCGTCTCAAGTCCTGAAATCTGCTTGCCAGCTTTCAGCATTTCGTAAATTTCTTTGCGCTGTTCCTCCAGAAATTCAGGATAAATCGGCAATGGCTTGTTCAGCAGTTCGCTGTGATGCCAGCCGAAGATTTGCTCATAGGCACTATTGACGGATATCACCCTGGCATGCAAATCAAGCACACAAATAGCATCTGTTGTATTGCTAATGAAAGATTCCAGAAGTTCTTTCGTCTCCCTGAGCTCAGTTTCCATACGTTTGCGTTCAGTAATATCCACGCAGGATCCGATAACTTCGATCACGCGGCCATTTTCAAAAATAGGGCGCAAGGATGTCAAATAAGTAATCCCGCGGAAAGTAGCTTCATACATGACATTTTCTTCACCGCTCCAAGCTTTGCGATAATAGTTTACAATATTCGCAGCCAGTGGATAGGGCCAAATTTCATAAAGATGATTGCCGATAATGTTTGAAGGTTTAAAACCGAGCCGATACAGAAGTTCTCCATCACATAAGGTATGTATGAAATTCCCCTGCATCTCTCTGAATTTCATGGTCATGCCTTGCTGCCTGCGTACGGTATCATGGAGATCCTGTTGAGCCACTCTTAAGGACTCCCGGTCTTTGTTATGCTGTGTAATGTCTCTGGCGATCACATAAATTCCTTCATTCTTTCCATCGACGATAATGGGCACATTCTTCAAGCCTAATTCAATCTGCTCACCGTTCTTATGAATGACCCGCAGCATATAATTGTCCGTTTTGAGCACAATGCTGTTGACAGCGTCCTCGGCCCCCTGTTCCTGGCTCCAGAAGTGGTTAAGGGATTGACCGACCATTTCCCTCTCTTCGAATCCTAATATCCGCTCCATCGCAGGATTCAGGCTTTTAATCATCCCCTTCAGATCACAGGTTAAGATTCCCGCAGGATTGTGCTCGATTAAGGATTTGTAACGCTGCTCGCTCTCAGCCAGCTTCCGCTCCATCTCCGTCTTCTGTGTGAGATAACTGATCTGGGAAATATAATAGAGCGGTTCATTCTGTGAATTTCGAACTAACGAGATCCTGAAGTCTACCCAGGCAAGGGTCCCGTCCTTCTGAATTAATTTTTTTTCAAGCTGAGAGGCACTGATCTTCCCAGAAATCAATTGTTCAAAACATGATCCCAGCTCTTCGTCTTCCTCAGGCGAAAAAATCCCACGTAAGTCCTTATATACGAGCTCTTCCTCCGTGTATCCGGTTAGTGTACATAAACGGTTATTCACTCTTACCCATAGCCCGCTCAGCGAAATAATTGCTATACCCATTGTAGTGAATTCGAAAACTGCAGCAAATGACGGTTCTGTTCCCGAGAGTAAACCCTGAATATTGTCGGGATCTGCACGGTTTGAATGATCCAGCGGATTATTGACCCTATTCATATTTTATCTCCTATCATAGATATGCATTGGTTAGCTTTCATCACCGATCGTTTTTTGAATTCGACAACTTGAAGATTATTCCTGCTATAGGAACTTGTTGGAACATAAAATGTTCGCGAAATGTGCCATTGAGTCACACAGTTATGTTAGAATGAAATGGTTCTCACACGATCTTAGAAGGTTGTAAGAAGGAGGAATCACGGCTTGCCAAACATCTGGACTCATCTTTTATTCGGTCAAGAATTGATGTCGCAACTGGGGCATGCCCCAATGCTGAATGACAAACAAATACGAAACGTCTTCTCCCTTGGCTGTCAAGGACCGGATTTCTTGTTCTATCATCATTTCCTGCCATGGGAAAAGGATAAAACACTGAATCAATTAGGGAGTCTTATGCATACGAAAATGTGCGGTCCGTTCCTCGGGGATTTGCTACGTCAAGTGCAAGGCAGAGGTCTCTATAATCCGGCCGTCGTTTATGTGCTTGGTTTCATCACGCATCATATTCTTGATCGGAACATGCATCCTTATGTTTTTTATAAATCAGGTTTCAAAAAATGGGATCATCAACGGTTTGAAATTATTATGGACACACTCATTCTAAAGCGCAAACGCGGACTTGAAACTTGGAAAACGCCAGTTTGGAAAGAGATTTATGTGGGTGAAACACTGCCGCTTGGCGTTGCATCTGCGCTAGCCAATGCAGCGGCTAACAACTACCCTGATCTTGCTGCAAGTATTACGGAGAAAGATTGGAACGACGCTTACTTCGATATGATTAAGGCGCAGCGTCTTTTTCACGATCCTAAAGGAATCAAGCGTGTATTAACCTTCGGTAAAATAGCGCCCCTTGTCTATGCCAAACGCGTGGCTCCGCTTGATTATTTAAACGAAGCCAACACGATTTGGAACTGTCCGACATCGCTTGAAGAAACGTATACGCACAGTATTTGGGACTTATGGGGTATCGCTATGGCAGACGGTGAAACCGTCCTCCGTGCGGCAATCCAAGTTTTACAAAGAGGTACGGCTGAGGACTTCCAAGCTTTTCTTGCCGTTCTGGGCAATCGCTCCTACGAGACGGGCAAAGATTGTGACAGCCCTCTGCAAATTACACATGTGAAGCCTATGATTTAGAGCGTCTTATCGTCAACTTGATCCAGCCAATTATCGATCTGGCCAATGACGGAAGCCACACAGCCGTCATGGAATGGCGAGATTAAATTCGCAACTTGAACGAGCTCTGTGAAGCTATGGCTGCCCCCTTGCCGGCAAAGTCGCAAGTAATCCTGCCAAGCCAGCTCCGGATTTTCATTAGCCCGTTTCCAGAACTGAAACGCACATACTTGCGCGAGTGTGTAGTCGATGTAATAGAACGGGCTTTTGTATATGTGCGGTTGTTGCTGCCAGAAGCCGCCTCTTTCCAAATAATCGTTATCTTCATACTCACGATGCGGTAAATATTTGCGCTCAATCTCACGCCAAACCCGTTTGCGCTCTGAGGGCGTCAGCTCCGGCTGCTCGTAGACCCGGTGCTGAAATTCATCTACCGCGACACCGTAAGGTATAAACAACAGTGATTCGCTCAGATGTTTAAATTTGTACTTATCCGTCTCTTCTTCGAAGAAGAGCGACATCCATGGCCAAGCCAGAAACTCCATGCTCATGGAATGGATTTCGCAGGCTTCCAAGGTAGGGAACACATATTCCGGAACTTGAAATTCCCTGGAACTGTAGCCTTGAAAAGCATGCCCGACTTCATGCGTTAACACATCGATATCACCGGATGTGCCGTTAAAATTAGAGAAGATGAACGGTGCTTTGTATGTACTAATATATGAGCAGTAGCCTCCGACACGTTTCCCCTTCTTCGCCACAAGATCCATCAAGCCATTGTCGATCATAAACGTAAAAAACTCGTCCGTTTCGGGCGACAATTCCGCATACATCGTGCGTGCTTGTTCCACAATCCAATCGGCATCGCCTTTTGGCGTCGCATTTCCGGAAGGAAAACCAAACTTGTCATCATAATAGTGGAGGGCATCTACGCCAATTCTAGCTTTTTGACGTTCCTTCAGCTTCGTTGCTGCGGGGACGATATGCTCCAACACTTGATTGCGGAAAGCTTCCACATCCTTGGCTTTATAATCCGAACGGTTCATACGCGCATAGGCCAGTTCCACAAAATTGTTGTAGCCCAGTTTTTTGGCAATTTCCGTCCGAATTTTGACCAATTGATCATACAGCTCATCCAATTTGGCTTCATTTTCGATAAAGAAGCTATATTTTACATCATTCGATTCTTTGCGGACATTTCGGTCTGTCGATAATTGAAATGGCACAAGCTGCGATAAATTCCGCTCTTCTCCTTCATAAAACAGCTTTGCCGAAGCAAGCAATTTCGAATATTCACTGGCCAGCTTGTTTTCCTGTACGAGATCTTCAACGATGGCTGGAGAGAATGTTTGAAGCGCCAAAGCGGCAATTCTAAACAATTGCTTGCCCCATTTGACTTCCAATTCCGCGCGAAATGCCGAGTCAATCAACGCTTTGTAGAAATCTGTGACGAGTCCTTGATATAACGGCTCAATTTCATCGAAGTACTCTTGCTCTGCTTTATAAAACTCATCCGTCGTATCCACTGTGTGCCTAATGCGGGCAATCGATTCCATCGACTCCTGCTCACCGCGAAGCTTTACGATAGCTTCCATCGCTTGATCCTGTTCATCAAAAGAAACGGCTTGTTTAAACCGTTCTAACAATTGTTTAAACCCTGTTTCAAAAGTGCTGAAATCAGGTCTCTCATAATGAAAATCTTGAAATTTCATTGCGTTCTCTCCCTTGCATTTTCTACAGCAACCTCATCTTCATTATCCACCTTGAAGATCGTAATGCCAATTGTTTTTTCAATTATAAATTTGAGATTTGCCAATCAATTTCCTTGCTTCCAAGCCCCTTGAGAAGTTCATTTACCTGCGAAAAAGGCTTGCTGCCAAAAAATCCGCGATAAGAAGAAAGCGGGCTAGGATGAACCGACTTCAAAATGTGATGCCGGTTCGTATCTATTAGCCGCTGTTTCGCTTGCGCATGGCTTCCCCAAAGCACAAAAATGACAGGCTTCTCCCGCTCCGACAGCACTTCGATCACTTTATCCGTAAATCGCTCCCAACCTTTCCCTTTGTGGGAATTCGGAGTGTCTTCGCGCACAGTCAACACGGTGTTGAGGAGCAGAACGCCTTGTTCCGCCCATTTCACCAAACAGCCGTTATCCGGTATATAGCAGCGTGTGTCAGACTGCAATTCTTTGTACATATTCTGGAGGGACGGCGGCGGTGCGATGCCCGGTTTCACCGAAAAACTGAGTCCATGGGCTTGTCCTTTTCCATGATAAGGATCTTGTCCCAATATGACGACTTTGACAGCTCCATAGGACGTTAAATGCAAAGCGTTCAAAACCTCATTTTGTTCCGGATAAATCGTTTGGGATTGATACTCGTCTGCGAGAAATTCACATAATTGTTCAAAATAAGGCTCATCAAATTCAGAACCTACTGCTTGATCCCAGTCATTCGTTAAATAAAACACCTGCGTACCTCCATTACTCTGTGTCCGTACCAAGCTCCCCGGTTTCCACATTTTTCAAAACGATGCGTCCGTCTGCCGAAGTTCCATCCGGAAGAACTAGCTTTAATTTGGTCGTCTTCCCCTTGTTGACAAGAGCTTGCACCTGCGCATCCGTCAAATTGCGGCCGAAGCTTTCCTTCCAAATGACAAATTTGCAGCCTTCTTTGTAGTGCGAGCATCCATATCCTTTGCGCCCCATAAAAAGGGAACCGCCGCAGCCCGGACTCGGACATGTGGCTAGGAAAGTGCTGGCTCCGTCGGATGCCTTGGCATCGGTCGTTTTCTTGGAAGCCGTTTTGGCTTTGGCGCCGCCCGAAGTTGCTTGCGAGCTTGATTTCGCAGACCCGCGTTTACTGCCTCCTGCCGCTGGCGTTTCGCCTTCGAAGGCTGTTTTGTCAGCCCTCGCCTGGACGCGGACCTTATCTACGATTAGCGTCGCGAATCTTTTAACATTGCGCATAAATTGCTCGTCCGACGCTGTGCCGCGTGATATCTCGTTCAGTCTCCGCTCCCATTGTCCTGTCATTTCCGGAGAAGTCAGCAGCTCGATGCCGGCGCCACGAATTAATTCGACAGCCATCCGGCCCTTCTGGGTAAGGACAATCTTCTTGCCCTGCATGTCGATATAGCCTACCTTCTTCAGCCGTTCAATGGTTGCTGCGCGCGTGGCCGGGGTACCGAGGCCCGAATCCTTCATCGCATCGCGAAGCTCCTCATCCTCAATCTGCTTGCCTGCGCTTTCCATCGCTTTAAGCAGCGTCCCTTCATTAAAATGCTTTGGCGGCTGCGTATCTTTCTCTTTGACGACGGCGTCACTGCAGACAACTTGGCCTTGAGCATTTATCGAGAAAGGCTCACTGACTTCCACCTCTTCGTCTTCTTCCTCTTCCTTGTCTTTGCCTTTTGAGCTTTTTGGCTTTTCTTTTTTCTGATCGGCGTAAATGACTTTCCAGCCCAAATGAAGCAGTTCTTTGACGGTCGTCTTGAACATCTCTTGTTCAACCTCGGTCATTACCGTGTGAACCTTATATTCGGCCGGCGGATAAAATTGCGATAAGAATCGCCTTACGATCAAATCGTACAGTTTTTGCTCGTCCGGACTGAGTCCGGCCGCTTTCCGATTCGTTGGAAGGATCGCGTGGTGATCTTCCACCTTGGACGGATTGCAAATATTTTTATTGTTTTTATGTACGAGATTGCGGTTAGCTCCCTGAACAAGATCATGATACGCGGTTCCTTGCAAGGCCGATAGCGACTTATGCATTTCCGGAATATTTTGTTCCGTAACATAGTTGGAATTCGTTCTTGGATAGGAAATGACCTTATGCTTCTCGTAAAGGGCCTGAGCGGTGTCGAGCGTCTTCTTTGCCGAGAAGGCATACTTCCCATTCGCCTCACGCTGCAGCAGCGTCAAATCGTACAATTTGAACGGATATTCCTTCGTTTCCTTGACTTCATAGGAAATAATTCGGGCCGGCTTCCCCTTCACTTTGGCTGCTAATGCCTCCACTTTCGGTTGATCCGTCAAGCGTTCCCCTTGCCACATGCCGCGATATAAGGTATCCCCTTGTGTGAAGTGCCCCTCGAGTTCGTAAAATTTAAGCGAGGAGAAGGCTTCGATCTGCTTCTGGCGGTCATAGATGAGAGCAAGTACCGGTGTCTGAACGCGACCGACGGATAGCAGGACATTATGCTTCGTCGTAAAAGCCCGCGAGCCATTCATGCCAATCAGCCAATCCGCTTCACTTCGCGAGCGCGCGGCGCGCGTTAAATTTTCATACTCAGACCCCTCCTTGAGTGTTGCAAAGCCATTACGAATCGTTTCTGACGTCAAGTCAGATATCCATAAGCGCTTCACCGGCTGCTTCAGCCCAAGATGCCGCTGGATCAGCGAAAAGATATGCTGACCTTCCCGTCCCGCATCGCAAGCATTGACGAGCTGGTCACACCTTTTCGCGAGATCAGCAATCACTTTCAACTGGTCATACGTCCGCGGATTGGGAATCAGCTTAAATTCATCCGGAATGATCGGCAGATGGCTGATATTCCACTTTTTATATTTCTCATCATATTGATCAGGTTCGGCCAGCTCGATCAAATGTCCGATCGCCCAGGTGATAATATACTGCTCACCTTCTAAATAGGATCTGAGATTTTTGGCTTTAGGCTCTATTGCGGATGCAATATTTCGTCCCATGTCCGGTTTTTCAGCAATAACTAATATCTTCAATGATAGTTCGCTCCCGATCAATCTTATATTTCTCCAAATGTAATCCACCCCTAATTATATCATAGTTCCTTATCTTACAGTCATTTGAGGAGCGGCTACAAGTGTTTCAAGTCCTATCCATGTTTCGGGGGAACAAAAAAACACCTCCATTATGAAGGTGCCTTTCTAAATTTACACCTAGTTCCTCGTCCAAAAATTTAAAATGGTTCCAAATTCGAGCAGTACGAAGAAGGCGAAGGAGGATAACTGGAAAAACTCCTGCTAAATGGCTCGAAAGATGACCTCGGAGGGAAATAAAAGGAAAACTCCCGTTAATGTGATCGGATTCAGAGAATTCTCATGAAATCGGCGCAGATAGAGGGAGTTTTTCCCGCTAAATGGATCTGACAAGCTTCTGCAGTCAATTTAGAGGAAATTTTTCCCTTTATTTTGACCACGGAAGCATAACGGCGCAAAAGGCTATCCCACAAGCCATAGAAATGACTGGGGACAGCCCCCTCTCCTTCAAGACTTTTTATGGTGCCACCCGCAACAGACGGTGACGACAGTTCGCTTATTAAGGCTTCTTCAAATTCCAAAAGCAGAGACATCGTGTTGGGGAAGCCTCCTCAGTTGAAATAAATAATCTATCGCAATAGGTTCGGAGTGCTCTTCATATTTCGGCATGGTCGAATGAATAAAGTCTACGACACAGGAAGAATGCTGGATTGATCTTGTTAGCTAAGTTGAATGATATTAATTGTCGCCCCCGGAGGCGCTAATACAACTGTGGCCACGAGGCCGAAAATCTGGAGAATAATGGTTGAGCCCGCCGTTACCGTGGTAATAAAGTCAGCGATATAAGATGATGCAGCGACTGCCGGCGTATTCAAAGATGCTGGGATGGAAGTGCCATTTAATAAAACGCGGGATTGCGCCAGCAGCCCTGCTGTGGCGTTTATTTTGTAGGAAAAGTAGTAAGTACCAGCATTCGCAAGCGTAAAAGTGGTATTGGCACCGTTAATCGTGATCCCCGGTCCTAAGTACTGATTATTGGGCAATGGGATATTAAGCCCTCCTAATACAACCAACAAAGTCCCTGAAGTGTTTGCCGCATACGCTGAAGTAGCAGTCGTGCTGGTACCCGTGGCTCCTGTCGCCCCAGCTGCTCCTGTCGCTCCCGCTACTCCTGTCGCTCCCGCTGGACCCGTCGCTCCCGCTGGCCCCGTCGCTCCCGCTGCTCCCGTCGCTCCCGCTGCTCCCGTCGCCCCCGCTGCTCCCGTCGCTCCCGTCGCTCCCGCCGGCCCCGTCGCTCCCGCTGGACCCGTCGCCCCCGCTGCTCCTGTCGCCCCCGCTGCTCCTGTCGCTCCTGCTGGACCCGTCACTCCCGCTGGACCCGTTGCTCCCGCTACTCCTGTCGCTCCCGCTGGCCCCGTCGCTCCTGCTGAACCCGTCGCTCCTACTGCTCCTGTCGCCCCCGCTGCTCCTGTCGCTCCTGCTGGACCCGTAGCTCCCGCTGGACCCGTTGCTCCCGCTACTCCTGTCGCTCCCGCTACTCCTGTCGCTCCCGCTGGCCCCGTCGCTCCCACTGCTCCTGTCGCTCCCGCTGGCCCCGTCGCTC
>NZ_WHNZ01000051.1 GCF_013141725.1 Paenibacillus planticolens | reverse complement strand
GAAATAGATGCGAATACAGACCGTTTTTTCTCGTTGTTGGAGTGACGAGTTAGTGCTGAGTGTGCTGGTTGGCAATATCAATATACGGTCAAGTGGATGGTTGCAACGGAGGTTTCGGCAAGTTGAACCCGGTCGCTACTTTGCTTGGTCTTGGCGGGAGGATTGTTGGGAATATCTATCCGGATTAAGAATAATATCTGTTGTAAAATAAGTTTTTATATGTTGGGGAATTTGTGTCATTAATGTTGGGAAATTTGTGTCGTTAGACACAAAACTATTTTGACGGTGGTTCTCTTTACTTTGTATGTGCTTCACAAACATTAGACGTTCTATGTCTTACCACTTCCTTCCCCATAATTTTCGTCACCTCTAACTCTTTCTTTAGCCATCCACCCCCAGCTAAAAACGACCGTAAGAGAGGCTAAAACAATAATTGGCGGCAAAATCATAATTAACAGGAATTCCAACATCTATTCTCCTTTCGGGTGCATCTGACCCTGCACATATCTGATATTAAATAAAAACAGTTTCATTAAAAGAAAAAGTGAAGGAATTAGAAGCAATAGTCCGGTCAAAAATGCAATAATTAAGGCTACTGCCATGGACTGATTAGTAAAATGTTCATACATAGATAAGTAAGGGTAAAGTAGATATGGTAAGTGAGATGCCCCATAACCGTAAAAAGCAAATGCAAATTGAACCATCACGAAAATAAAGGACAACCCATAATTCTTTTTCTTCCAAACGAAATAAACAGCTAGCAGAAAGAAGAGAAACGAACATGCAAACATCCAGGATAGCTCCGTGATATGCTGATAATGTTCGGGGTTATGCAAGTTAATCGAGTAGAAAACGATTAAACTGCAAATGATCGTCGGTGCGCTCCAAATTAGTGCCCATCTACGTACAATTTCCATAGCTGGAAGGTCATTTGCTTTGGCTGCGTAAAATGTTAAAAACATGGCAGATATGTAAAGGACACTAACAATCGCAAGTAAAACAACGGACCATGAGTAAAGACTGAAAAACAGCTTGTTGTATTGAAATAAGATCTTACCATTCTGAATTTCAATAAAACCACCTTCTGAAATTGTAAGCACTGTTGATAATGAAGCAGGAATCAGAAGTCCAGTTGCACCGTATAAGAATGCATAAATTTCTCTACTCTTTATGCCATATGTATTAAACGCATAGTAGGAACCACGTATAGCAAGAAGTATGATGGCTACGCTACCAGGAATTAATAAGGCTGTTCCATAGTAATATGCGGTATCTGGGAAAAAGCCTACGATCCCGACAATGAAAAAAATGAGAAAGACGTTAGTTACCTCCCACACAGGAGATAAATATCGTTTAATAATATTCTGAATCACATGTTCCTTCCTTGTTCTGTAACTGTAGTAGCTAAAAAAACCAGCCCCAAAATCAATGGAAGCTACAATTAAATACCCGTACAGAAAGGTCCATAAGACTGTAATTCCCACCACTTCCAAATTCACTTGAGAGCACTCTCCTTATTTAGTAACTTAAGCTCATCTTCCGGAGTATTGTTTTTAAACATTCTCATTAAAACACGTAAGCACGAAATCCCCAAGATCACGTACAGGGCGAGAAACACGACAAAAAATAAGCCAACATGTTCAGATGTCGTAGCACCCTGCTGTGTCTTCATATACCCACGCAAAATCCAGGGCTGTCTGCCTACTTCCGCATATACCCATCCATATTCAATTGCAAACATAGCAAGAGGACCTCCAATGACAATCGCGGCAAGAAGCAGCTTGTTGTATGGATTCCCTTTTCGAAACCAAAAAGCAAGAATAAACAATAGAGGAATACTGGTTAGATACCCACCGATGCCAACCATGGCATCAAAAGTGTAATGAATCCAAAGTGGTGGGATTTCATCCGCAGGAAAATCATTTAGCCCCTTTACTTCCCTATTAGGGTTTCCATGAGCAAGCACGCTTAATGCAAACGGGATTTTCCATCCATATTTAACTTCGTGTTTTTCTGTTAAAATACCACCTACAATTAAAGGTGCATGTGACATTGTTTCAAAATGCCATTCCCCAGCTGCCAGCTTTTCTGGCTGATATTTCGCCAAATATTTCCCAGACAAATCACCAATCAAGAAGGTGGCTATTGCAAAAACAAGTGCTGCGAAAAGCGTCATATTCAATACTTTCTTATAGTAAATATGACGTTTTCCCTTTAATAGGGCATACGCCGCGCTCCCTGCAATAATAAAAGCAGACGTAAGATAAGCCGAAACTAATACGTGGGAGACTTTTGTAGGGCTTGCAGGAGTAAACATAGCCTTAAGAGGCTGTACGTTACCTATAATCCCATCAACAATCTCAAATCCTTGCGGAGCATTCATAAAGGAATTAACAAGTGTAATAAACAGTGCAGAGCATGACGCGCCGATTACTACAGGTATAATAAATAAAAAATGAATTTTGGGTTTAAATCTATCCCAGGTATACATGTAAATACCAAGAAAAATGGCCTCAAAGAAAAAGGCGAATATTTCCATGAACATAGGTAAACCGATAGCTTGTCCAGCAATCCTCATAAAATTAGGCCACAAAAGGTTAATTTGTAGGCCAAGAGCCGTTCCTGAAACAACTCCAACGGCTACAGTTATGACATATCCACGTGTCCACCTTCGGGCCATCAAGGTATAATGTGAGTCATTTCGACATATGCCCATCCATTCTGCCAAGGCAATAAGAACAGGAATTCCGACCCCGATAGTTGCGAAAATAATATGAAATACAAAAGTCAAAGACATTAGTGCACGACTGTAAATAACCGGATCATTAGCAAGCATGAATTCAGCAACTCCTTTATACCACAGCGGTAATCTTCCTCATCTAGGACTATAACAGATGATGAGAAATTGATAATAGTAAGATAACTGCAATGACCACGCATAGAATAATCAATTTTTTTTCCTGCTTTTGATAACGTTCCACAACAGTATCCTTTCAATATTCGAATTTTCTTTAGTATCATCGATTTCATGAAAAATATGTATATATTGCCAACTAATATTTCACAGCAAAAGGGCAATGTTAAGAAACAGAAGTAATTCTTGGTGAAAGTAGGATTGGCACTTGTTTTCTTTTGGTTGGTCGAGAAATGCTTCTTTCACTGGTCTATAAACTTCATGAAAGTAATGATAGTTGTTTTGGCTGTTGGCATCTTAGGGTTCTAGTTATTTCAGAAGGATAGGGGTAGCTTTAGTGGTGACTAACATAAAATTCAAAGTACTCTAAAATATAAAGGCAGAAGAAAGACTCAGATCCTGAGCTTTCCTTCTGCTTTTTTAACAACTTGCTGTAAATTTCAAGACTTTCTAATCAACTTTACACCATTAAATACATGAATCAAAGCTTGCAGCTTCCTGTCGATGTAGAGATCGTTAGAACGCAAAAGGGGTTGATTGGAATTAACATCAATCGATTAGATCATCTGGTTTTGACTGTC
>NZ_WHNZ01000050.1 GCF_013141725.1 Paenibacillus planticolens | reverse complement strand
GAAATAGATGCGAATACAGACCGTTTTTTCTCGTTGTTGAGGTGATCAAATGAGTGTGTTGACTGGCAATATCAATATAGTCAAGTGGATGGTTCCGCACCAGGTCTTATACCTATTTCGTGTTTACTTACCTTCTAGCCAGTTTCGTGCTGGTAGGCGCTAAGCAATTAGCGAGGAGCTCCGCTCCGGCTGCGATGGCTTCGTCCGCATTTGAGACTGCCGTCGATATCGCAAAGGATTTCAAGCGATGGTCGAACGGAGAGATCAATGGCGGCATGGTCGCGCTAAACGCCGTCAGCCACACGGCTGCGACTATGGGAATTTACAGAATGATGAAAGGAGATTAAAGGGAAAGAACGCCGGAGCAAGTAACTTACGAGCGCAGAAAATCGACCGGTAAGCGCGAAGCGGATATGGAACGTCTGCCGATCGAGACCGTGACCTATGAGTTCAGTGAGACGGATCAGGTCTACTCGTGCTGTGGTGGTGCACTTCATGAGATGAGCACCGAGACTCGAAGCGAGATCTCCATCGTGCCACCTCAAGTCAAGGTCATCCGACATGTGCGGAGATCTATTCCTGCCGCCATTGTGAGCGTGAAGACATTCAGACACCTATCGTCACGGCTCCGATGCCGAAACCCGTCTATCCGGGAAGCATCGCTTCGCCGTCGGTTCTGGCGCATATCATGTGCCAGAAGTACGTGGACAGCATGCCGCTTTATCGACAGGAGCAGCAGTTTGCACGTTTGGGCTTTACATTGTCCCGGCAAACGATGGCGAACTGGATGATATACGGAGCGGGGCAGTGGCTCCGTGGTCGATGCCATAAAGACGTATTTGCTCAAACAGGAGACGCTGCATGCAGATGAGACGACGCTGCAGGTGCTGGGAAGGTCGGCAGAATCCACATCCTATCTGTGGCTCTACCGGACCGGCCGATGCGTATCACCGGCGGTGCTTTATGACTATCAGATGACATGGGGCGGTGAACATCCCCGGAAATTCTTAACCGCTTTAAGGGGTATCTACATGTGGACGGCTATCCAGGTTACCACAAAGTTGCTGGTGTTACACTAGTCGGATGCTGGGCGCATGCCCGGCGCAAGTACGACGAAGCGTTAAAAGCCTCGCCCGAGACGAAGGGGCAATCGGACACGGCGGCGGGTCAGGAGCTGGCGTATTGCAATGCGCTCTTCGTCATTGAACGCGACTTGAAGGATGCCACGCCGGAAGAGCGATATGCCGTAAGGCAAGGACGAAGCCTTCCGGGATTGGATGCTTATTCAAAATAGCTCCATCAGCAGCGTTCGCGAACGCTACTGAAAAGCTTGGTTGGACAAGCGATCACCTACAGTCTGAATCAGTGGGAGAAGCTCACCGCTTTTCTGAAGGACGGAAGGCTTGAGATCGATAACAATCGCAGTAAGAGGTCGATCAAGCCGTTTGTCATTGGGAGAAAAAACGGGTTGTTTGCTAACACGCCAAGAGGCGCGAAGGCCAGTGCGGCGATCTACAATGTTATCGAGACGGCGAAGAAAAATGTACTGCATCCGTTTAAGTACTTCAAGCATCTATTCGAGCAATTGCCGCAGCTCAAGGACCCCCGGGATCCGAAGTCGCTGGAGCCGTTTTTGCCCTGGTCAGCGTCTATTCCACTGACGTGTCGTGTCTTTACTTCGTGATAAGTCTATAACAGCTCCAGTACAATGTAGGTCTGGGGCTATTGACGTTTACATCTTTTCCAAGGGATTCACGAATTTTTTTGGTACAAAAAATACAGGGATAAAATCACA
The DNA here is from genome assembly GCF_013141725.1 of Paenibacillus planticolens. GTDB lineage: Bacteria > Bacillota > Bacilli > Paenibacillales > NBRC-103111 > Paenibacillus_E > Paenibacillus_E planticolens. Next base: position 12,680 of record NZ_WHNZ01000050.1, on the reverse strand, counting down.
ACTTGTCGAATAATTAGTTATCCTGCATTTTTCCAGATAAAGTAGCGATTGGAGGATTCATGCGCAAATGACCAGTAAGCGTGTCGATTTATCCATAAAAGGCATTCACCTATATGAAAGTAAACATAAGGAAGGCGACAAAGTCACGGAGCATCATCATCAGATTCATCAAATTCTGTACGCTTTAGACGGAAAGGGCACCATTTTGCTGGAAGGCAAGAACTTGGAGTTCAACCAAGACAACGGTGTGGTCATCGTGCCTTATGACAACCATGCGATTTTTTCTGACTCGAAAATGACAGTGTTGGTCCTCGGTTTTGATCAAACCGCTCTTGATGGCTCGGTGCGTGAGGCGCTGTTGGATGAATGCTTCACCACCTCCCGAATCATGAAGCTAAATCCGTTCGCCGGGAGTGAATTCAGGCAGCTTCTAAGGAAAATGCTGTTCGAGCAGTCGCGGGGAAAGTCGCTGAACTTATTGGCTATGAAAATCCATTTGTCCGAAGTTCTACTGGTTCTCGCCCGTTCGCAGCAGTCCGCTCCGGTGTCGGATGCCAACAGTTTACGAGCCGAACGGCTGCGTAATTACATTGACACGCATTATTTTGAAATCATGAGCTCGAATGACATCTCCGCCAAGCTGGGAGTGAGCAACCGGCATATCAATAATATTTTTAAAGAACAATACAGCGTGACCCCGATGCAGTATTTAACCGAAGTTCGGGTGGAGTTGGCGAAAAAAATGCTGGCTGAAACGGAGAAAGATATTGTATCCATCTGTTTTGAAGTAGGGTTCGAAACGGTGTCCACGTTCTACCGAACGTTCAAAAAAACCGTTCATATGTCCCCGAATAAATACCGCAAAGCATATAAAACCGAATAACAAATCACCGTAACATAATATACCAATAACCTTCTTCGTTTGCTGGCAATGAAGAGGTTATTTTTTTTCCAGCGGGAGCGTTGCCGGCAATAAAAAGAGTTCCAATATTAAGAAAGCGATTCCCATTCTAGTAAGACCGAAGCTCGCTCTATGCAATACGATAAGTGTATCACGTGACGTGGGGTGTCGTGTACACCACTATCATCATGCATATCGAAAAGAGAAGGGAAGATATGGCAGTTCATTATGAAAATGATCACCGGATCAGAGCCGATCAGTAATTGGCCGCAAGTCATCGAAGAGTGGAAATCCATAGGCGATAATGATGTTATTAAAGAAGCGACGGAACGTTATAACAAAAAAGATGGCGTTTAAATGCCACGCAGATAAGTAGAGGAGGAAGTTGTAGTGCGTACTCTCATTGCTATTGCCAATCCGGACTTGCGTAAGCTCGTTATCTCCGAGCGTGCGATAGCCGCATTGACTGAGGTTTCAGAAATTGATTGGGTTCCCTTAGGAGAATCGTATACGAGTGAAGATTTGGCCAGAGATATTCCAGCTTATGATGCTTGCATCACGAGTTGGCGTTCACCTAAATTTACACAAGAGGTGCTAGAAAAGGCGGTGCGTTTAAAATTTATCGGTCACGCAGCAGGTACGGTCATTCCAATTGTCGATGAATCCGTGTTCCAAAAGCCAGTAACGATTGTTAATGCCAACTCGGCGTTAAGCAAATCGACGGCTGAAGGAACGGTTATGATGATGATGCTTGCTGCATGGAATTGCATGCCTTATATCAAGTCGCTGCAGGAAGGGAAATGGTCGCAGAGCAGCCAAGAAGCAGTAATGGGATTGTCTGGAACCACGGTCGGTTTGATTGGCTATGGCGAGATCAGTAGTGAGGTTATTCGCTTACTTGCACCTTATCAAATGAAGATTCTGCTTCATTCACGGTATTGTACGGAGGCGGCGGCGGCGGAATTAGGTGTTCAACTATGCGGCTTAGACGAATTATTGCAGCAAAGCGACATTATCTCGCTGCACAGCACGTTGACGTCAAGTAGCTCAGGGATACTTGGCGCACGTGAGCTGTCGATTATTCGCGATGGCGCTGTCCTGATTAATACAGCCAGAGCTCCTCTGATTGATGAGCAAGCGCTGATCGACGAATTGCGCAAAGGACGCTTTACAGCTGCACTGGATGTATTTTATCAGGAGCCATTAGGCAAAGACCATGAATTGTTGCGCCTATCCAATGTGATTTGTACACCACACATAGCCGGGTTTAATCGCCACTGGAGATCGCAACAAGTAGAAATGGTTGTCCGGGATTTGTTGAGATTGTTAAAAGGTGAGCCATTGCATGGTGAGATCACATTGGATAAGTATCGCCGATTAACACCGAGGTGATAACTCCAAAATAACCGCCCCAAACCTTGCTTGTAAGGAAAAAATGATTCCTTTTATCGCTAAGGCTGGATGAAACCGTTCCAAAGCTATGCAATCCGATCAAAGCGTATTTCGCATTTTCAGATTGTTTAAGCTTGTCAGAGAGTGCTCAGATTCTAAGCAGGATTATACGAGTGAGGAACTGCTTAATCAAAGTCCGCGAATGATCAATTACACAGACGGCTTTTTCTATGTCTTATACTTAAGCCCAACCGATTATCATCGGATTCATTCCCCGGTAAGCGGTTTTTACAAAGCTTAAATTTATCCATCTACAGGAATCTAACGGGAGAACGTTAGTTCAATTAACCGCCGTATCATGAGGCGGTTTTTCTTTTGGTTGAGAATCAACAATATAGAATAACAGAGCCTTTTGTTTAGTCTATTTTTCGCTCATTTCGAATTTTACGTTATAATTTAAGTAGCAAAATAAAAAAAACTGGCTCCCCCCTAAATTCTTGGTCAGGTTTTTTTGTTTCGTTTTTAAAAAAGCCCCGCCAAAAATGCATTTTTATTTCACGCATTAACCGAATACACACGAAAACAACAAAAATGCCAAAATGAGCCGTTTTTGTTTCAATACGATTCGGTACTCGAAAAGCTTCGAAAATCCAGGAAATATAAAGCGATCACAAAATATATAAACAATCTCTCATTAAAAATAGCGCCTGGCAAAACATAAATTGCACGAACAGTGCAATTTTTGCATCATTTGTGCAGAAACGGATTGTTTCGATGAAGGAGCCGCGTGCAGAAATGAAACGGCAACGAAGCAGCTGAAGACAAAAAGAGTACCGTTTCGTTTGCTGTGCGCAGATTCATCAGCGAAACGGTATAATAAAACGTGAGGTGATTTTCATGGGTGACATTATAAAATTTCCGAAAAGCATGAAAGCCGTCATTGCCGAAAACCGCGCAAAGCGATTATCTGAAACAGAGCAGCTAGAAGCCGAAATCGAGGAATTGAAAGCGAAAATACCAGGCTTGCAAGAGTTCGGTAAGCAGCTCGCCGCCAAAATCGATGCCCGAAAAACTGAATTAGAAACCAAAGAAAAAAAGCCCGAATGAAAACGAAAAAGAGCCCGCCACGCCCTCTCCTTAATTTTCGCATTTGGCTGCTCTCTTTGTTATTTCATAATGCTTGCTTCATCATCCAAAAGACGAGTTAAGATACACAAGTGCCGTGACCCATTCATCGTTTTAGACGGGGATTTCACCTTCAAATGGTTGTGGAAATGTAGTATTCCATCACTACCAAGACCGTCCTTAATTGGTTAGGGCGTTCTTATGGTCTTCTTAGGGTGTTGGCATTGTTTTTGTTATGTTTCCGCTGACATCGTAGGTTATTACACCGTCTTTAACGGAGAGGATACGTAGGATGTCTTCGTCAGATACGAGTGTTTCTACGGAGCCGCCTGTAAGTTTCACTCGTTTAAGGATTCCATCGCCAATATGCTTAGGTGTTACTATTGCGTCGAGATAGTAGAGATAGTCTCCATAAATAGCGTATGAAAGATGCCCTACGTTTGATACGATAAGAGAGTCGGTTAAAGTTTTAAGGTCTACTAGGTGAAAACTCATTGTATACGGAGACTTTTCACCATCAGGAATAGCGTACAGTATGAACTTATCGGTGTAAATGATGTTATTGTTCACGTTCTTTAATACTAGAGTGGGTTCGTCGACCGCACCCGTTTTCAAGGTTGTCAAGGGAGTTCGTACTAAGTTAATCTCACCATCCTGGTAAGAATCATAGTAAATAAACCCATTGTTAAGTATAAGACTTAGACTTGGTGAGGATAGCAGAATCCCCCGAGCAGGGTAGGTGATTTTGCCGTCTTTGTCGATATGAATTAAATCGATCTTACGAAGTCTAGCCCACTGGTCTAATTTTTCATTGTTAGCTTCTTCCTCGGGAGTTAGCTTAAGTTCCCGATATAGATAAAGTTCGTTACCCTCATCGGATATTAATTGCGCACTATCAAATACGGAATCATAGTAGGTGTCTGCGTTTGTTGGTGATTTACCACCAACTACAACATGCCCGCGCATATGATCTTCCGATTTTAAGAAAAACTCAAAGGTCAGGTCTCCAAAGGGCTGAAGACCACTATAATAGTATCTGTGAGGATCCCCTTCAAACGTAAGTGTATGTACTTTATAGTCTTCTGCTAAGTTAAGGTTCAAGTCGTCCCAAGTCGCGTCGAGGTAATACCACTTATCGTTTAACTTCACGGCGTTCCATGCGTGATTTACATTTGAAAGTCTTCCCGTGACGTTATCTTCTGTTGTAGCGTTTCCGATGACGAGGTTATTCTCGATTCCCACTTTTGTTAAAAGGTAAGACATTGCTTCCGCATACCCCTCACAAACTGCGATACCGTTAAGGAGCGTTCCTCTGGCGGATCCATCAGAGGAGGGGACTGTATTCCTACGGAAGTTAAGGTAGTCGTACTCGACGTGATTTACCACATACTTATGTATGGCATAAACCTTTTGGAAGGGGGTCATTGAAGGCGTGATGATCTCGTTGAGGATGTCGGTAACTTTCCTATCGAAAGGAGAAAGCTTATCGTAGGAGGTAATCGATACACGGCTGTTATAGGAATCCCAATCCACGTTTGCGTCTAAGGCTTCGGCTACCACTCGGAGTGGAACGTATGTAGTGTCGTTATAGATTTCAGGGAGCGCAGGGAGCCAGATGACGCCACCGTTAATTGTTGCATTAGCACTCCCTATCGTTAAGGTCATCGTTTTAGTTCCCTTTACGGCGGTTACTGTCTTGGTAGAACTTTCCCATTTAACGGACGCGCTAAGGGCTTCGAAAATAGACCGCATAGGTACTAGAGTGGAGCCATCTCGGAGGATAGCAGGTTGCTCGAAGTCTTGCGGGACGGAATCGACGAGTACGGGAACTTTGTCAGGATTGAATGAATCCGCTGAGGTAGCTGTAGGTGCTAGTAGTGAGCCTATTAAGGTTACGGAGACAACTAAGGTTTTTAATGGCTTACGGAACATTGAATAAACCTCCTTTAGTTTAGGTACTTCAGTTTTGGCGTCCATATGAAATAAGCGTACCATGGCATGGAATTATTCTACATAGTTTTTTTCGTAATACTTTGTCCAGCCTAACTTATTTAAAATCGCAAAAGCAACCAAAAACCTAATCCTGTAACGAAGATTGCTCAAAATGAGAATCAATCGTTAAGCTAATGGGAAACTATAGCTAAATAAACTCAAAAGGCTGCCAAAATAATGGTGGCCTTTTCTGCTAATAGAAAGTACGTCATCATACAAAAAAAGGAAAAATTCAACTTCCTCACGAATAAATATTGACGAGACTCGTGAATTTCTCGTCCCAAGGATATTTACGAAGTTCGCAAATAAGAGTTAGGCGAAACCACAAAGAAGATAAATCTTAAAAACATATAAAACAAAAAAAATGCCGATCACTTCAATCGTCTCTTCAAGTTGCAAGCGGGATTAACTCCAGCGCCTATCGTAAAATATGTTCGAACAGGTGAAAAAAATTTCGAATGATGATAGATTTCGTAAGTCCAGTGGCATCAATCATTATATTGGGAGTATGAAAGGATGGCATTTACGGAATGATGGAGCATCACGAGCTTGTGCAGAGAGCCCGTTCCGGAGATCGGGATGCGTTCGGGGAATTAGTCCGGTACCATCGCAACCAGGCGCTAGGCTGGGCGACTTCTATCGCGGGAGACCGATCGCTGGCTGAAGATATTGTGCAGGATGCACTGATCCGCGCATTCCTGCATGTGGGGACCCTAATGAATACGGAGCGATTCGTGCCATGGCTTCAGCGCATCGTGCGAAACCAGGCTTATATGAAGATGCGACGCGGCGGTCCTTATGCAAAGGAGCTCCCCTTTTCCGGATTCAGCCGGATTGGACCACGTGTAGACACATCATCTGCCGAGACGGATTGGACCGACATCGACGCCATCTTATTGCGCCTTTCCCGCTATGCTGCCGAAGATGCGCATAATCGCAATGATCCGGCTATTTCATTAATGCGCGCCGATATGCTGCAGGGACTTCAAGAGTTGCTTAAATGCCTGAGCAAGCGGGAAAAAGCGATTTTTGAAGCTCATTTCTTCGATGAGCTCACGCCAGCTGAAATAGCCTTCTTGTTCCAGACTACGACTGCCAACGTTTACACCAGTTTATCGAGATCGAAGAACAAGGTGTATCGAGAACGGATTCGTATATCCTTGAACGGGTACGTTCAGAATCGAGCTTCTCTAGGTCTCCCGAATCGTGCTATTCTGGCCACTCCCCCAATCTAACATATTACATAACGGAGGTATCGTAACGATGATTGCAGATCAATTATTCAATCGGGATTGGATGAAGACTATGACATCTGCCGCAAGCGCTGTATATGGAGCGGTCAGCTACAACGACAAAAAAAATTTCTCACTGGTTGACGTAATGGGACTCACAGGACATGCCTTTCGACTTAACATCGATCCTAAGGAAGTGAACGTGGCTGGCCCTACCTCTTTTCCGGGGGGGTATATTCTTCGCAGAAATTTATGCAATTTAGGCTATACGAGCAACATGGGGGAAGCTTCAGTCCCGGTATCGCCGAATGACTTGGAGCAGACCATTGCTCTTATTCAGCGCACAGTTGACAAAGGCTATCCCGCGATTGCTTTCGATCTATTTATCCCGGAATTCGGACTGATTTATGGCTACGATGACGAAACCCAGATGTTTAATGCGAAGGATGTTTCCAAGGATGGCATGAAATCATATGCTGAAATTGGAAGGCCTAAGATTGGGGTCCTATTCTTGGTAACGATTGAGGATAGCCTTCCCCATTCCAAGTACGAGATGCTGCGAATGGCACTGGATATGATTGTGGATCATTCTCGCGGACGGGAATGGACATATAATTTCAAGGATCGATATGCGCAAGGGCTTAAGGGGTACGATGCCTGGATCCAAGTTATGGAAGAGCGCAATGCGGATGAGTTCGGGAATGCTTACAATACCGCGGTTGCAGCAGATGCTAGAGAATTCGCCTTCCAGTTCCTTCAGGAGCTGACGGTCAAATGGGACGGCACTAATGTGGTGGAACGTACGGTTCGAGCACGAGCGGCAGAAGCGGCAGACCATTTTGTAGCTGTGGCGGAAGCCTTGGACAAGATGCGTCAAATGTTCCCATTCCCGGAAGGAGGCCGGCCCAAAGATCCTGAGCAAGCGGACAAGGCTATCGAGCTATTAAGTGCCGCACGAGATGCGGAGACTAAGGGCATTGAAGTTCTGGAGAAGCTTCTGTCTTTTATGAAGGCGTATCACTCCGATATTTGGATTAAACCGACGCCAAAATGAGGTTTATGGTCAAACAGCCTGCCAAAACGGCAGGCTGTTCTCTAAAATGATAAGATGTATAAGCTCTGTTGATTGATATTTGCAAGTCGTTTAACGGGTCAAGTTCTTGTCGTCCGATGTCGGACGGCAAGAACTTGATCCTTTTATGGACGCACGACAAAAACTCGACCCTCACATCGGGAGACAAGAGAGGAAACTAGACTAACGAGCAGTTTTGTGGAACCCTGTTGTGGTAATATGAAGAAGGAGAACCTGAATTTCACAAGGGGGATACTATGGGGAAAATTTTACTGTCTGAAGAAATGGCAGTCCAAGTAGAAAGCAGATTAAGAACTGTATGGGATATCAATAAAGCGTACTGGTATCCCTTATTTGATTGTAAGAGAAACGATGTAATTGCATTTGATTCAAAATACATTCATGTACCAGTGAAATTAAAGATATTAAAGGAAATATTTGAAGAACATAGTATAGCTACAGCGTATGAAATAAGGGAAGAAGGTTCTTCTTTTTTAATTTCTGATTTTTTTAAGTATGAAATGTGGGATGAAGAACCGTAATTTGAGGTTAGTGAATGTTTCTGGTTTGATAATAACATGGATTGGATTATATACGTTTCCCATGAAGGTACAACTACTTTTGGTGGTGAGTGGCTTCTGTCAAAAGTAAAAGAAGAGTAGAATAATTGGAAAAATCATATCTCATGAAATAAAAAAATTTAGATAGGGTTTGTTACGTTAACTGAGAACGTTAGTGAAATAGCGGTTGCTTCGGCGGCCGTTTCGTTTTTTCTCCGCTAACGAGCAGATTACGCTAATGAAGGAATTGAAATTGGTCCTCCCGAATAATGAATTATCCCTTAAGGAAGTAGGTTTGTTTGTGAGAAGTGAACATTTATTAAAGCTCCTGCATGAGAAGGAATTGTATACTGACCGTCCTTTTCATGGGTGTAGCGAAGCAGAAATAAAGATACTAGAGCAAGAAATGGGAATCAAGTTACCCGAGACTTATCGACAATACTTACTTGCTGTCGGCCATTATTCGGGAAGATTGTTCCAAGGTACAGATACGAATTTCTCACAAATAAAGGAACTTCAGAGTGAGACAGTAGAATTATTACGAGAGAATAATAACCCTGTAGTGTTGCCTGATAGCACTTTTGTATTCTCAATGCATCAGGGGTATGAAATTAGATTTTTTAAATTAAATGAAGGGGATAATCCTCCGGTCATGGAATGGTACGAGGGAAGTACAAAGGGGATAATTAAGCTCTATGATTCATTTGAAGAGTTTCTTTCTGATTCAATTTATCAGCATACAGTCATAAGGTGGCTTGATTAATATAAGGAGAAAGATAGCTTAATGAAGAAACGAAGGCAGCCAGACAGACAGAATGATCGGCTGTCTTCTCCACGAACGGGAGGATAGGTCAATAATTTTACGAATACTCAAGTATGGGATTTTTGCGAAGTTCTTAAATATAACGTTATCTGAAAGAGTTGAGTGCTTGAATAAAGTACAAAACACCTAAAAGGAGATTTTAAATGAATCTGAACCATGAACTTTTTACAATGTGCATGATTTTGAAAGATGATAAAGTTCTTTTAATAAATCGACCCAATAAATTAGGATTTCCAGGTTACATCGCTCCTGGAGGCAAAGTTGATTATCCAGAAAGTATAGTTGATGGAGCAATTCGTGAAGTAAGAGAAGAAACAGGTCTAATAATCAAAAACATTATTTATAAAGGATTAGCGGAATACTGTGAACCAAAAACCGGACTGAGGTCAATGGTATTTAATTATTTAGCTACTTCTTTTGAAGGAGAGTTATTACAAAACCCACCTGAAGGAGAATTACTTTGGATTGAAAGGGAGAAGGCAATAGAATTGCCAATGCAAGACTGGTTTAAGAGCAGATTTCCATTATTCTTTAAACATGGGACCTTTGAAATAAGTTCGATTTGGGATAAAGACAATAATATAACAACAGGGAAAACCGAGATACATTATTCAGAGGGTAAATAACGGGATTCAATAAGGGGCGGCACAAATGGCAACCACAGTAGGGCTTATCAGTCACGGAGTGACCGAATGGAATAACATTGGCAAGGCTCAAGGTGTTTCCGATATACCTTTGAACGAAGAAGGAATAAAGCAATCTATTGCATTGGCTCATAGGCTTTCAAGAGAAGTATCGGCTGCGTTGGTAATGATGGTTCAACAGAACATGATTCCTTCTTGGATAGCGATTGTGATCATTGGTCGGGAAGTAATGGTTATGATATTGGCAAGTTGAAGATTTCGATAAGGAGAACTGTAAGAGGACAAGAACATACATCCATTTGAATCCGCGATTTGAGCGGATTTTTTATTTTATGGATATAACTTCTTGTCTTTTCTAAAAGACAAGAAGTTCTACTGTTTTCCAATATTGGAGATGAAGAAGATACCATTCCCGTAGTTGCTAAACGATACAACTTGAGGGTCTATTTAACAGTATACAATACATTTTTGTGTCCTAAAATTCGGATTTCTTATATGTTCAAATTGAAACAATAAATATGCGAAAACAGGCTACACGCAAACACATAGGCTGTCAGTCAAAACCGCTGTCTTTGTTCAACGTAGTCATTGACCACTCAAAACTATCTTGAACAACGTTACAAGCCGTGATGGAAATACACTGGTTACTCAACAAGAACAAGTACCATTAGAGGTATTTATTAAGCCTGAGTGGATTCCATTTAGATCAAATGAGCAAAAAGAAGTAAATGAGCAGCTTCTTGAAACATTCAACACAATTATTAGTTGATACTCCAGGGACTTTTTTGGGATGAGATTATCTTTATGATTTTCATAAGCTGAGAGCTGCTGCGCTAGTAGTCGATAGTCAGAACAACTGGCAGTGGCGGGTTTGAGTATTAATTATCTGTACGTGGTCACAATGCTTATCCGTAAACCCAAGAGTTTACAGTGAGGATTTGGATTCAAAGACGGAAAAAAGTTTGAAGTTAGCTTACGCTGATTAGAATTCGAATAGTAAAGTTCATTGAAGAAATACTAGCAAGGTGTGAGGTGTGGGAATTGATGAGCAAGATATGAAAAGGGGCATAGTGTTAAAATATATTTGTCTTAAATTCATACGATAAATGGAGGTTTTTTTTTTGACAAAAAAAACAAATATTGATGCTAATATCCGCTCTCTGCTTGAGCGTACCCAACTCCATGCTGTTGATTTTCTCTGCAGACTGGACAAGCAGTCTGTCAGCGCAACTACAGACACAGGTACATTACGGCGTCGATTAGGCCTGCCTCTTGGCAATGAAGGCATACCTGCCGAACGCGTAATAGACGAATTGGTGGCTGCCACCGAAGGAGGACATTTGGGCTCTGCAGGGGGACGTTTCTTTGCCTGGGTGATTGGCGGTGCACTTCCTTCAGCACTTGCAGCCGATTGGCTCACTTCCACCTGGGACAATAACGCCGCTCTATATGCTTGCGGGCCGGCCGCTTCTGTAGTGGAAGAGGTTGCCGGAGCCTGGATCAAAGAGGTGCTTGATCTGCCTAGCACAGCTTCGTTCGCATTTACCACCGGCTGCCAGATGGCGCACTTCACCTGCCTCGCCGCCGCACGCCACGCACTCCTTCGAGATAGGGGCTGGAATGTAGAGCGAGACGGGTTGACCGGAGCCCCCGCAATACGTATTCTGGCATCGGAACAGCGCCATGGAAGTATCGAACGAGCACTGCGCTTCCTCGGCATAGGAACAGCTGCCTTGGTTCCTCTCACAACAGACGCAGACGCGCGTGTCACAGCAAATGTGCTGTCCACAGTGCTTAAAGCTTCTGATAGCCCAACGATTGTTATTCTTGACGCAGCGGATCTTAACGTAGCCGCGATCGATCCGTTCAGCGAACTCATCCCTATCGCGCGAGCGGCGGGGGCATGGGTGCATATCGACGGTGCGTTTGGACTTTGGGCACGAGCAAGTGGACAACATCGGAGCAAACTGGCAGGAGTCGAAATGGCGCATTCATGGGCGACGGATGCGCATAAATGGCTGAATACACCGAAGGACCTAGGAATTGCCCTAATTACAGACTTCGATGCACATCGCGCGGCAATGGGGATTAACGCAGACTACCTGACCCATGATGCGGAAACGCGCGACCAAATCAACTGGACGCCTGAATGGAGTCGACGCGCACGAGGCTTTGCGGTTTATGCAGCGTTGCGTGAGCTTGGCAGAGATGGCGTGGCCGATCTCATTGAGCGGAGTTGTGCCCATGCCGCAGCGCTTGCAAACGGTATCGCAGCGTTGCATGGCGCAGAGCTGGTTTTCGCACCCACGCTGAACCAAGCACTGGTCAGGTTCCTCTCGCCAGAGCCCAATGCGTCAGAAGAAGATCACGACGCTCGCACCGCCTCTGTGATTGCCAATATCAACGCGGAAGGAACGGCATTTTTCAGCGGCACAGTTTGGAGAGGGCGGCGTGCAATGCGAATCAGCGTTGTCAACTGGCGCACGTCGGATACCGATGTGCATGCAACAGTAACCGCAGTCGCGCGTGTGCTCGCCAGTATGGACCTTAGCTAGTATCCTTACCCTTATTGAGTGTTGCAATACACGTAAGGAAAAACGAAAATCAATAGATGATTTTGTTGGATAAAATTTAATTGATATTTCCTCAACCGTTACTTGAATTGGATAATAACTCCTGTTTGCATGATAAAAATAGGAGGAAAAAGTGTCATCAGACTAGAGAATTTCCGTTGTATCGGTAACCAACGGTCTGGTGAGAGGGCAGCAATCGTCACCATTAAATACACGAATCAAAGCTTGCAGCTTCCTGTCGATGTAGAGATCGTTAGACGTGCAGGATTATAGAACGGCAAGTCGTACTATTAATTTCGGATCATAACGGAAAAGGGGTTGATTGGAATTAACATCAATCGATTAGATCATCTGGTTTTGACTGTC
>NZ_WHNZ01000049.1 GCF_013141725.1 Paenibacillus planticolens | reverse complement strand
AGCCTTTTTGAGAGAAATCTCAGAAAGGCTATTTGCTTTTTAGCGCATTCATAAGGCGAAATCATCGCAAAGTGATATCCCCTTTTGCACTAGGGGGAACTACAGGCCGCTATTTCAGCTGATCTGGCGCTTTTCAGAGTCTAAGCGGAACTACAGGGCCTTATTTGCCCGCCAATGCCTAATAATTAGCCGAAATCGGCAAAATAGCGGATCGTAGGCTCCTTAAAAATGCCGAAGTGCCGCTTTGCTCAGAAATAGCGGATCATAGTTCCCACTCGCGCGAGCCGCCACACAATCCCCGGCACTAGTGCATGCACGGCCACAAAAAGATCTAGCGGATACAACCTTCCGCTAGATCTTTTTGCGTTTCCTTACAATTTCTTAACGTGGGCATTACATAGCTTTAACCCTATAAACTTGGCATCAAGTTAAACTTGATATACAGAACAAAATAAATCCAAGGAAACACACATTTCATGTGAGTTTTTCCATACTCATCAATCTAGGAGGCTTCTATGAAAGTAGAACTGCATTGTCATACCAGGTTGTCGGACGGATCATTCACGTTCGATGAAATATTGAATCTCGCTATCCAAGAAGGTGTAAGCCATCTGGCTATCACGAATCACGATACAACCCGTGAGCTTCATCAAATGATGCATACGGGGAAGGAACGAGGCGTTGAGATCATTCCGGGCATTGAAATCTCCGGCTATGACTTTAAAAGACGGCGGAGAGTTCATATTCTCGGCTATTATATAGAGCCTGGGAGCGCAGCCATTGAGTCGTTATGCAGCCCGCTGCTGGAAAGGCGCCACCAAGGCTGCTTGACTGCGGTAGAGAGATTAATCAAGGCGGGATACGCCATTACTTGGGAAGATGTGATGAAGCATGTGGAAGGCGGAACCGGGGTCTATAAGCAGCATATTATGCACGCCTTGATTGACCAAGGCTATACAACAACGATCTATGGCGATTTATATAAAAAGCTGTTCTCTCGCGGTCAAAACGAAGAGCAGCCGGGCATCGCTTATATCCCGACAGAGTACGTCGATGCGTGTGAGGCCGTGCGGGTTATTTTGCAAGCGGGCGGTGTTCCTGTGTTGGCACATCCGGGACAATACGGGAACTTCGAAGCTGTTCCGCAGTTGGTGGAGGCCGGTCTGCAAGGTATCGAGGTTTGGCATCCGCTGCATACCCCGGAGGATGAGCTTAGAGCCCGTGAGCATGCTTTAGAGTTCAACCTGACGATGACCGGTGGCTCGGATTTTCATGGATTTTATGGCGAAAGAGACGTCAAGCTGGGGAGCAATTCTCCCGGATTGGCCGTCGTGAACGAACTTCGGGAACGGAAGCACGCACTATCCAAGGAGATGAAATAATATGAAGCCTATCCATCAAACCCATTCCAGCCTTCCACTATCGCCGGAGCCGGCCGTTCATGCCAGCAGTCATATATCGAACAGCTTTGCCGGAGAGTGGACCTCTATCGGACCTAACAATCAAATAATCGAATCCCGCATTGGGGATTACACCTACACGATGGACGATGTGACGATCAACTATGCGGAAGTGGGCAAGTTCACGTCCATAGCTTCTCACGTTTGCATAAATCCCGTAGATCATCCAATGGACCGGGTGACACAGCATCATATGACGTACCGGAGAGCCGCTTTCGGATTCGCGGAGACGAACGACGAGGAGATTTTTAACTGGCGCAGAGGCAACCGTGTCACGATCGGACACGATGTTTGGATCGGTCATGGCGCAATTGTCATGAAAGGAGTCCATATCGGCACCGGCGCTGTTATCGGATCGGGAGCTATCGTGACCAAGGATGTCGCTCCCTATACCGTCGTGGTGGGAGTCCCGGCCAAGCCTATCAAGCAAAGATTCCCGCAGGAAATCATAGATGCTTTATTCAAGATCGCATGGTGGGACTGGTCGCGTGAGCTTCTGGAGGAAAGATTCCATGAACTGAATGATATCACGGGCTTCATTAAGAAATACGGCTGACTTTGGAGGGAGGCGAAAGGGATGTCTGAAGAGATGGATATTATGGATCATCTAATGGCGATGATTCAATCCGGCAAGTATGAGCCTGAGGATAAACTGCCATCGGAGAATGAGATCGCGGATTGGTTCAAGGTCCCCCGCATTACCGCGCGCAAAGCCTACGAACGGCTGCAGGAGCTCGGCTACATTTACTCCAAACAGGGAAAAGGCAGCTTTGTTCAGGACAGAAACTTGCGAATCCCCTTGGTGCTTTCCGCCAATAAAAGCTTTAGCCAGAAAATGACGGAGCTTGGGTACAACTATGAGTCGAAAAATATTTTTTGCGAGCCTATCGAGTTTAATCACAAAATCTTCGAGTCGCTTGCCATAGGCGAAGCTGACCGTGTCTATAAAATCGGCCGTCTTCGCATCATCGACAAAAGGCCGATCGCGCTGCACATTTCCTACGTAGCCGAGTCCGTATTTCCCCATATTGAAAGCGAAGGCAAAGAAATTACTTCGATGTTTAAGTATTACCAAAATCAAGGCTACCCGCACATTCATTCTTCCGAGACCTCCCTTCGATTAACACATCCATCCAAATATGAAAGGGAGCTTCTGGCTTGTTCCAGCCTGATCCCTTTGCTGGTTCTGGAATCTGAATGCAGGGATGGCGCATCGGGGCGCACTTTGGAATTCAGCAAAACGATGTATCGCGGGGATATGTTTACTTACGTAATTTAGAAAAGTCTTTTACACAAACTTAACAGCTGCCAGCCTGGCAACAAGATAGTGTGAGTCATGGAAGTAAGTTGGTTCTTTTAGGGAGGAAGGAGGCTTTAGGACATGAAAAGGAAGCAAAGAACGGAAGTGCTGATTAACGGTTCACCTCAGCTTGCTGCTGCTTTAGCTAATGAGATTAAAGGCCGTTACTCTGTTGCTGTAATGGAAGAGCCGAACCACGGACTGGTCATGGTAAAAGTAAGGGAAACGGCGCAGAAAAGCTTGTTTTACTTGGGCGAGGTGCTGGTAACCGAATGCAAGGTCCAGATTGAAGGGGCCGTTGGGATCGGCATCGTGAAAGGCGATGAGCCGGAAAAAGCGTACGATCTGGCCGTCATCGACGCGGCTTATGCAGCCCGCTTGGAGGAAACGGAGGCTTGGACGGCTTTGCTGCTGTCGGAAGGTGAGCGATTAGCGGCGAAACGGCAAGATGATCATACGAGTGTGTTACGAACGAAAGTTGATTTTGAAACGATGGATATAGATTGAAAGGAGTGTAGCTGATGATGCTGGATATGGTTCATGACATCCAAGCCGCATATAGAAAGCTAGTTGATTCCATGTCAAGGCCCGGGACGATATCCGACCTGTCTGATGAAGCAGGAAAGCTTGAGCAGGTTCAAGGCTGCCTGCCTGCGACATATATAGCAGCTCTAATGCTGCTCGATACGGAAGTCACTTTTAAAGTGGTGTCAGAGCGGGAAGCCGAGGTGACTCATTTGTTGAGTCAATCTACGTATGCCAAAGATGCCCAATTGGAGGAAGCGGACTTCATCTTCATACTCCGCGACGCCGCGCCCGGCTATTTGCATAGTGCCATGGAAGCAGCCAAAATCGGAGAACTGACGGACCCGCACAGCTCAGCGACGGTCATTATCGAAACGGAGAGCGTAACGTGCGGAACGAAGCTGCGCCTTAGCGGTCCTGGCATTCAATCGACGGCCAAAGCCGAAATACACGGGACGGAAGCTTGGATCGACATTCGGGCTGAACGAAATGCGGAGTTTCCACTAGGCTTGGACTTGATCGTGACAGATACCTCCCACCGTATTCTTGCCTTGCCCAGGACAACGCAGGTCGTGAAGGAGGAAATCTAACGTATGGGTTATGTAGCGGTCAAAGGCGGAACACGCGCAATTGAACAATCTTTACAACGAATCCAATATGAACGGTTGCGCAAGGGCAAGGTGCTGGACGTTTCTGCAATCGAAGCCGGAATGCGGGGGCTAGTCGATCAGGTCATGTCGGAAAGCAGCCTGTACAGCGAACAGCTTGCGGCACTTGCCATTAAGCAGGCGGAAGGTAATCCGGAGGAAGCGGTTTTCCTGCTTCGCGCTTATCGTTCGACATTGCTCCGGAAGCATTATTCCAGAACCGTGCACTCTGAGGAGATGCGGGTGGAAAGACGGATTTCCGCTTCGTTCAAGGATATTCCCGGCGGGCAAATTTTAGGGGCTTCCATGGATTATTCCCATAGGCTCTTGGATTTCGACCTGATGGATGAAACGGAAGAAACCGCAGCCGAGTGGTTGAGAGATTATCACAAAGCGGAACAAATCACGATGGCAGAGATGGCCAATGCACAGGATGGCCGGTTTCCAAAAGTGTTGGATTATTTGAGAAAAGAAGGACTCATTGCCGAATGTCCAATGGATTCGACTGAGCCGGATGATGTCACCCGGACGAGTCTGACGTTTCCGGCTACGCGGAGCGAGAAATTGCAAATTTTAACAAGAGGACAAACAGGAGCCGTTACATCATTAGCCTACGCAGTAATTCGCGGGTATGGGATGGTTCACCCCACAGTCGGAGAGCTGCGCGTCGGAGAGCTTCCCGTTTATATCGACAGCCCGCTCGCCAATTCCGGTGAAGAGGACGACTCCTATTTTATCGGGGACATCAAAGTAACGGAGGTTGAAATGCTCGTTCCAATGACGGTGGAGAAGGAGAACGGTCGAAAAGAGCTGCAGCTTGATTTCGGTTACGGGCTTTGCTACGGACAAAATGAAACGAAAGCTATTGCCATGAGCATCCTGGACAAAAGCCTCGAAAGAGGCGACAAATCGATTCCGACGCAAAACGAGGAATTTGTCCTTTTTCATATCGATTCCGTGGAATCAACAGGGTTCATTTCCCACTTGAAGATGCCGCACTACGTTACGTTCCAAGCGAAGCTTAACGATGTTCGCAAAACGAGAAAAAATCCAGCGGGCCAAAGCCAGGAGGTGTAGTGCAAATGCGCATTCAATACAATTTCGCCTTTCTGGACGAAGGGTCCAAAAGAGAGATCCGCCGTGCCACGCTTAAAGCGATTGCGATTCCGGGGTATCAGGTTCCCTTCGCCTCCCGGGAATTGCCCATTGGACGCGGTTGGGGGACCGGCGGATTGCAGCTTACGCTGTCTTTGATCGGAAAGCGCGATGTGCTGAAAGTGATCGATCAGGGCTCCGATGAATCGGTTAATGCGGTCAGCATTAAGAAGCTTATTGACAAAACGACGGGAGTACCGACGGTCGATGCAACCAAAGAAGCCACGCTCATCCAATCCCGGCACCGCATTCCCGAAATTGCGTTAGAGCAGGGGCAAATCCTCGTTTTGCAAGTTCCGATGCCGGAACCGCTGCGGATGTACGAATCAAGCGAGCTTGAGACGAAGCGTCTGCATGGGGAGAAAGACTACAGCGGCGCATGGCTAATGCTGTTCGAGCAAATTATGAAGTACCGCAGCGTATCCACGGGAGCGGATCATCCGGTTATGGTGCATGACCGTTATGTCATGGCGCCAAGCCCCATTCCGAAGTTCGACAATCCGAAGATGAACTACTCGGAAGCCTTAATCTTACTGGGGGCTGGACGCGAGAAAAAAATCTATGCCGTTCCGCCTTATACGCAAGTGGTTTCCTTGGCGTTTGATGACGTTCCCTTCGAACCGGAGTCTTTTCCGGGTCAAAGCTGCCGGCAATGCGGAGCGCAGGATGTATTTATGGATGAGCTTTATGACGCTGAATCAGACGAAACGTATTACCAGTGCAATGACACGAGTTATTGCTCGGAGCGAATGAATCCGTAGCCGTTCTAAACAGGAAGAGGTGAAAGAAGGATGGGATCATCTTCATCCCCGATTTTGAGTGTTAATCATTTAAATAAACAATTCGGCTCAGGCTGTGCAGCATGCAGCAGCCCGGAGCATCGTCATTTGGAGAGAAATTACTGCCGGGCTTGCGGCACCGTTTATTCGTGTCAGGACATCACTTTCGATCTGTACCCGGGGGAGGTTCTGGGCATCGTAGGCGAGAGCGGCAGCGGAAAATCAACACTGATGAGATGCCTTTACTTCGATCAGGAAGTGACCGGAGGCGAGGCTTACCTTCAGCCCTATAAAGAAGGCGGGACCAATATGTTTCAGGAATCTTCCCAGCAAAAGAAACTTATCCGCAATCATTTGATGGGCAAGGTGTATCAGAATCCGGTTATGGGCCTGCGGATGAACTTCTCTTCCATCGGCAATATTGCCGAAAAGATGATAGCTGCCGGAAATCGCAATGTCGGCGCTATGGAGTCACGGGGAAGCGAATTGCTGGAGCGAGTTCATATCCCTGTTTACCGGATGAAGGAAGCGCCCAAAAACTTCTCCGGAGGCATGCAGCAGCGGGTTCAAATTGCCAAAGCGCTGTCGAATAATCCGCCTGTTTTATTGCTGGACGAAGTAACCACGGGGCTTGATCTATCCGTTCAAGCGAATGTGCTCGATCTGATCAAGCACCTGCAAAGAGAGTTGAAGATCAGCATGCTGCTCGTCTCCCATGATCTTGGCGTGATCCGGATGCTAGCGGACCGGACGATGGTGATGCTGGATGGACGTGTCGTCGAGCAAGGCTTGACGGACCAAATCCTTGAAGATCCGCAGCATGCGTATACCCAG
The DNA here is from genome assembly GCF_013141725.1 of Paenibacillus planticolens. GTDB lineage: Bacteria > Bacillota > Bacilli > Paenibacillales > NBRC-103111 > Paenibacillus_E > Paenibacillus_E planticolens. Next base: position 28,770 of record NZ_WHNZ01000049.1, on the reverse strand, counting down.
CAGTTGGTGCATTCCCTGTTATAGCCATTACCCGAAAGGAGGTCATTCTGATGTATCTACTAACAAACGGCATCATGATTACGGAAGAAGCACTTTTGGAGGGTTACGATATGCTGGTGCAAGACGATCGCATTGCCCGCATCGCTCCCAAAGGTGAGATTGTAGTGGAGGCCGGCACGGAAATCATCGATGCGGGCGGCGGATATGTGACTCCGGGGATGATCGACATCCATTCCGATTACATCGAGCATATGACGGCCCCCAGACCGACTTCGCTCATTAACTTTCAAATTGGCCTGCGTGAAACGGAGAAGGAGCTAATTTCACACGGCATTACGACGATGTATCACTCGCTGTCTATTTTCAAATCGGTTGATTACAAGTACCGTCCGATTCGCGAGCCTGAAAATGTGCGGAAACTCATTGATTTGATCGATAGCACGCACAGCAGCAAACATTTAATCCGCCATCGTTTTCATGCGAGATTTGAAATTGATAACTTGGATCAGATCGATAATTTGAAGAGCTATATTGAGGAAGAGAAGGTTCATTTAGTTTCATTTATGGATCATACGCCCGGGCAAGGACAATATCGAGATTTGGAAGTGTATAAAAAGACGGTTCTCGGCTACGATTCTATGTCCGATGAAAACATCGCCGTCCTGATAGCCAACCACCAGACGAAAGAGAAAATGACGGTAGACGCGATTCGCGAAATCGCTGAGATGGCCAGAGAGCGAAACATAGCGATCGCTTCGCACGATGACGATTCGCTGGAGAAGCTGGACTTGGTGCAGAGCTTCGGCACCGTCATTAGCGAATTCCCGATTACGCTGGACATCGCGCGGAAGGCGAAAGCGAAGGGCTTGTACACGGTAGCTGGAGCGCCTAATGTCATTCTGGGCGGGTCGCACAGCGGCAACCTCTCCGCAGCGGAAGCGATTGAGGATGGATGCATCGATATTTTGTGCAGCGATTATTACCCGGCAGCGATGCTCCACGCGGTTTTCCAATTGGCAGGACCGCAGCGGAGAAATTTGGTGGAAATGTTCAAGCTTGTCACCCTGCACCCGGCGCAAGCCGTCAATATTGACGCGGAATACGGCTCCATCCGGGAAGGAAAGAAGGCGGACTTGCTCATCATTGAGCGATTGGAGCCGGACGATTTTCCGGTTGTGACCGCCGTTATCGTGGACGGCAAGCTGATTCAGAAAACGAATTACAGGATCTGACAGGAGGAAATGGCGTGGATAATTTGCTGTCGATAGAACATTTGTCCAAATCTTTTACCCTGCATAATTTGAATAAACAAATTTCTGCGGTTGAAGATGTTAGTTTATACCTGAAAGAAGGCGAATTTGTAGGGATTACGGGAAAAAGCGGCAGCGGTAAATCCACCGTTCTTAAATGCATTTACCGTACGTACCTGCCTCATTCAGGGCATATCTGGTATAACTCGGAGCGATTCGGCCGTATCGATCTGGCTGCCGCCACCGAGCGGACCATCATCGAGCTGCGCAAGCACGAAATTGGGTATGTGTCCCAATTTCTCAGCGTCATGCCGCGCACGACAGCCAGAGATCTGGTCCACAATGCCATTGTGGAAATGGGGGAAGATGCGCAGTATGCGGAGGCGGAGACGATCAAGATGCTGGAGCATTTCGAACTCGACCGCAGCCTGTGGGACAGTTATCCGGCCACTTTTTCGGGAGGTGAGAAGCTGCGTTTAAATATTGCGAGAGCCATGGTCAAGCGTCCAAGACTGCTGCTGCTGGATGAGCCGACGGCAAGCCTTGATCACGGGTCAAAGCTGAAAGTGAAGCAATTGATCGAACAACTGATTCAGCAAGGCACTACCATGCTTGGCATTTTTCATGACCTGGAATTTATGGAGCATCTGTGCAACCGAGAGTATCAAATCAGGGATGGGAAATTTTACACGGCGGAAAAGAAGAGCAAGTTTACAATCTCTCAATTTTGACAGAATATTCTGAAAATAATAGAGGGATAAACTGGAAATGGTTCTTTCGAAAATATCCTTATTAGGGAGAGGTTCTGTTCATGAAAAAAATGTTAACGCTCTTGATCTCTTTATCTCTGGTTGCGGTAGCGGCAGGTTGCGGTACGAAAGCCAGGGATGCCCAGAAAGCAGCAGCTCCCGTTAAGACGAAAGACACGATCACCGTTGCGTGGTATCCGAACGAATCCGGTGCAGAGTTAAAAACGGCGCGGGAAGAACTGGGGAAAGTCATTGCAACCGCAACAGGTAAAAAAGTAGAACACAAAACGACGACGGATTATATCATCGCTATTGAAGCTATTGCCAGCGGCAGCGCAGATCTAGCTTATATGGGACCGCAAGGATATGTTGAAGCCAATGCAAAGAATAATAAGGTTCAGCCGTTGGTTGTACCGAGCGGAGAGTCAGGCACACTGGAGGATGCTGTATACTACAGCTGGTTAAGCGTAAGAAAAGGCGATGAAGAAGCGTATAAGAGCGGTAATGGATTTTCGATCGACAATATTGCCGGTAAAAAATTCTCGTTCGTGTCGAACTCCTCCACTTCCGGATTTAAAGTGCCGTCTGCGAACATCGTTAACTATTTTAGCAAAAAAGACAAATTCAAGAGCTTAACTGCTGATGATCTGCTTCAAGGCGGCAAGGATAAGTTTTTCGGTGAAGTGCTGTTCGGCGGTTCACACCAAGGTGCGGCTGTTAATCTATTGACGAGTAAAGCAGACGTAGCGGCTTTCTGTGACACTTGTGTCGCCAACTATGTTGACCTAAGCTCAGGGACAGCCAATACGGCTGGAGCGGTATATAAAGTGAAGCAGGGAGCTGCCGAACCGTTCAACACGCAAGTCGGCAAAGAATTTAGCCTCATTTCCGTTACGCCGGTATTGAACTCGCCGTTTGCCATTAACACGGGCACAATTAGCGCAGAAGATCTGAAAAAATTGCGGGATGCTTTTATATCCGATGCTGTAACGAAGAACACGAATATTTTCCTGCCTAAGGATTCAAAGGATTCCGGTTTGTTTAAGCAAAAGACGGGCAAAGAAAAATTCCTGCCTGTAGAAGATGCGTTTTTCAATCCGGTCAGAATGCTGTCCAAATAAGCCTATCCTCATGAATGACAAAACCGATTAAGGGAGCCGCTATGACAACGTTATTGGAATTCAAGCAGGTTTCAAAGCAGTACGGCGCGGATACAAGAGCGTTATCTGATGTTAATTTCACGGTGAGAGAAGGGGAGTTCGTGTCGATTATCGGACCCTCCGGGGCGGGCAAGTCAACTCTCCTTCGCTGTATTAACCGGATGATCGACGCCAGCAGCGGAGAAATTATTTTCGATGGCATGAACATTATGGACTTTAAGAAGAGCGAGTTGAAACGGCTGAGAACCCAGATGGGCATGGTTTTTCAGCACTACAATTTGGTGAACAGGCTGACCGTCATCGAAAATGTGCTGCACGGACGGCTTGGCTATAAGTCCACGCTGGAGGGAGTGCTGGGGCTATACTCCAAAGAGGAAAAGCGCCAGGCCTATGCGGTTTTGAAAATTCTCGGGCTGGAAGAGCAGGTTTACAAACGCTGTGACCAACTGAGCGGTGGGCAAAAGCAAAGGGTAGGCATTGCCCGTGCCTTGGTGCAGGATCCCAAAATGCTGCTGTGCGACGAACCCATCGCTTCTCTCGATCCGAATGCTTCCAAAGTCATCATGGATTACTTGCGCGCCATCTCTACCAACATGGGCATTACGGTTATCGTTAACCTGCATCAGGTGGATACAGCGCTGAAATATTCGGACCGTATCCTCGGTGTGAACAAGGGAACGATTGTCTATGACGGACCTCCGGCGAAGATCAAGCGCGATCAGCTATCTGTGATTTACGGCGCAGAGCTTGAAGAGCAAACAGACGAGCTGGAGGCCCAATATGCGGGATAACTTTTTTGCCAGAAAGCGGATGAACACGCTGCTCTTCTGTACGTTCTTGCTGGCGCTGACGGTGATCGCTATTGTGATTACGAACTATAACGTAATTAAGGGCTTCACCTCGATACCGAAAGCGGCTGAATGGGCGGTTAGCAACTTCTATCCCAATGAAAAAGCGATGAAGCGGCTTCCGGCCATTATGAGCAGCCTGACTGAGACGGTACTGGTGTCTATCGCAGCAACCGCAGTTGCAGCCGTATTCGCCATGTTGTTTGCGATCGCAGGCTCCCATACGACAGGCGTGGGCGGTGTTTTCAGTTTTGTAAGCCGTTCGATTGCGACGATATTTCGCAATATTGATGTCGCTGCATGGTCAATGATTCTATTGATTTCTTTTGGGCAAAATGTGCTGACGGGCTATTTCGCGCTCTTCTTCGGGTCCTTTGGTTTCTTAACGCGCGCCTTCATGGAGTCGATTGACGAAGTAAGCAGCAGCTCGGTTGAGGCACTACGGTCGACGGGGGCAGGTTATTTCCCGATCATTTTTCAATCGGTGCTTCCTGCCAGTATTCCGCAGCTGCTCAGCTGGATCTTGTTCATGGTGGAAACAAACATCCGTCAGGCTACATTGATTGGCATTTTGACAGGCACCGGTATCGGCTTTCTTTTCAGCTTATACTACAAAAGCCTAAATTACAGCTCTGCCTCCTTGGTCGTCCTCGTTATCGTCCTCACGATTTTTCTCATCGAAACGGTTTCTATCTATGTTAGGAGGGCGATTTTGTAAAATGGGACTTCAAGAAGCTATACAATCTGTCTCCATCAAAGAGCACATCAAGAGAAAGCCATTCAACAAACAAACAGTGGTGATCCGGCTCACTTTGGCTGCGTTGGCGGTATTGACGCTGTATGCCTTCGCTACGTTTGACTATAAGGACATTGAGCTGTTAGATGCCGTCTATTCAACAGCCCTCACGGTTAAAACGATGTTCTTCCAACCGCTCTTCAAACACCTTTCCTTCGTTGAGGCGGTTCAACAGTTGACTATTACACTGGGACTGGCTTTTCTGACAACGCTGTTCGGATCAGTCATCGCTTTGTTCCTCGGCTTATTGGCTGCCCAGAATCTTTCCAATCCTAAGGTTTCCATCGTCATTAAAGGCATAGTTGCTTTTATTAGAGCAGTTCCCACTGTTTTGTGGGTTTTGATTTTTGCGGTTGCAGCGGGGTTAGGCAGTGTTGCAGCCGTGATTGGAATGACATTCCATTCCATCAGCTACCTGGTTAAAGCCTACTCGGAATCGTTCGAGGAGCTGGACAAAGGGGTAATCGAGGCTTTAAAAGCAAGCGGCGCCAATTGGTGGCAAATTGTGTTTCAAGCCGTCCTGCCATCGTCTGTCTCTTACTTGATCTCATGGACGTTTATGCGTTTTGAGATCAATTTCGCAGTCGCAGTAGCCATGGGGGCGGCGGCGGGAGCAGGAGGCATTGGGTATGATATGTTTATGGCCAGCTCATATTATTATGATGTGCGGGAAATTGGAGCTATCACGTATCTCATCCTGGCGTTTGCCATCTTGCTGGAGCTGATCGCCGGAAGAATTAAAAAGAAGTTAAGGGTTCACGGGTAAGCACGGCGTGCGCCTTTGCGCATGGAAAGGGAACTACAGTTCGCTATTTTGCAAATGCCAGACCGAATGTAGTTCCGTTTCCCATGGCGATTACTTGAGCTCACACACCATTTTGTAACTCCCGGGTTCCGCTCGGAAGCCGATCAGATCGCGGTTTATTCGCAGCATAGGGCCATTCATGGAATCGTTATGTGTACGCAAATAAGGAACTTGGCATGCGCGAGCCGTTTGCACGCCGAGCATCTTGAGGGCGAGTGCGATACGGCGGCCCCGGTATTCCGGAAGCACCCCGGTGAATTCATGGTACATAGCCCGAGTTTGCTCGTTCTGCTGGAGCGTGACAACGCCAATATAGCGATCGCCGTCCTTGGCGATATGAATCCATTCCGGGCGTACGCCGGCTTGCCCGATGCTCCATTTTTTCCATTCCTCGAACCAAGGGAAGCTGCCGGAGTAGCCGGGAATATCCGGATGCGTAATTTTATAAAGCTCATACAGCTTTCTCTCGTTGTCTTCGCCAGGCTCATCGGCCAGTGTAATGAACCGGATGCCGGCTTGCTCTGCTTCGTTTACCGAATCATACAACGTGCCGCCATCGAACGCTGCCAAATCCAGAACGGATTCGAATGTATGGCGCTCCTTCACATAGCCCCGCCGTTCCGCAAAAGCCAGCGATTTCTCGTCCGTTTCCCTCATGTAGTCGATCAATCGTGAGGCTCTGACCTCAAATGCCCACTGCCGGAGCGCATCGTATAAGCCTCTTCCTATCCCAATCCCGCGGTTTTCCGGGCGAACGACAACGGTATGGCTCAATTCCCCGGGCTCCGTCCATGGAGCTCGCCAGGCAATTGCGTAGCCCACCACTTGTCCATGCTCGTCTTCCGCCACCCATTTGGGGCGGTCCCATCCCATCAGCTGGCCTTCTTCATTGTAATGCAGCTTGCCGGGAGGAATACTATCCTCGTCTTTCTGCAGCCGTTCAGCGGTTGTCGGCTCCGACCAGATCAAATTTAGCAGCGATGCAACCGCCGCATAATCGTCCGGTTGCCGCATCTTGCGAATCGTAAACTTTGACATTATGGCTACCTCCACCTCATCATTAAATCAGCTTATAGAGACATTATCCCATGTGCCGTAGGCAACTTCTTGGTAAAGTCTGGATATAAATAAAGATTCGGTTCCCAGCCCTTACTTCCCTTATTTATTTGACAATTCGCTCAAAAAGGTGTAGAACTGAACTAACTAAATGTTCTGAGTAAATTCATTGACGAGATCGAGTACGCTAATCCCTTGTCCCCCAGAGAGTTGGCCATTGTGCTGAAAGCCAACGTTCAAGACTTAGCCGAAAATCCTCTCCGAGAAGGAAAGCTGAAGCTGTTGGAGTAAGCTGACCCGGGATCCTGCCGTTACATGGGGCGCGTATGATGGTACGTAGGCGGAGGTGCCGAGGATCGAGTTATGGATCATTCGGAACAAGGGTGGTATAGCGAGTTGAATCTCGTCCCTTAGGGGGCGGGATTTTTTTGTTTTTTATTTTAAAAAGAGAGAGGATGTCCCGCATGAGAAAAGTGGATGTAAAAGAAAAAGCAAGGACCCGCGAGCTGCGTATCCTGAAGGGCTGGCAGCAAAACGATACGTTCCACGCATCGATCGATCACCGGAGCGACAAACCGAATTTTGTTTTCTATGAGGGACCCCCTACCGCCAATGGCAAGCCCCACATCGGTCACGCGCTCGGTCGCGTAATTAAGGATTTTATCGGCCGTTACAAAACGATGTCAGGTTACCGCGTCGTGCGAAAAGCCGGATGGGATACGCATGGCCTTCCCGTCGAGCTTGGCGTGGAGAAGCAGTTGGGCATTTCAGGCAAGCAGGAAATTGAAAAATACGGGATCGCCGAATTCGTTCAAAAGTGCAAAGACAGCGTGTTCGAATACGAAAGGCAATGGCGGGAACTGACGGAAGCTATCGCGTATTGGACCGATATGGATAACCCCTATGTGACGTTAACGAATGATTATATCGAGAGCGTTTGGCACGTTTTGTCCGAGATTCATAAGAAAGAACTCCTCTACAAAGGCCATCGTGTCAGCCCTTATTGCCCTGACTGTCAAACGACGCTCAGCTCGCACGAAGTGGCTCAAGGCTATGAAGATGTCAAAGATTTGAGCGCGACGGTGGAATTCCGCAGCAGGAACGGCCAAGAAATTTTCCTCGCCTGGACGACGACGCCTTGGACACTTCCGGCGAACGTTGCGCTTGCAGTGAATAAGGACATCGACTACGTGAAAGCCAAACATAACGGTAAGGTCTACATCATTGCCAAAAATCTTGTAGAAAAAGTATTGAAAGAGAATTATGAGATCCTCTCGACGCACAAAGGGGAGGAATTCGTAGGAACCACCTATGAGCCGCCTTTCGGCTACATCCGTGTGAACCGGGGGCATATCGTGGTCGATGCGGACTATGTCAGCGATACGAGTGGTACCGGGATCGTTCATATCGCACCGGCGCATGGTGAGGATGACTATCGCACGTGCCGTCAGCATGAGCTGGATTTTGTCAACGTCGTGAACCAGGCCGGCCGTTATACCGAACAGGTTGCTGATTTTGCCGGACGCTTTGTGAAGGATTGCGATGTGGATATTGTCAAAAGCTTGTCCGAACGCAATTTGCTGTTTGCCAAGGAACGGTATGAGCACAGCTATCCATTCTGCTGGCGTTGTAAATCTCCGCTTCTCTACTATGCGATGGAAAGCTGGTTTATCAAAACGACGGCCGTGAAGGATCAACTGATTGCAAACAACAATCAAGTGAACTGGTATCCGGGTCATCTCAAGGAAGGGCGGTTCGGAAAGTTTTTGGAGGAACTGGTCGATTGGAATATCAGCCGCAACCGCTATTGGGGGACTCCGCTTAATCTGTGGCTTTGTCAGGATTGCGGGGCAGAGGATGCGCCTGGCAGCAGGAAGGAGCTGCAGGAAAAATCCATAACGCCGATCGATGAGAATTTGGATTTGCATAAACCTTATGTGGATGATGTGAAATTGCGCTGCTCCTGCGGCGGAGTCATGGATAGAACGCCGGAAGTGATCGATGTGTGGTTCGACAGCGGCTCTATGCCTTTCGCACAGTACCACTATCCTTTCGGTGACAAGAAACAGTTCCAAGAACAGTACCCTGCCGATATGATTTGCGAAGGCATTGACCAAACAAGAGGCTGGTTTTTCAGTCTGATGGCGGTATCGACTTTGTATAACGGAGAGCTGCCCTATAAGGCGGTTATTTCAACCGGGCATGTTTTGGATGAAAACGGCCTGAAAATGTCCAAAAGCAAAGGGAACGTCATTGATCCATGGGAAATCATAGAGGAATACGGAGCGGATGCTTTCCGCTGGGCTCTGCTGGCTGATAGCGCACCGTGGAACAGCAAGCGCTTTTCCAAGCAAATCGTAGCCGAAGCGAAGTCCAAAGTGGTGGATACGATCAACAATTCGCATTATTTTTATACCTTGTATGCCATGATTGATCAATATAAAGCCGAAGACTACCCGCAGCAAGCGTCGAGGAACGAATTGGACCGGTGGGTGCTATCCAGATTGAATACCACCCTGCGGAACGTCCTGAAGGGACTGGAGGATTACGATTTTCTGAACCCGGCCAAACATATGGAAGCTTTTGTCGATGAGCTGAGCAATTGGTACATTCGCCGTTCTCGCGACCGTTTCTGGGGCAGTCAAATGACGGAGGATAAAGTAGCGGCTTACCAAACGCTGCGCGAAGTGTTGATCACATTCGCAAAGATGACCGCCCCTTACATCCCGCTCATTGCCGAGGACATTTTCAGCAACCTTGGCGGCGAAGGAAGCGTTCATTTGGCTGACTACCCGAAGGTGAAAGAAGAAGAGATCGACGAGACGCTTGAGAACGATATGGCAACCGCGCGCCAAATCGTTGAGCTGGCCCACAGCATTCGGAACGAGACCCGGATCAAAACGCGTCAGCCTTTATCCGAGCTCATTGTTACGCTGGACCGTGCGTTTAATCTGGAACGATTTGAAGACATCATCAAAGATGAAATTAACGTGAAACAAATTCGTATGGAGAAGAACGAGAGCACCTTCGTGGACTATGGTTTAAAATTAAACTTAAAGGCTGCCGGTAAAAAATACGGAAAATTCGTCGGTCCCGTCCAGAACTTTTTGAAGCAGCTTTCCGCGCTAGATGCCAAACAAGCCGTTGATAACGGATATTTGGACGTCACCATTGAGGGCGAATCCATACATCTCACACTGGATGAGCTCCTTGTGGAAAAGCTAGGAAAAGCAGGTTTTGCTTCCGCGGCGGGTTACCAAATCAATGTTGCTTTGAATACGGCCATCACGGAGGAGTTGGAGCAGGAAGGGCTTGTTCGCGAAGTGATCCGCGGCATTCAGGATTATCGCAAGAAGCTCGATTTACCGCTTGAGAAACGGGTGATTTTGACGCTTCACGTTGATGCTCGTTTGAGAGCGGCGCTTGAGCGTTTCGATCATGTTTTGCAGGAGAATGTGCTGCTTTCGGAAGTCAGGTATGCGCAAGTGGCTAATATGGAGAAGGTTTCGTTCGGTGAGTATGAATGCCTTTTGCTGATTGAGTAGAAAGTGGGGAAAGGGCTGCCTCGCAGGTACTTGGGAGTAGCCCCTTCTTTTGTTCGCAGGATGGTTCGCTCATCGAAATCAGGCGTTAGAGAGGATTTGCAGGGAATCCGGTGTAAGAGGGAGCTTACAGGGCATCCAGGTGTAAGAGGTAGCTTACAGGGCATCCAGGCGGAGGGAGATACAGGGAACTACAGGGGATTCGAGCGTAAGAGGGAACCAGAGGGCGCTATTTATGCATAATGGGCGGATTTCGGCATTTGAACGGAACTACAGGGTCTTATTTGCCCCAAAAGGCTATATTTTGGCTAAAATCGGTGAAATAGAGGACCGTAGTTCCCTTTCACTTGTCATATTGCTCATATATTGGAGAATAGAGGACCAGAGTTCCTTCTCGTTGAAATTCCGCATAACCTTTGTCCAATATATTGTCCATCAGGCTTGAGTGGGAAACTGATTTTAATTGGATAATCCTGTTGGCCGCAAAAATAGCTGAAAATGATGGGTAGAAGGAGGGAATGGAATGCTAACGAAGACAGAAATAACGGCCTATTTGAACCGAATAGGCATTGAGGAGATTCAGGCTCCAACCAGAGCTTTTTTGTTTGATCTGCATAGAGCGCATGTGGCCAATGTTTCATGGCAAACACTTGATATTTACGCGGGTAGGCCGACATCCATCGATGTGCAGGAGACGGTTCAGCTTATGATCAATCATCGAAGCGGGTATTGTTTTCATTTGAATGGGGCTTTTGCTGCGCTTCTTCGGGCTTTAGGCTATCAAATTTCGTGGCATAGAGCTGGCGTTCAGCCAATCGGCGAGGAGCCGAGGATCAATTCATTTCACCTGGGCGTAACGGTCCGTTTGAGAAATGAAACAGGGGAGATCGAGCCGTGGATCGTTGATGTCGGACTCGGCGATATGCCCTATGAGCCGCTGCCGCTGCAATTTGGGGAGTATCAACAGGGACCTGCGAAGTATCAAGTAACATCGTCTAGTGTCGCTGAGCACGGTTGGCGCTTGGAACATGATCCGCTTCATGCTTATGCCGGCGTCGACTACTCGCCTGAGGTTGTACAGGATTTAGACTTATTTATACCTAATCATGAATATTACAGCCGGTCAAGCGATTCGCCTTGGATCAATTTGTTTCTTCTACGACAGAGGCATGCACTAGAGAGCAATGAACTCAGAGGCTGCGTATGGAAAAAGTGGGATCATAGCGGTGTTGAATCGACCGAGATAGCGAGCCAAAACCATTGGTTGGAGGTCATGTCGTCTATTTTTAATGAACGACTTGTCACCTACTCCGGCTTGGAACGAGATGAGCTATGGAAGCGGGTAAAGAAACAGCATGAGGATTGGAAGAAGCTAACGAACAAATAAAGAAAACAAAGACCAGTCTGACACCGGCGTGTTTGGACTGGTCTTTATATTTGGCGACACCCACTGGATGAACGCCCCCGGTATATACAACTTTTGCAGCTTAGTTAGAAAGTAATATCAAAAACTCACGCATGAAGCCCGGTAAATCCGGCCAAGCGTGACCAGAGACTAAGTTCCCGTCCACATGAAGCGTATCGGCTGCATACTTGGCTCCGAGCTGCTCGATGTCCAAACGGCAAGCGGTATATGCTGTCATGGTGCGTCCTTCAAAGTAGCGATTGTCTTTTAAAGCGGAAAAGACTTGCGCAGCATGGCAAATAGCGCCCACCGGCTTCTCAGCTTCAAGGAAATGACGAATAATGCGTGGAACATGCTCATTCGAACGAATGTATTCAGGGGCTCTGCCTCCTGGAATGATAAGCCCATCAAACTGACTAGGATCGACGTCAGCAAAAGCGATATCCGACGGCAGCAGATGCCCCGGCTTTTCTGTGTAGGTTTCCCAGCCTTCGATAAAATCATGGACGACTGTATGAAGCACTTTCTTCGTCGGTGAAGCAATAACGGCTTCATACCCTTCTTCTAATACTCGAAAATAAGGGTAATAAACTTCCAAGACTTCTGCAGCATCGCCGGTAAGAATTAGGATTCTCTTTGACATCGTATCACTCCTTGGAAATAGATGGGAACTCATAAGTAATTATGAATAACCCTGGCCAAGTTGTAAACGGGTGGAAATTGATACGAATTGTCGAAGCATGAGGGAATTCTGAATTCTTCCTAAATATTCTCTCGATCCAGCAAATAAACTTTCACATTCTTCTTCACGCCGAATTCCTGCGCCTGACTCAGATCGTTCATGAACACATCGATTCTCGATCCGCGGATGGCCGAGCCGATATCCTCAGCTTTGCGAATGCCGATGCCCTCGATGAAAACGGTGGAGCCTAGAGGGATGACGGCAGGATCGACGGCGATCGTTCGTCCTTCCTTTGCTTTTAAACCGCTGAAGGTAATGCCGTACAATGGATGGGAGGCTTTTTTGCCGGTAGATTCGAAGCCCGCCGTATAGGCCGTCAGTGTCGTGTTGATCACTTTTTTTATAATTTTTGGTTGTGTTTTAACGGAAGATGATCCTGTCCCGCCTGAAGGAATCTTCAGAACTTGGCCGATTGTGAGCCCCCGCGGGTCCCCAATATTGTTGAAGGCCATAAGGTCGTTCACGTCGATCTCAAAATCGCGGGCGATTTTGTACAGAGTATCTCCTTTGTTTACCAGATATTGCGTGGCTGGCGGCATGGCCGTTGATACGGTATCGGTTTCAGGCTCGGCTGCCGTGTCATTTGCTGCAAGACTGTAAAATGGCGGAAGTTCCATATTTTCATCGCTGCCCGGGAAGGAATAGGCTTTTTCCGCATACCCTAAGCTGAATAACAGTGGAAGTACGAAAGTCCAATACATGATCTTACGAAACATCATAGCTCCTCCTCAAAGAAAGATAATAGAGTTATTGCTACTAGACTCGTCCAAAATATATTTTTCTATACGTACTCTATGAAAATTCACTAGATTCAAGCGCGTGAAGGCCCCTTGCGGGCTTTTTTAATGTTTACAGACCAAGTGGCAAGCGATCGTTCTAGCGTGAATACACTATAGCAACAACGTAAAGGAATGATGTTGATGCGCCCAGGGTACGGAATGTTCCAACAACAATCGGTGAAAATGCGGTTGACACCGCAGCTGCGCAAAGCGATAACGATCCTGCAGCTCTCGACACCGGAATTGCTGGAGGTTGTCCAGCAGGAGATGGATGAGAATCCGGTTTTGGAATTCGCCCCCGTTCAAGAGCGGGCTGCCGAGTTTTCGACCTATCGTTCTACCAGCAAGAGGGACTCCGACGCTCCCTATGATCTGCTTAACCATGCCGCTTCGAACGAGATATCCTTGGAAAGGCATTTGAAGGAGCAGCTCATGTTCATGCCCAAAATACCGCAAACACTGCGCCGAATTGTTGTTTTTATGATCGGGAACTTGGACGCTAATGGCTATCTTCGACCTTCATTAAGTGAAATTTCGGATGCTCTGAAGGTGGAGGGTGAGCTAGCGGAGCAGGCGATCAGCCTTTTGCAAAGCTTTGAGCCTACCGGTGTAGGAGCGAGAAATTTGCGGGAATGTCTGCTTTTGCAAGTCCAGTCTTTGGCTGAAAGCTTTCCATTGGTCGCTGTTCTCATTCGCCATCATCTGAAAGATGTTGCCGGTTATCACGTTCACAAACTATCGCAGCGTTTGCAAGCTTCACCGCAAGAAATTCAGGCAGCCATGGATGTCATCAAGGGGGTGAATCCCAGACCCGGGGCTGCCTTTCATACAGAAGCCGTTCACTATATCATGCCGGAAATCGTCATTGAGCAATCAGGCGAAAGGCTCGCGGTGCACACTCATCAGGCATCGCTTCCCCGGCTCTCGATGAACGGTTACTATGAGCGAATCGCGAGGGAGGGAAGAGATACGAACGAAGCCGCCCGATTCCTGGCAGGCAAAATCCAATCGGCGATGTTCTTCCTAAGGTGCTTGGAGCAGCGGCGAAAGACGATTTTCCGTGTGGCGCAAGCGATCGCAGACGAGCAGAGTGAGTTTTTTTGGAGGGGGACGGCCCATCTCAAACCGATGACATTGAAGCATATTGCCGATAAGCTGGGCATGCATGAATCGACTGTCAGCCGCGCAACGGCCGGAAAATATGCCCAAACGCCATGGGGCATCTTCGAGCTCAAGCATTTTTTCCCGTCTGGCCTGCCAAATCAAAGTGGAGAAGCAGCGTCCTCCGAACGTGTCAAAAGCAGATTGAAGGAATGGGTCCGCAGCGAGAATCCGGCCAAACCCTACTCTGATCACAAGCTGGCAGCTCTGCTGATGCAGGAGGGCATTCAGATCTCGCGCCGCACGGTGGCGAAATATCGGGAAGAGCTGGGCATTTCTTCTTCCCAGAGAAGGAAACGCATATAGATACCATAGAGGGTCACGGCCCGCTTAAAGCTTTGGCCCATAAATTCATGTCCTCATATTTATCGTAGATGTCGCAGTTTTTCGTCAGCCTGCCGTAGTACCCATAGCCCATCTGATAGAAAACGGCATTCATGCCGAAGGAAAGAGCTCTGGATAACGAGTAAGCGCAAATAATCCGGCGAGCGATCAATTCCTCCTCCAAAGCATGCATCAAAAGTTTCATGAGTCCTTGGCCCCGGAAGGCGGGAAGTGTGGCGCAATCGGTCATTTCCGCATTGGCGTACACCGTATTGATTTCTGCGGAAGCGGCGCTAATAAGCACATCCTGCGACTCGACGAGATAATAAACCGTGCCATCCCTCATCGTTTTTGCAACATAGCCGGGATCGTTCATAGGTGTAGGGTAGGTTTGAAAAATTTGGCCGTACAAATGCGAAAGGGACTCCGAATCCTCGATGCGGGCTAAACGCAGAGTAAAGTGCTCAGGTACGGCAGGCCGGTCCGGTTTGCTGGGAAGGGCCAGCACCTGCTGCAAAATGCGATCCTCCTCCATCCAATAATCGCTGCTTCTCCGCTCCAGATCCCAATAAAATGCCATGCAGTAGGCGTCCTTGCCGCGAAAATATCCTTTATAAATGCCCTCCAACATGCCGCCTTTTCCTAAAAAAGTTTGCCAATCCTCTTCCCGCGATTTAATAAAAACTTTGGTCAGCGCATGCTTTTGGGCTAAACCGGCTATGCGCGCGCAGATGGCATTCACATTGCCATGGTAGTCGTCTACCCGCAGTCTCTTGTTCATGAAATCGAGGCAAAAGCTTACCGTATAATCGTCGCCGTGTTCGATTTCATTGCTGTATGCCGGCAGATCATTTGGCATTTCGCATTCCCCCCTTCTTCTTAACATGGTTATATGCTTAGATCCGGAATATTAGCCTTGCAATACTTTGCTGTGTCGGTCAAAAGTTGGCATGCATATTGCTTCGTTATTAGGCAGATGCAGCTGCTGCGCAAAACATATCCGTTGGTCATGAAGGAGGCTATAAGCTTATGCAATGCATGTGGTGTGAGACCGAAGATGTCCGGGATAGTGTCAAAGATTGCTACTGGATCATGCCGGACGGGAGGATGGCTGTGCAGATTTTGGATGTTCCGGCGATCGAGTGCGCCAACTGCCGGACCTATGTGCCGGAAGGCACCGCACAGCAGATCGAAGAGATGCTGTATTGGCATGATGTTTCTGCGCTTGGAAGCGCCTTTCGCTATGAAGAGCTGTTGAAAGCGCCTCGGGTCAAGAATATGTTTCTGAAATAAAACCATAGTGATGGCTGATCAGCGGGGGTGCCTTATGGAGCGGGAGCATTTAATCAAGCCGGTTTTGGACCATCCTTATCCCACGGTTCAATACGGAAAAGGGGTGTTCCTCTACGATGACCAAGGAAAAGCGTATCTGGACGGGGCTTCAGGAGCTGTGACCGCCGGCATCGGACACGGCGTGCCGGAAATCATTGAGGCGATGACTGAGCAGGCAAGCAAGGTATCTTTTGTATACCGTTCCCAGTTTACGAGCGAACCGGCAGAGAAACTCGCCAAGAAGCTGAGCGATTTGGAGCCCGGCGGCGATTACTGGGCCTTCTTCGTGAACAGCGGCTCCGAAGCGACGGAGACGGCGATGAAGATTGCCATTCAGCATTGGCAAGAGAAAGGCCGATTTGGAAAAAACAAAGTGATATCGCGCAGAATGAGCTATCACGGCATCACTATGGGCGCGCTTTCGATGTCCGGTCATGTGCTAAGGAGAAGGCGGTTTATTCCGCTTTTAGAAGACTTTCCAGTCGTGGCTCCTCCCTATTGCTACCGGTGTCCGTTCAAGTTGAATGCCGCTTCTTGCAAGCTGGCATGTGCTGACGACTTGGAAACCGCGATTAAACGAATAGGTGCCGAGCATATCGCTGCATTCATTGCCGAGCCCATTGTAGGGGCTGCCGGAGGAGCGATTGTTCCGCCTGAAGGCTACTACAAGAGGATCAAAGAGATCTGCGATCGCCATGAGATCTTATTTATCGCCGACGAGGTCATGACCGGTATTGCCCGAACGGGGGAAATGTTCGGCATGCAGCACGACGGCGTAGAGCCGGATCTGATCGCGCTGGGCAAAGGCTTGAGCGCCGGCTACACGCCGATGGCCGCCACGTTGGTCAAGGACCATGTGATGGCGCCTATTTTGCAAGGCTCCAAAAGCATCATGGCCGGCCATACCTACAGCGCCAATCCGCAGTCGGCGGCTGTGTCGCTGGCGGTCCTGGACTACATCGAGAAGCATCAGCTCGCTCAGGCCGCTCAAAGCAGGGGAGTTTATTTGATGGCTAAGCTGCGTCAGCTGGCAGATGGCATCGAGATCATTGGCGATGTCAGAGGCAGAGGCTTGCTGCTGGGCATCGAGTTCGTGCGGAATCGGGACGATAAAGAGATGTTTCCGCCTGCTGCGGGCATCACCGCCCGGATCATAGACAAAGCCTTTCATAAAGGCTTGCTCGTATATCCCGCAGCGGGAGCTGTGGACGGGGCCGGGGACGCTATAATTGTAGCGCCGCCTCTTGTCATTACGGAAGCGGAAATCGATCTACTAGTGCTGCTTTTGGAAGAAGCCGTTCGGGAAGTCATGGATGAGTTGGCTAGAGAGTCAGCCGGAGGTGGCAAGGATGGAGAGATCTGAACTGAGCAAAGTGAAGAGCTTGGAGGAAGCGCTTCATGCGATTAACGACGGCTGCACGCTCATGTACGGCGGGTTTGGCGGTATTGGCACACCGCCGACGCTGATCGATGGCATTTTGCGCAAAGGGGTCAAAAACTTAACGATTATCGGCAACGATACCGGTTTTCCGCATATCGGGATTGGCCGTTTAGTGACCGCCGGGCAGGTGAAAAAGGTAATTGCCTCCCACATCGGCTCCAATCCTAACGCGGGACAAATGATGGAGGACGGCTCGATGGAGGTCGTCTTTTATCCGCAAGGAACGCTGGCGGAAAAAATCCGGGCAGGCGGCGTCGGGCTCGGAGGCATTTTGGTGGACGTCGGGGTCGGCACGATGATGGGGGAAGGCAGGGAGACGGTTTCGATCGATGAGCGAACGTATTTGGTGGAGCCGGCTTTGACGGCTGATGTGGCGATCGTTCATGCGTTGAAGGCCGATCCCTACGGCAATCTTGTCTATGATAAAAGCGGCAGAAATTACAATCCGCTCGTTGCGATGGCCGGTGCATGTACGGTTGCCGAAGTCGATGAAATTGTGCCGCTTGGCGCGCTGGACCCCGAAAGTATTGTCACACCGGGCATTTTCGTCGATATGGTCATCCTCAGCAAAGGAGTGAATTGGCAATGGGTATGGGAAAAGAAAACCGTGTCCGAATAGCGAAGCGGGCCGCTCAGGAATTGAAAAACGGCATGGCCGTCAATTTAGGCATCGGTATCCCGACCCAGGTTGCGGACTATGTGCCGGAGGGTGTTCAGATTGTTTTTCACGCGGAAAACGGCATCTTGTACGCAGGCGGAGCACCGAATCCGGGAGAGGAGGATGCGTTTCTTTGCAACGCAGGAGGGTATCCGGTGACGATTGTAGATGGAGCTTCCTACTGCGACAGTTCCATTGCTTTTGCCATGATACGCAGAGGCTGTATTGATATTACGATCCTTGGGGCGCTGGAGGTTAGCGAGCGGGGTGATTTGGCGAATTGGATCGTACCGGGCAAGCGGGTGGCCGGCATCGGGGGAGCGATGGAGCTTGCGCAAAAAGCGAAAAAAGTGATCGTGCTCATGAACCATATCAACCGGCAGGGCGAATCCAAGGTGAAGAAGCAGTGTGAGCTGCCGCTGACCGCGCGGGCTTGCGTGAAGCTGATTATAACGGAAATGGCTGTGATGGAAGTGACGGAGCATGGGCTGCTTTTGAAAGAAATCATGTTGCCGTATACGGTTGATGACGTGATGCGTCATACGGAGGCCGCTTTGATCATACCTGAGCATATTTCATACATTCCATAATGGGAAGCGAAACGAAAGGAGGGAATTCCTTTGTCGAAGCTGAACGCTGATCTGCAGGAACGAATTCATGAGTGGATAACGCTTCATCGCAGCGCAGGGATCGCATTGCTGCAGCAAATGGTGAGAATAGCAAGCACACAGGGCAATGAGAAGGAAGTTCAGCTCCTCGTGGCCGATCAGCTGCACGGTCTGAAATTGGACGTGGACATGTGGGAGCCGGACGGAGAGGGACTTGCGGGGCATCCGTATTTTTGCTCACCGCGAAATCATTTTGCAGGCAGTCCCAACGTTGTGGGTGTTTTGAAGGGGGCCGGAGGGGGACGTTCCCTTCTGCTTAACGGTCATGTAGACGTTGTGCCGGAGGGCCAGAGGGATCAGTGGCAGCACGATCCTTACAGCGGCGAAGTGACAGGCGGCAAGCTGTACGGACGCGGCGCGACGGATATGAAAGGCGGCAATACAGCGCTTCTGCTTGCGCTCGGAGCTATTCAGGGACTAGGGCTGAAGCTGAAAGGCGATGTTATTTTTCAAAGCGTTGTGGAAGAGGAAAGCGGCGGGGCTGGGACGCTGGCAGCTATCGTGAGAGGGTACAAGGCGGATGCAGCTCTCATTCCGGAGCCTACGAATTTGCGCATTTTTCCAAAGCAGCAGGGCTCGATGTGGTTCCGCATTGAGGTCAAAGGCCGCTCGGCGCATGGCGGAACCCGATATGAGGGCGTTAGCGCGATTGAGAAAAGCATCGTTGTCATTCAGCATATCCGGGAGCTGGAGAAGGAGAGGAATGCCCGGATCAAAGATCCGCTGTACGCCAACAACCCGATTCCGATTCCCATTAATCTGGGTGTTATTCAAGGCGGGAATTGGCCCTCATCCGTTCCCGATACGGTAAAGCTGGAGGGACGTATGGGCGTTGCCCCTGATGAGAAGTTGGAAGAGGCCAGAGAGGAAATGCTCAGGTGGATCGGTCGGTTGAAGGATGTTGATCCATGGTTTGCAGAGCATCCGCCTGGCTTGGAATGGTTCGGAGCGCAATGGGTGCCGGGCAGCGTCGATCCGGGGCATCCGCTGATGGAGGTGCTCTTGCAGCAGTATCGTGAGGTTAAGCAAGAAGAGCCGGTCATTGAAGCATCGCCTTGGGGCACGGATGGCGGCTTACTGACGCAGTTGGGGGAGACGCCTTGTTTGGTTTTTGGTCCGGGTATTACGCAAGTCGCGCATTATCCGAATGAGCACATTGTGCTTGAGGATGTGTTCGTGGCTGCGGAAATCATCGCGCTGACCTTGCTTCATTGGTGCGGTCTTGACAGAATGGAGGCATAGCGGATGGATGTGAAGGAGAAAAAGACGGCCTACATTGAGATGAAGACTTCTCTGCCGGGGCCGCAAGCTCAGCAGCTGCTGGAGCGCCGTATGGCGAGCATTCCGCGGGGGCCATTCAACACCGTACCTACCTTTGCGGCAAAAGGGGAGGGAGCGCTGCTCACCGATGTCGACGGGAATACCTTTATCGATTTCGCCGGCGCAATCGGCTCTTTGAATGTCGGCCATTGTCCGCCCAAAGTGGTGGAAGCGCTGAAGGCGCAGCTGGACCGCTATCTGCATCCCTGCTTCCATGTGATGATGTATGAGCCGTATGTGGCTCTTGCTGAGAAATTAAACGAATTGACGCCTGGCGACCATCGAAAAAAAACGTTTTTTTTGAACAGCGGGGCGGAGGCTGTTGAGAATGCCGTGAAAATCGCACGCAAATATACGGGGCGCAGAGCCGTCATATCTTTCGAGCGCGGCTTTCACGGTAGAACCTACATGGCGATGTCGCTCACAAGTAAGGTGAAGCCTTACAAAAATGGCTTCGGTCCTTTTGCACCCGATACGTATAAAATGCCCTATCCGTACTACTACCGCGCTCCTGGCGGCATGTCTGAGGATGAGGTGGATGATCAAATTTTGCAGAAATTTGATGATTTTTTCTTGGCCGAGGTTCCGGGCGAGGATGTAGCTGCCGTGATCCTTGAGCCTGTTCAAGGCGAAGGGGGCTTTGTCATCCCTTCCACACGGTTTATCAAGGGCGTGAGACGCATTTGCGACAAGTATGGCATCCTGCTGATTGCGGATGAAGTGCAAACGGGCTTCGGGCGTACGGGCCGTATGTTTGCCATGGAGCATCATGGCGTCGTTCCCGATCTCATGACGATGTCCAAATCGATTGCCGCCGGGCTGCCAATCAGCGCCGTGACAGGCCGGGCTGAGATCATGGACGCCCCGGGCGTTGGGGAAATCGGCGGCACGTACGGCGGCAGCCCGCTCGGGTGTGTCGCTGCCCTGCAAGTCATTGCTATGCTGGAGGAGGAGCGGCTGGCAGAAAGAGCCATTGCCATAGGGGCAACGGTAAGTGAAAGGTTTCTTACGCTGCAGCAGGAATTCGGTTGTATCGGGGATGTGCGCACATTAGGTGCGATGAGTGCCGTTGAGTTGGTGAAAGATCCTGTGAGCCGGACACCGGATAAGGAGCTGACGGCCCGGATTTTGCAGGAGGCGCATCAACATGGCGTTATCGTGATGAGCGCGGGAATTTACGGGAATGTGATTCGTATTCTAAGCCCGCTGGTGATCACGGATGAGCAGCTTGCCGAGGGCTTGGATGTGCTGGAGGCGGCATTTAGGGCTTGCAGCAGCTAGGAAAGGGGAAACAGCATGAGAAAGCATTTATTCATTGAAGGGCAGTGGGTGGAGGCTGGCGAGTACCGGCCTTTATTCTCACCCTACAGCGGCGAACAAATTGCCGAGATTGCGTACGCAGGAGCGGGCGAAGTGCAGCAGGCGCTTGATGCCGCTGAACGAGCCAGACCCGTGATGGCGCGGATGCCGGCGCATGAACGGGCAGCGATTTTAGAGAGGCTGGCTGCATTGATCCGCGAGAAGGCGGAAGAATGCGCAGGCATTATTGCGCTTGAAGCGGCGAAGCCAATCACGACGGCGAAGCTGGAAGTGGAGCGCACGATCGCCACGTATAAGTTCGCCGCTGAAGAGGCGAAACGGATTCACGGCGAAACGATTCCGATGGACGCAGCGCCGGGCGGAGAGGATCGTGTGGCGTATACGATTCGCCAGCCTTTGGGCGTCGTTGCGGCGATAACACCGTTCAACTTTCCGATGAATTTGGTTGCGCACAAAGTAGGTCCAGCGATCGCTGCGGGCAATACGATTGTGCTGAAGCCGGCAGGCCAAACGCCGTTGTCTGCGTTGTTTTTGGCGGAGCTTTTGCAGCAGGCGGGGCTTCCGGCCGGCGCGCTGAACGTTGTGACCGGCAGCGGGAGCCTGATCGGCGATCTCCTCGTGACGGACGCGCGCGTGAAGGCGGTCACCTTCACGGGCTCCCCGGAGGTCGGCATCGCCATTCGCAGTAAGGCGGGCCTCAAAAAAGTCATTTTAGAGCTAGGATCCAATTCGGCGTTAATTGTCGATCAAGGGACGGTTGTGGATGACATGATCGCGAGGGCGGTCACAGGGGCTTTTTCCTATGCGGGTCAGGTGTGTATTTCGATTCAGCGGATATACGTGCATGAGCAGTTGTTTGATGAATTTGTCGGAAAGTTCGTCAAACAGACGGAGATGCTTCGATTAGGGGATCCGCTTGATTTCAAAACGGATGTATCGGCTGTCATCAGTTCGCGTGATGCCGAGAGGGCTATGGAGTGGATAGCGGATGCAGAGAAATCAGGCGCTGTTGTTGCAATCGGCAACCGGAAAGAGGGGAATGTCGTGCATCCGACAGTCCTGCTGCATGTCGATGCAGCGAGCAGCGTCTCCTGTCGGGAAGCTTTTGCTCCCGTTGTGATGATCAATAAAATCTCCACCATCGAGGAAGCCATTCGTTTGGTTAACGACTCCAGGTATGGCTTGCAAGCGGGGATATACACGCAAAATATGCGGACGGCGTTCGCCGCTGCCGAAGCATTAGAGGTCGGAGGCGTCATGATCAATGACATCCCCACCTTCCGCGTAGACCACATGCCGTACGGCGGGGTCAAAGAAAGCGGAACAGGACGCGAAGGCGTGAAATACGCTGTGGAGGAGCTGACCGAGCTGAAGCTGATTTGTTTTAAAAAGTAGATTAGTAGGCCGGGAATCGCCATGCTGCCTGTTTCCAATCAGTGGGCTACCCCAACGCATCAACCTGCGATGCCTCACATTTACAAAGTACCGCGTCAACCCTCGTGCGAAGGGGAACTACGGGGCGCTATTTGAGCCAAATGTGCTGATTTCAGCATCAGACGGAACTACAGGGTCTTATTCTGGTCCAAATGCTTACATTTGGACCAGAAAGGCAAAATATGGGATCATAGTTCCCTCTGACGGGGAAAAGCGATGATTTCCCGCAGAATAACGGACCATAGTTCCCTCCCCGCACACTCACCGCTCCGCGCACCCCGCAAACTGACTGCTCCCCGCTGGGCTCCTCGCTCCCGCTGTGCTCTCGCCGCACCTCCGCTCGCCGCAAACTGACCGCTCCCGCTGGGCTCCTTGCTCGCACTCCGCTCGCCGCAAACTGACCGCTCCCGCTGGGCTCATCGCCCGACCTCCGCTGCTCTTTTTAGTCTCGCCGCCATTCTCCCACTTCCGTTCCTCGCCCACCTTGACCCCATTGTGCGTTTCCCGTGTCAGGCGCCTCCTAGGACGGACTGTCTTCCGCAGCGTCCGTGTGGCTCTCCTTCTGCTGCCCCTTCATCAGCTTATCCTTCATCTCATCCCGTTTGCCCCGCCGATCCTTGAGGGAAGCGTGATCCGGCGATGCCAAGTACGCTTTTCTCCGGCCGATTCGGTGCAAATTTTCTGGCACTAAGTTGAATTTTTCATCTTTCATTAGCGCAATGATGCCTGTGCTCTCAGGCTGCTTCTCAACACCGTAGATTTCGTTGAAATACTCATCCGCCCGGCCAGGCACGTAATTTTTGGGCTCCGGGTACCCGACGATCACGCCCTCGTAGTTGCGCAAAATAACTTTATCTTGGCTCTGCGAGATCAAATAGTTCGGCTGCAGCGCGATTTTGCCGCCGCCGCCGGGGGCATCGACGACGAAGGTTGGCACAGCATACCCACTCGTGTGTCCCCGCAAGGACTCGATAATCTCCAACCCTTTGGATACCGGCGCTCGGAAGTGCCCGATGCCTTCGGAGAGGTCACACTGGTAGATGTAGTAGGGCCGTACACGGATTTTGACTAGATCATGCATGAGCTTTTTCATAATATAGGTGCTGTCGTTGATGCCAGCCAGAATCACCGACTGATTGCCCAGCGGAACGCCGGCGTCCGCCAGCATGGCGCAAGCTTTCTTCGCTTCCTCCGTGATTTCGAGCGGATGGTTAAAATGCGTATTCAGCCACACCGGATGATACTTTCGGATAATCGCACATAAGTGCTCCGTAATCCGCTGCGGAAAAACAACCGGCGCCCGTGTACCGATCCGGATAATCTCCACATGTGGGATCTCCCGCAAATTTTTCAATATATACTCCAAAATGTTGTCATTAATCAGCAGCCCATCCCCACCGGAAAGCAAAACGTCGCGCACCTCCGGCGTATTGCGGATATAGGCAATGGCGTCATCCAATTGTTTTTTGGGAACGCCCATGCCGACTTGACCGGAGAAACGGCGGCGCGTGCAGTACCGGCAGTACATCGAGCATTGATTTGTAACCAGAAAAAGCACTCTGTCCGGATAACGATGCGTTAATCCAGGCGTAGGGGAGTCCTCATCCTCATGCAGAGGATCTTCCAGATCGTATTTCGTTTTCAGCAATTCAGCGGAAATAGGGACAGATTGCATGCGAATCGGGCATCGCGGATCATCTGGATTCATCAAAGATGCGTAATAGGGGGTAATATTCAAAGGAATCGTTTGCGTCGATATGCGAACGCCCTCTTCTTCCTCGGGGGTCAAATTCACGACTTTCTTCAGATCATCCAAGGAACGAATGGTGTGTGTCAACTGCCAAAGCCAATCATTCCACTGCTCATCCGTGACGTTTCTCCATAGTGCAACCTCTTTCCAGTGACGTCGTTCCATAGTGGCACCTCCAGTAATGATGTTTGCTCAGTATTAGAAGATGCAAAAAGCATGCCAACATTTCCTCGATACACCGGATAACGCGAAAAAGACTCCTTGCGGAGTCTGACATTAAGGCTTTCTTACGATGCCATAGCGATTAAGTTTATATTGCAGGGCTTGGCGCTTGATGCCGAGCGCTTGCGCGGTCAGGGTAACGTTGTATTGATGGTGGGCGAGCGCGCTCACAATCGCTTCCTTTTCTAGCTGCTTCACCTTATCGGTTAACCCCGTTGAGACCGCCGCCTCATGCCGCTGCTCTGGTCGCATCACATAGTTCCCAAGAATTGAAGCGGGAAGATGAATTTCTTCGATGACTTCACACTCCAGCTCCATCAGATTATAGATCGATTCGATCGCATGGCTCAGTTCGCGAATATTTCCCGGCCAATGATAGTTAAGCAAACGCTGCAAAGCCGCAGGTGCGATGCCCGTAATCTTCATACCAAACAGTTCATTGAATTTATCTATAAAATGATTCGTCAAAATCGGAATATCCTCTTTACGCCTGGCGAGCGGAGGGAGTGTAAGATTCACAACATTCAATCTGTAAAATAGATCGCTGCGCAGCATGCCCTTATCCAAGGCATCCCTAGGGTCTATATTCATAGCGGTAATGATGCGGACATCCACCTGCTGCTCATGCGTGCCCCCAACCCGGCGAACAAGACCGTCCTGCAGCACACGCAACAATTTCGCCTGCAACAATAAATCCAAGCTGTTCAATTCATCGAGAAAAAGCGTTCCGCCATTGGCCTGTTCAAATAAGCCGGCTCTGTCGACAGCCCCAGTAAAGGCGCCTCTAGCTGTTCCGAACATAATGCCTTCCATAAGTTCATTTGGGACAGCCGCACAATTTTGCGCGATAAATAGACGGTTTCTTCGGGCCCCCGCATTATGGATGCTTTGGGCTACCAGTTCCTTTCCCGTGCCGGTCGGACCGCAGATCAAAACGGGCGAGCTTGTACGCGATGCTTTTTTGGCAAAAGAGATCGTCTGCTGGAAAGCTTCGTTGCTGCCGATTAAATCGCTGAAATGGTAGCGGGCGGAGCTTGCGCTTTTTTTGTCTTTGGCAGGGGAATCATAAATCTGGTGCCGAAGGTCCAGAATTTGATCGTGGAGATGAACGATGCTTGTAATATCTTTGGCCACCTCCAAGGCGCCGATAATTTCACCATGCTCATGAAGAGGGTACGTACTGTTGATGGTTGTGATTCTTTTGCCCGTGACACTGACATAGGTTTGGATTTTCTCCCTGATTTCCGTGCCGGTTTGCAGCACCTTCATGAAGGTGCTCGTTTCATTGGTTAAGGAGGGAAATAGCTCAAAAAAGTTCTTCCCGACAACCTGCTCCCTTTTCAGCCCATCCGTTTCGGCCATCTTATCATTATAGAAAATGGTGATTCCTTTACGATCAATGAGATGAACGCCGACATCTATGATATTCAGCATTTTTTCAAAATAAGCCGATCCATGCTCGTTCTGTCCGGACATAAGTACCCCCCTCGCGTAAGGATGGTTCCGTGGTTCACTTAACATTTTATGACGGCGGCAGCTGGCTAAGACCAGAAAGTGCAAAAAGCAGAAGGACATAACCCATAACGTCGAAAAGTACCAGCTTGAAAAAAAGTGGCAGAAATGTGAAGATGCCATATATAGGATGAAGGTAGAAGGGAACGTGGCCGCGAATGTCAGAAGAACAAGCAGCTGTATTAGAAGTACATATCGATCAAGCCGGCTATGATGAGGTTCCGGATATCATTAAAAATATTCATTTTGAGGTGCGGCAAGGTGAACTGGTAGGTCTGTTAGGTCCGAATGGAGCCGGCAAAAGCACGACGATTAAGAGCATCCTAGGTTTGTTGAAGGATTTCAAAGGTCAAATCTCTTTTAGGGGTGAGCGAAAAAGCTACGCTTATATCCCGGAGCATCCGATTCTGTACGATGAGTTGACGTTATGGGAGCATATGGAATTCGCCGCATCTGTTTACGAACTGGATCGAACAGTATTTCTGGAACGTGCGGATGATCTCTTGCACCGGTTCCGGCTGCTGGATGAGAAACATCAATTGCCTGGGAAATTTTCTAAAGGGATGCAGCAGAAAATCATGCTGATCCTGGGCTTTTTGAATAAACCGGATGTGTATATTGTCGATGAGCCTTTCATTGGGTTGGATCCGAAGGCGATCAAAGATTTCTTAGGGATGCTGGATGAGGAACGTAAGCGAGGCGCTGGAATTTTGATGAGTACACATGTGTTAGACACTGCAGAAAAGATTTGCAGTTCGTTTGTGCTTCTGTCAGGCGGCAGATTGGTGGCCAACGGCTCCTTGCAGGATATTAGGAAGCAATGCGGCCTGCCGGATGCGCCATTATTCGACTGCTTCCATTCCTTATTATGAGAGGGGGGACCGTATGATGAAAAACTCCTTCCAACTTTTTGCAAGAAGGGTTCGCTCGGATTGGTTTTACCAGTATAAAGCATTACGAACAGCGGTGGATTGGGTGATCGCTTTCTACTTTGTTATTCCGCTGATGATTGTGGCTGGCTATCAATACTACTCTTGGTGGGCGGCTCAGCCTTCCTGGTTTAGTTGGATACCGCTGTTTTTGGTTGGCACGGTTTTCTATCTATTCGCTTGGCTTGGAACGATTCGATATTTTGTTGAGGAAGGGGATCAGCTTTTTCTCAGGCAGAACCGGCGTTGGTTTCAGCATCTCATGCTCCTTGGATACAGATACTCACTTGTGCTGCAGGGGATCACGACGCTGCTTTTGACGCTCGTTTTTCTTCCTTTGCTGGTTCAGACGTATGCTTTTGGCGTGCCTCAGATTGTTTGTTTCTGGTTGCTTACCTATCTGTTGAAAATAAATTTAGGCTTGCTTCGCCAGCTGCTTGCACTTCGTATACAGGGGATCTTGCTTTGGCTGCTGCGGGTCGTGGGTTTTGCCGGGCTGTTCTTTCTATATCAAATGCTAGTTACGGGGGTAAGTCATAGCGCGAATTATATTTGGGCGATTCTGCTGCTTCTTCTGGGACTGGTTGTGTTTCTAAGCAAAATACGTTTGCAAGAGAAAGGGGCCTTCTCTGCAGATATCGCCAGAGAAAGAGATGCTCGGATGCGGATCGTCTCTCTGATGTTGATTCGTGTGATGGAACGAAAAAGAAAACCGAGGCGGAGGCGTCCTCTATTATTTAGAAGTTCACAGCGCTTGTTCAAAGGAAAAGGTGCCGGCAACGGAATTGCTGATTTATTAGCCAAATCCTTTTTTAGAAATAGCACTCAATGGAAGCAAACGATACAGTTTGCCGTTCTGATTAGTGCGGCTATGTTTATTTTGCCGGGACCTCTCAAAATTACGATCTGGATTCTTGCGGCATGCGTGCTGGCATTTTGGCGGAAATCCTTTTGTAAGGATGAATTAACGGCGCCATTTCTGAACCTTTTTCCTATTCAGGATACGGCGAAACATCAAGCACTCCAATTAACAACGCCTATACTTGTGCTGCCTGCGCTGATCTTCATAAGCTTGTGCCTGGGGATCTCCTTTTTCACCTGGTGGGGGCCCATTCTGATGGTTGGAGCCGCAATTCCGTTAGCTTATGGGACTTCTTCCGTTTTTACAAGCTGGTATTGAATATAGCGTTGTAAAGCTGCTGCTATAGACCATGTCAGGAGGCAGGCTAGCAATATCGATGAGAAAGTCCGATCAGGAGGTTGTAATCCTGTTGGAACCATGGTATATTGCTAATCTGCCGATTTGACCCAGGTAATTGCAGGTAATAGCGGTAGGAAACATGCTTTAAAAAAGAATTTAAAAAAATGCTTGCAAATCAAATTTCGACATGGTATATTACTTTTCGCTGCTTCGGTAACGCGGCGGTGAACGAAAGAAATTGATCTTTGAAAACTGAACAACGAGTGAGTAAGCACAGTCGAGCAATCGACTATAAATGAGATGAATAATCTCGCTAGCAAGTCAATGAGCTATTCAGCTTTCAAATACTCGGACGAGCAATCGTTC
>NZ_WHNZ01000048.1 GCF_013141725.1 Paenibacillus planticolens | reverse complement strand
CCAACGCGTCCCAACACGCCTCATCTTTGCCTAACACACCCATGAGTGCTGCAGTTAATAACCTTCGTTGTACATTGTGCAATAAAAACGCTGCATTCCCCCTACAAGCTCGCCTTCCATTGTATAAAATACAATCATTTTAACGAAAAAAGCCCAAATCAGCCCAATTCCTGCGAAAATGTTGCACATAGTACAATGAAGAAGAGATCTGAGGCCCTTTCTTGGCCATATCGTTGTACAGAATACAACATAGCAAGGCTGTTTAAGGCCTTGATCACGTGAGTGAAGTACCATCTGAACCGCATCTGCGAAGCCAGTTCCGATTCTGTCCTCGAACAAGCAGCGAAGCTGCACTCGCATTCAAACATAGAAAATTACTTCCTAACGATCTTACTCTTTGGCGCGAATGAACACTTTTTGGTATGATGAGAAGGCAAGAATGATAGATGAGGAAGAAGGATGATAATCGATGTTTGCGAAGTCGAGCTACGAAGGAACGAGAGAAGACAACTATGCCTTGCTGATTCAGCAAGTTGAAGCCTTGATACATGACGAGCCGAACAGAATTGCCAATTTAGCGAATGCCGCGGCGCTGCTCGGACAATTTTTGACGGATATCAATTGGGTAGGGTTTTATTTGCTGGACAC
The DNA here is from genome assembly GCF_013141725.1 of Paenibacillus planticolens. GTDB lineage: Bacteria > Bacillota > Bacilli > Paenibacillales > NBRC-103111 > Paenibacillus_E > Paenibacillus_E planticolens. Next base: position 118,611 of record NZ_WHNZ01000048.1, on the reverse strand, counting down.
TGCGCAAGAGAAGGAGGAACTCGTTCTGGGACCGTTCCAAGGCTTGCCGGCTTGCGTTCGGATTCCGCTGGGTAAAGGAGTTTGCGGTACGTCTGCCGCGCGCCGGGAAACGGTGCTTGTACCGGACGTTCACGCATTTCCCGGCCATATCGCCTGCGATGCCGCCTCCCAATCGGAAATCGTCGTTCCGATTCTTCGAGGGGAAGAGTTGATCGGCGTGTTGGATATCGATAGCCCTAGCCTGAGCCGTTTTGATGAAATCGATCAGCGCTACTTGGAGCAGTTCGTCCAAAAGCTTGCTGCCGCTATGTAATGTCGTAAGTTGTTGAGAAAATATCTGTCATATCATCATCGGAACAGAAGCTGCAGCTTGCCAGTACATCGGTGTGCCTTAAACGAGATCCTAACAGAATCAGATGACTGGTCAGCTGCTGCTCGATAGTCGGATCTGCGATGCTGAACTCAATCCCATACTCATAGAGGGATGGTTTCAGCATCGTTTTTCGTTTAATAATGCCCAGAATTTTCATTTCCTGATGAAACAGATGGAAAGTAAACTCCAGCAGCAGGCTCATCTCCGTAGGAAGATTCAAGGGGGTATGCATGCGGATGCCGCCGGCGCTGATATCCTTGATCATGATTTTGGAGTGTTTGGTGTCGGTAGCTTTATTTTTGATCCCAATAATCTTGAACATGGCGGTTAATGGGATTTGGAGGTGAATTCTGAAACTGGAGCGTTTATTTGGTTGCGACATGGAGATGCTCCTCTTTGTTAATTAGGCATATTATACTATAAAAGTAGATATTTTGGACCATGTTTATAAAAAGAAAAGCCTCCTACTTGAGTTTAGGAAGCTTGGCTGCGAAAGCGTTTAGATTTTCCTCGCCGTTAACAAAAATCCGTTTTAGCAGGTAAGGGGACTGCTCGTTTGTTGCAAAGCCTTGATCGATTGTAAAAGCATACCGAAACCCGTGATGCTGAAGAAGTTTCAGCGTCGTTTTGTTGTATTCGCCATACGGATAGCAGAAGATATCCGCTTTGGTTCCAAGCCGTTCCTCGATCTGCTTCCTGGCTTCCACGATTTCATAGGCTTGCTCGTCCGCCGAAAGCTTCGGGAGGTGAGGATGCGACATGCCGTGCGGCTGAATATCCCAGCCACCAGCTTGCATCTTCTTTATTTGCTCCCAATTGAGATAGCCGTCCTGCTCCGTCATGCCAGGAGAAACAAAGAGGGTGGCGGGGAAGCCGTATTTAGCCAGAATGGGCATCGCTTCCTCGTAATTATCGAGGTATCCGTCATCGAACGTGAGCAGCACCGGCTTCTCCGGGGATTTCTCGGAACGGTCTCCTTCCAGGAGACGAATAAAGGCTTCGAGAGTCAGAGGGGTGTAGCCATGATCGTGCAAATAAGCCATTTGCGCTTCCAGCTTGTCAGGAGGAATAACGACGATATTCCCTGGGTCAATCGCCACACTGTGATAGTTAAGCACAGGGATGCTGACTTTTGACGAAGGCTTGCCCGCAGGCGGAACCAAAGGGACGTAAGTTTCCGACGTAACGGTAGGCGTCGCGGACTTCGTGTCCACGGCGAGCGGAAGAAGCAGGGGATCTCCCGCGTTGACAGCCGCGTCGGAATCGGCGCCAGGTTCATTTGCAACGACAGGCTCAGGTTCGGGCGGCGGCGGCTTGTCCGCCTCATGCGCTTGGATGTCTGAAGGAGCTTCCTTTTCAGTCTGGACGAGGGCTTGTCCTTCATATGTGTAGGAAGCGGCGGACAAAGCGACTGTCCTTTCAGACCGGTTGTTCGCGGCGGAAAGACAGCTGGTTAAGAGCAGCAGCACTATCGTGTAAACCCCGATAAATAACGAATAGCCCAGAATTCCCTTTCTTGGAAAACTCATCGGTACACCAACCATTCTAGAGGAATATTCTATTACTCTATTTGTAAGCAATGGTTGGGAGAATTATACCTGATCAGCGAAAGAGATTAATCTTTGCTTTGAATAACAAGGAGAAGGCCTGTGCGAATCTCGATTAGACCTTCCGGTTCCTGAAGAATATTGCTGATCCCGAGGGATTGTCCGATCTCAAGCTTCGCTTGATGAAGCGGATATGCGAAACCGTGGAGCGTGATGCCTGTTACTTCCAGACTGAGCGGAAGCAGAGAGATGTGCGTATAGCGCCCACGTTCAATGCGTGTCGATTGGTTCATAACGAGGATCTGATTGTTGGCATCTATAATGGAGCACGAAATGCCGAGCTCCGTACCTTTACGCAGCAGATGTACGTTGGCTAATGAGTGATCGAAGCGCGTGCCCAGCGCACCTAACAGGATGATCTGTTCCGGCTGCTCAGCGAGCGCCCAATTGAAGGCCATTTCGGTATCGGTCAAATCTTTGTAAACCGGATCGCATTCGATGAACGAAAGGCTTGAAGAACGAATAAGGTTTAATTCCTCCGCCGTCACCGAATCAAAATCCCCTAAAGAAATATGCGGCTTGTAGCCATGCTGAATTAAATATAAGGCCCCTCGGTCAGAGCCCACCAATATGTCATTCTCTTGGATGACTTCCAGGGCCCAATCGCCAAGTGTTCCGCCAGTTACTATAATGATTCGTTTCCCGTTCATGCTTGTTCCCCCAGCGTTTGATATCATCCCCCTAGTATATCATAATGAGGCAAAAAACCGAGCTGCATCGCTCGCAGCCCGGTTCTAAGATTAGGTTCGCGTATCCGCACGCTTGCGCATTGGATTAAGCTCCGTTTGGTCGTGATCAATCTCGGCTTCTTCTGCAAAGCCCTGCAGCTCCCAAGTCGTGCGGCCCAGCACGAGGTCCGCAGGAAACTCATTGCCGCGCTTGAGGGTTACCTCTTGTCCTGCCTCATTGGCATAAACACCGTCTGTCTCCACCGTATCGCCTGTCATGGGGTCCATCGATTTGTCTTTAGACATGCCGTATTCCTCCTTTCCTGTTGCTTATCCATACCATTTCCAAGGATGGAGGAAATTATGAGCTGAATCATGTAGAATAAAAAGGTTGTCATACACAGGCTACAGACTTTGTCAGACAGAAAGGGAATGAACAGGATGGCGTTATGGGGGACGATAGTGAATGCTATCGCCATTATCATTGGGGGATTGTTGGGGCTTCTGCTGCCCCGCATCTCAGAAGGCATAAAAAGCACAGTGATGCAGGGCCTGGGCCTCGCAATTACTGTGCTGGGGATTACGATGGCTCTCAAATCGAGCCAAATCGTGCTTGTCATACTAAGCGTCGTCATCGGCGGCATTCTTGGTGAACTGCTTCGCATCGAGTACAGGCTTGGTCAGCTTGGCGACTGGTTGCAGGCCCGGATGCGCAAAGGTTCATCGGACCAACGCGGCAGCGTCTCGGAAGGATTCGTGACTTGTACGCTTGTATACTGCATCGGAGCTATGGCTATACTGGGTCCGCTGGACGGCGGCCTCCGTCATAATCATGATATTTTGTACACCAAATCATTGCTGGACGGATTTTTATCCATTATTTTCGCTTCTACCTTAGGGATTGGCGTCATCTTCTCCGCTGTGTCCGTGTTCGTCATGCAGGGAACGATTGCTCTCGCGGCAACGGTGATCGCCATGGCCTTCAGTCAAGCGTCGCTGGACGCGATGATCGTCCAAATTACAGCTGTTGGCGGCGTGCTGGTTATTGGGGTAGGCATCAATCTTCTTCAAATCAAAAAAATCAATGTCGCCAATATGCTTCCGGCTCTTATCATAGCGGCAGCCGCTGTGCCCGTTCAGCATCACTTCTCGGCTTGGTGGGACCGGCTGTTCTAGACTAATGAACCGTTAAACTTGTATCCGACGCCGCGAACGGTAATGATGTACTTGGGCTCAGCCGGATTCACTTCAATTTTCTTGCGCAGATTGCTGATATGTACGATGAGCGTTCGCGGGTCGCCCATACTATCCAGGCTCCAGATAAGCTCAAACAAGTGCTCGATTTTGTAAACCCGGTTCGGGGTTTTGGCCATTAAGGAAAGCAAGTCGAATTCCTTGGCCGACAGCGAGATGGTCTGCCCGTTGACACGGACAATGTGGCTGACCAGATCGATCTCCAGACCCGGAAACTTCACGAGCTGCGGATCGTCTTGATGCTGTTCGCGGATGGAATTACGGCGCAGCAGGGCTTTCACCCTTGCCACAAGTTGACTAGGGCTGAAAGGCTTCGTCATATAGTCGTCGCCGCCCATGCTGAGCCCGAGAATAATATCGATATCTTCACTTTTACAGGAAATGAATAAAATTGGCGTATTGCTGGTTTTGCGCAGCTGACGGCAAACCTCTATGCCATCAAGTCCCGGCAGCAGAATGTCGAGAACAATAAGATCGGGCTTGTGTTCTTTAACGATCTCGAAAACATCTTGTCCATTGTTGGCGCTGATGACCTTGTATCCTTCTCTATTTAAATAGAGCTGGATCAATTGGACAATTTCCTGCTCGTCATCCACCACTAAAATTGTTTCACCTGCCATACTAGAAATCCTCCTCAGTAACGGAACGGCTCATGATGGGAGCGGAGTTCCCGCTCGCAAATACTAGCTTTATTATAGAACGATTCTCCTAAAAATTTCTATCCTTTTATTGACATCTTACGAGATTGGTGCGGTTTCAGAGGGGATGCAGGTACTGAGCACTACCTGGATTCCCGAAGGATGGCGAAATGTGATGGAAATAGGCGAAAAATACCAGTATTTGACGTAAATTTTAGCAAGTCTTTATGAAATTTTTATGTTCCCATGCTAATCTACCCTTGTCTCTATGCTGGAATAGGGAAGGGGGCGGCGAAAGTAATGAGTCATTCGGCTGATTTGAGTCCTGTCACACATCCATGGTTGCAGAAGGATAACTTCGTACGCCAATTTATCGAGCAGGCTTGGGATTTATTTTGCATATTCGATGTTCATGGGAATTTAACCTATGCGTCCAAAAGTTTTAACCCGGTGATCGGCTTTATTCCTAAAGATTTTCAACAAGTTGTGGAATTTATTGATTCTGAATACCGTATGGATTTACATAAAATGTTTATCAGAACCTTGCAGACGAAAAGCAGCAGTAAGCTGGAATTTCTTATGAAGGGTACAAGCGAGAGCTGCAACTGGTTTGAATGCACCGCGCTGCCGATCTGTCATGAAGACGGTACACTATTGGAGATATCGTTTGTGCTGAACGACATTACACTGCGCAAAAATCATGAGAACCGGCTAATCGCCATGGCATTCCATGATCCTCTTACAGGGCTGCCTAACCGGCGGCGGTTTAAGGAGCATCTGCAGCAAATGCTTTTACAGGCGAAACGGACGAATAAGCCTTTTGCGCTTTTATATGTCGATATTGATGATTTTAAAATGATAAATGACACGATGGGACACGATGTAGGTGACGCTTTCTTGCAAAGTTTTGCCCACCGCATTCAAGGCTGCCTTCGCGAGGTCGATCTGTTTGCCCGGATGGGCGGCGACGAGTTCACGATTCTTTTGCCTGGCGTAGATTGCGAGGAGCATGTGATCAACGTGGCGCAGCGGATTCTGCATTGCGTGGATCAGCTCTGGGACATTCAGGACCAACAGTTTAAAGCTACCGTCAGTATGGGAATTACGATGTATCACTCCGATAAAACGGAGGCATCGCGCATGTTGAAAGAAGTGGATATCGCCCTCTATCAAGTGAAGGGAATGGGCAGGAATCACTTCCAATTCTATCAACAAGCTATGGATGAATAGAAGAATAACAATGAACCGTTATGGAGCTTAGTGCCTGCTCTATAGCGGTTTTTTGCGTTCACCAATATTTACTCCTAGCCTATTTATTGGATTTCTAGGATGATAGAGTAATAACAATAAGATAAAGGAAGGATGAATTTAATGCAGGCAGCCAACAGGCGATGGCGTAAATTCGTTGTTGTATTAGCAGCAGCGGGGATACTGACGATAGCGGCAAGCTCGGAACCGCACGACGCGGAGGCTCAAGCAAGTTCGGCCCAGGGTAAGTTCAATATGTCTTATATGTATTTCGGGAGTCCGAGCTCGTATACGTCACAAGTGGATAAAAGCGGGCAAACGCTCGACGTTGTTGCGCCCAGCTACTTTCAAATAAACGCAGACGGCGGTTTACAATTATCCGACACCTTGCAAGCTTCTTTCATCTCGGACATGCATCAGAGAGGAAAGCGGGTTGTGCCTTTTCTTAGCAACGATTTTGATTCGGTGCTAGGGGGGAAAGCGATTGATAATCGCGAAGCGCTGTCGGACCAAATCGTTAAGGTCATTAAGGATTACAACCTTGACGGTATTCAATTGGATATTGAGAATGTAGATGCCGCCTACCGGGATAAATATACCGATCTGGTTAGATTGCTCCGCAATAAGCTTGGGAGCGACAAAGAAGTATCCGTTGCCGTGGCTGCTAATCCGACAGGAACGAAAACGGGATGGATAGGTTTATATGATTATAAGGCGTTAGCGGCCGTCAGCGATTACTTAATGGTTATGGCCTATGACGAAAGCTATCCGGGAGATCCGACACCTGGGCCTGTGGCTGGTTTGCCCTTTGTGGAGAAATCGATTCAATATGCGCTTTCACAGGCATCCGGGGATAAAATTGTGTTGGGGATTCCCTTCTACGGAAGGTACTGGAATCAGAACGCAGCCGCTAACGGCTCAGGCGTATCTGCGCAAACGATTAGCAAGCTCATCGATACGTACGGGGGAACGGTTCGTTTTGATACAGCCAGCCAATCGCCTGTCGCTACTTTTACCATCCGTCCCACCGATGCAGTGACTAGTATTAATGGCAAAAAGCTGGAGCCAGGCGACTATACCGTTTGGTTTGAGAACGAGCAATCGTTGAAGGGAAAGCTGAAGCTGGTCAGCAAGTACAATTTGAAAGGCACCGGAAGCTGGAGCCTGAATCAAGAGACAGCCGACACTTGGAATTATTATGACCTATGGGCCGATGGCTTCTATTTCACGGACGTGCAAAATCATTGGGCGAAAGATGCCGTTCTCGCCGTGGCGAACCGCGGCTGGATGCTCGGCACCGCTGCAGATCTGTTCGCACCGGATGCGGCGCTCACGCGGGCAGAAGCCGCGACGATTATCGTGCGCGCACTCGGCTTGCAGAGCTCGGCCGCCGGCAGCGGCTCGTTCAAGGATGTGCCTGCCACCCACTGGGCGTATCAGGATATTCAGATCGCGAAGCAAAGCGGGCTGCTCCAAGGGATCAGCGATGACCGCTTCGCGCCGGATCAGATCATGACGCGGGAGCAGATGAGCATGCTGCTCTCCCGCGCTTTGAAGTTGACTTCGCCGAGCGGTGGCACCGCGGCGAAGCGCTTTTCTGACGTGCCGGCAGACAGCTGGTCGGCGGAGGCCATTGCTGCGATGAGCAGCAACGGCCTTGTCGACGGCTTTGCGAACGGCACGTTCCGCCCCGGCGCGTCTTTGACGCGCGCCGAGATGGCGGTGCTGCTTAATCGCGCACAGCCGCTGCTCACGAAGTGAGCCGCTTTAGAACCGCTCCCCTGGGGGCGGTTCTTTGTTTTCGTGCCGTTATAAGCCTTCCGGAGGCTTGATTGCGGGCGGGGCGTTGCCGATGTCGTCTTCGCTCTGCAATTTGACAAAGGTGGTTTGTCCTTTGGGACCGGGCTTATTGGTAACGAATTGGCGGATGTTTATGACCCGCGCTTCAGCGCCGATGATGCGGCTGCTGCCAATCTGGAATAAACATGAGGAAGATACTTCTACGATACGGACGTCCCGCACCCGGATGAATGATCCTAAGTTATCCACACACATTGTGAAAGGTTCAGGCGGTTGAGGAACGGGAAAAGGACGCCGAAAGAAAGGGTATGCCGCAAAACTGCCCTCGTTTCCGAAATAGATCGGAACTTCGCGCTGCACAGCGAAGACTTTGGTTTCCAGCGCAGACTGAACGTTATCCCCTACCTGCATGACGCTGCTTGAGCTAATGGAAGTCACACGGACACAACCAACGATAGAAAGGCGAGCCACCGCTTACACCTCTGACGGGAGGGGGACGAATGGCGATATAATGACGGCTTCCGGAGGCGTGTCGAACATGGAAGACAGGGAGATCACTTCCGTATCGCCAATGAGGAAGATGGATGAACTGGCCACCCCGACGATGCGGACATCACCGACGAAAATCTGTTTGTTTTCCACTTGCAAATTCAGCATAGCTAGCCCTCTTTTCTTGGTAGACTTGATAGGTAACTTTCAATCGCACTGATGATGTCTTGCTTTGTTTTATCAATAATGCTGGTCGTTACAGCTTCCATTGGTTCTTTGAAGCCGACGCCGCGGTATTGGTTGACATAATGTTGGATGCGGGTATCCAGTTGTTTACGAATATCTTCAACGATGAGGTCTTTGTAATCTTCATCCAGATGATACTGGTACTTATTTTCCAGATTCAGCATATCGGAGTGGAGCTCATACTGCAGATAATGGGAAATGCTGTTGGTAACCGTCTGCTTTATGCTGGTCCCCTGATGGTTATTCGTGGGCCCTTGTCTAATGTCAGCCTGCTCAGGCCCGATCCCGAGCTCCTGCCCTGATCCTTGATGGAAAGGATTCTGATCCTGCCCGGCATCCTTGCCTACCGGGGCGCCATTGACCGTGAAATCTTCGACATTGTCCAGCGAACTCGGGCTGATGCCTATGGTTAAGGTTCCTTCCAGCTTTTCGACTTTGAGCTGATCGAATTTATATTCGATTTTATCAATGTGGAATCGTTTTTGGTCTTTTAGAGCGTTGAGTTCGGCTTGCAGCTTGGTGACCGTTTGCTCCAGTTTATCGATACGCTGCTTCTGCATTTCAATATAGGCGGAGAGCTGCTGGGCCCACTGCTGCCATGTGATTGAGTTATGCATGTATGGCACCTCCTTCCGGTTTCATGTGGAAGCTTTGTATGGCAAGAATGCTGATGCTTGCGGCACCGAGGGCAGCGCCGTCAGCTTGGAGGAGGCAAACGAACGAGAGCAACCGGGTTTACCGGGCTGGAACCAAGCTCTGGGGTAGGCTCAACAAAGCCGCCTGTATTATATAGATTGGATAATGAACGAATGGATCCCGCGGTGCCGATTTGGAGGACGGAGGAGTTGGCCACGGAGTTCACTTTCAGATTTTGAATCATGATGGTTTGATGAATGATCATGTTCATGGAGGAGGAACACCCCGCTATGCTTGGAATCGCTCATCCTAGACGATGAATCCGCTAGTGGCGTTGGTTTCGATAAGATCCGAATCGTTCGTGATGGTTGCACTGTACACATTATAGACACGCGGGAAATCTCCTGTATTAAAGGAGCCTGCGCCTGCGAATGTTTTGGCGGAACTGTTAGGCGCGATGATGAAGGTGTCGCCGAATTGGACGACAGAGCTGGAACCGACGCTGAGGATCTTTACATTACCTACGATAGATGGCATTTTCGGCCTCCCTTGCCTCAGGCTTATCACCATGCAGTATATGAGGGTATTCGCCCAGATGTGTCCTGTAAATCAGATTGGTGTCACATCAGGACGCAGGCACATATACTGCAAGAGAAAATGAGGTGATGGGTTTGAGCGGGTTTAATCGCCATCCTTGGCTGAAGTGGGAGCAAATCGAAAAGTTTCTTGGGCAAAAGCTGCCTTTCGGTGAAAAAGGGCAGACCTTTCTAGATAATATGACGTGGGTTGAGGGATATGTACAGGACATGCTGAAAAAAGCGATGCCGGTTATGGATGCGAACGTTTCGTCTCACGACTCCTTCGGTGCGGAAGTGTTTGAAACGCATGAACATGTCATTATTAAAGTGAAAGTCGCTAAAGACGAAGATCCAAGGGCGCTTCGGGTGTTTGTAAAATCAAATCAGCTGAAGCTGAGCGGCTTTCTAAACGGCAAGAGCCGGATTGTGAAGATGCCGACGCTTGTGCTTCCAAGAACGGCAAGAGTCAGCTACAAACAGCGTCAGCTGCAGATCAAGGTGCGTAAACGCGGATTGAAGGAAAATTATATTGAGTCGTATATCCGGTATTAAGAGGAATGAGTAGTGCTTGTGGGGAGAAAGGGAACAATAGTCCGCTATTTGCCTTGAAATAAGCCAGTTGGCCATTTAGAGGGAACTCTGTTCCGCTATTTCGCTAACTTAACGCGGTGTGAAGGTTACTTGGTGCTAATAAGTCCCTGTAGTTCCTCCAAGAACCTGAAAACAGCCTATCGAGCCCAAATAGCGCCCTGTAGTTCCCTTCCTCTTAGGGATATCGACAATAGGAAGTGGCAGCAGTAAAAAAAGGAGCTAAGCACGTATACGCGCTTAGCTCCTGGTTTATTTTCTTAAAGCACGCGGCGAGCGGTCATGTAACGGGATGACCAAGTTCCGCTTGAAAGCTTCGTAATACGCACGCCGCCGGCGCCGTAAGTGTGCAGGATGTTGCCGTTCCCCATGTAGATGGCTACATGGTTAATAACGCCCGGTTTGCCCGGGATCGAGAAGAACACGAGATCGCCAGCGCGAAGGTTGCTTCTGGATACGTAAGTGCCTACTTTGGATTGGCTTTTGGAATTCCGCGGCAAGTTAACGCCTATGCGTTTGAATACATATTGCGTGAAAGACGAACAGTCGAATGTGTTGGTCTGGCCTGCTTTTGCCCCGAATTGGTACGGTCTTCCCAGGTACTTCTTACCGATGCTGATGACTTGGCTGGCACGGGAAGTTGCCGTAGCCGATGCTTGAATGGTTGTTGTATTCGTCGCTGCGTCAGCTTGATGAGGTGCGGAAATCATACCTGCAGAAAGTCCTATGGAAACGGTCAGCGCCGTTAATGCTAGTTTTTTGTACCAGTTATGTTGGTTTTTCATCTTGGTTTCCTCCTAGAGTTGAGTTGTTTGGAATTGCTTCGCCAGACTCTTCTATATGAGTAACTTGTGGCTGTTTCGTTGACATGACCCAAGTATACCAGATGAAATTCCGCCTATTATTTACCTTGTAATCCCTTTCTGTGTGGTATGGCTGGATTTTTTGTGTTTTCTGAGAAAACCATGAGAATCCTATTAAAAAGTTTTTATTGACACGTTGCCGGCAGCTTCACAATAGCGGAAGTCCCTTCTCCCAAGCGGCTTTTGAGCTCAATGGACCCCCCATGCTTCTGCACGATATGCTGGGCGATAGCGAGTCCTAATCCTGCGCCGCCTTGCTTGCGATTCCTTGCTTTATCACTGCGGTAGAACCTGTCGAACAGGTGAGGGATATCGCTTTCAGCAATGCCGATGCCTTGATCGATGACTTCGAGAACGACCCACTGGTCTTCGGTGAGACCGATGGAGAGGATGACTTTTTGTTGGCTGTATTTAAGCGCATTATCAAGCAAAATAATAAGCAGCTGCCTAATTTTATTAGAGTCGCCCGCCATTTGGAGCTCTTGTTGATCCGGCTCCGACTGTATCTCGATTTCTCTGCCGGATGTGATGCGAAGCGAAGTCACGATTTGCCGGGCAAGAGGAAGCAGATCGAAGGTAACCTCCTGCTCACAGTTTTCCCGGACAACATCCGTGAGGGAAAGCAGATTTTGGGTAAGCAGCTTCAGCTGGGCAGATTCGGAAATAATGGCTTCGAGCGCTTCTTCCCGCAATGTCTCGTCGTGGGAAGCCCATCTTCGCAGCAAACTTGCATAGCTTTCAATGATGGTCAGCGGTGTGCGCAGCTCATGGGAGGCATCGGCAAGAAATTGCTCCTGCTTTTGAAACATGTCCTGCAGCCTGTCTATCATTCTATTGAATGTGGCGCCAAGCAATATCATTTCATCGTTCGTCTTCTTCGCAGGCAGGGGGATATGCCGGAAAGAGCCGCTCTGCTCAATGTTCTGCATAGTGCTAACGAAATGCTGGAGGGGGCGGAAGAGGACGTTCGTATAGAAATAACCCCCGATGAGAGCCAGAATCAACGTTCCAATGGAGGTTAAAAGTAGGACAGAGATGAGCATGTCCGCATATTCGCCCAATCTTCGCAAGCTCCGGCCAATTTCTAGAGTAGCGATTTGATGCCCTTCTTTAAAAACAGGCATTTTGACAAAAACAAAAATTCCGTCCGACGCGGTTTCTACCGTTACCGTTTCTTTGTTCACATAGGTGACGGGGTAGCGAAGCAGCTTTTCGTCCGAATAAATTTGATGGATGACTTTCGAATCCGGAGCGATATAGCGAAGCATTTCCTGCGGGATAAGGAGCTCTTCCATCTGAGAATTGTTCTGCCAATACTCCGGATGACTCGGCAAATCCTTCATCAACAGCGCTTTAGCCTTTTCCTTGAGCAAATCGGCTTCACCTTTGGTTGTCACCCGAATGAACATATAGTAGACAAAGGTAAAGCTGATAAAAAGGATCAGCATAAGCCCGACGGTAACGCCTAATGTAATTTTCAGCTTGAGACTCATAAGGGCTTCTCTTTTGCGACAGATCCGTCATCTGCCTCCTCAGTTTGCGAGGGCTCTGCCTTCATCAAATAACCGACCCCGCGGATCGTCTGTATCAGCTTGGAGGAGAAGGGCTTGTCCACTTTTTGCCGCAGATAACGAATATAGACGTCAACCACGTTCGTGTCGCCCACGAAATCGTAACCCCAAACCTCGGAAATAATCTGTTCCCTCGTCATCACTTCATCCTGGTGCTGAATGAGAAAGCGCAGCAGCTCAAACTCCGTTGGCGTAAGCTCAATAGCCGCCCCTTCTCGGACTACGGACCGGCTTTTCAAGTCCATCGTTAAGTCGTCGATTTTCAGCGAGTAAGGCTCCTCTGCCGGCTGATCCTGCAAGCTTCGCTGCCGCAGCAGGCTGCGGATGCGTGCCAGCAATTCGACCGTGGCAAAAGGTTTCGTAACATAATCGTTTGCTCCTTGATCCAATCCGCTGACCCTGTCCGACACGGCATCGCGAGCCGTCAGCAAAATAATAGGCAGAATAGCGTTTACCTGGCGTATACGGCGCAGAACCTCAAGGCCGCTGAGCTCAGGGAGCATAACGTCCAGCAGAATAAGATCCCACTCGGGCTCAGATAAGGCAGCATCCAGTCCTGTGCGCCCGTCTGATTGCGTATGTACTTCATAACCCTCATGCTCAAGCTCCAGCTTCAGCACGCGAGCGATGCGTTCTTCGTCCTCGATCAGCAATATGCGGCTCATGCGAAAAGATTTCACTCCCAGCTCCCGCTAAATAGCGGCGTCCATTCCTCGTCTTAGTTTCTCAGGTTCCCCGGTTTTACATACATGCACTCGAAGCCCCTGCAGCCCAGTCTTGCATAGAGCGTTCATATGCCTAGTCCGCGTTCACCCTTTGTGACATAAACTAGCACTGAGAAGACTGATAAAGGAGCAGAACAGATGAGCATATCACCGAATAAAAGAACACGCGCCAAGGCCATACAGCGAGTGGCGATTTTGCTGCAGGATCATGACGCGACCGGAAGAGTCTATGTGGAAATCGAAGGCGGATTAAAGTCGCGCGAAGTGATGGTCGAAGCGCTCAAACGTTTGGAGAGCGGCTTGATCTATGCGGATGAGCATTGTACACAGCTTATTGACAGTGAATATATAGAAGTATTCCGCAAAAAAGGGAGCGTGCGCCGGGAGGAAGAGGATTTCACATTCCTGATTGAGCGGGAATATGCGGAGGACTACGTCGTGTCAGCCAAAATTATCAAATAACAACTGTGCGTAAATGCCAAAACCCCCTTGCTGAGACACTCAAAGGCGATGCCTTATGAATGGTCGACAAGGGGGTTATTTCGGAGAACGGATTAGCCTTTTTTAATAACAGGCGCTGTCTCAACGGATGTCAAACGGTCATAGAAATCTACGAAGTTATTTCTTTCTGCGGAGCTGAGCTGCGCCATCGCTGTGCGCGGGTGCTCATCGAGTGCACCTACGATCATGTAAGGAATGAGGTAGCCCCAATCCCATTTCTCACGCATCGTGATCATGTGCTTTTCAATAATCTCGAGCACTGGACGGATGTCGTAGCGCGCGCCTTTCAAGTGGCTGAGCAGCAATTCTGTCGTACAGTTTCCTGCAGCGCGACCCATTCCGTACACGGAGGAGTCCAAGAAGGTTACGCCACTGGATGCGCCGGTAATCGTGTTCGCGAAAGCAAGCTGCATGTTGTTATGCATATGCAAGCCGAGCTCTTTTTCAGGAAGCAGGCGTTGGAATTTGGTTACTAGGTAATCAATATCCTTAGGAGCCATGCTGCCGTAGGAGTCTACAATGTAGACAACGTCAACCGGGCTTTTGTTAATTTCTTCGAAAGCTTCAATCAGCTCGTTTTCCATCACGTGGGAAAGAGCCATGATATTTAGGGACGTTTCATAGCCCATGTCGTTGAACTTTTGCACAAGCTCAAGACCCTTGTCCACATCTTTGATATAACAAGCGACGCGGATCAGATCCAGTAAGCTGTCTTCACGAGGCAAAATGTCTTTCTCATCGACGCGGCCGATATCTACAAGCGCAGACAGTTTTGTATCTGTCTTTGTAGTAATGACATCACGCAGGAAAGTTTCATTCAAAAATCTCCATGGACCGGATGCTCCGCCTTTCAGCAGTTTTTCCGAATTTTTGTAACCAATCTCCATATATTCTACACCGGCTGCACTTAAGCCGCGATACATGTCTTGGACAAACTCCACGCTAAAATCCCAATCATTCACCAAACCGCCGTCCCGAATCGTACAATCCAAAATCTTGTGTTGATGATGCTTTACCATGCCCGTAATGCCCCTTTCGACTGCTCATATCGCTTAAGATTTTGCTATATTATCACTTATGAAGAGGCTGCTTGTCAATGTAAGAAGCTTCACACGAGGGAACTTTTGCAGGGAACATATGGTAAAATGGTTAAAGCGGACTAAATGATTAAAAGGGGCCCTGAGGAAATGAATCGCAACGAGTGGTCATTGGCTAAGGAAGTTGCCGTGAAAGCGGCGTCCAAAGCAGGAGATTTGGCAAGAGAGCATTTTGGCGGTAAGTTGACAGTTCAACATAAGGATGAGCGCGGCGATTTGGTTACGGAGGTTGATGTGAAGGCGGACCGGTTGATTGTAGATGAGATCATGGCGGTTTTTCCGACCCATCGCATCTACAGCGAAGAAGCCGGGGAAGGCGGCGCGGCCAGCGATTGGGTTTGGCATGTGGACCCGTTGGATGGAACGAATAACTTCGCTTTGGGAATACCGCTGTATGGAGTTTCCATCTCGTTAAGCTATCAGGGCCGGATTGTACTCGGCGTTGTTCATGATTCGGCTCTTGGGATTACATACGCTGCCTTGAAGGGAGAAGGCTCTTGGCAGGATGGCATCCAGCTGGCGGCGAAGCCGAGCGGAGCACTGGCTAAATCCACCCTCTCCTGGATTCAAGGGCATGCCGTTGGCAAAGACGACCAAGGAGCGTTAACGCTGAGGCATCATCTCGAACATTCCGTGAAAAGGGTGCTGCGCATGTGGGCTCCTTCTTTGACTTGGGCGATGCTGGCCAGAGGCGACCTGCACGGTATTGCCCTGTACAACTCTGAAGGCGAGGATTTGTATGCGGGTTTGCTGCTTGCGCAGGAGGCGGGCGTGAAGGTGACGGATTTTGACGGCAATTCGCTTGACTTGCTTGGCGAGGCGGGTGCGGCAGGAGAAGGTGCGAATGCAAGATGCAATGAGGGAGTCGGCAATGGGCAGGGCAAGCCGGCTTACATCGTGGCTGCTGTGCCAGAGTACCATGCGGAGCTGCTCCAAATCGTGCAGCAAGCCATCAAGTAGAATAGGCGAAGAACAAGTTGCAGAAGCTAATGGCAGACTTTTCATTTAGAGGAAGAAAGGATGCTATGAGATGACGAACTTTGTTCCAATCTTTTTTGAATTTGATAAAGAGCGGGATGCGCTTCTGGCGCTCGACACACTGGAGGAGCTCGGCTATAAGCCGGAGCTGCTAGAAGGTGAGCGGACGACGCTGCATATCCATCTCGATGACCAGGAAATGACCTCGGCGCTCGAGATCGCGCAGTCGCACGGCGGACGCCTGGTGGAGCGGGAGCCCCAGCAGTCCGAGCCATCGACCTTCGCTATGGCGTACGATTTGGAGGGCTCCATCCGCATTCCGGCGCACACCGTGAATGAGGACTGGCCCGACAGCTACGCCTCAGCGCGAGACGCCGACGCCGTGCCGAGCGAGGAAGAAGCGGCATTCGACCCGTCCTCGGATGATTATAACCATTTCAGCGCCGGTATTCGGATCTGAAATAGGGCTGATGGAGCGAATGGGAACTATAGTCCTCTATTTCTTATGCAATCGACGTTTCATCCCATGAGCGGGAACTATGGTCCGCTATTCTAACTAGTTGGGCACCAGTATGCGCTTTTTGAGGGCAATTAGACCCTGCAGTTCCGTCTAAAGCCCAAATACAGCCTATTTAGCTCAAATAGCGCCCTGTAGTTCCCAATCGCTGTTGATTCCTCGGCAAAAGGGGAGGGGCGCGGCATACAATGTAATTTTTGTTCGTGATTGGACAAGTATTATGCTTAAAAACCGCATTTTATCTCGGATTTCCGAGGGTAAAATTCGGTTTTTTTGCTCTTTCTTAAAATTAACCATTGACATGTAACTTCTTCTGTCATATTCTTATCCCATAAAACCGAGTAAGAACGTAGGAATTAAGGAGATGATTCTAGTGAAAAACAACCTGGTCACCGCATTTTCAACGAACTGGGTCAGCTTAGTCGTATCAATACTCATTATTGGTTTGCTCGTTTTCTTGGGAAGAAAAAGAGTAAGCTTCGGTAACCGCGTGTTCATCGGATTAGGTCTTGGTCTCGTGGCCGGTGTAGCGTTCAACCAATTGCATTTGGAGTACAAAAGTGTCTCCACGATCGGAACGATTTATGTTAACTTGATCAAAATGCTCGTTATGCCTCTTGTACTTATCCTAGTTATTAACAGTATTTCCTCTCTATCCAGTCTAGGCCAGCTTCGCAAGCTGGGGCTGAAAACAATCGGCTGGTTCTTGTTGACGACAGGAATTGCAGCGATCATCGGTTTGGTCGTTGCGCTGGCCATCGATCCGGGTAACGGGATTGCACAGGCTGTTCCGAAAGATTTTAAAGTAAGAGAAATTCCGACGTTCTCCCAAGTTATTCTGGATTTGGTGCCATCCAACCCGATTAACGATATGGCGACAGGAAAAGTCGTACCGGTACTGATCTTCGCGATCTTCGTAGCCGTAGCGATTGTGCACGTTGGTTCCAAGAAGCCGGAAAGCGTAGCAGCCGTTAAAGCGTTTATTACATCCGCAACAGCGGTGATTCACCAAGTCGTTAAGTATGTTATTCGTTTGACACCTTACGGTGTGTATGCACTGATCGCGGGTATGGCGGCGAAATACGGCCTGGAAACACTTGCTCCACTGGCTAAAATTATCGTCACTTCTTATGTAGCCTTGCTCATTCACTTCGTATTGATTTTCGGAGGCTTGGTGCTTCTAGTAGCGAAAGTTAACCCTATTAAGTTTTTCAAAAAAGCGTATCCGACGATCGCTGTCGCATTCACAACACGAAGCAGCTATGCAACGCTGCCGGTGAACTTGGAAGTTATCACGAAGCGCCTTCGCGTATCGCCGCGTATTGCCAGCTTCGTAGCACCTCTCGGCGCGACAATGAACTTCAACGGCTGCGGCGGCGTTTGGCCGGCGGTTGTGGCGATTTTCGTAGCGAAGGTTTACAACCTTCCGCTTAGCGCGTCCGAGTATATCATCCTGATCTTGGTCAGCGTCATTTCCTCCATTGGTGTGGCCGGCGTTCCGGGACCAGCAGCCATTTCGACGACAGTTGTATTGACGGCTCTTGGCTTGCCTTTGGAAGGTATGGGTCTTGTGCTTGGCGTCGAGGCGCTGATCGACATGGGTCGTACAGCAGTTAATGCAACAGGTACAACAGTTACAGCTTTGCTTGTAGCGGAGTCCGAAGGCGAATTCGACCGCGCGGCGTTTGATCGTGACGAGGAAGATGATCTTGAAGCGGCAACAGCTTAATTCGATATAAAAAGAAGAAGGACCTGCATCCGGTGGATGCGGGTCCTTTTTCTTTCATATCAGCTAGCGGTAGTATTTCCTGTTAATCAAAGTCAGCCGCCCCAAAGACCGTCAACTGACGGTTTTTCTCATTGCTGCGCCGCGCTCTGGCCGGCCATATATCCAGTCGAGAAGGCAGCCGTAATGTTATAACCGCCTGTGTAGCCATGTATATCAAGCACCTCTCCGCAGAAATACAGTCCGTTCACCAGCTTCGACTGCATGGTGCTCGGGTCGATTTCTTTGAGATGCACGCCGCCGCCTGTAACGAAAGCTTCTTCGATCGAAAGCGTTCCGTGAATGTGCACGGGGAATGCTTTCATGAGCTTGCAAAGGTCAAGCCACTTTTGCTTCGGAATGTTGTCGTACGTGAGCTGTTCGTCCAATCCGGACCGCTCCAACAGCATCGGGATCAGACGCTCGGACAGGAGCGGTTTCAGCACGTTTTTGATCGCCTTTTTGGCATCGGTTTTCGCCATCGACATGCTTTCCTTATACAAATCATCCATGCTCAGATCGGGGAAGAGGTCTACGGTGAGCAGAACTTCCTTACGCTCGGTTTTGGCAAGCTCCTTAACAACGAATTGGCTGCAGCGCAGGGCAATCGGGCCTGACAACCCAAAGTGAGTGAAAAGCATATCCCCCCGGTGGGAGATGACGGCCTTTCCTTTGGCGTTCCACACGGACAGCGTTACCTCCCGCAAGGAAAGCCCTTGCAGCTCACGGCTGCGGATCCATGCTTCCTTCGAGGTCAGCGGAACCTCGGTCGGAAAGAGCTGCGTAATCGTATGCCCGCCGGCCTCGGCCCACGCATAACCGTCTCCGGTGGAGCCGGTGTGCGGGACAGAGCATCCGCCCGAGGCGATGACAACAGCGCGGCTGTTCATCTTCTCGCCCGAGTGGAGCTGGACGCCTTGGACGCTGCCGTCTTGGTACAGGACCCTTTTGACCGGGCTGCTCATCCGGATCTCGACACCCTGCTTGCGAACTTGGCCGATCAACGCGTCTACGACGGTTTTGGCCTTGTCGCTGACAGGAAACATACGGCCGTTATCCTCTTCTTTCAGCCGGATCCCAAGACCTTCAAAAAAATCGATGATGTGCCTGTTGCCAAACTGCGTCAAAGCACTATATAGGAAGCGCCCGTTGCCCGGGATATGCTTAATAAGTTCATCCATGTCTTTGTTATTGGTTACGTTGCACCTGCCGCCGCCGGAGATGCCGAGCTTGCGGCCGAGCTTATCCCCTTTGTCCAGGAGGAGAACCTTGGCTCCTTGGCGGCTTGCCGCGATACTGGCCATGAGGCCGGCCGAGCCTCCGCCGATGACGATGACATCATAAATCATAGAATACCTCGAGTTCATTTTTGAAAAATTGTATCATGATTTCGTTCTTACTCACAACCTGTGGATAAGTTGTTGATAAAATCGCGAAATTTGTGGGTAAATCATAATTCCATTGTGGATAATGTGAGCAATTATGTGGATAAGGGTTGCATAACCTTAAGATACCTTATCTTGAAAGTGATAATGGTCGATGCGCATGTCCAGCCATCTTCGTTGGAGCGAAGCTTTTTTCCCGAAATAATGCAGCTCTTGTTTGGCCGTCAGCACAACGGCTTCGCACATGGAGGTGCGTTTAGCGAGCAGTGCCAGCCCTTCGTCTACGCCGAGTCTGGCCAGCGTTCTTGCCCATACATGGCACTCCACGAGATCTTGACCGGCAACGGTGCACTGCACGACATCGGTTTCTGTGCTTGCCTCCGGATTTTCCAAGTGGCTGTAGGTGGAGAGGGAGCCCTCGGGCAGAGCGACGGCACCCAGCTTGGCGTCCCCTTGCCAGGGGCTTTGAATGCCGATAATCCACGGGTCTATCCCCTCCGAGCTCCGGCCCCAAACAGTGATCTCTCCTCCGGCCAGAACGAGGCCTTGATCCAGGGAAAGATCTCTCCGCATATATTCGGCTAAGCGTTTAACCGCCCAACCGTGTTCTAGTCCTTTTAAATGAATGTTCGTATTCTGAGGGAGCCTAATGGATTTATTAGCCGGATCTACTTCCCACTCTAGAAGCGGAGCAGCCTGCATGCCGTTATTTAAGAGAGGCTTATAGAAGCCATCGGTTACCGCTTGGTACATTTCAGCTAAAAAAAGGACCTCTAGCATCGTATTAGAGACCATGCAATTTTCGCCCGCTAATGTATTCAGGAGCGAGATCTCACTGTCAGCCAGCATAGGGTTGAATCGCTTTTCGACATGGCGAAACCAATCGTCGGTTAACTTGGTAATGAGCGTGCGCTCTTTCTCCTCACAGCGGAGCAGCAATTCGATTTCGGACTCCTGCGTGTGGAAATGAAACGAATGAAAGGAGGGTGTAGTTGGCTCCATAAGGTTTTCCTCTTTTCTTTGATGTCCTCACATTGATGAACCTAATTATAGATGGATAAACTGAGATCCAATTGATAGTTAGCTGAAGAAATACTGAAAAATCTGGCCCAACCGGATGGGGAGGAGGCGCCGGCCAAGGGATTCTTACATTCAGCAACCTTTCAGCTTCTGCTCAGGTTGCTTTTAGGCAGGATATGGGATACTGACTATAGAAATCGTCTAAGTATCGAATCGAACACGGGAGGAACACCCATGCGCCAATTAAAAGGAATCAAAATTTTGCTCGTTGACGACGAGCCTCATATTTTAGAGTTTTTGGAATTAGGTCTGACGAATGAAGGCTTCGAGGTCATGACCGCAGCGGATGGCCTTTCCGCCATTACGACATGCAACAAATTTCAGCCGCATATCGCCATTCTGGATGTGATGATGCCGGGGATGGACGGGTTCGAAGTATGCCGCATGATCAAAAAAACGGAAAACGTCGCCGTCATCATGCTGACAGCGAAGGACGAAATTGATGATCGCGTGAAGGGGCTTACGATCGGCGCAGACGATTACATGGTCAAACCGTTCAGCTTTGAAGAGCTGCTGGCCCGCATTTATGCGCGAATTCGAAATCATTTTCCGAATCTGTTCGGCGAGGTTGTGATCGGACCGCTTCGTATGGATGACCGGCGCAAGGAGATCAGCCTCCATGATAAAGTGCTGGAGCTGTCCCCTACGGAGTATGAATTGCTTAAATTTATGGCCATCAATCATGGACTTGTGCTAAGCAAATCGATGATTCTCGATAAGGTTTGGGGCTATGACTTTGGAGGCGAAGAGAACATTGTGGAGGTGTACATCCGGTCGCTGCGCGATAAGCTGAACGATAAAGAACATAAGTTGATTCGTACGATTCGCGGCGCAGGTTACCGGATGGATTTGGCATGAGAAGGAAGGGCCGGTTTGCCGATCTATTTGTGACGGGCTCTTTGAAATTTCAGCTGCTGTCCAGGACCCTGCTGGTCCTGTCTGTGCTGCTGCTGCTCATCGGTGTTTTTCAATATGTCGTCATGCAGCGTTTCATGTATCAGAACAAAGCGGAGACGATTCGCAATCAGCTTGCTGCGCTCCCCCCGAACATGTGGCGTTTGGGAATGGTAGCAGGAGATCCGCAAAGCCCAGTGTTCCCCAAACCGGATGCGAATCGCGATAACCGGTCCGGTTTTGGGAACGCTCAGGAGCGGATTTTCGTATCGGAATTGTCGATTGCTTTTATAGATGAAAGAGGGAATTATAAACTCATTTCCTCACCGTTCGAGCAGCCGACACCTCAGTTGACGCAAGAGGAATATATGTCGCTCATGCAAAAGAAAACGAAGCTGGATCACCGCATTATCAAGGATGAAAGCGGCAATGCTCAGCTCGTTGTCTTTCATCAGATCGGCGGAGAGCCCGAACGATCCCGCGGAGGACCCGGCGGACCTGGCGGGCAGGGTATTCAGGGCCTCATTCAAGCGAGCATCAGTGTCGCCCCGATCCGGGATGTGCTGGTACAGCAGCTGCTTACTTTTATTTTCCTGTCTTTGTTAGCGATGGTGTTCGGTCTGTTGGGCTTCCTCCCCGTCCTGCGGCGAACGCTCGTTCCGCTCTCCAACATGGTGGAAACTGTAAAGCAGATTGATGCAGGCAATCTCAATGAACGGTTCCCAGCGAATCAGGGACAGGTGGAAATGGATCGTCTGGCGGCCTCTTTTAATGGGATGTTAGAGCGGTTGGAGGTTTCTTTCGAGGCGGAAAAAGAAGCGAAGGAGCTCATGCGCCGCTTTGCGGCAGACGCTTCACATGAGCTGCGCACGCCGCTGACTTCTATTCACGGTTTTCTGGAGGTGCTGCTGCGCGGGGCGTATCAACAACCGGAGCAGTTGTTGAAAGCTCTGAAAAGCATGCACGGCGAATCCGTCAGGATCAACAAATTGGTCGAGGATCTGCTTTTGCTCGCGCGGCTTGACCGTTCACCTACCTTCCAGAAGACGGAAGGGGTGCTCGACGAGACGCTGCATGAAATGGAGCCTCAACTTCGTCTACTGGCAGGAGACCGAACCGTCACTTTCCGCTTAGCGCCTCAGACCCGATGTCTGTATGATCCAGATAAAATCAAGCAGGTTGTGCTCAACTTGTTTCACAACGCCGTTCAGCATACGTCCCCTTCCACGGGGCAGGTCGGGCTGACGCTCACGCAAACGCCATCGTTCGTAGAAATTGCGGTCCATGACAACGGAGAGGGGATTTCCCCTGAGCATCTCCCGCATCTATTTGACCGGTTCTACCGCATCGATACCTCCCGTGCAAGACGGAGCGGCGGCGCAGGCTTGGGCTTATCGATCACCCATTCCATTGTTCAGCTTCATGGCGGATCGATCGAAGTACGTAGTGTAGTCGGGGAGGGGACCACCTTTAAAGTGCTGCTCCCTGCGACTAAATGAAAGAAGCCCTATCTCGGCGCTTGTGCCGGGGTGGGGCTTTTATGCGCTGTTTAGGAGGGGGGGACTCCACAATAACGGGAAAACCTCCTGCTATTTTGAGATGGTTTTAGATGTAAGAGAATTTAACTGGAAATGTTCCGGCTATATTGCTCTTACACAATGTTTTTTTTGGGGAATCCTGCCATTTAGCAGGAGGAATTCCGGTTAAACGTCGTGTAAACCCAGATCCGGTTGAAATAACGGGAGTTTTTCCTATGGAAGATGGAGGTTGACCCGCTGCGCTTTAACTTATGATTTTTATGGGAACTACAGGGCTCTATTTGTGCCAAATCGGAAAGATCTGGTTCCGGAGTAGAACTGTGGGGTCTTATTTGCCCGGAAAAGGCTGCAATTAGCTGAAAGTGATCAAATAGCGGACCGTTGTTCCCACTCAATTGCCAAATTGACACTTGGACGATGAATAGCGGATCATAGTTCCCTCTCCCTCGTGAAAATGGATTGTTTCGGACAGAGGGATACCTGATACGTGGACAATTTCAGCCCATTCGGGTTAGCATCCCATGTCAATTTCCTTTTTCAGCCAATCCTCAGAATCCTCTCAACCAATCTTCAGTTTATGCTCAGATCAGATTCAGATTAGGCGTCTATACTTGGTTTTGTAAGGAAGAAACAAATAATAAACGAAAAGGTGGAAACAAACGATGAAAAATATCTCCAGAAAAATTCTTACAGGTTCATTGATCGCTTCTTTTGTACTTGGTGTCGGTTTTGTTGGAGCCCTACATAATCAGGCATTTGCAGATACGGTAACAAGCGGTTCCACGAGTGCAACGGGTCAAAAAGCAGGTCCGGGCAAAGGAGCTAGAGACTTCGGAGGAGATCGCGGCGGTTTCCGCGGCGGGAACGTCATGAAAGAAACAGCAACCATCCTGGGCGTTGAGGAAAGCGCTGTGCAGGAAGCATTGAAATCCGGCAAAACGTTGGCGGCATTTGCAGAAGAGAAGGGCCTGACGAAAGACGACTATTTGCAAAAACTGGTCGCCACAGAGACAGCATCGATCACAGCCGAGGTGACTTCGGGTAAAATCACACAAGAGCAAGCGGACAAAATTGTGAAAGGTCTCTCCGATCAGTTAACGAAGCAGATTGACGGAACCGGGTTCAAAGGCGGCTTCATGGGCGGCTTCCCAGGCGGCGATCGCGGCGGCAAAGGGCATGGCAGCAATCTTCTTGAGCAAACCGCAACCATCCTGGGCGTTGAGGAAAGCGCTGTGCAGGAAGCTTTAAAGGCAGGCAAAACTTTATCAGCTTTCGCGGTGGAAAAAGGATTGACTGAAGCGGACTACGTGGCGAAGCTGGTCGCAGCGGAAACAACAGCGGTCAACGCTGAGGTAACAGCGGGCAAGCTGACGCAGGACCAAGCGGATAAAATGCTTTCCGGCCTCTCCGACCGTATCACCAAGCAAGTGCAAAGCACGCGCCCTGAAGAAGGCTTCGGCGGCCGGGGCGGCGATCATCGCGGACCTGGAGGCCCCGGTGGCTTCGGCGGTGGATTCTTCGGGAACTCTGAAGCTGTAACGCAGATTCTGGGTATCACGCAAGAGGAGCTGAGAACCGAGCTGGAAGCGGGCAAATCCCTTGCAGACGTGGCTGCTGCCAAAGGAATCAGCGAAGATGATCTGATCAGCAAGATCAAAGACTCCATGACGGATAACATCAAGAAACAAGTCGAGCAAAAAGGCTTCGGCCATAAAGGCCAGCAAAGCAAGCCTTCGAATGATGGAGCAGCGCAGGCTCCTGCTGCAACGAACTAAGGCTGAAAAGCTGCTTTCTATCCATGCAGCTTACACGAAACGCCGCATTCCTTCCCCGTTGATACGGGGTATAGGAGGCGGCGTTTTTATATATTGACACCCTATAGGAGATGGCATATAGTAATAACAACTTTAATTCCGAGTTAGTATATAGGAATAATTAAAATTAAATACATTCCTAAGTAATGGGGGCCCTCCATGAATATCGAGAATATTGAAGCATTCGTTTATGTGATTCATTACGGCAGCTTTAACAAGGCGGCGGAAGCGTTGTTCCTGTCCCAGCCTTCCGTCACTGCGCGCATACAATCGCTTGAACGCGAGCTTGATTGCCGGCTATTCGACCGCATCGGGAAGCAGATTTCTTTGACGGATGAGGGGAGAAAGTTTCTGCCTTATGCGCAGCAGCTTCTGCAAACTTTTCAAAAGAGCAAAATCCAATTAAAGCAAAAAAGAACGCTGCCCAATGAGCTCCGGATAGGTTGTACGGTTTCTGTTTCGAACTACATTATTCCCGAATTCGTGCCGAAGATGAAGCGTAAATATCCGGACGTCAATTTCAAGTTAACGACTGCCGTTACGGATGATATTGTCAACAAGGTACTGAACCGCGAATTGGATGTGGGCTTTGTTCGAAACATCAGCCATCCTAATCTCCTGTCGACGAAGGTTTATGAAGATCCAATACGATTATACGTGTATGAGGATCATCCTTTTAGAGGCCGCAGTGCCGTTTCGATTGAAGAGATTGGCGAGCACCCGCTTGTCTTTTTCGAATGCGGCTCCTTGGACTGGATGCGCATCCACCGGTTATTTGCCAGCATGAGCCAGCCTCCGATTATTGAAGTTCAAACGGATAATTTGGAAACGGCCAAGAAATTGGTGCTGCAGCGCGCAGGTATCGCTTTTTTGCCAGCTTTATGCGTCGAACGGGAAGTTCAGAACAAGGAGCTGTTCCCGATTGATTTTCCCGAAATATCGGGTATTTCCCTGCAGACGAACATCATCGCCTTGAACGGGGAGAGCGGGTCGTTTTTCAATAGCGCACTGGATATTTGCCGAAGCATCGCGTCCGTGACTTAAGAAGCGATTCGATTATTGAATATGTATATAGAAAAACTCTATTATCCAGTTGGGGAACTTGATGATAAATTAAATGCATAGCTATAATTCATACAAAACAGGTAGGAATTATAAACATTAAAATAGATGACTATGATGGAGGGTTTATGATGAAGAAACTAACAACACTTGCCGTAACCACACTAGCTTTAGCACTGGTAGCAGCAGGCTGCGGCTCGAAAAGCACGGAAACGGGGGCATCCCCCAAAGCAGCTGCGGCCGAAGGGTCGAAAGCGCCTGCCAACACAGCAGCAGCGGCTGAGCCGGTCAAAGTGAAGAAGATTATCGTTGGAACAGGCACTCAGTTTCCTAATGTGGCGTTCCTGGATAAAGACGGCAAGCTTACCGGTTATGATATTGAATTGGTCAAAGAACTGGATAAGCGCCTGCCGGAATATGAGTTTGAGTTTAAAACTATGGACTTCGCCAACCTGCTCCTCAGCCTCGAAACCAATAAAATCGACTTCGTTGCTCATGAAATTGAGAAGAACAAGGAGCGGGAAGAGAAGTACCTTTTTAATAACGAGCCGTACGCCTATTGGAAAACCAAAGTGATTGTAGCTAAGGACAACACAACGATTAAGTCGATTGATGACCTGAAGGGGAAGAAAGCATTAACGACGGCAACCAGCGCAGAGGCAACCCTTCTTGAAAACTACAACAAAGCCAATAATAACGCGATCAAAATTGTGTATCAAAGCGGCGCAGCGAACGATCTAGTGAACCAGCTGACTACCGGACGCGCCGACGGCGCATTAGGAGCGGATTTCCTGCTTCCTCTCGTGGATCCGCAAAGTAAATTGAAAGCCATCGGTCCCATTATTGAAGAAGCCGAAGTTCGGTTCTTATTCCGTAAAAACGATAAAGACGCACAGATTTTAGCCGATAAGATCGATGCCGCTCTAAAAGCTATCAAAGCGGACGGCACGCTATCGAAGCTTAGCATACAGTGGCTCGGCGGCGACTTTACGAAGAAAGAAGATACGAAATAGTCCGAAGTCAGAGAAGATAAAAGAAAGGTGAGATCGCCATTATGGCAACCCAATTCGATATCACCTATGTATTCGACTTTTTGCCCAAACTGCTGTCCTATATCAACATTACGTTATTCATTGTAGCTTGCTCCATGGGGCTCGGACTCGTCTTCGGGTTCATCATCGCCCTGCCACGGCTGTACAAGGTATCGGTTCTTCAGCGGCTATCGCAGATTTACGTTTCCTTTTTCCGGGGAACCCCGATCCTGATTCAGCTCTTCCTTATTTATTATGGGCTCCCGGAAATATTGAAGGTTATTCAGGTGGACGTTTCCAAAGCGCCGGTACTGACTTTCGTCATTCTGACATTTGCGCTTCACTCCGGAGCTTATATCTCGGAAGTGATCCGAGCTGCAGTGAAAGCTGTTGACCGCGGGCAGATGGAAGCGGCCTACGCCATCGGGATGACGGGGTATCAAGCTTTTACAAGAATTATTATGCCGCAGGCAGTGGCTATTGCTCTCCCTAATTTCACGAACCTGTTGATCGCAAATTTGAAGGATACCTCGCTTGCCTTTTCGCTAGGAGCCATGGAGCTAATGGGGAAAGCACAGACGCTGGGGAGCGCCACGCAGCACTTTATTGAGACTTACATTTCCTTATCCCTTATTTACTTTGTGATATGTTTCGGGCTGGAGAAGCTGTTTGTGTATATCGAGAAACGATTGCTCCAGCATGAACAACCGATTGTTTCCCAAGAACGGCAGCCGCTTGCACGCAGATGGTTCAAGGGCATATGGGCTTCGCAGCCGGACAAAGGAGGCTATCAAGCATGAAGATCGATCCCGCTTTCATATGGACTGCCTTTATCGCGCTGTTATCTGCCCTGCCGACAACAATAGCCATTACAGCCGTATCTGTTTTCTTCGGTTTCATAATAGGAACAGCCGTGGCCTTAATCCGACTATACCGGGTTCCTTTTCTCCATTATATTGCGACGGGGTATGTCACCTTTATCCGTGGGACTCCGATGCTGATGCATCTGCTGCTTATTTATTTCGGATTGCCGATGATCATTGATGCTGTTGCAGCAGCGCTGGGTTGGAGCTTCCGGTCCGTTTCCATTCCGATGATCGGCTTTGCCTTCCTATCTTTCTCCATCACAGCAGGCGCTTATCTGGCTGAGGTTGTGAGATCGGGTATTGTCGCCGTTAACCGCGGACAGATTGAAGCCGCCTATTCCGTCGGCATGACCACGCCGCAGGCGCTGCGCCGCATCGTATTGCCTCAAGCGCTGGCGGTCAGCTTGCCGAACTTATCCAATACGTTGATCGGTATGCTGCATGGATCGACGCTGGCTTTCACTGTTTCCGTAGTCGAAATCAATGCCAAAGCCCAAATTGTAGCAACGACCAACTGGAAGTTCTTCGAGGCCTATATCGCTGCAGCGCTGCTGTTCTGGGGCATCACGTTCGTTATAGAGAGAGCGGCAGGCTTGCTCGAAAAACGAATCAATTCGTATAACAGGGGGGGCGTCGCATGATTCAAATGGCCAATATCACCAAATCTTTTGGCAAGCATGAGGTGCTGAAAGGCATCGACTTATCTGTACAAAAAGGGGAGGTCGTCTGCATCTTGGGTCCCAGCGGTTCAGGCAAAACAACCCTGCTTCGCTGCTTGAATTATTTGGAAAGACCGAATGACGGCGAGGTGACCATCGGGGATTTTACCGTGAACTGCAAGCGCCCCTCCAAAAAGGCGATCCACACGTTACGCCAAAAAACAGCGATGGTCTTCCAACATTACAATCTGTTCAAGCATAAAACCGTTTTGGAAAATGTGATGGAAGGGCTTGTTATCGTCCAGAAGCAGTCCAAAGAAAAGGCGAAGGAAACCAGCGTGAAGATGCTGGAAAAAGTGGGCCTTGGAAGCAAATTGGACGCATATCCAAGCCAACTGTCCGGCGGACAGCAGCAGCGGGTGGGCATTGCGCGGGCGCTGGCCTTGAACCCGGAAGTGATTTTATTCGACGAGCCGACGTCGGCGCTTGATCCTGAGCTGGTTGGCGAGGTGCTGGATGTGATTCAGAAAATTGCTAAAGAAGGCATCACGATGATTATCGTCACGCACGAGATGGGCTTTGCCCGGGAAGTGTCCAATCACGTGGTATTTATGGATGAAGGCGTGATCGTCGAAGAAGGCAAGCCGCAGGATATTTTTGGCGGTGCGAAGGAAGAGCGGACGAGACAGTTTCTGAAAAGATTTACGCCGGAATGGAGCTACAACATATAACGACAAGTCAGAAGGAGTGAACGATCTTGGGAATCAAGCTTAGTATTTTGGATCAAAGTGTCATTTTTCCGGGGGAGACGGCTTCGGATGCTTTTCAACATACGATTTCACTGGTACAGCAAGCTGATAAATTGGGATACCATCGTTTCTGGGTGTCGGAGCATCATGACTCCGAGCAGGTAGCCGGGTCTTCGCCAGAAGTGCTGATCTCTCATTTGCTGGCCAAAACAGAACGTATTCGCATTGGATCAGGCGGCATTATGCTGCAGCACTACAGCCCTTATAAAGTGGCTGAGAATTTTAACGTATTGGCTTCGCTTGCCCCAGGCCGGGTTGATCTTGGCGTAGGCCGCGCACCGGGCGGTCTTCCCCGTTCGACCAAAGCGCTGCAGCAGGGCGTTGTCGAGGCGGCATCCTTATCCGACAAATTAAGCGAACTCCAGCAGTTTGTTCATAATAGGCTCGACGACGATCACCCGCTGAAAGGTCTGCGTGTTTCGCCGATTCCGACAGTCCCTGTGGATATCTTTATCCTCGGAACGAGTGTAGCCAGCGCTCAGTTGGCGGCCGAAGCAGGCCTTCCCTATGTATTCGCTCAATTCATTAATGGCGATCATGCGATTGCCGAGGCGGCATTTGAGGCGTACCAGCAAGGATTCAATGCGGAAAAGGGAACGCAGCCAAAGCTGATTCTCGCGCTTTCCTTGATCGTGGCGGATACGCAAGAGGAAGCGGCCGAACTGGCCGGCGAGTATAAGAATGTCAAAATCCATTTGGAAAATGGCAAAACCTTAACGGTCGGCACGCTGGAACAAGCCGAGGAATACGGCCGCCAGACAGAAGCCAAGTTCACCGTCGAGGTCAAGCAAGCTGAAATTACGAAGGGAACGAAAGAAACTGTGCGCCGGCACTTGTTGGACGTGCAGAGCAAATACGGAATTGATGAATTTATCATCACGACGTCCGTGAAAGATTTTGACAAACGGCTGCGTTCCTTCGAGCTGCTTAGCGAGGCTTTCGCGGAATTACCCGTCTAGTAAGGAAGGAGGACAAAAGATGAGCCCCTCAACGCCGGAGCTGTTAGGGACGGATTTCGAACGCAAGCTGGTCGAGATCAGACGCCATTTACATCAGAATCCAGAATTGTCCAATGAAGAGTTCCAAACGACGGAGGCGATTCGTGCATGGTTATCCCAAGCGGGCATTCGAATTGCCGATTATTCGCTCAAAACAGGCCTGGTCGCTGAAGTTGGCGGCAAGCAAGCGGGGCCGGTTATAGCCCTCCGCGCAGATATAGATGCCTTGCCGATTCACGAGGAGACGGGATTTCCTTATGCCTCCAAGGTCGCAGGAAAAATGCATGCGTGCGGCCACGACTTCCATACGGCGGCGATACTTGGAGCGGCCCTGCTGCTTAAAGAACAGGAGAATGACCTGCCGGGGACAGTCCGGTTCATCTTCCAACCTGCCGAAGAGAAAGCGCAAGGCGCTGAACAAGTGATTCGAAGCGGTGCATTGGAAGGCGTGCGGGCTATTTATGGCATGCACAATAAGCCGGATCTTTCGGTTGGTACGATTGGCATCAAATCAGGGCCGTTGATGGCTGCGGCCGATGGTTTTGTTATCGAGGTGGAAGGGCTGGGCACTCACGCAGCCGTCCCGGAAGCGGGGATCGATCCGATTGTAACAGGAGCGCACATCGTGACCGCTTTGCAAGCCATCGTTAGCCGCAATATAAGCTCGCTCCAGCAAGCCGTCATCAGTGTGACGCGCATCCATAGCGGTACAGCTTGGAACGTGATCCCGGATAAAGCCATTCTGGACGGCACGCTGCGAACGTTCGAAGAAAGCGTAAGAGAGCTGGTCATCGCCCGGCTTGAGCAGGTCGTTCACGGCGTGGCGGCCGCTTATGGGACGAAAGCTTCCGTACGCTGGATCAAAGGCCCGCCAGCGGTGTCCAATGATGCGGAGTTGGCGCAATTAGCGATTGAAGCCGCTGAACAGGCAGGTTTGCAGGTTGTCACGCCGCAGTCGTCGCCGGCCGGAGAGGATTTTGCTTTTTATCAGAAAAAGGTGCCCGGCGTATTCGTCTTTATGGGGACTTCAGGGTCTCGCGAATGGCATCATCCGGCATTTGATTTAGATGAGCGGGCTTTACCGGGCAGCGCGCGTTATTTTGCCATTTTGGCTGAACGGGCCTTGCAGGAGCTTGCATCCGACATTCCACGGGAGGTATCCACATGAGTCATTCCATTCCTGACTTTCAATCCTATTTGCAAACGCATGACCAATTGCATGCTGCCATTCAAGGGCTGAATGCCGAACAATTGACATGGAAAGCTTCGCCGGTTCAATGGAGCGTAACCGAGGTTCTCTCCCATTTGGCGGATCATAACATTGTTGTTTCATTTCGAATTCGTCAAATTTTAGCGGGGTCCGCTGTACAGCTGCCTGCTTTTGAGCAAGATTCATGGGTCAGTGGCTCGTATGCAAATGAAGGCTCGGCAAGCGATATTTTAACTGTTTTCCAGGCGCTATTAGTTTATAACCATCTATTGTTTCAACGATTATCGGCGGAAGATTGGGTGAAAACAGGCGTTAATTTCAAAGGACAAACGCTGCAATTAACCGATGTGGTTCAATCTTTTGTGGCACATGTGCAGGTTCATCTGGCGCAAATCGCGCGCATTAAGAACGCATTGGAAACGTCAGAAGCTCACGTATAGGGAGGGTTTATAGATGGCGGATGAAAGAGATATTCAAATTCGTGAAGCCAGCGACGGAGACCGGGATGCGATTCGAAAGGTCCTGGAGGAAGCCTATGGGCAGTATAAAGACGTGCTGCCTCCTGAAGGGTGGGAGCAATATAAAGAGAATATTGTCGCCTCCGTGGACGGCGGGACGCCTGCAGCCCGTATCGTTGCTTTGATCGACGGTGAGGTTGTGGGGAGCTCACTCTTGTTTCTCTCTTCCGAAGCGGCTTACGGGCTGCCGGAGCTCGCAATTCAGTCCCCGATTATTCGGTTACTGGCCGTTTCGCCCAAAGCGAGAGGGCGTGGCGTCGCCACAGCGCTCATCCAAGAAAGCGCTAGGCGTGCTATTGAATTAGGGGCAGCAACGCTGCATTTGCACACATCGGACATGATGGAATCTGCGGTAAAGCTCTATGAGCGGCTGGGCTTTGAACGCGCCTATGAGAAAGACATACAAAAAGGTGAGGTACTGGTAAAAAGCTATCGGCTGCACCTGCAAACAGCGGCCATACTTTGAAAGGACGGGGAAAGCATGACAAAGCAGAATAAACTCAAATTGGGAGCCATTATTCACGGGGTAGGCGGGCATGTTTCGGGCTGGAGGCACCCTGAGGCGATCACGGACGCCAGTGTGAATTTTGGATTTTATAAACAGCAAGCGCAGAAAGCCGAGTCCGGCAAATTTGATCTCGTGTTTATTGCGGACGGTCTCTTTATTACGGAGAAATCGATCCCGCATTTCCTGAACCGTTTCGAGCCGATCACGATTTTGTCTGCTTTAGCAGCCGTCACCTCGCATATCGGGCTTGTCGGCACGTTATCCACCTCGTACAGCGAGCCCTTCACCGTGGCAAGGCAGTTTGCCTCTATAGATATGATCAGCGACGGTCGTGCCGGCTGGAATGTCGTCACATCTCCGCTTGAAGGCTCCGCCAAAAACTATAGCAAAGAACAGCATCCGTCACATCCTGAGCGTTACCGTATTGCTAACGAATATTTAGAAGTTACGCGCGGGCTTTGGGATTCATGGGAGGACGATGCGTTCGTCCGCGATAAAGAGAGCGGAGTTTTCTTTGATCCGGACAAAATGCATACGCTGAATCATAAGGGCGAATACTTCTCTGTTCAAGGTCCGCTCAATATCGCTCGTTCCAGACAGGGGCAGCCCGTTATTTTCCAAGCCGGGGCTTCCGAAGATGGCAGGGCATTTGCAGCGAAGGTAGCCGACGCTATTTTTGCCGGGCATGAATCCATAGAAGAAGCGCAAGCGTATTATGCGGATATCAAAAAGAGAGCCGCCGAGCAAGGACGCAACCCGGACGAGGTCGTCATTCTGCCGGGGATCGCGCCGATTATCGGCAGAACCGAAGAAGAAGCGGAACGCAAGTATCAAGAAGTTGCGAATCTCTTGACGATTGAGAAGGCGCTGGATTACCTCGGACGCTTCTTCGAGCATCACGATTTCTCGCAGTATCCGCTGGATGAGCCGTTCCCGGAATTAGGCGATTTCGGCAGCAACAGCTTCCGTAGCGGAACGGATAAAATCAAACAAAATGCCAAAGAGAAAAATTTGACGCTGCGTCAAGTGGCTCTAAGTGTGGCAACGCCGCGCTCGGAATTTACCGGAACTCCGGAATATGTGGCGGACCGCGTTCAGAGCTGGTTTGAGCAGAAGGCGGCGGACGGCTTCATCATTGCTGCGGCACTGCCAAAAGGCCTGGACGACTTCGTTGATCTTGTTGTGCCGATCCTACAAGAGCGCGGCATCTACAGGACGGAATACGAAGCGGATACGCTCCGTGGCAACTTAGGCATACCGATTCCGGTTAACCGGTATGCGAAGGTTGAAGTGTAAAGGAAGCGGGGAGCCCGTTAGATTCGGGTTTCGTTGGATGAAGTCCAATGAAGATACCATCTAGCGGTGGAAAATCTACAGTTCATTGGATGAATTCCAATGAAAGTGACTTGTTTAGCGCCTGATTCACTCTGCTCGTTGGATTACGTCCAACAGGAGGAGCAATTTAGGCGATATATCGAGAGTTTTATTGGAGTTCGTCCAACGGGAAAAGCTATAACATCATCCAAAAAGACTGCGAGACACTAGGCTATGAAGCCTGATGTCTCGCAGTCTTTTGTTATTTGACGTCATAGCCCTTGGCGATGGAGGGCTCAATCCAGCGTTTCGCGGAGTGCTCCCGGCGCATAATGACCACGCGGTTCTTGTAGACGTCCACGATGAGGCTCTGGCTGACGCTTAACGTCTCCGGTTCATTCTGAGCGCTCCATACCTCACGGATGGAGGCGCTGGAAGCGGCCAGAAACTTCAACTGCTTGACTTGGTTGGTCGTCTCCAAGTTCCAGTGAGTATGGCCGCTGAACAGAATGACGTTGGGGTGCGCATCCAGCAGCGCCCGCAGCTCCTGGTGCTGGACGACGCCCAGCTCCCGGTCCGTACCATCGAGCGTCTTCGGCAGCGGCTGATGGAGGAATACAAACACGGGCTTGCCGGCATCCGCCGCGCCCGCGGCTGTCAGACGGTCGCGCAGCCAGGTGAGCTGCTCGGCCGAGAGGAACGCATCCTCTTTGTTGGATGCGTTCACGTCGCGGTACGCTTCCCCGCTAAGGAAGAGGAAGCGATAGCCCTCCACGATAAGCTCGTGGTAGGGCTTATCGTAGCCCCACATGCGGTCGAATAACGCGACCGCTTGCTTGCTGGACCAGGCTGGATTCATCTTCGATGTATCCATGCCACCCTCCGGCGTGCGCCACACGCCGTAGTAGTCGTGGTTGCCCATGGTCGCGTGCACAGGGGCATGAGGCTGGCGGCTGAGAAGCGCCAGCAGGCTGCGGTAGTCGCCCTCGCTGCCGCCCGTGAGGTCGCCGTTGAGCACGAGCAGCTTGCTGTCGGGGCGCAGCTTGTGGTGATCGGCCAGCGCGCGGCTGAGCAGCTGCTGCGACACTTGGTCCGTGGCTATGATATGCGTATCGCTAAGCACGGAGAAGGAGAATAGCGGCGCCTCTTGCGCTCCTAATTCCGCACTGTAGGCCGAAATCGGTACAGATAAGAGCAGTAGGGTAACCAGGGTCAGGCGTATTTTAGATAAAAGCATAAGTTGATTTACCTTTCGTGGGGGTAGTGGATGACAGTTTGTTTTAGTGGTATTCCCAGTTCGGAGGGGATTTATGTTGGGCAAGTCCCCAAAATACGCTTTGCCTGTTGACAATCAGGTGGTTTGGTTGTATGGTTAATTACATGAGTAACTAACCAATGTGGTGGTGAGAAGATGAGTTTGACGATGGATGACAGCCGCCCGATTTTTGTGCAGATCGCGGAACGTATTGAAGATGACATTATTGAAGCAAGAATGCCGGAGGAATCGCAGGTGCCTTCTACGAATCAGTTCGCAGCCTTTTATCAAATTAATCCGGCAACTGCAGCGAAAGGCGTTAATTTGTTGGTGGATCAAGGCATTTTGTACAAGAAACGCGGGATTGGCATGTTTGTAGCGGAGGGAGCGCGAACGAAGCTGATGGAGAAGAGAAAAGAATTATTTTATGAACAGTATGTTGTGGCGATGGTGAAAGAAGCTGAAAAGCTGGGGATCACAGTAGAGCAGCTAACGGAAATGGTGCGCAGAGGAGGGAAAGCGTGATGACCCACATTGTGGAGGTAAACGGACTGACGAAGTCCTTTGGGAACGTAACAGCGGTAGATCATGTCAGCTTCAAGGTAGAAGCGAACAAAATCTATGGTTTGCTAGGCAGGAACGGTGCCGGGAAAACAACCATCATGCACATCCTCTCGGCCCAGCAGTTCGCTACCAGCGGCGAGTTAAAAGTATTTGGCGAAGCCCCCTATGAGAACAGCCGTGTGCTAAATCAAATTTGCTTCATTAAGGAAAGTCAGAAATACCCCGATGGCTTTCGGGTCATGGATGTCATGGAAGTAGCCAAATCGCTATATCCGGATTGGGACGATGCGTATGCCGGAGCCTTAATTGCAGATTTTCGTCTGCCGCTGAAAAGAAAAATTAAGAAGCTGTCCAGAGGCATGCTGTCCTCCGTTGGGATCGTGGTCGGTTTGGCCAGCCGCGCACCGCTTACGATATTTGATGAGCCATATTTAGGCTTGGATGCCGTTGCCAGAGCGTTATTTTATGACAGATTGCTGGAGGATTATGCGGAGTACCCGCGAACGGTCATTCTTTCTACGCATTTGATCGATGAAGTAAGCCGCTTGCTGGAGCATGTATTGGTCATTGATAACGGCAAGCTGATTCTTA
This sequence comes from Paenibacillus planticolens, assembly GCF_013141725.1. GTDB lineage: Bacteria > Bacillota > Bacilli > Paenibacillales > NBRC-103111 > Paenibacillus_E > Paenibacillus_E planticolens. The sequence goes on along the minus strand of NZ_WHNZ01000048.1, from coordinate 82,373 downwards.
ATGAAGATGCAGATGCACTTCGCGGACGCGCCTGTACGGTGTCGGGCTTGGCGACTGCGGTGGATGCTTTCTCGCGGGGCAAGGAAGTGCTCGAACGCCAGTCCATTGGCGCCGCTTCAACGGCTACGATCCTTGGTTTCTTAAGCGATCACGACAGGAAAGAGGCCGAGTCGCTTGGTCTGGAATTTGCACCCGTATCGCTGCAGCAGCTCATTGTACATCTGACTCGTACGCCACTTGCAGGAAAGGGGATTGAGCAGGCATGAATCGAGTAAGCAACGTCATTAAACTTCATATGAGGAATAAATTTTCATGGTTCACAATGCCTTGGGTGATTGTTGGCTTGAACTTCATCATCAGCTTCATTATTGCGCTGTCATTGAATGGCGATGAGACCCTGAATACGGGCGGCCTTGTCTCTATATTTATTTACACGTTGGTCACAGGCTCGGTAACCGTGAAGGACACATTCCCCTTTGCTTTGGGACTCAGCATCCGTAGAAAGGATTACTTCTTAGGAACAGCAGCTACGTCATTCTTATACAGTATCTGTACAGCGGCACTGCTCATGATTCTGGCATTTACCGAAGAGGCTACCGGAGGATGGGGAGTTCGCCTGCATATTTTCAAAATCTCCTTTCTGGGAGATGTCTCTCCGATCGCGCTTTTTGGTATGTATTTGATTTTCCTGCTGCATATGTACTTTTTGGGGTTTGCCATATCCAGCATTCACAGACGCTTTGGCGCTATAGGGCTATTAATCTTCTTCGTTATAACATTTTTGACAGGTACCGGAGGATCCTTGCTGCTATCCCAATTTGGGCTGTGGGGACATATTTTTTTGTGGATCGGCCATCATTATTTGGAGCTATTTTGGTGGATGGTGCCTTTGGTTGGTATTTATTTGCTGGCTTCGTATGGCCTGCTGCGCAGGTCGGCCGCCTAAACAGCGCAATCGGATTGGCTTAAGGTGGATGATGGGGAAGGGGAACTACAGGGCGTTATTTTAGGAAAAAGGGGCCGATTTCAGGGTCCAGAGGGAACTGTAGGGTCTTATTTCCCCTGAAATGCCGGAATCGGGGCTAGAAAGGCGGAATAGGGGATCGTAGTTTCCTCTAACAGGCTAAATGGTCGCTCCAAAGGGAAATAGCGGATCATAGTTCTCACTCGCACAAGATTCGTATAGCTTACAAAATGAAGAGGCGCTCTTAAGTCTGAAAAAGACCTAAGAGATCGCCTCTTTTTGCGTTACACCGCATTAAGAACATGGATCGCGCTGCCGAAGTCATCACCCTGGGAGGATGGATTGGCGCCCTTGATAGCCGTATGTAGGTAAGGCGATATCACGAGCTTGATCATTTGAGCCCAAGCCTTACCTGGCAGCCGGCCTGCCACTGCACTTTTTAAGGTCCGAACAGAGGTCGTAGTTGCGCCCCGACTAAGGTCTAGGATTAAATACCGTCCACGGTCCGTTTTGGAAAGGCTCCATTTTACCTAAAATAAAGACATGAACAAGAGCACAGCACATAACGAAAGGCGGTGACGAAATCATGAAAAGAAATACAGGCTTAGCCGCTCTGCTTATCGCATTCGGCGCACTGATTCTGCTTAACAAGCTGGGACTCCACTTCGGACCATTTATTGGCTCTGTGATGGGATACCTGATTCCGATTGGAATGGTCGGTCTAGGTTATATCGGCATTCAGAACGGGAATAAATTCGGTTGGATTATTGCCGGAATTGGCGGTATCATCCTGGTCGGCAAACTGGCCGGTTGGATCATTATTCTTCTGGCGATTGGATTGATTGGTTACGGGGTTTCGATGTTGACAAGAAGAACCGTGTAAATATGGATTGAAAAACAGAGAGTGAAAAAGGTGGTATGAGAGATGAGCCTATTGAGGCGTATGAGAGACATTACCGTAGCATCCCTGAACGAGCATTTGGAACGGTCGGAAGATCCGGTTCGATTGATTGACCAATACTTAGCAGCGCAGCGCGAACAGCTTCAGCAATCCGAGAGGTTGTATCAGCAATGCGTCACCCACGCCGCGTCGCTTCGGCAGCAATATTTGACGGCGCTCGAAACCAAAGAAAAGCGTGAGCAGCAAGCGCTCCTGGCTCTGAAAGCCGGCGAAGAACATATGGCACGGATTGTGCTTCAAGAGAAGCTGCAAGCCGAGGAGAAAAGCGAGCAATATCGCGAGTTGTATGAGCAAGCTAAACAATCCATCCTGGAATTGGATGAAGAGTTGCAGCAGCTCAAGGCTGATTACAAAGAAGTGGCAGACAAACGCAGCTACTATCTGGCCCGGATGGAATCCGCCCGTTTGCAGCAAAGATTGCATGCTCGCAGCAGTGTGTCGCAGGATGCGTCACCACGGATGTTCGGCCGCTTGGAAGAGCGCGTATCCGATATGGAGCTTCATGCAAGAACGCTCCGAGATGTAAGGCGCATGGGCCGCGAAAGCTACTACGGTGGGGGGAACCCGGCTGTAGATGCTGAGTTGGAAGCTCTGCGAAATAGGCTGAATCAGGAGGGAACAAACAATCATGAGCAAACTTTACCGCTCACGAAGAGATAAAAAAGTTACCGGTCTTTGCGGCGGCCTCGCCGAGGCTATGAATGTAGATGCTACACTTCTGCGGTTGTTAGTGGTGATCACGACATTTTTCACTGGAGGAACGGTCATTTTCATCTACTTTATCGCGGCAATCGTGATCCCGAAAGAACCTGGCTATGACCAGCCGCCATATGATCCTTATGCGGGCTCCTATACCCGCCCGCCGTACAATGGTGGTGGTTGGAATGGGAATGCTTACAAGCCGCACCATAATCAAGTGCCGCCGCAGCATGCAGGCTATAACGCACAGTATGAGGCAAGCAAGACCAACAACATCGATGAAATGATGAAAGATATTGAGAAGAAAGCTCTGCAAAGAGAAGTGGAAGAACTTCGAGCCAAAGTCGCTCGTTTTGAACAACAACCAATTGATATTAAAAAAGGAGACGTGTAAACCATGGGAGTATTTACAAGAATGAAAGATATGACAAAAGCATCAATCCACGAGGTATTGGATAAAATCGAGGATCCGATCGTTATGTTGAATCAATATCTGCGCGACATGGAGCAAGAAATTGCGCAGGCGGAAGTAACCGTAGCCAGACAAATTGCGAGCGAACGTAAATTGAAGCAGCGCCTTGAAGAGTCCGTTCGTTTAGTAGCTGACCGTGAAGCGAAAGCTTCCGCAGCGATTAAAAACGGCCAAGAAGCCATCGCTCGCCAAGCGGTTGAAGAAAAATTGTACCACGAAGACAAAATTGCCGAATACACGGATTTGTATGCTTCAGCCAAAGCGCATGCAGATGAATTGACGCAACAGCTTCATGAAATGAAAGATGAGTTCTACAAAATGCGCAACAAACGCAACGAGCTTGTATCCCGCGCTCAGTTAGCCAAAGCGAAAAAGCAAATGGCGCAAGTTTCCTATAACGGCGTGATTGAGAGCGGCAGCGCATCCCGCGGCTTCCAACGTATGGAAGAAAAAATCATCCAGTTGGAAGTAGAAGCGGAAATCGCCCGCAAGCCTTATGTATCTGCAGGAACAGTGGGCAGCTACACGCCTGTAGATGTTGCGAAGCAAGCGAAGGTCGATGAGCAGATGAACCTGCTGAGAGAGAAACTAAACGGTAACACGGCTGAATAAGCGGCTGGATACGAAGGGACTGTCCCAAGGTAGATATTTTACCTGGGAGGTCTCTTTTTTTTGTGCGGATTCATGAGTGGAATTGGCGGGGTGTGACGAAAGTGCCGGAAATGTGTAGAGGCGGCCGGAGCTGAATCTGCGGATTTCCCGGGAAATATTGGATTTAATGTCGAATGCGAGGGAAGCCATACTAAAAAAGCTCAGGATTTGCATGAGGAGGGGGAGCTTGGATGGGGGTTCAGATACGCAGAACAGGTGTTTATGTAATGGGGTTAATAATTAGCGCTAATTTAGCTGGATGTTCGGCTGCTCAAATTCATACGGAGCAAGCCAAGCAGGCTCCAAGCCAGTTGTCAGGAATAACGGCAAGCATCGAATCCGGGGGAAGTCCGACACCGACACCGACACCGGCTACGGCTACGGCAGCGGAAGCGGAAGTGAAGGGCTTAGATACAGCCATTGTGGAGACGAGGCATTTTTACACAGGACCACCACACTCATCTCCTCCTGCCGGGGATAAGATCGCCTATTTGACCTTTGATGACGGGCCTTCTGCGAGTACGAGGAAGATTCTACATATTTTAAAAACCTTTGGAGCAACTGCGACTTTCTTCGTCATAGGCACAGAAACGAGCGAAGGGAAGTCGCTATACAGAGAAATCGCGGCGGATGGACATGCACTTGGGAATCATACGTATTCGCATGACTATAACCGTATATATAAATCCCCTGAAGCTTTCATGAAGGATGCGCGCAAGCTGGATCGGTTGCTGGAGGAGACGGTTGGGTATCGACCTGATATTTTACGGTTTCCGGGCGGTTCGAACAATCATTTGAGCTGGAAGTCCGGCGGCAGGGGCGTCATGAATAAGGTGGCGGCCGCTGTGAGAGAGGAGGGGTACCAGTATTTTGACTGGAACGTCAGCTCGACGGATGCAGCGGCTCCTGTACAGGATAGAGACATGATTATCGACTCCGTGCTGAGCGCAAGCAAAGGGAAAAAGCGCGTCATTGTACTTATGCACGATAACACGTACAAGACGACCACCGTAGAAGCGCTGCCCGTTGTTCTTCGAAAGCTGAAAGCTGCTGGATTCCGCTTTGACAAACTGCAGAAAACTTCGTTCACGTTTCAGTTTCTGGAGCCGTGACAGTTGCACATCTCTTCACCTCTCGTTACGATGGAAGTAATTGAGAGAGAGGGGCTGGCGTTCGTGATGCCTGATGTGTTGCAAATTGGACCTCTTCAGCTTCAAGGGAGGTTGGCGGCGCTGCTGCTTGTTTGTGTTTTGGGCTTATGGCTTATACGAAGGACAGCGCGGCATTTGGGGAATCTGAAGCAAGGTCGAGAGCGGGAGCATTCCGGGTCTTCGACTCAAACTTTGGAAGTTCCAGCCATGACCAAACCAATCGACGATATTGTTTTTGGCGGGGCTATCATCGTAGTCCTCACTTGGAAGTTTGGCGTTATTTTCACGCAGCCCTCATTGATTTGGACAAGTCCGCTAAAATTGCTGATGGTCGTTGGCTCCAGCACAGAAATAGCGCTTGGGCTCCTGCTGGCTTGTGGTTATATGTACGTTCAAATACGGAAGCTGCGTATTCCGCTGTACTTTTTTCTGGATATTCTCGTGATTGGCCTGACTGCCGCTGCGTTCCTCTATTGTGCGCTGGTTCCGGCATACGGACTGCCTACTGCATGGCCATGGGGGATAGGCGTCAAAGGTACCGTGTCCCGTTTTCATCCTTATCACGCATATGTTTCACTGCTGCTTGTGCCGCTGCTTATTTGGCAGATTGGGTATGAGGGTCGTCGTATGAGTTACGGGAGCGGATTTCTGCTGAAATACTCGCTGATTTACGGAGGCGCTGCAGGGATGCTGGCTAGTTTTTTTACTGCTGCTAAACCGGGTTTTCTCTATTTAAGCATGGCACAGCTCATCTTCCTTTTCATGCTCGTGGTTGGAATGCTACTCCCTGCTTTGGCACATAATACTGGAAGAAGGGAGCTGAGTGCAATGAGTCAAAACGATTCCAAGACCCAAATCCAGCAAGAACAGCAAAACCAAGAACGCGAGAAAGCTGCATCCTCCTCAACCGCAGGTAAAGAGGGCTTTGTTGACAAAAAACTGGACGGACCCAACCGGCCATCGACATGAGTCAAGATCCGAAGAAGTCAGCTAAATCCGCACAGGACCAAAGCAATCTCGATCCATTCGAGATCGATTTCCTCCCACAGTTTGAGCAGGGGCGCGGTCCTAGAGAAGCTTTCGTTAACGAGCACGGCGTCGTCATCGGCGATCATGAGTATGAATCCGACAACTCCCCGCTTGAGCAGTGGACGGCAGAGACCGATCCCGAAGTCATGGCCGGAGATGAATGGGTTCATCCGTATAAGGACATTGGTTTCCAAAGCGCAGAGAACCGCGATTATTTCGAAAAAGGCATTTTGCCGCAAAGCGGAATTTTTACACATCCGGATAAAGATGTTTCTTTTGAGCCGGGAGAGTCTTCCAGTACGAAGAAGAAGGATGAGGCGTAGAAACAAGCTAACTACATCCAAGCAGAGAGGCCTGCCGATCTTATTCGGGAGGTCTTTTTATATGAAAGATGAACCTTTGGCCCTGCGAAGTAATGGAACAGGTCGACTAACACTTTGCATTCATCGTTATCGGATGTATAATATAAGTTGTAACGATTACGTTTTGAGAGTAACTATTAAATCCTAAGGGGTGGCACATATGGCAATGTCTTTTGATTCCTACATGAAAGATATGGTTAAACCGATGAGGGAAGATTTGACTCGTCTGGGAATTACGGAGCTTCTGACTCCAGAGCAAGTGGATGAAGCGATTGAGAAATCCAAAGACGGCACGATGCTGCTCGTTATCAATTCCGTTTGCGGATGCGCAGCAGGTCAATGTCGTCCAGGTGTGGCAAAAGCTCTTCAAAACGATACGCTGCCAACATACACATACACCGTGTTCGCAGGTCAAGAGAAGGATGCAACAGCGAAGGCTCGTGAATATTTGGCACCATACCCGCCATCTTCCCCATCCATCGCGTTGTTCAAAAACGGTGAGCTGGCTCACTTCATTCAACGTCATCAAATTGAAGACCGTTCGGCCGATATGATTGCCGGCGACTTGATCGGTGCTTTCAATCAATATTGCAAATAATGAACGTCTAGGGATTTGACTCGCTATTGCAGCTGATGCATGGCGGGTCTTTTCCTTTTTTACGGGGCGGAAAAATGCGATTATACTTTGAAATTTCAAGGTTGAAAGTCTATACTAGATTTCAAAGAATGTTGGTTTCACACTATAGAAAAGGTGGAGAGAGGCATGAGTTTGCAAGCAGAAATTATCGCAAAGCTCGGCGTAAAGCCGGAAATTGATATGGATGAAGAAATCCGCAAACGGGTGGACTTTCTGAAAAACTATGTGCTTGGCGCGAAAGCGAACGGCCTGCTGATCGCAATCAGCGGCGGAATCGACAGCGCCGTAGCGACAGGCTTGTGCAAGCAAGCGACGGACGAGCTGACAGCGGAAAAGGGCACCGAATATAAAACAGTCGGCGTGTTTCAACCATACGGTCAGCAAGTGGATATCGAAGATAGCTACGCGGTGGCCAAAGCATTCGATTTGAAATATCAAATCGAGAACAACATTGAAGAGGCCGTCGACGAAATCGCGATTGAAGTCGAGTACGGGCTCAAGCATATCGGCGTTCACCAGCATGTCAGCCGTGGCGGCAAAGGCAACATCAAAGCGCGGACGCGTATGGTGATGCAGTATGCGCTTGCGTTTGAGCTGGGCCTGATCGTTGTGGGAACAGACCATGCCTCCGAAGCGATTACCGGATTCTTCACCAAATACGGCGACGGTGCCGTCGACATCACGCCGCTGAGCACGCTGAACAAGCGCCAAGTGCGCACCTTGGCAGCGAAGCTTGGCGTTCCGCAAAGCGTGCTGGATAAGGCTCCGACAGCCGGACTTTGGGACGGTCAGACGGACGAAAATGAGCTCGGCATTACATACGGCGATAACAGCGACTACCTGGAAGGCAAGCAAATCGATCCGGCTGTCCAAGAGAAGCTGGAGAAACAGTATCTCAAAACGGAGCATAAACGTATTGCGATTCCGGGCATTTAAGAGCACTAGAATAAAACCCCCAGCCTTTGAGGTTGGGGGTTTTGTGCCTATGGAACGCGAACGCCGCGTGAGCTTTCAAGCAGCGTGTACCACTCTTCACGCGTCATGTTTTCAGAGGCGCGAAGCGCATCTTGGCAAGCTAGGACGCGCTCAGGCGAGGAAGTTCCAATGACCGGCTGGATGCGGGCCGGGTGCTTCATTAACCAGCCGAGCACGATGGCTTCCGGTGTCGTTTCTTTTTGAGCAGCCAGTTTCTGAACGAGGGCAGCTGTGTGCTTGATGTTCTCCGGCTCGTCTTCGATCGCTCTGCCGGAGAATTTACCTTTAGCCAGAGGGCCCCAAGCTTGAAGCTGAATATCCGCCATCTGGCAGTGCTCCAGGATGCCACCCTCGAAGTTGACGTCTATGCCGGCTTTTTGATTGACCAGAATGCCTTGTTCAATCCAGTCCAGGCGAGCCAGGCTCAGTTCCAGCTGATTCACCACGAGTGGTTCAGGCAGGGAATTTTGAATAAAGCGCATTTGTGCAGCGGTCATATTAGAGACGCCGAAGTGACGCACTTTGCCGGCAGAACGCAATAGATTGAAAGCTTCAGCGATCTCTTCCGGTTCCATAAGCGGATCCGGACGGTGAAGCAGCAGCACATCCAGATGTTCCACGCCCAGGCGGCTGAGAATGCCATCGACCGAAGGAATGATGTGGTTTTTGCTAAAATCAAAACGCTGTGGATTCACATCGTCCTGAAAGCGAATCCCCACCTTGGATTGAAGAATGATTTGATCGCGAAGATCAGGTCTCTTCTTCAGGATTTCACCGAAAACCGTTTCGGATTTCCCTCTTTTATAAATATCGGCATGATCGAACATGGTAATGCCAATGGAAAGTGCAGCTTCTACTGCTTTCTCGGCAACGATGTAATCCTCTTTGGTCAAGGGTGCCGACGTCCAATCTCCGCCAAGCCCCATACATCCAAAAACAATTCGGCTATTCGATATTCCACGCTTTTCAAGTGGCATGATTCTCATTCGTGTTGGCCTCCCAGCTTTTAATCTATGTCCAGTATACGCCTAGTTCATGTCCGGCAGAAGAGCTGAAAATAGTGTTACTTACTTACCTGGAAGTAAGCGAGCCCCTTAATGAATTCTTGACCGCGGGGGACGAATCGTGTACAGTGTACGCAAAACGCTGGAAGAAAAATGGTGATGAAGAGCGATGATTATTGGTGTCGGTACGGATCTAGTTGAAATTGCACGGCTGCGTAAAATGCTGGAAGGATCTGCGGGCGAAAGGTTTCTGGAGCGGATTTTGACGCCTCAGGAGAGAGAGCTTGCGCAAAGGCGGCGCGGGCGGCTGGCGGAGTTTGCTTCCGGCCGCTTTGCGGCGAAGGAAGCGATTGTCAAAGCGATCGGCTGCGGCATTGGCAAGCAGATTGGCTTTCAGGATGTGGAGGTGCTGCCGGATGAACAGGGCAAACCGGAGTGCCGGGTGCGCGAGGAGGCGCTGCAGCGGGCAGGCCTAATAGGCAGCCACCGAATCCATATCTCTATTACGCATACGGAATCAATGGCTGCCGCCTATGCGATTGTGGAGCAGCTCTAGGGCTGCTATTTCTTGGAGCTGAGCCAGTCGCTCAGCAGTCCGATTTCTTCTTCGGACAGCTTATTGCTGTAGACGGGCATGCCGCCTCCGCCGTTTTTGATCTGGTTCGCAATTTGCTCTTTGCTCATCTTGCTGCCGACCTTTTGCAAATTCGTCTTGGCGCCGACTTTGCCGGACAGATCCACGCCGTGGCAGCTGATGCACTTGTTCGCGGTGAAGAGCTCCTGCGCCTTCACGAACGCAGGGTTGCTCTCGCTTGCTGCGGTAGCGGCCGGCGCCTTCGGTGTGGCTTCGCCACCGGAAGCACCGCTGCACGCGGCTAACGCGAGCACCATCGGCGCAACGAGGAGTGCGCCGATTTTTCGCCGCCATGCTGTGCGCAGCATGGCTTTTTGGTTTTGCCTCATAGCGAGTGTCCTCCTATTCATGCTGCCGTCCCCAAACGCGAAGCATATACCCGCTCGCGATAAGGCTAATGCCGCCCATACCCTCTAGAATGACAGCGGAGTAGCCCAAGTACCAGACGCCCATCAAAGCTGACAGGGCGAACAGCCACAGACCCAGATAAATCAAAGGTCTGCCCAGCAGCAGCCCGATCTGCACGAAACCGATCGCGAGAATGAACGCCCGCAGCACAGGGGTGAATAAAGGTCCGATCGCGCCTATGGCTTCGAGCAAAGCGACAGCGGCGATGAGCATCACGCCCGGCAGCAGCAGCAAGACTGGATGCCCCCAACCGCTTCGGTCCGTCAGGCCTTTGCCTTCCCCGTCGGCGCGGAAATCTTTGCGCAGGCTCCACAGCTGTATCAAGCTGGCCACGACAGCGGTAAGAAGTGCGGCCTGTTTCAGCCAATCCAGATCGCGCCAGTACATTGCGATATCCACAAGCGCGCTGAATATCCACTCCGCGCCCCAAATGAATAGTAAGGGAAGGAGCGCGCGGGCTTGGCCTATCCATATTTTCCTTTTGTTCATCAAATCTTTATGCTTGTTATTGTCCGATTCCTGCTGGTTCATATTGTGCAGATCCCTTTGTTTCGTGTTTTGCATACATTCACCTCTAGTTTTATGTTCCGCAATTCTCGTATAATGGAATCATGTCCATTCATTCATTATAACTGGAACGCGCCCCATAGAGAAGGAGAGCTCATGTACAGTCAAGAACAAATGCTTTATTTTTCCAAAAATTTGCTGGATTGGTATCATACGCACAAACGGGATTTACCATGGCGAAGAAGTAAAAACCCTTACTATATATGGATTTCCGAAGTCATGCTGCAGCAAACCCGCGTGGATACGGTAATTCCTTATTTTCACCGATTTATCGACCAATTCCCGACCGTTGAAGCTTTGGCTACCGCTCCCGAGGAGAATGTTCTGAAAGCTTGGGAGGGACTCGGCTATTATTCGCGGGCCAGGAATCTGCAAACAGCCGTGCGGGAAGTTCACGAGCGTTACGGCGGCATCGTTCCTCAAACGAAAGAAGAGATTTCGTCGTTAAAAGGCGTTGGCCCCTATACGTCCGGAGCGGTTCTCAGCATCGCCTATAATAAGCCGGAGCCGGCAGTTGACGGCAATGTCATGCGCGTGTTGTCGCGTTATTTTCTCATTGAAGAAGATATTATGAAGCCCGCCACCCGGACCCGGATGGAAAAGCTGGCGCGCGAGCTCATTCTGGAAGGAACGGCAAGCGACTTTAATCAAGCTCTGATGGAGCTTGGGGCTATGGTGTGCACGCCTCGGTCGCCGCACTGCTTGACGTGCCCGGTCATGGCGCATTGCGCTGCGCGTGAAGCCGGCATGGAAGAAGCCCTGCCCATCAAAAAGAAAGCCAAACCGCCGCGTCCGGAACTACGGGCAGTGGCTTTGATCGAGGGCACGGGTGAAAATGAAGGAAAATGGTTAATCAGACAGCGTCCGCAGGAAGGCTTGCTCGCCCGTATGTGGGAGCTACCGCATGTGGCCTGGGAGCCTGAGGGATGGCTCTCCGATGAGGAGAATAAGGCGGGCTTGCGCAAAGCGCTTGCAGACCAAGAGCAAATCGTGATCCAGCCTGGCGACTGGTTTATGGATACTGAGCATATTTTCAGTCATATCATATGGAAAATGAAAGTATTTCGCGCTAAGATGAACAGCGTGAGCCACTCGGCAGGCGGGGGAGAATGGATCCCGTTCCATTATCGCTGGGTAGGCACGGACGAGCTGTCGCAGTACGCTTTTCCTAATGTGTTCATCCGGATTATGAAAGATTTTATCGAATCTCGGCCTTGATGGCCTCCACATTTCTTAATGTGATTAACTTTTTATCAATTTTTATGAGGGCATCGTCCTGCAGCTCCTGCAGCACCTTGGTAACGGACTCGCGCACGGTGCCAACCATATTGGCCAACTGCTGATGAGTGAGTTTAACATCGATCAGAAGACCGTCCGGCGTAGGGATGCCGTGCTGCTCGGACAGGCGGATGATCGTTTTTATAATCCGTGAGCGTACCCCCAGAAATGTCAGATCGTAGATTTGATCGTTGGCCAGACGCAGTCGCCCCATTGTTGTTTCCAAGAGCTTCAGGCACAGCCTGGGGCTCTTTTCCATGTATTGAACGAAGGATGAGCGCTTCAAAGCATAGAGTGTGCAAGCTTCCAACGTCTCGGCGGTTGCCGACCGGGTGAGACCGGCGTTAATCAGGGACATCTCGCCAAAGAAATCCCCATCCCGAAACAAAGCCAGAATGATCTCCTTGGCTTCATCCAACCGATATATTTTGACTACACCTGATTTAATAAGGAATAACTCCTCGCCTGCGTCGCCTTCCAAGAAAAGAATGCTGCCCTTCTTCACTTTTTTTTCTACAAATAAAGGAGCAATGCCTAGTAAATCAGTTTGGGAGAGTTCTTGAAAAAGAGGAACGTTTTGAAGTAAGGGAACGATTGTTTTCACCTGGTTCTCATCTCATTTCAGGATAATATTGGTTACTATTATCGTACTACTTTCCCGAAAGACCGTAAACCATTTCCATCATCAAAAAGAAAAAGGCTGCCCTCAAGTAGATCAACCTACTTTAAGGACAGCCTCTTGTATGTCTGGCTTATTTCGCAGCGTCGTAACGCTTGCCAACTTCAGCCCAGTTCACAACGTTCCAGAACGCTGCGATGTAGTCAGGGCGTTTGTTTTGGTAGTTCAGGTAGTAAGCGTGCTCCCAAACATCAAGACCAAGGATTGGCGTTTCGCCTTCCATGATCGGGCTGTCTTGGTTAGGCAAGCTGTATACTTTCAAGTTGCCTGCTTTGTCAACCGCTAGGAAAGCCCAGCCGGAACCAAAGCGTGTTGTTGCAGCTGCAGCGAAGTCTGCTTTGAATTTGTCAAAGCCGCCAAGCTCGCTCTCGATAGCTGCTGCAAGCGCGCCAGTAGGTGCTCCGCCAGCGTTTGGTCCGATAACTTCCCAGAACAAGGAGTGGTTCGCATGTCCGCCACCGTTGTTGCGAACAGCTGTGCGAATATCTTCAGGAAGGCTGTTTAGATCAGCAATCAGGTCGTTTAGGGATTTATCGTGCAGAGCAGGATGTTTGTCCAGAGCTGCATTCAAATTAGTCACATAAGCGTTATGGTGACGGTCGTGGTGAATTTCCATCGTTTTTGCATCGATGTGCGGCTCAAGTGCATCGTTCGCATAAGGAAGAGCTGGTAGTTGATGTGCCATTGTATAAATACCTCCTAAAATTATGTAGATTCAACTTCTTCATTATGAAGGAATTTCGATAATAAAGCAACATCTATGTTTACTAAGTCAGACGCCGCGACGTTCGATTTCCTGAAGGATTTGGCTGTGGATATGGTTGCCCTGCTCATTGAGCCAGGGGGATAAATCGCTCATTTGCCTGTGGTTAAAGCGGAGTTCGATCTCGGTCCATTCATTTGGCTTGATCGTGCTCAGCTCTTGGAAATCACGAATCCTCCGTGGATATTGTGAATAGATTTCCTCGTTGTTCGACATGGTTTCACCTCGCATTCCTTCTATACCATCCGAAAATTTACCACTTTTTATGCATGGAATTTTGGTGAAAGCTGAATTTCTCCAGTCCGGCTAAAAAACGTTTGAATAATCCATGGAAATTCTAGGGAGAATGAAAGAATCAATGGATGAAGCAAGAAGGTGTACATGATGAGCTTTGTTCGCCGTTTATTTCGCTGGTCGAACCGACTATTCATTCCGAAGACTGTGCCGGAGCAGCACGGGCAGTTTGCGTCAGAGAGCAGAACGCTGCATACAACTCTTGCGGAGAATGTGCTGTCGCTGCAGGCTACTTTTAGCAAAACCCCGGACTTGGTTATCCGCACATTCATCTATAAGCAAACGGGAAGTCACGCAGCGCTTGTGTACCTGTCCGGACTTACGGATAAGAATTCGATTAACAACAACGTCCTGCGCCAGCTTATGTTTCACCAGGTTGACGAAGATGGGGATGAACTGCCTGTAACTCTTGGCCTAATGAGCACTATGACGGCATGGGAGTCAATAGAGACAGCTATTTTGCATGGTTATAGCGTCCTTTTCATAGATGGACTTCCTCACGCCTATGCGTTGGATACTCAAGGCTGGCCCCAGAGGGCGATTTCGGATTCGCAGATAGAAGCGTCGTTAAAGGGAGCCCATCAGGGATTCATCGAAACGGACAGTCAAAATATTGCTTTAATACGCCGGTATATCAGCAGCACCGAGTTGAAAATCAAGGAATACTACGTGGGTCGAAGAGCTAAAAGCAAAGTTTCTCTTCTCTATTTAGAGGATGTTACTTTGCCCGATCTGCTGCAAGAAATGGAAACGAGGATCACTAAGCTGGATGTGGACTGCATTTTAAATACAGGGGAATTAGCGGATTATATCGAGGATAACTCCTTCTCCTTGTTCCCGCAATTCATTACGACAGAGCGCCCGGATACGGCTGCCTCTCAAATTTTGCAAGGAAGAATCTGCGTTGTGCTGGACCGCTCCTCCAGCGTCTTGATTGCGCCGATGAATCTCGTCGCTTTTTTTCAAGGCATTGACGATTACAGCATGCGATGGCCAGTCGCTACGTTCCTAAGGCTGCTGCGTATTCTGGCTTGCTTTGTTGCTACCTTTCTGCCGGGGATCTATATTGCCTGCATTTCATTTAATTATGAAGTGATTCCCTTAGATCTCATCTTATCTATCGGTCAGTTTAGGGCGGCTGTTCCCTATCCTCCGTTAGTCGAAGCCTTGATTATGGAGATTATGCTTGAAATGCTTCGCGAAGCGGGCATTCGATTGCCTGCCCCTGTCGGCCAGACGGTGGGCATCGTAGGCGGCATTGTCATTGGACAAGCAGCTGTTCAAGCGGGGATCGTCAGCAATATTATGGTTGTAATCGTAGCCTCCACAGCGGTTGCTTCTTTCATCCTGCCTAACTATGACATGGCATCTTCCATTCGGTTGATTCGGTTTCCGATGATGATTCTCGCCTCGATATTTGGCATTGTCGGGATCATGGCGGGGTATATGGTTCTGGTGGCGCATCTTATTAATTTAAAGTCACTTGGCCAGTCTTACAGCTCACCGATCGCCCCTATACGTTTAAAGGATTGGAAAGACAGCTTCGTACGTGTGCCCCTGTGGAAGATGATTATGCGCCCCCAAAGTATAAGAACTCTTCAGAAAAAGAAAATGGGCTCAAAACGTGAAGGTGATGACAACTAATGCCCAATACAGGGAATGACTATGAAAACAACAAAATAACACGAATGCAGTTTATCTTTCTGATTCATGGGATGCAGGTGGGCGTAGGTGCGATAGAGATGCCGACGGTGCTTGCGGAAATCAGCGGCACGGATGGGTGGATAGCTATTATTTTGGGCTGGATCGGCTCTGTTTTGGCGAGTCTGGTGATCATCCAAGTCATGAAAAAATATCCGAATGGAACGATTATTCAAGTAGTGAGGCATCACTTGGGCAAAGGATTCAGCACCGTTGTAACCGTGATCTATGCTGTCTATATGCTTATGTTCGCCTATCTGATTTTTAACAGAATGGCGCTTCTCATCAAAACATGGATTATGCAGCAATCTCACACATATGTGCTCATGCTGCTGTTTGTTGTCCCCGCTTATATGATCGTGAAGGGGGGCGTCCGAAGCCTTGGGCGTTTCGCGGAAGTGGCTATTTTAAGCACCGTGTGGATGCCGTTCGTTCTGTTATATGTATTAAAGGATGCTCATTGGATCTATCTGCTGCCGGTTCTTAAAGAAGGCTGGATGCCGGTCTGGCACAGTGTGAGCTCGACGATTCTTTCTTTTTTGGGTTTTGAAAGCGCGCTGTTTTTTTATCCGTATTTGGAAAATAAAAAGTCGGCATCCGCCAACATCATCATCGCCAATACGCTCACTCTTGCCGTGTATTTATTTGTAACGATCATTTGTTTTGTTGTCTATAGCCCGGACGAAATCACCCAGTATCATGATGCACCGCTTTCTGTTGCGAAAATAATCGAATTCCGCTTTCTGGAGAGGTTCGAGATTATTTTTTTAACCGTGTATTTGCTCCTTATTTGTAAAACGTGGTTTCCCGCTTTTCATATTGCCGTTCAATGCGGGGAGCAGTTGTTGGCCAAAGGAAAAACACACCTTCATATAATCGTTCTATTGGCCGGCATGGTCATGGTAACGTATATTTGGGACCCGAGCTGGCGCCAGAGCAGAGAATGGGTGAAGTTATTTAATCAGTACGGAGTGGGCACAGCTTACTTGCTTCCCCTTTGTTTATGGGGACTTCTTATCGTGCGGAATTGGATGGCGAGGTGGCGGAATTGATTCGTCTGCGTAAAATCGTGCTGCTTTTGATTGCCATGATGCTTGTGCTTCAAGGGTGTGACGATCGGGTTGACTTGGAGGATATATCGCTTCTTCTGATGATGGGAATTGATTTGGATAAGGACAATAATCTTGTCTTCTATTCTTCGAACCCTGTCTTCAGTAAGGAAGCGAAGGAAAAAAATGAACAGAGCAAGGTGCATGCCATTACAGTGAGAGGAGCAAGAAATGAGTTTGACGCCCGTGTTTCAGCTCTTATCAGCTCAGGTAAAATCCAGAATGTTCTTATTGGCAAGCGCATTTTAGAGCATGAGGGATGGCTCAAGCTGTTGGATCTCTATTTCCGGGATTCGAAGGCAAATATTCTTGCGAAGGTCATTGCGGTGGATGGTTCGGTTGAGGATATTATCTACTTTAAGCCGGCTAATAAGCGGAGGCTTCCTCTACATGTGGCCACACTTATCGATACAGCCAGGAAGAGGAATCTTATTACAGCGACAACGCTTCACAACCTGCATAATCAGGCGTATGAAAAGGGAATAACGCCATACGTGCCTCAATTGCGCAAAGATAGGGACATTGTCGCGATGGGGACCGCACTGCTAAATAAAAAAGGCAAGTTCGAAACGTTGTTAAGTTTGCCGGAAACACAGCTGCTGCTGCTTTTGCAAGACGAAGTGAAAGGCAGCCTTTCGTGTACCATTCAGCTGCCGGAAGAGAGCAAGGAAGACCTGTTTTCAGCAGGGGCTGTGACCTTTTATGTACTGCATTTCAAGCGGAAGGTGCATGTGACCTATTCGCAGGATCAGTTCCATTTCGATGTTGAGCTGGATCTGCCCATTCGTTTAACGGAAAAGTTATTTGCTTTTGACGTGGAAAAGGATGAGGGAGAACTGGAGGAAATGATTAATAGACAGCTAAACAAACGAATGAAGGAACTTATTGACAAGCTTCAGAAAAAGCAGCTCGATCCGATCGGACTTGGTACGTTCGCTCGCGCTTATCAATATAGTGCATGGGAGAAAGTGGATAACCGTTGGGGAGAAGCTTTCTCGAAAGCAGAGGTAAACGTGCGCGTGAAGACTACGATTAAGGATATGGGTGAGGTAAAGTAGGAGGAAAAGGGCCATCCTGATGCAGCAGGATGACCCTGATAAGCTCTACATGTTAACTTACCGTCGGAAGGCAAACCTCTACGGCAGTTCCTTCATTCTCTTTACTGAATACGCTTACGGTCCCATTGTGATTTTCAATAATTTTCTTGCTGACCATAAATCCCAGACCGGTTCCTTTTTCCTTCGTTGTATAGAAGGGTTGGCCGAGCTTCGTCACAATATCCTCGGGAATTCCGCAACCGTGATCGATGAAACGCAGCAGCAATCTGTTGTCGTTCAGCATTTTTACTTGAATGTTAAGGACTCCGCCTAGCGGCATAGCCTCTATCGCATTTTTAATGTAATTGATGCACACTTGTTTCAATTGGTTCTGATCGCACAGGATAGGGGAAAGATCAGGTTCACATTCCGTGATGATTTCAACATTGTTTAAAATCGCCTGAGATTCCAGCAGCGTAGTTACTTGCGCCAAAATATTTCGAATGTCCTCGCGATCGGAGTGGACCATTTGCGGCTTGGCCAGAATCAGCAGCTCGTTCAGAATCATTTCGATGCGTTCGATTTCCGATGACATGATTTCATAATACAGTTTTTTATCGGAAACTCCCGATTTTATGAGCTGAATAAAGCCTTTAATCGCTGTGATCGGATTACGGATTTCATGCGCAATTCCTGCAGCCAACTGACCGGCAACAGACAGTTTCTCCGAATTAATCAACAATTGCTCTGCCTGCTTCTTCTCCGTAATATCGTGGCAAGTGCCAGCTATGCCGATGATTTCGCCAGTTGTGTCATGAATAGGGGATAGCGTCGTGCTCACATCAACCAAGGTTCCATCTTTGCGAAGTCTAATCGTTTCGAAGCCGATCACCGAAAGTCCGGATAGCACCTGGTCGTGAAGCTCCCTCGTTTGGTCGGCCAGATCGGCGGGTGTAATAGGCAGCGGTTGGTTGATGATTTCTTCGGATCTCCACTGAAAAAGCTTCTCGAAGGCGGCATTAGATTCCAGCACCTTTTCGTCACGGTCAATAACCCAAATGGCGTCCCCATTGTTTTTGATGAAGGATTCAAGTCTTTCTTTGGTTGCCCACAGCTCGTCTTCGGCTTGCTTGCGCTTCGTAATATCTCTGCCGACGGCCACTATTTTTACTACGCCGCCTTCTTCGTTGCGAATCAGATTGACGGTCGTCTCCAGCCAGACATAGTGGCCTTGTTTATGCCGAACGCGGCACATGAACATATCGTTATCCGAATTTTCTAGGATACAACGCTGATCTACAGCAAGCCTATCATCCGGATGCCATAATTCAATCATTCTATTGCCGATGAGTTCCTCTACTTCATAGCCAAGCAGATTCCGAACGGCGGGCGAAATATGACGCGTTACGCCTTCCGGCGATGCTATCGTAATGATATCCAGCGCGTTATCCAAAATAATCCGGTACAGCTCTTGGATTTCATCTAAATTTGTATTCATATTTAAACGGTATGGAAGATTCTTTTCATGGCAAAGATGTTCTTTCTCTCGCAATTCGGCTTCGTCATGCTTGTGAATAGTTATATCCATAATTTGGTAGATGAAGAAATGACTTTCCTCATCATCGAACAGGGAAACAACCTGTTTGGACCATATGATATGTCCGTCTTTATGATAGTACCTTTTTTCCATTTGGCAGGAATCCCGCTTGTGCGCAAGCAGTTCGGTCATGAAATGCAATTCGAACCCAAGATCCTCCGGATGAGTGATCTCCTGAAAGGTGAGTGTGTATAGTTCCGACTCCGAATATCCCAAGATCGAACAGATGGCCGGATTCGCTTTGAGAAAGCGTCCGTCCGCTGCCGTGATAACCATCCCAATCGGAGCGTGTTTAAAAGTTTGTATAAATAAAGATTCATTTAACATCATTGCCAAAACTACCTCCCGGTGAGGGGCTTTACTTAAGCTTTAAGATACCCATTGACATGTTTCTATTAAGATCGTACCTATTCCTGCCTATACAAAATAATATTTAGGCACAGAGAGCTATTTTAGAGGCAAAGAGCTCCGAGCAAAAGACCGCTCTTTACAATACATCTGCCAGATTATACAATTGTCGAAAACTCAATTGTGTACGGAGCTGCCCGAAATGTTAAATAAGATTAGAAGATTTCGCTTAAGTCCGCCTCAAGTTTTGGCACTTGGATTTATTTTGATGATCGTGACGGGGTCACTCCTGCTGTCGCTGCCCATCTCCGTCTCAGGCGAAGGTAAGATGACATGGATCGACGCTCTTTTTATGGCGACCTCAGCCACCTGCGTAACCGGACTTTCTGTTATCAATACAGGCGCGCATTTATCCACTTTTGGGGAAATTGTACTCATTCTGCTTGTCCAAATCGGCGGTCTTGGCTTTATGACCATGTCCACGCTTATTGCGTTAGTCCTGCGCAGACGGATCTCTTTTCAGGAGCGTCTTGTTCTGCAGGAAGCGATGAACCATGAGTCTACGGAAGGGATCGTCCGGCTTGTCCGCAAAGTGCTCATCTATGCGCTCTACATAGAATTGGCGGGCGCGGTGCTATTTACCATCCGTTGGTCGTTTGAGCTGCCAATCGGTCAGGCTGTGTACTTCGGCATCTTTCACAGCATCTCTATTTTCAACAATGCCGGATTCGATCTGTTCGGTGGGTTCTCTGACCGGCCGGGCTCTCTGATGCATTATGTCGAGGATCCGTTCGTGAACATTGTCTCCATGCTGCTGGTCATTCTCGGCGGGATTGGATTTATCGTAATCTCCGACTTGCTGACCTTTCCCAAGAATAAAAAACTAACGCTGCACAGTAAGGTCGTACTCAGCGCGTCCGCGGCATTAATTTTCGTTGGCGCCCTGGTCATCCTGATATTCGAATTCACCAACACGCATACGCTGCAGCCGCTCTCCCCCGTGGGCAAGCTGCTCAGCTCGCTGCTGCAGTCGGTGTCCTCCCGTTCAGCAGGCATCAATACCATCGATATTCCTTCGATGCGGCAGGCGACACAGTTTTTTATCATTATCCTGATGTTTATCGGGGCCTCGCCCGGTTCCTCCGGCGGAGGCATCAAGGTGACGACTTTCGTCATTCTCGTCGGCGCGGTTCTGGCCATGATGCGGGGCAATGAAGAAATCGTGCTGTTCCGCCGGCGTATTTCAAAAGATCGCATTTATAAGGCAATTACATTTACGCTGCTGTCCTTCTCTTTAATCGTCATCTCAACCATCATCCTCACCATAACGGAGAGATTCTCGTTCCTTGGCGTATTGTTTGAGGTCACCTCGGCCTATGCCACCGCGGGGATGTCGTTAGGATTAACGTCGCAGCTGACGGAATTCGGCAAAGTGTTTCTGGCCATTCTCATGTTCGTTGGACGGCTTGGACCTGTCACGCTCGCCTACATTTTGATTCCGCTGCCGGAGAAAGAGCGTTACCGTCACCCGGAAGGTAAAATTATGATTGGATAAGCCCGTTGAAAACGTACCCTCGGAGCAATTGCAGAGCGAACGTGCAGCGGAAAGGGGTTGTACCAAAAGTCTATTTTGGGACAACCTCTATTTGTGCATCCTCGATCCATAATTTCTACTATCGGTCTAAAGATGATAAAATAAGCTTATCGGAAGATGAGCTATCGGGAGAGTTTGAGAAAATGGTTGAGCGTACAAGTGTAATTATGAAGCAGCAGGGGGAGAGCACATGGAATTTTCTTGGAAGCGAAATCTGGTTACATTATGGATCGGCGTTTTTTTCTGCGGGATGGCCTACACCATATCCGTTCCCTTCTTGCCGATTTTCCTGCACACGGAACTCGGGATTGATAAAGGGCTTGAAGCAT
This sequence comes from Paenibacillus planticolens, assembly GCF_013141725.1. Lineage (GTDB taxonomy): Bacteria > Bacillota > Bacilli > Paenibacillales > NBRC-103111 > Paenibacillus_E > Paenibacillus_E planticolens. The sequence goes on along the minus strand of NZ_WHNZ01000048.1, from coordinate 61,130 downwards.
GGTCGGGCATTACATTCGGCATCACCTTTTTAGCGAGCGCTTTAATAGCCCCTTACTGGGGATCGCTTGCTGACAAATATGGCCGCAAACCGATGCTCATCCGTTCGGGGTTCAGTTTAAGCGTACTTTATTTCGCCACCTTTTTCGTTCATGATCCATATCTTTTCCTGGTTGTGCGAATTTTGCAGGGGCTGCTTGCCGGCTTCGTTCCCGCCGCGATTGCGCTGGTCGCTACGAACACGCCGGAGAAGGAAGTCGGGTATGCACTTGGCGTCATGTCGACAGCAGGCGCGGCCGGAAGTGTGATAGGTCCGTTAGTCGGCGGTTTTGTCAGCCATTGGGTAGGCAACAGAGAGTCTTTCCTCGTTTCCGGTTGCGTGGTCCTGGTTGCGGCTTTCATTGGGCTGTTCGGGGCCAAGGAAAAGAACTTCAACCGCTCGGCTGAGCGGTCCAGCGTCCTGGATGATTTGAAGTTGGCTGCGCACAACAGACCTTTTCTGGTCATCCTCGGCGTCACCATGCTGGTGGCGACCTCCGTCATGATCGTCGAGCCGCTGCTAACCATCTATGTGCTGCAAATGGGAGGCAGTCAAAGCTCCGCGTCCCTGAGCTCGGGCATCATTTTCTCAGCAGTCGGCGTAGCGACCGTCATTGCAGCGCCTCGATGGGGCAAGCTCGGACAGAAATTCAGCTACTCCAAAACGCTTTTCATCGGACTTTTGGGCGGAGGCATCGGCAATCTGCTGCAGCTAGGCACCCATCATTTGTTGGCTTTCGGTATTTTGAGGTTCAGCTACGGGCTGTTCTTTGCCGCCGTCTATCCGGCGCTGAACGCATTAATTGTGAAGTTTACGGATCCCGGCTTTCGGGGCAGGGCCTTTAGCTTGAATCAATCGTCTACGCAGTTGGGAACGATGGTCGGGCCGATCATCGGCGGCTTCTTGGGCGGTTGGCTTGGGATTCCGCTCGTTTTTGCCATCAATGGTTTGGCGCTCATCGGAGTGGCGTTCTTCTATAAATATCGGGGGCCTAAACAGGCTGTCTCACAATCCGGTGTGATCTAGCTGCTGGCAGCAGGGGGCGAGATCTGCGAGCCGGTGGCCCCGGTGGAGCCTAAGGAGCCGACCGGGTATGCGGAGCTGGTGGAACTGGCGAAGCTCGCAGAGGCGGCCAGGTCAGCGGAGCTGGCGGAACTGCGAAGCTCGCAGAGGCGGCTAGGTCTGCGGAGCAAGGGGAACTACAGGGCGTTATTTTGCCGAAAACAGCCCATTGAGCGGTTGAAAGGGAACTATGGTCCGCTATTTTGCCATTGTAGACAGGCATTTGACCAGCTAGTGTGAAATAAGACCCTGTAGTTCCCCTTCGAACTCCGTTATTCCGTTTTTCGACTAAATAAGGGAATATAGTTCCCCTTGAATCGGCCGGGACTATAATGTGCTCGTCTCGGGCTCACTGGGCAGATTAAGCCCACTGATCTAAAGTCCGCGAAACCCATCAGACGCACCAAACTTACCAAACTCACGAGACCCATCCAGCCCAACAGATCCAGCAGACCAATCAGCCCCATCAAACTCATCAAACTCATCAACCTCATGAGACCCACCAACCCCACTAATCCATCAGCCCCATCAAACGCACCAAACCAGTTAGACCCACCAAACCCAGCAAACTCACCAGATCCAGCAGACCAATCAAGCCCAGCAAGCCCAGCAAACTCACCAGATCCAGCAGATCCACCAAGCCCACCAAGCCCACCAAACCCACCAGTCTCACCAAACCCACCAGACTCACCAAACCCACCAAACTCACCAGACTCACCAAACCCACCAAACCCACCAAGCCCACCAGACCCACCAGCCTCACCAGACCTAGCATACCCACCAAGCCCACCAGCCTCACCAGACTCACCAAGCCTCACCAGACTCACCAAGCCCACCAGACCCACCAGACCCACCAGACCCACCAGACCCACCAGCCTCACCAGACCTAGCATACCCACCAACCCCACCAGCCTCACCAGCCTCACCAGCCTCACCAGCCTCACCAACCCATCGACTCCAGTTGCAGGTAGAGTAAGTATAGTTTGCTTTTTTGTGCGGTGAGGGGGCGGTTTCAACGCTTGGAGGGCAGATTGGGGAACTACAGGGCGTTATTTTGCCGAAAACAGCCCATTGAGCGGTTGAAAGGGAACTATGGTCCGCTATTTCACCATAATGGACAGGCAATTGGGCACCTAGTGTGAAATAAGACCCTGTAGTTCCCCTTCGAACTCTGTTATTCCATTTTTCGACTAAATAAGGGAATGTAGTTCCCTCGGTCGGGGCGATAATGTGCTCGTCTCGGGTCTGCTAAGCCGATTTACCCCACCACACTTCGTAGGGCGAAGAGTTTGACATGCCCACGCCACGGATATGAAAGTAAGAAGAACCCCAGCTCAGGCTAACTAAACGAAATAGAGACGATTTGCGCGCAATTTGTTGAAAACGCTTGCATTTAAGCGCTTTCAAGAGGTTTCTAGAAAAAAACCAAGATTTTTGTGAATTTTAACACATTTTCAGCAGGATTCCGTCCTTTTTTGTCGTATTTACTAAAATACCATAAATTTAATCCTAACAAATTAATAGGGGATTGGGAGAGAACCGTATGCATGTTCGTTCATTTCAGCTTGGTGATACCTCTTTGGTGACATCACTCTTACAGGATGTTTTGTCGGAAACCTGCTATGAGGAAACGATGGAAGCATTTGCTCGTCAACTTTCTTGGGATACGGAGCTTGTGCTGGTTGCACAAGAAGAATCAGAAATCGTGGGCATGATTATTGGCACTATCGACAACAACAACGGGTATTACTATCGAATTGCAGTTGCCACAGAGTATCAGCGTAAAGGTATCGGTAAAGCTTTGATCGAAGCAATGAAAATGAGGTTCCTCCATCGGAACGTGAACAAAATTATGGTAACGGTCGACGTCCATAATGAAGTCGTACTCCCTGTGTATGAATCGGCAGGTTATAGTACATCTGATTTTTCCCGTGCTGCGCATCGGTTGAGCATTGTGAAGAAAGTCAGCGTGTAATCGCTGTTTGCATGCCGTAGAATTGAATAGATTTGGATCGAGGGAAGCATATCGGTGCCGCCATTGCAATTGGGGGTCAGATATGCTTTTCTATATACTAGGGGAACTTATCGGCAGCTATCAATAGAGGAGCTTTGAGACATGGAGAATTTCGCGCCTTATGTGATAAAAAGCTTCAAACATGACGGACATTTACACCGGATGTGGCTCACAAATTGGCGGGTACCGTCGCACATCCTTCATCCCGACCATCTCCGGCAAGAGATGATGGTGTTTATTAATAGCCAGACGAAGATTCAGGAAGCTGATGGCAAGGAATGGGTCAGCCGTATTCCGGGCGTCTCTTTTTTCATTCCAAAACAATGGTTCAACATCGTTGCGCTTATTGAAGATACAGGCGTGAGATATTACTGCAACGTGGCGTCTCCCATGTATGTCACTCAGCAAGTGCTGACTTATATCGACTACGACCTTGATGTGATTCGAATGCCGGATCGCTCCGTGCATATCGTCGATCAAGATGAATATGAACGTCATAAGCTAAATTATCATTATTCGAACCTTGTCGAAACGAAGGTAAAGGATGGGCTTGCCGCTGTCTTGGAGCTGGTGAACACGGACAAGTCTCCTTTTCAAGACGATTTGGTTATGCATTATTATGAGCAGTGGGAAAAGCATAGGAACGGAGGAGCCTGAATGAGCTTCTTTGTAGGCCGAAATGAATCGAATCAAGCGGCTTCACAGCCCAAGCATGTTAATCAAACAGAGGTAAGAAGCCTGACCCATGAGCTGTGGGATTGGACGAAATCCATTCTCGTAGCTCTTCTTGTCGTTATTCTTGTGCATCAATTCGGTTTTAACTTGTCTACGGTTCGCGGTCATTCGATGGACCCTACACTTCAAGAGGGAGAATGGCTGTTTGTGAATAAGGCCATTACGTACTTTAAAGCGCCTCAGCGCGGAGAGATTGTCATTCTCAAGGAGACGGAGGAGTATGACTTTACGCACCACCCTTTTTTGGTGAAAAGGGTTGTCGCCGTCGGAGGCGACGAGGTACAGGGCCGAGGAGGCGCTCTGTATGTTAACGGCGAGAAGGTCGACGAGCCGTATACCGATTCGGCCATCGAGGACGGCGACTTTGGTCCGACGCGCGTCGGGGAGGGCCGCGTCTTCGTGATGGGCGATAACCGCCATGCGGCGGCAAGTGCCGATAGCCGCAGGTTCGGGGAAGTTCCGACTAGTCTGATCCAAGGCCGGGCCGAGTGTGTGCTATGGCCATTCTCGATGGCCGAGAAGCTCTAAATGAGAGAGGAGAGGTGTTTGGCGGTGGACATCAGCAAATTACAGCAAGAGATCGTGGAAGCCGCGCCATCTCTCGGTATTGATAAGATCGGCTTCACGAGTGCGGAGCCGTTCACGGAACTGAAAGACATCCTTCTCCGCCACCGCGAGAAGGGGTTTGAATCCGGCTTCGAGGAGCCGAATATCGAGAAGCGGGTGCGTCCCGAGCTGAGCTTCGACGCGCCGCGCTCGATCATCTCCATCGCGGTGGCGTACCCGTCGAAGCTGGCGAACCCGCCACGATCCGAGCCTGGGGCGTATCGGGGAATCATTTCGCGCTCCTCTTGGGGGAGCGATTACCATGATGTGCTTCGCGATCGGCTCGCGAAGCTGGAGGCTTTCATCGCGGAGCGCGTGCCTGAAGCGCGATTGCAAAGCATGGTCGACACCGGCGTGCTGGTCGACCGCGCTGTCGCGGAGCGGGCCGGCATCGGCTGGTCCGGCAAAAACTGCGCCGTCATTACCCCCGAATGGGGCTCGTGGGTCTATTTGGGCGAAATCATCACGAATATTCCGTTTAGACCTGATACGTCGATGATGGACCAATGCGGCGACTGCACGATATGTATCGACGCATGTCCTACAGGAGCGCTCGTCGGACCGGGACAATTGAATTCGTCCCGCTGCATCTCTTTTATCACCCAGACGAAGGGATATGTCGAAGACGAATATAAGCTCAAAATCGGCAACCGGCTCTACGGCTGTGACACCTGCCAGATCGTCTGCCCAAAGAACAAAGGGATGAATTGGACGCATCATCCGGAGTTCGAGCCCGACCCCGAGAAGGTCAAGCCGCTCCTGATTCCCTTGCTCACAATGACGAACAAGGATTTCAAAGAACAATACGGACGCATCGCGGCTTCCTGGAGGGGCAAAAAGCCCATCCAGCGCAATGCGATCATCGCGCTGGGGAATTTCAAGGACAGAACCGCCGTGCCGGTTCTCAGCGAGCTGCTGCGGACCGATCCGCGGCCAGAGATTAGGGCAACGGCAGCATGGGCGCTGGGGCGGATAGGCGGCGAAGACGCTGAGGCTGCGCTGGGCAAAGCCCAAGGAGCGGAGCAAGAGCCGGCTGTGCTGCAGGATATTGAGAAGGCTGTCGCAGCCATCCGTCAAGCAACTTCGGACACAGGGGAGAAGGAATCAACATGACACAAGATCAGCAGGCTGTTTCGAACGTCCTGTATTATACGGAGGTCGCTGCGCCCATTGGGGCGTTAGTCCTCGTCACGACATCCAAGGGACTGTGCCGTGTCGCTTTCGGTACCATGGCTCAGAATCAAGAGGGGCTGCTTGAATGGGCAGCACGCTGGTTCGGCAAGATGACCCGGCTGCAAGAGGATGTGTCAAGTCTGGCGCCGGTAGTAGCGCAGCTGGAGGAATATTTTCGAGGGGAACGGCTCGTCTTTGACGGGGAACTGGATTTGCAGGGCACGGAATTTCAGAAAAAAGTTTGGACAGCCCTGCTTTCCGTCCCTTACGGAGAGACAGCTTCTTATAAACATATTGCGGAAGCGATTCAGTCGCCGAAAGCCGTAAGAGCGGTTGGCGGCGCGAATAACAAGAATCCGGTTCCGGTCATTATTCCTTGTCATCGCATCATTGGCGCAAGCGGCGATCTTATTGGCTATGCCGGGGGTCTGAATATCAAAACATCGTTGCTTGATCTAGAACGATTAAATCGATTACAACGCCTGAATACGGATCCAAACAATAACTAACAGTGGAGTGAATCCTATGAAATACGTACATTTGGATTCCGTTGAGTCGGGTCAATATTTGGGGCGCACGATATTTGCCAGCAATGGTTCTATTTTGCTTTCTGAAGGCGTGCAGTTAACGGTTTTCATGATCAATACGCTCAATCGCATCGGTGTCACGATGATCTACATCAAAGACCCGACCATGGAGGATGTGGAAATTCCGGAAATTATTTCGGATGAGACGAAACGTGTCGTCATGCAGCAAATGGGGCAAACCTTCGCCGCGATCCAATCGGGCAAGGAATTTAACTCTCGAGCCATGAGCATTTCGATCAACACTTTATTGGACGAGGTTATGAAAAACCGTGACGTGCTCGTCCAACTGACCGATATCCGGACGAAGGATAACGAGATGTACGTCCACGCGACGAACGTCTGCATGATGGCGGTGCTCATCGGAATTAATATGGAGTTCAATCCGACGCAATTGAAAGAGCTGGCCGTCGGTGCTCTGCTGCATGATGTGGGGAAAGTCGAGCTTACTTATGACGACGAGTCGTCCGACAGAAGGATGCACCATACATGGCGCGGATTCGAGCTTCTGAAGACCAAGCGTGAATTCAGCTTGCTCATCGCTCATGTCGCCTTCCAGCATCATGAAGCGTTAGACGGCGGGGGCATTCCCAGGGGCTTGACCAGCGACGAAATTCATATTTATGCCAAAATTACAGCAGTTGCGAATATGTACGACAACTTGCTTTTCGATACTTCCTTAGGGCGTCGGATGCTGCCGTATGAGGCTTGCGAGCATATGATGGCGCTGGCGGGAACGAAGCTGGACCGGGAGGTTTTGATTCATTTTCTGAAAACCGTCTCCATCTACCCCACAGGGGCTTCGGTTCGCTTATCGAACCGGGAAACCGGCGTCGTCGTCGGCCAGCACCGCGGGCTGCCAAGCCGTCCAATCGTAAGAATCGTCAAGCAGGATCAGGACGACAAGGAGCTTGATATCAAGGAGATAGATTTGGCTAAACATACGACGGTTTTCATTGAGCAGGTCCTTTGATTTCGTCGTAAAGTCATTTGTAAAGCCGTAAGCAGAAATGGTATGATAAGGCAAGCAATCTAACCAATTAACACTTGCAGGGGGCAACTTTATGTGGAGTTATCTTATTCCCATTCTCACTTTAATTGTGGGCTTAGTCGGCGGATTTTTTATCGGGGTATTTTATTTGAAAAGGCAGCTGGAATCTATGCAAAACAATCCGGAGATGCTGGCCAAAATGGCGAAACAAATGGGCTACAACATGAATAAGCAGCAGTTGAACAAAGCGCAGCAAATGATGAAGAACCAAAAGTGGAAATAAGACAAGGGTGAGATATCCCTTCAAAAGGGCTTTGCTGTCTTACCGTACAATCGGCGGGCAGCAGGAGCCCTTCCTATTATGGTCAGCGTTAGTAAAAGTAGGACATACCAGTACGATTCAGAGGGTGGCTAGTCGATGGCAAGCAACAAAGACCGAATCCTGGAGGCCGCGATGGATTTATTTCATGATCATGGCTACCAGGGGACGGGACTAGAGGACATTTTGTCGAGCAGCGGGGTATGTAAGAGCAATTTTTACTATCATTTTAAAAGCAAAGAAGAACTGGGATTAAAGGTCATTGAGCGCAAGGTCGATGAAATGCGGAAGTCTGTGATGGAGCCTAGTCTGGGCAATACTAAGCTATCGCCAAAGCAGCGTGTGCTGGCATTGTTTGAACGCATGTTAAGCTTTTGCGATGAGAACGAGTGTCGGAAGGGCTGTTTCTTCGGGAACTTGGCGCTGGAGCTTAGCGATAGCTCGGAGGAGCTGCGTAAGCCATTGAGCCGGTTTTTCACCGAGATGGAGACAGAGGTGGAAGCCTGCCTGCTTGAAGGCCGGAGGCAAGGGGAGCTGTCGCTTCAAGGACTGACCCCTGTGGAGCTGGCTGCACCGATCGTTTCGCTTTTGCAAGGCGGGATGCTGCTCACGAAAGCGCATAAAGACAGCAGAGCGATGAGGGAAGGCATCAAGGTATTGACAGTTTGCATGGGATAGCGGAAATGAAAGAGGAGTGTGGAGAAAATGGCATCTGTTGAATACAGAAATACGAGAGTAGCCGAAAACCGCGAGCAGATTGAAAAGCATGTGCGGGAAATTTTGCGATTGATCGGGGAGGATGTGGACAGAGAAGGTTTGCTGGACACACCTGCGCGCGTAACGCGTATGTATGAGGAAATTTTTTCGGGCTATGAGGCGAATCCCCAGGATGTTCTCGGCGTTACCTTTGACGAGCAGCACGAAGAACTGGTTATTATTAAAGATATTATTTACTACAGCCAGTGCGAGCATCATATGGCGCCATTTTTCGGTAAAGTGCATGTAGGCTACCTGCCAAGCGGTAAAGTTGCAGGGCTAAGCAAATTTGCCCGCCTAGTTGATGTGGTAACCCGTAAATTACAGGTGCAGGAGAGAATAACGTCCGAAATCGCCGACATTCTTGATGAGGTGCTGAAGCCGCACGGCGTCATGGTCGTTGTTGAGGGAGAACATATGTGCATGTGCTCCAGAGGCGTCAAAAAGTACGGCAGCGAGACGATTACATCAGCTGTGCGCGGTTCTTTCCGGACGGATTCGACGCTTCGTTCCGAATTTTTATCATTGATTAATAGGTAGAATAACGGCAAAGGGGTGTGCATAGGGACAATTGTCTTGTGCATCATCCCTTTTTTTTGTACGGAAACGTGTTTCATGACTTGTTGCCGAACAGGCGAGTATAGTATTCTTTTATAAATATATAGCACCGGGGTGACTAGCGTACATGCTATAGCATAAACTGATAACAGCAGGAAGAGGCTTAGAAACGGCTTATTGCTAGCTGTACAAATCCGGGAGTTGGCAAGAGTACCAGAGGAGGCAAGCTGATGAATAACATACGGAAATTTCGGCCCGGTGAGGCCGCTTCCTCTAAAGTGAGCGAAGAACGGGATGAATTTGAGCGGGATTACGCAAGACTGATCCAATCACCGACCTTTCGTCGGCTGCAGGGGAAGTCACAGGTGTTTGGAGCCGGTTCCGGCGATTATTACCGGACGCGGCTGACCCATTCGTTAGAGGTCGCCCAGATTGCCAGGGAAGTAGCGAAACGTTTGGAACGGACGAACCCTTTTTTACAAAAAAGAGAGCATCCGGGTCTCATTATTGACCCTACCGTTGTCGAGTGTGCGTCCATTGCGCACGACTTCGGCCACCCGCCGTTCGGCCACAAAGGGGAAGAGGTGCTAAACCATATCCTGCTGAAGGATCATGGCTTGAAATATGAGGGCAACGCCCAAAATTTCCGCATCCTCATGTTCCTCGAGAAACGGGCAGGCAGTGAGAGCGGACTGGATCTTACCGCGGCGGTCTTGCTGGGCATCAATAAGTATCCGTATTTGCTCGAGGAAGAAGGCCGGCTCAAGGGGGTATACGCCTCTGAGTGGGAAATCATCCGCGAGCTGCGGAGGGAGTGGAACATGCCGGAGGGGTGCTCCACGTTAGAGGCGCAATTGATGGATTTATGCGATGATATCGCGTACTCGACGCATGATATTGAAGACGGGATTCGCGCCGGCAAAATCCAGATGAACGCTACGTTCTTCGAAGATCAAAGGCTGATCCGTCATGTGGTCATGGAAATTTTGAATGATCCCAACAAGCATAAATTCGGCTGGGAGCAAATCGATATCGAGCAAATGGTCAGGAAGGTGCTGGCCGACTACTTGGAGCAGTGGCAGCAGATTTTCGCCGAATGCAACCGGGAGGAATCGCGGACGCGAAGGGAGATGAAAGCCCGCTGGGTAAGCTCTTTTGCAAGCCGTTTGGACATTCTGGACGACCCTGTACGAGGTTGGAAAAAGGTTGCGCTCGTGAAAGACGGAGCGGAGGATATGAATCTGCTGCGGACGATGGAAATTCTGAAGAAACTGGCGTGGGTCACGCTGATTAAGGATTTTCGAGTGCTTCGTCTGCAGAAACGCAGCGAGATCATCGTAGAGCGCCTCTGGGAAAGCTTTATCGATCAAGACAGAGGAATGTGGATCATACCTCCCGATTGGATCGATAGCTACGAGCGCCGCAGGGGCAGCTGGAGCTGGCCGCGGTTCGTTGCGGACTATATCTCCGGCATGACGGATGCGTACGCGGAGAAAGTCTATGCGGAGCTGTTTGCGAGCAAGTCCGGCTCGATTTATGAGATGGATTAGATGCGAATATCCCCCGCAAAAAAATATCGACCCCGCAAGGGGTCGATTTTATAGGGAGGAGGGAATACCTGAATCAGTTTGCAGCCACAGCCTTCGGTGTCAGGCCGTTAAGGAAGCTCAGCGTAGTGCGCACGTACTTTTTGGGTTCTGCGCGATATAACAGCTCATGCTGCGCTTTAGGAATGATCCAAAGCTTCGACTGGGCATCATTCTGCACTTTATAAATGTCCTCAACCATTTCATAAGGAGCCTTGGAATCCTCTGTCCCATGAATGAAATAAATGGGCATGGAATAAGCGGTCGAAGTTACCTTCTTATATGGAACCTCGTGCAAGCTCACCCCGTTCAGAAGAGGGAAAAATAAACGAACGAGCGGGAGAGAAGGGAATTTCGGGACATTTACAACTTGCTTCATATTGTGATAGAGCGTATCTGGATTGAGCATAAACGTGCTGTCCAGAATCATCCCCGAGATATCAGTACCATTTTGAAGTGCGGCTTGAAGGGCAGTTCCTGCACCCATGGAGAATCCCCAGATATAGATCGGACCGCCGGTTAAATGTTTAATGTAATTAACGGCTCCGAGCAGCTCCTGCGATTCTTGGATACCTCCGGTCATAACATGTTCGTTGCCGGGATGAACATACCCGTAGTCAAACATCAGTACATTGTAGTTCTGCAAGTGAAGCTCGCGGGCCAGATTATAAATCGGGACCCACAACTCTTCGCGATTGCCGCCGTAACCGTGAGAGAATATGACGGTTTTGTCGGAAGGAGCAGGGATGAACCAACCGTCCAAATTCGAAGTGCCGTTGATACTTGGAAACGTAACGCTGCTGTAGGGAAGGCCTACCGCCCTCATCGGATCCGAATGAAGCGGGTCAATATGAGGCCGTGCCAACGTCCAGGCAATATAGGCGTGAAAGCCCAGCAGGAGAGAAGTGCATAGCGTTAGGAATGAGATCAGGATGGTGAGAACCAGCCTTCTTTTGCGTACAATCGGACGGGTAACGACTTGATCGAGCGTTGGTTGAAGTGAGCCTGGGGATAGTGATGTGGTTGACATCGCAGTACCCTCCCTCCATAGAAAGTAGTGTGTTCAAATAGGCTGCTCTGAGATGTTATAGGGAGAAAGGAAATATTATCTAAATTTTCAGATAAGTAATCTATTATCTTAATAGTATTCTGAATGCGCTTTCAAGTCAATGCAGATGCGGCAATTGTAAAGCCTTTGTAACCGTTCTGTAACAATAGAAGAAACAGATGTTTGACCTTTACGCATCGTGGGAGTTTGGTTATACTAGATATAACTGGGTTTCATATAGTGAAACAATTTGATGCTTCCGCAGGCATAGCGACAATGAAAGTGGTGTTAGTCATGGAAGATAACAAGCTGACGGTGCGAGCAGTGGAACGTGCCTTAGATATTATGCTCTGTTTTACCGAATCGACCGAGCTGACGTTGACTGAAATTGCAAGTCGTGTGGAATTACATAAAAGCACCGTACATCGCCTCTTGGCCTCTTTGGAGGGCAAGGGCTTCATTATGCGCGATGCGGCCACAGATAAATACAGACTGGGCTACCGGCTTTGGGAGCTATCGGCGAATCTCTCCCAAGAGGGCGACCCCGGCATCATCCTGCTGCCGGAAATGGAACGACTGCGCGATCTCCTCGGCGAGACGATCTCGCTGTACGTGCAGGACGGCATGGAGCGCATCCGCATCCAAGCCGTGCAGAGCAACCACGCCATTCGCCGCGTTGCCCCTGTAGGGGCGCGAATGCCGCTTTACGTCGGCGCCTCGAGCAAGGTGCTCGTCGCCTTCGCTGAGCCTGCCGTGCAGCAGCAGCTTCTGGCTTCGGCCGACTGGCCGGCTGCATTGGATCAGCAGGCGTACCTGCAGCAGCTCAGCGATACCAAACGCGCCGGCTTCGCCACGAGCGTGGAAGAGCGCGAGCCCGGTGCGGCGGCCGTCTCCGCACCGATTATAGACCGCGGGGGCCGGCTTGTAGCCGCCCTCGCCGTATCAGGCCCAGCGAACAGGCTTACGCTGGAGCTGATGCAAGAGCAGGCGCCGCTCATTATGGAAGCGGCGCGGCGCATGGGAACGATGCTGCGCTAGCGCATCGTCTTGCAATCCCCTATCCTCGGTTTCAGGATAGGGGATTTTTTGCTTCTAGGAAGCCATACTAGAAGAGGGAAAGGAAGTGGCAAGCATGAAGAAGACAGCCTCGATGCTGGCGATCTGGATCAGCCTTGCCAGCAATATCGTGCTGACCGCCATCAAAATTGCCGTCGGTCTTCTATCGGGCAGCCAAGTGCTCATCGCCGACGGTATTCATAACGCGGGCGATGTGATCGCGACAGCGACAGCTTATAGCGCCATGCGCGTATCCTCGAAACCGGCGGACAGCGATCATCCGTACGGGCATGGCAAGGCCGAGGTGCTTGGCGCCTTCATCGTTGCAATCATTTTAGGCGCAGCAGCCATTTATATGGGGTATCATTCTATCCACGCGCTATTTGAGCCTCCGGGCCATGCGGCTCTCATTGCTTTTGTGGCGGCGGTCATTTCGTTAATCTGGAAGCAAATTCTCTATGTCTACACGATGCGCATCGGACGCAAACTCAACAGTAAAGGCTTGATAGCAACAGCCTTTGATCATTTGGCAGACGTTTATGCGTCTATCGCAGCCTCGGTCGGTATCGGTCTAGCCTTAATCGGGGACCATTACAACTTTGGAATTTTGGCCTATGGAGATCCTATAGCGGGAATCATCGTTTCATTTCTGGTGCTGAAGCTTGCCTATGAAATGGGCCGAGAATCGTTCGATGTTCTGATGGAAAGAAGTGTAAACGAGGTGCAGATTGAACAATACGCGGCATTGATCCGTTCTGTACCTGAAATCAAGCGGATTGACCGCTTGCGGGCTCGGGAGCATGGACACTATATTCTAGTCGACGCCAGGCTGGGTGTGCCCGGAACCCTCACCATCCAGGAAGGTCATGACATTATCCGCCGCATTAAGCATAAAATCCAATCCGCCCATAACGATGTGGACGAGGTCTTGGTGCATTTGAATCCTTGGTACAAGGAGTCCAATTAACTTATTTCATTGCATGTAAAAAAACACCTCTTCACGAGGCGGCTCCAACGAAGGAGCAGCTGTGTGAGAGGTGTTTCTTTTGTGTCTTACTTGGCAAAAATATGATTGCCGATCTTAACCGTTTGCGGTCGCGACCAAATCCACTTGCTTGTTGCTGTTGCCGGATTGAAGTAATAAAGAGCACCACCGCTTGGATCCCAGCCGCGCACAGCATCCTGTGCAGCTTGGTAGGCTGTGCTGTCCGGCGTCAACCAGTATTGCCCGTCAGACACTGCGGTGAAAGCCCCTGGTTCAAATACAATCCCTTCGATCGTATTCGGGAACTCACTTGATTTCAAGCGATTCATGACTACTGCTCCAACGGCAACTTGTCCTGTATAGGACTCGCCCCGCGCCTCGCTGTAGATGACTTTCGCCAGTATATCAAGGTCCGTTTGATTAACCGAATACTTACGTAAGCTTTGCCACGTATTTGCACCAACAATGCCATCAATCGTTAAGCCATAATTATATTGAAAATTACGCACAGCTGCGGCGGTTACTGGACCGTACACGCCATCTACCGGCTGCTGGTAATAGCCTAACATTTTAAGACGGAACTGAGCATCCCAGACGTCTCCGTTTTGAGAACCTGCCTGCAAAGTAGCCGATGCGGCAGAAGTTGGTTGGCTCCATGCGCTTACAGATAGACCTAGACCAATCGAAGCGATCAGCATGACTAGGACGAGCCGTTTTAATGAGTTCATCTTCATCTCCCCTTTCGCTGTTATCCATTATAGGCGGGGAGGAAGGCGGGCTCAACCCGCAGTTATTACCAATGGAGTGCAATTCCATGGGGCTCTAAGGATGAAGCCGCCTCAAAAAACACAAAAAATCCGAGAAAGCCACATGGCAATCCCGGATTTTTTCATTGTTATGATGGGAAATGAGATTAGTTTTTCTCAGCCAAGATTTGGCGAAGAACGGTTTGCAGAATACCGCCATTACGGTAGTAGTCCACATCAACCAAGCTGTCCAGACGCACCAGGGCGCTGAATTCGAAGCTTGTGCCGTCTTCGCGAGTCGCTGTTACTTTCACAGTCGAACCCGGTTGAACGTCGTTGCTCAAACCTGTGATGTCGAATGTCTCGCGGCCTGTAATGCCGAGGGACTTCCAGCTCTCGCCGTTCACGAATTGCAGCGGCAGTACGCCCATACCGACCAAGTTACTGCGGTGGATACGTTCGAAGCTTTCTGCGATAACCGCTTTGACGCCAAGTAGGAACGTACCTTTTGCTGCCCAGTCACGGGAGCTTCCAGTTCCGTACTCTTTACCCGCGATAACGACGAGGTTTTGGCCGTTTTCTTGATATTTCATGGATGCATCGTAGATGGACTCAACTTCGCCAGTTGGTAGGTAAGTGGTTACGCCGCCTTCTGTTCCTGGTGCCACTTGGTTACGAATACGGATGTTCGCGAACGTTCCGCGCATCATCACTTCGTGGTTACCACGACGGGAACCGTAGGAGTTGAAGTCTTCTCTTTTTACACCATGGTCGATCAGGTATTGACCAGCCGGGCTGTCAACTTTGATGTTACCTGCAGGGGAGATGTGATCCGTTGTAACGGAATCGCCCATGAGCGCAAGTGTTTTCGCAGCTTTGATGTCTGCGATATCATCAAGCACAGTACCGAGATCTGTGAAGAAAGGAGGCTCTTGGATGTACGTGGAGTTCGTGTCGAACTCGTACAGGTCGCCTTCTGGAATCGCGATTTGGTTGAAACGCTCGTTCGCGCGGAATACGTTGCTGTATTTGTCGCGGAACATGTCTGCGCTCATCGCGGAGTTCAACGCGTCTTGAATCTCTTGGTTTGTAGGCCAGATGTCTTTCAGGTAAACTGGTTGGTTGTTTTGGTCGTAACCGATTGGATCGTTCGCCAAATCAATGTCCACTGTACCTGCAAGTGCGTAAGCCACAACAAGTGGAGGTGAGCCCAGGTAGTTCGCTTTGACTTGCGCGTGTACGCGGCCTTCAAAGTTACGGTTACCGGAGATCACAGCCGCAACTGTCATGTCGTTGTCTGCGATCGCTTTGCTGACTTCGTCAGGAAGCGGACCGGAGTTACCGATACAAGTTGCGCAGCCATAACCTGCAACGTGGAAGCCAAGCGCTTCAAGGGAAGGCAGGAGGCCTGCTTTTTGCAGATACTCAGTAACAACCAGGGAACCAGGCGTCAGGGAGCTTTTCACGTAAGCCGGTTTTTTCAAGCCGCGCTCAACCGCTTTTTTCGCTACCAGACCGGCACCGACCATTACGCTAGGGTTGGATGTGTTCGTACAGGAAGTGATCGCTGCAATTACGACAGCACCAGTACCCATTTTAACGGTTTCGTTCGGGTAAACCACATCGACAACTTCAGCTACTTTCTCTTCGGAGAGGCCGTAGCCGCCTTTTTCGATTGGCTGACGAATGATGTTGTTGAAGGATTCTTTCATGTTCGTCAGTTCAACGCGGTCTTGCGGACGTTTAGGACCAGCCAAGCTTGGTACTACGGAGCTCAGATCGAGCTCGAGCACTTCTGTAAACACAGGATCCGGCGTGCTGTCCGTACGGAACATGCCTTGTGCTTTATAGTAAGCTTCAACCAGCGCGATTTGGTCTTCTTCGCGGCCAGTGGAACGCAGGTAGTTCAATGTTTCGTTATCTACTGGGAAGAACCCGATTGTTGCGCCATACTCAGGAGCCATGTTCGCTACAGTTGCACGGTCAGCCAGGGAAATGTTGCTCAGACCAGGACCGAAGAACTCAACGAATTTACCTACAACGCCTTTTTTACGCAAAATTTGTGTAACGGTTAGAGCCAAGTCAGTTGCTGTAGCGCCTTCTGCCAATTGGCCTGTCAATTTGAAACCGACAACGTCCGGAGCTACGAAGTAAAGCGGTTGTCCAAGCATACCGGCTTCAGCTTCAATACCGCCGACACCCCAACCTACAACGCCAAGACCGTTGATCATTGTTGTATGGGAGTCTGTTCCTACGAGGGAATCCGGGTAAACAACCGTTTCGCCATCGATAGTTCTTGTAGCTGCAACAGAAGCAAGGTACTCCAAGTTAACTTGGTGAACGATACCTGTTGAAGGCGGAACCGCACGGAAGTTATCGAATGCTGTTTGCGCCCAGCGAAGGAAACGGTAACGCTCTTCGTTTCTTTCGAATTCTAAGTTAATGTTCATTTCAAGCGCATCCGGGGAACCGAAAGCGTCAACCATGACAGAGTGGTCGATTACGAGATCTACAGGAACAAGCGGGTTGATCCGTTTTGGATCTCCACCTTCACGAGCCATCGTCGCACGCATTGCCGCAAGGTCAACGACGACAGGTACACCCGTGAAATCCTGAAGAACGATACGAGCTGGAATAAAAGGAATTTCTTTGTTATCGTCACGGCCTTCAGCCCAGCCGGCGATTTGTTTCACGTGTTCGCTTGTAATTGCACGACCGTCGAATTGACGGATAGCGGCTTCAAGCAAAACGCGAATGGAAACAGGAAGGTTGCTTACAGTACCGTGACCTTGGTTTTCAAAGTCAGGAAGACTGTAGTATTGGAACGAATTTGTTCCGACAGTTAACTGCTTACGCACAGAAAAAGTGTCCTTGTTGGACATAGGTTATTCCTCCTTTAATATCTTCATCCATTGGTTTCATCTAATGAAACTCAATTTCATTAATCCCCTACTTCAAGTATAGCGTTTCGCTGTGTATGAGTAAAGATTTATTTCAATCATTTTTGCCGTACAAATGTCATATATTGAATCAATTCAAAGCAAATCGGGCTCGTCCTAAGATGACAGTTATTTTGCCGCAAAAACGTTCTTTCCATAAATAAAGTTTCAACCGAGCAAGAAATCGCTCACCTGACTTTCTCAGCCAAAACTTTTTAGGAGGGTAACCCCGATGTCCTGGAAAACAGCGCTCTATAATTACGTCCACGCCAAAAATCAGTCAGAGCTTGAAGGCTCTGCAGCTCCAATGGAAGCTTATGTTTCAGACAGCGCTTATGTAAGCCGACAGGATGTGAGGGTACGCAGGCTCCTGGAAAGCTTTCGCGATCGCGATGCCCAGCTGCTGCGCGGGGAGACGAAACTGCGTCTCGCCGGTGTCAGAGAAGCAGCGCAAGGGATTATTGTGGATGTTAAGCTGCACCGCTTCATACACTACCGGATCGGTTCCGCCACCCATGTGGAGGAGCGCATTGAGCCTGAACGAATCCTCATTGACAGCACAGCGAACCGCTGGCAGGTGAGAAGCTCAGAGTCCCTTCATGGGGAGAAATCGTCTCCGAACATGCATCGGGGCGTCTTTTTCTCTGAGCAGGAAGGTTTTGAGGAAGGTGTGCGCAGAGCGCCGTCGCTTCCTTATATCAACCATAGTATACTCAACAGCGGAGCTCAGGAATTCGTTCCGCGCAAAATCATTTATAATCGCGCCAAAGCCGTCCAATATGCGGAAACGTGGTGGCAGACGCCGAACCCGAAGTATGAGGAATTCAAAGTGGATTGCACCAGTTATGTATCGCAATGCCTCTTTGCAGGCGGGGCTCCAATGGACTATACTGGGAAAAGGGATCTAGGCTGGTGGTACGCGGGCAGAAGAGGCCATCAAGAGCTGTGGAGCTTCTCCTGGGCAGTTGCCAATAGCTTGCAATCCTTCCTTGCGCACAGTCGTAAAGGGTTGCACGGACATATCGTTCAAGACCCGAGAGAACTTCAACCGGGAGACACCATCAGTTATGACTGGGACGGCGACGGCCGTTATCAGCATAATGTTGTTGTGACGGGCAAAGATGCCAACGGCATGCCGCTCGTCAATGCACACACGTATAATAGCCGCAATCGCTATTGGGCTTATAAAGATTCACCTGCTTGGACGGGGCGGACCAGATACGCATTCGTTCGAATTGCTGACGAAATGTGACAGGTATTTTGAAGGAAAAGAACGACTAGACGGAGGTACGCAATGAGCGGCAAAATAAGAGTTGGACTAATTTATGGAGGGAAATCAGGAGAGCATGACGTGTCCTTGCAAACAGCAATGGCCGTTATGAAAGCCGTAGACTTCACCAAGTATGAAGTTGTGCCGTTTTACATCTCCAAGAAAGGGGAATGGAAAAGCGGTGCGCCTCTATTGGCTCCTATTGCATCAAAAGAGGTATTGACGTTCAACAGCGTTGACTCCGCACATGCACCTGTTTCAAATGCTTTAGCGCCTATTTTTGGAGCGGTTCAACCGAAAGGCGATGTAACTCTCGCTTCCGCCGCTGCGGCTGGAACGAAGGACGGCATTGATGTCATTTTCCCGCTTTTACACGGTACGTTTGGCGAAGACGGAACCATTCAAGGCTTGCTGGAAATGGCGAATGTCCCCTATGTAGGAGCAGGTGTACTGGCTTCTGCCGTGGGCATGGATAAAGTCATGATGAAAAAAATATTTGCGCAAGAAGGACTTCCGCAATGTATTTTCCGCCACTTCACCCGGACAGAATGGGAAAAGAATCGCGCTTATCACCTCGTGGAGCTCGAAACGGCCATTGGCTACCCGTGTTTCGTGAAGCCGGCTAATTTAGGTTCCAGCGTTGGTATTTCCAAAGCAAGGAACCAGGCGGAGTTGATTCAGGCGGTTAATTTTGCCTTCCAATATGACCGTAAAGTCATTGTGGAAGAAAATATCGATGCCCGTGAGATTGAAGTTGCGGTACTCGGAAATGATGAGCCTCAAGCGTCTGTTGTGGGTGAAATTGTTTCCTCGAACGAATTTTACGATTATAAGGCCAAATATGTCGACGGCAAATCCGCGATGGTGATCCCGGCCGATATTCCGGCTGAAACCGCTGAGCAGGTCAGACAGCTCGCGCTTCAAGCCTTCTTGGCTGTGGATGGCAGCGGCTTGTCCCGCGTGGACTTTTTCCTCGGTAAGGCCGATCAAAAGATCTATATCAACGAAATCAACACGATGCCTGGCTTCACGCCTTACAGCATGTACCCATTGCTGTGGCAAGAATCCGGCAAGCCATACGCAGAGCTGCTGGATGATCTCATTCGTCTGGCAATAGAACGGCATACAGCGAAGCAAAGTATCCAATATTCTTTTGATGTGGAGTAGATGCTAATGGGATTCCAAACGGAGTTTAATTCGGTCTGTAAATTTAAGTCCTCGCAGGAGCTTTTCGAGCTTCTGGAATATGGCCGCGGCAAAATGGTGAAAAGCGGCTTCCGCGTCTTCCCGACAGGGCAGAAGGTTATTGCGTATACGCCAGATAATGAAGCGATCGCCATCGTCAAAATCGTCGCTTCCATCGCGGAGATCAATTTCCAAGGCGAAGAAGTGACGCAAGTGGAGATGGAACTGGTACGCCGTTTGACGGAGGAAGAGGCGAGTGTTCAGACGAAGCTTGCTTATGAGATGTTTTTTGGCGAGCAAGTGTAATTGGCAGGTAAAGGGAGACAGGTAAAGGGAGACATCATCCGGTGAGGACGGTGTCTTTTTTCTGTCTATAGGTGGGCTCCTGAGCCAACTGGGTTTTGCTTGGTTGTATTTTGTGCAATTTGGAAGCGGTTTGCACTTCGCAAACGCAATCTTCATTGCAAAAAGTGCAATCATTTTGGCGCCGTTGGTGCGAGAACGGCGGTTTTTGGCCCAATTTGTTGTACAAAGTACAACATAGGGGAGGGCTGGGCACGAATTGCAGCCATAATGTTGTACAAAGTACAACGTAGGGATGTCAATTGTACAGCAAGACCGGTAAGCACTTTGCATTAGAGGTCTTGCCCGGTTTTTGGTTTGGTGAGAAGTGCGAAGGCAGCGAGAATAATTGTTCATTGCATCAGTTCCAGGTTCCAGATTCCACACATTCCACCCCATCCAATCTCTCCTACCGCGCCGCAAACGTATCACACAGCACAGAAAGCGACCTCGCGTCCAATCCTCGGTCATGTCCTTCTACGGCAAACGGTACTATATGAAATTAGTACTTATTCTCCTCAATCCCCACAGCTACAATGTAGTTAGCAATCTTGCAACGAAGGGATGAGTAGGATGAAATTTACCGCCTATTGGCTTTTTAATATCGTGCTCGGTATACCGACACCGTTTGTGCTGATCTTTATGATATTCGGTTTCTACGGCTTCATGGCTCCCTCATCGATCAATGACAAGTACATGGCTGCCGGATCGCTGCTCGTGTACCTTCTTATCTGGCTGTTTGGCAATTTGCTGATCCTGCGGAAAGAAGACCGGGCCACCAGGATTGGCATGCTTGCGCTGAGTCCATTGCCTATTGCAATAGCCGCTTTTTGCAGCTTCAAAATAATAGCTACGGTTTCGTCCTAATAACGCTCTGCCAGGCGGAAACGGCTAAAAAATGAATGTGCCGAATGGCCTGCGGGTAACCTAAGTCGGGATTATACCTTAATTTCTTGGGGGTTACACATGCATGATTATTCGCCTTGGGTATGTGGCGATGTCGACCGTAGTCAAGAACGCCTCGCCGTCCAAAACAATGACCGCCACGAGATTCAGTAAACTGTTGGATCGAGAAGCTGCTATCCGGAAGCTGGAACGCCTTGGGGCGGAAAATTTGCATAATACATTGCGATTGCTGCGCCATAACCGGGCCCACGATATCATGGTTTTCCGCTTTTCCTCCAGATTCATCCCCCTCATCGGGCATGAGATGCTGGGCGATTGGAATCCCATTCCGACGCTATCGGCTGAATTCGAAGAGCTAGGCACCTACGCTAAGCAGGCAGGCATGCGCGTCAGCTTTCATCCCGATCACTTTACCGTTCTGAGTACGCCTAAAGCAGACGTTCTGCAGAAATCCATTCTGGATCTGGAGCGGCATAACGCGATGCTGAACGCAATGGGGCTTGGCTCGGAAGCGAGATGCAACATCCATGTAGGCGGTTCCTATGGGGATAAGAACAAAGCGGCAAAACGGTTTGTTCATAACTTTTCCACGTTGCGACCCGAAATTCAAAGGCGGATTACCTTAGAAAACGACGACAAAACATTCAACGCGCTGGAGACGCTGAACATCGCTGAAACAGTAGGGATTCCAATGGTTCTGGACGTTCATCATCACGCGGTGAATAACGAGGGCGAAGATGCTGCGGCGTTATGGCCGCGTATCCAACAAACGTGGCTAAACCCTGCCTCGCAGCAACAACAACAGCCACAGCAAGAGAGTCAGCAGCCCGACGAGGCGCTTCCGCCCAAAATTCACGTTTCAAGCCCCAAAAGCGAGACCGACCCGAGAAGTCATGCCGATTACGTGGAGGCAGGCCCTCTTCTTGCTTTTCTTCGAGCCATAGCCCCTGTTACCCCAAGGCTTGATATTATGATTGAAGCGAAGATGAAGGATGAGGCGTTATTTCGTCTGATGGAGGATTTTAAGCTACAAGAGGGTGTAACGGTGCTCGATCAAGCTTCTGTCCGGCTATAACGATTCATATTTATTCCTTGAAATGTTTGGCAAAATGGGGTACTTTGGAGAGTGGGTATGAATGACGCATAATCCATTGTTGAGAGGGGTTTTTAACGACCATGAGTCAACTATTAACAGGAAAAAATATACTGGTCATGGGTGTTGCCAATGATCGCAGCATCGCGTGGGCAATTGCACAATCTTTAGCGGCGCAAGGAGCGAATTTAGTATTTACGTTTGAAAATGAACGAGTCGAGGAACGTGTTCGTAAACTTGCCGACACCATTCCAGGTTCAACGCTTATGCCTTGTAACGTAACGGTAGATGCTGAAATCGATACGTTGGCTGAGACGCTCAAAACGAAACTCGGTGTCGTTCATGGCCTTGTACATAGTATTGCTTTTGCCAGAACGGAAGAGTTGGACGGACTGTTCGTTGACACATCGCGTGACGGCTTTGCCTTAGCGCATGACATCAGCGCTTACTCGCTTGTTGCGGTTTCCAAACGTATTTATCCGCTAATGACGGAAGGCGGCAGCATCATGACCATGACGTACCTTGGCGCTGAGCGCGCAATGAAAAACTACAACGTCATGGGCGTGGCCAAAGCTGCGTTGGAAGCATCCGTACGCTATCTGGCGGCTGACCTCGGCCAATTTGGCATTCGCGTAAACGGTATTTCCGCCGGACCGATCCGTACCTTGGCTGCCAAAGGCATCAAGGATTTCAACTCGATCCTGCGTCAAGTCGAAGAGAAGGCACCGCTGCGCAAAACAACCGAAACTGCTGAAGTGGGCGACACAGCGATGTTCTTGATGAGCAACCTGTCCCGCGGCATCACGGGAGAAGTCATTTATGTTGACGGCGGTTATCATATCGTTGGAATTTAAGGGAAGAATCCATATTTGATACGAATTATTTATCCGTATTGCCTACTCGGCAGTGCGGATTTTTTATTGGTTGATAGTCAAAAATATCTTTATTGTTTTTAATAAATGTATGAATGTACGAATATTTTGGGATGAAACGCACTAGTAATTAAAACGTATAATTTACTATACTTAACTAATACTCCTAAATCTAAATCTAAATAAAAAAGAAAGAGTTGATATAAGTGGTAAACAGTGGGGCGGAGCCGTTCGTCGTCGGCAGTAAAAATTTTACGGCAGTGGCTATTAATACGGCAGCCAAGGCTGGGCAATGGATCAAAATAAAGATGGGGGATATCAACCGCATTGATACGAAGTTCTCCCCGCAGGATCTGGTGACGGAAGTGGATAAGGGCTCGGAAAAACTCATCCGCAACTTGATCATGACACATTTCCCCGATCATTCCATTCTGGGTGAAGAAGGGGTGGAACCGGGGCCGGAAGCATCGGCTAAGGCGCTGCAAGCCATGAGTGAGGAAGAGTACCTCTGGATCGTAGATCCTATTGATGGAACAACGAATTTTGTTCATGGGTTCCCGTTCTTCTCCGTTTCGATTGCGCTCGCTCACAAAGGTGAGATTATTGTCGGCGTCGTTTATGACCCTTCCCGTGACGAGCTGTTCGTTGCCGAGAAGGGGAAAGGCGCTTACATGCACGGTAAAAAGACAGTCGTATCGCTGGATGGACAACTATCGGGCAGTCTGGTGGCCACGGGTTTCCCAGCGGACCGCAACGGGGCGCTGCCGGTTAACCTGAAGGGCATTCAGGCGCTATCTCCCCAAGTGCGCAACCTAAGGATCGCAGGCTCAGCCGCGCTTCACTTAGCTTATGTGGCCTCAGGACGCCTTAGCGGCTTCTGGGAAATCGGTTTGAATGCTTGGGATATAGCAGCGGGTGCTTTGCTGATTCAAGAGTCAGGCGGTAAGGTGACGGACACGGAAGGCAGACCTTACAATTTGGCTGTTCGCAATGTGCTGGCTACCAACGGCCATATCCATGATGAACTGAGACAAGAGCTGGTGAAAGCGGAAGCAACCGGATTTTAATTGAAACGTTATTACGAAGAAACCTGAGACGCAAGTCTGAGGTTTTTTTGATTCTTACTATCTGGTACAATCGCTGATAATACACTATAATATGAAGTATAATCATTGTTTAAACGTTTCAATTAACGATCAGGAAATGGATGGAGCTAATATGACGACGAACACACAATCTCAATCGGTTGCCGGACCTGATATTATTACTTTTGGAGAAACGATGGCGCTTCTTATGCCTTCCAACGGGAAAGGGCTGGAATATTCCTCTGAGCTGCACAGCTTGTTTGGCGGTGCGGAGAGCAATGTAGCTATCGGTATTTCCCGGCTTGGAGGGAAAGTAGGCTGGTTCGGACGGTTAGGCAAGGACCCTATGGGCCGTCTGATTTTCAAGAAAATTCGCGGCGAAGGCGTCGATGTTTCCCGTGCTGAACTAACAGCGGAAGCTCCGACAGGGCTTATGATGCGCGAGGTCATCATGGGCAAAACCTCCGTGTACTATTACCGTAAAAACTCGGCGGCGAGCCGGATGAGCGCAAAACATTTGGACGAGGACTACATCGCCGGGGCTAAAATTCTTCACATCACTGGCATCACTCCGGCCTTAAGCGAGTCTTGCAAAGAAGCTGCGTTCGAAGCGGTCCGCATAGCCCGCAAACATGGCGTCAAAGTCAGTTTCGATCCTAATCTGCGGTTGAAACTGTGGAGTATCGAGGAAGCGCGTCCCGTGCTGCTTGAGCTTGCCAAACTGTCTGACATTTTCCTGCCGGGCCTTGATGAGTTGAAGCTGCTTTACCAGACGGAAGATTGGGATGTCATTGTGGGCAAGCTGCGTGAATTGTCCGCTGTTTCCATCGTCAAAGGCGGAGAGAACGAGACCTACGTCGTAACGCAGGATTCGATCACAGCTGTTCCTTATTTCAAGGCGGAGCAGGTGGTTGATACCGTTGGCGCAGGAGATGGCTTTTGTGCCGGGTTTTTGGTAGGTTTGTCCAAAGAGTACGAGTATGCGGAAGCGGTGCGTATCGGGAATTTGGTGGGCTCCTTGATCGTTCAAACCGAGGGAGATTGGGAAGGCACTCCAACATGGGAGCAAGTAGACGCTATTCTTAACGACGTTAAACATATAGAACGCTAAATACATGCTCGCAAAAGAAGGGGAAGATTCCGTTGAAAAAATTGAAGCTTGTTCAACAAATATCCAATGAAGGCGTCGTTGCCGTACTGCGTGGCGAAACGCCGGAAGAAGTCGTCGAAATGGCGGATCAAGCCATTGCAGGAGGCATCAAAGTCATCGAAGTCACGATGACGGTGCCATTCGCGCTGCGCGCCATCGAGGAGCTGGCGAAGCGCTACTCGAGCACGACGCAGGACGCGTCCAAGTACGCGATTATCGGGGTGGGCACAGCCCTTGACCCGGAGACAGCGCGTGCCGCGATCCTAAGCGGGGCCGAGTTCGTCGTCGGCCCGTCGCTTAACCCGAACACGGTTGCGCTTTGCAACCGTTACCGTGTGCCCGTCATGCCGGGCTGCATGACGATTCAAGAGATTCAAACGGCGCTGGAGCTTGGCGTCGATATCGTGAAGCTCTTCCCAGGCAATCTCTACTCGCCGGCGATGATTAAGGCCATTAAAGGTCCGCTGCCGCAGGCGAACATTATGCCAACCGGCGGGGTCTCGCTGAGCAACCTCGGCGAATGGATCAGCGCCGGCGCCGTTGCCGTCGGCATCGGTTCTGATTTGACCAGCGAAGCGGTCAAAACCGGCGATTACAGCCTTGTCGCCAAGCGGGCTGCGCAATATATCGAGGCCTATCAAGCGGCTAAGAAGTAAAGCGATGGCACATAGCGGGGCGAAGCTGCTGCTGCAGGTAGATGATCTTCAGGCATCGATTGCGTTTTATACGAAACAGCTGGACTGGGAGCTGCTCGAAAGAGCAGCGTCCGGTCCAGCTGCGCTTCTGAGAATCGTCATGGACTATAACGTTTTATTGATACAGCGAAATCCCTCTGTTCAGCCGGAGACGGAAGTGCAGGAGATGCAACTATCGCACTGGCTGCAGCCTAAATACTCCTCGCCAAAAGCGGGAGATCTTATCTACGTCGGCGTATCCTCGGTGAACGATGTGGAGCAAAGCTTGCAAGCCAAGGGCTGCAATGGGCTGCGGAAAGAAGAGGACCCCGGACATATTCGGAAGCTTTTTGTTCCCGATAGCGATGAATATACGTTTGTGTATTGGGAGGAGTTAACCGCTGCCCCTGCTGAGATTGTTGCGATGTATGCGGCTGGAGCCGATGAGCTGGAAAGTGCAGTAGCCGGCTTGACGGAGGAGCAGCTGAGCTTATCGCAGGCCCCGGGCAAATGGTCTATTCGCGAACAGGTCCTGCATCTGATCGACTTAGAAATGGTCACGATGCATAAAGTGAAATTCGCTTTGGCAGAGCCGGGCCGCACTTATCAAGGCAATAGCTTTTCGCAGGATGATTGGAGCACAGGGCTGAATTACCGCAATCGGCCGATTCATCCGGAAGTACAGCTCTTCCGCGCTATGCGGCAGCATATCCTTGGATTGTGCGAACATTTGCCGGATGCCCTCGAGAGGACCGTCATCACGAGGGACCGCGAAGAGTCCGTTGCCAAATTGCTGAAAATGATGGCGGGTCATGCGAAGCATCATATCCGAGCTGTGCAGCTCATTCGGGAGCAGCATGGTTGTTGAGAGGCTGGAAGCAAGAACTGGACTAAGAACCTGCAACGAGAAATTAACCCCCAGAATCCAAGTTGCAAAATAACGCAGTAAAACCCCGGTCAAAAGACTCGGGGTTTTTATTGATTTTGGGCGGAAAACTTGCTAAAATAAAGATTGATTCAAATATTTAGGATAAATAACAGTATTATCCTAATATAATTATAGCACCAAAACAACCTCCATGTCAAATCGTTATAAAATGGTAAGAAAAGAGGCGTTGTCATGAGTCTATCAGATCAAGCATGGGCAGCAGAAAAGCAAAGAGTGCAGGAAGTAACAGCAAAGATATCGGTCAAAATAGCAGAGTTGGAAGAGCAGGCTGGCCTGGTTCAATCCGACGTTACGGAGATTCGCAAACATTATTGGGACGAAGTGACGATGGATATGAGTACGACGGAAGATGCGGTGGAATCCATTGCGAGTATGAGGCAGCAAGCAGAAGTGCTCTCTGAGAGGGAACGAACCTATCGACAAGCGGCAAAAGCTTTAGGCAAGCTGCGAAGGCTCGTTCACTCTCCTTATTTTGGCCGAATTGATTTCATTGAACGCGGTGAGCGGACAGAAGAGGCTGTATATTTGGGCATTGCTTCTTTTCTGGATGAGGAAGAAGGCCAGTATCTTGTTTACGATTGGCGTGCTCCCATTTCCAGCTTGTATTACGATTTTGCGCCGGGAGAAGTAGCCTTTACTACACTGAATGGCACCGTAGAAGGGCAGATGGTTTTGAAGCGTCAATATGTGATTCGTGACCGTCAAATTCACCTCATGTTTGATACCGGAGTGACAATTGGGGATGAATTGCTGAAGCAAGTGCTAAGCCGGAGCTCAGATGCACAAATGAAGACGATCGTAGCGACTATTCAAAAAGAACAAAACCGCATCATTCGCAACGACAACGCACACATGTTAATTGTGCAGGGCGCTGCTGGCAGCGGTAAAACGTCGGCCGCTCTGCAAAGAGTCGCGTACCTTCTTTATAAACACCGGGATAAGCTGAGCTCCGATCAGATGGTTTTGTTTTCGCCAAACCCGCTTTTTAATCATTATGTGTCCACGGTGCTGCCGGAGTTAGGCGAAGAAAATATGCAGCAAACGACCTACCAGGCTTATCTGGAGCATCGTTTGGGCGAGATGTTTGAGGTGGAGGATTCTTTCACGCAGTTGGAATATATTTTGATGAGGGGCAGCTCTTCCAGTGAGTCCGAAGGAACGCCTGTGACTGAAGAGGCTTATGAGGCTCGTTTGAGCGGAATTTACTATAAATCTTCAACTGCTTTTCTTACCGTTATTGAAGCTTATAAAAAGCAGCTGGAACACACGGGGATGCTGTTTAATCCTGTCCATTTTCGGGAAAAAGAAGTGCTTAGCGCGGCCCGTTTGGCGGAACGCTTTTATAGTTATGATGCATCCATTCGGCTGCCGAATCGTTTGGTATTGATGAAAGAGTGGATAGTGGAGCAGCTTGAGAACTTTGCGGAGCTTGAAATGGAAGAAGCCTGGGTGGACGAGGAGATTGAACTCCTCAGCAGCGAGGACTATCATCGTGCTTACTTGCGGCTGCTCAAAATGGAAGGCGGTCTGGGAGCTTCATTCGACGATTATGATCAAGAAAGGCTGCTTCTGGCCCGAATCGTTATGAAGGAATACTTAAAACCTGTTCGTAGTTGGGTAAAACAGTTTAAGTTCGTTGATCTGACTGGTCTTTATGGGCAGTTGTTTCGCGATGAGAAAGAGGCGGAAGAGGGAGGACGGATAGCGGAGAAGCCGCGCTATTGGGCTGAAATCTGCGGGCGGACGCTGGAGGAGCTGGCACAGGTCAGGCTGCCGTACGAGGACGCTACGCCGTTCCTTTATTTGATGGAAGCCGTCTGCGGCTTCCAGACGAACGCTTCCGTGCGCCATGTCATTATTGACGAGGCGCAGGACTACTCTCCGTTTCAGCTGGCTTATCTGAAACGGCTGTTCCCACGCTGCCGCATGACAGCGCTCGGAGATCTGGGCCAGGCGATCTATTCGCACGCTTCCGCGTACAGCGAAATCGATCCGATCGCCGCTTTGTATGGGCCGGAACAAACGGAAGTCATCCGTTTGTTCCGCAGTTACCGCTCCACGCGCGAGATCGTGGAGTTCACCCGCGGCATCGTGCCCGGCGGCGATGCCATAGAGCCCTTCACCCGCGCCGGCGCTTTGCCGCGGGTGGTAAAAGCCAGCGATCGCGGATCGCTGCATAGCCTCTTGGCAGCCGAAGTGGCGCGGCTGCTGGGCGAGGGCTATGCCTCCATCGCGATCATTACCAAGACCGCGAGCGAGAGCGAGCTCGCGCATCAAGCCCTTGCGCCCCTGCTGGAGGTACCGCTGGGGCGCATCACCAAACATAGCCCGACCTTCGAGTCGGGCGTGCTCGTCATCCCTTCGTATCTCGCGAAGGGGGTGGAATTCGATGCCGTACTCATCTATGATGGTTCCCATCATCAGTACGGCCATGAAAACGAGCGCAAGCTGTTTTACACCGCTTGCACCCGGGCGATGCACGAATTGTGCATCTTCGCGCTCGGCGACCCGTGCCGGTTTATAACGAGTCAGCAGGAGGAGACGTATGTGCTAATGGACACAGATGGAGCTATTTGTGACAACAGTTAGCCGATGAAGTTGTAACGGACACTGCAGCCTTTATTGGCCATATTGGATGGCGCCAAGCTTCTCTGAAGAGGAAATAAAGGCGCTCGTGTCCATAAGGATCTGATATGGAGCATTTTGGCCGCAATAGCGACTTTCAGGTCCGTTATGCGCTGGGAAGGGGGAAGTTGTGCCTGAGACTCCCCCAAACTCAAAGAACCCGAAGATCACATATATGCGATCAACGGGTTCTTTGAGTTGGTCCCTCATTGAACGTTGGAGGGAGGTACCTTCGTTACTTGTTTTGTCCCGCGTCGTACTCACTGGCGAATTCGGCCAGAGACTTCACCTTACCATGTGGATGTCTAGCTTGTTTGCGGCTTTTCCATGCAGCTTCTTCGCGGCGTTTCGATTGGCTCATAGCACAAAACCTCCTATGGTATGCGGATGGGTGTTGCTCTAATAAAGTGTGATTTGGACGTCCCTTTTATGCAAGGCTATTTGTGGTTCCCTTCCCCACAAACCATAAAACAAAAAGCTGCCCCTCCGTCATCTGCGATGACTTCTGGGACAGCTTCTTCATTTGATCTATTCCGTAGCGACGGATTGATCAGCTTGCATATTAACCGGAGAAATACGGATGAAATTAGTTTCCAGATTGCTTAGCAGACCGTCGATTTTAGCCGCTGCTTCCGGTTGACCGGAGTTAGCAAGCTCTGTGCGGTAAGCGCTCAGCAGTTCTGTGAGGTCTTTTTTACTTTGTACGCCAATGGACTCGATTTTAACTTTAGCGCCCTTAGCGATACGACGTTCGATAGCTGCTTGATCCAGACCCATTTCAGGTACAAGGCGCTGGTAGATCACGCCACCTGTCATCCCTGCACAAATCCATGGACCCGGATCGCCCATAACAACGGCACGACCGTTGGTCATGTACTCGAACGCGAAGCCTTTGAGGTTCGCACGAGCAGCCAATCCGCCAAGCTCATCTCGGAGAGGCGTAGTGATTTCGCCGCCGAATACGACGTCTGCACCCGAGAAACGGATACAAGCGCGCGTATCTGCACTGCCTTGAATCAAGAACAAACCTTTTTGTGCGCCGTAACCGAACGATTTACCGACGCTGCCGTTGATGAAGGTGTTGTTTTTGCCAAGTGCTTTCACGATGGCCACTTTACCGCCGAACGCCATTTTACCAAGACCATCCTCGGCACCACCTTGAACAGTGATGTCAACGCCGCGGGCATTGAATGCAGCCAAGCCGTTACCCGGAACAGAACCGTCAATGAGGTTCAGAGCGATAGCTGGCAGTTCATCGTAGCTGCCGTCGAAACGGTCTCTTACGCGATGGCTGGAGTAACGAGTTCCAAGAATACGGGACTCTGCATCCACTTTGGACCAATTGCGAACGATCGGAGCATCAAGCGCCAAGGATTCTGGGAAGAATTCAAGACCTTCTGCGCCAGCCGCGATACGGATATCAGAGGATACCGCTGCTTCTTCCATGGCTCTTTCAGCGTCAGAAATGAACTGAAGCGGAGCCGGACGAAGAATGTCAGACAGATCAATGCGATCCAAGTGGCTAACTTGCTCAAGCAGGTCAGAACGGCCTACAAGATCCTGCAAGCTTGTGAATCCAAGGGATGCAACAACTTCACGCACTTCTTCGCCAATACCGCCGAACAAACGAACCAAGCTGTCTACGGCTACGTCGAATTGACGAGGTACGAAACGGCGAAGACCTTTTTCTTCTGCTTCTTCCATGGAATCGATTTGGGTTGCGATACCTACGTGGCAAGTGTCCAAGTGACAGCCGCGGCAAGTTGTACAACCGATCGATTGCATAGCGATACTTCCGAAGCCTGCGCGGTTCGCACCGAGCATAACCATTTTAACAACATCCGCACCTGATTTCAGACCGCCATCGGACCACAGTTCTACACGGTGGCGAAGACCGGCTTCGATCAGAGCAACGTGAGCAAGTTTCGTACCGATTTCGGTAGGAAGACCTACGTGTGTCAAGGAGTGGATACGAGCCGCACCTGTACCGCCGTCGAAACCGGAAAGGGTAATAACGTCAGCGCCTGCTTTGGCAACACCAACCGCAATTGTACCGATACCCGGTACGACAGGGATTTTTACGATGATTTTGGCTTTACGACCGCTTGCTTCTTTCAACTCGGAGATGATTTGGGCCAAATCCTCGATCGAATAAATATCATGGTTATTCGAAGGGGAGATCAAGTCGGAACCGATTGTCGCGTTACGGGCTGCCGCAATTTTGGCCGTAACTTTGGAACCTGGCAAGTGACCGCCTTCGCCCGGTTTAGCGCCTTGACCGATTTTGATTTCAAGGAATGCTACTGCGTTAGCAAGTTCTACGTTAACCCCGAAACGTCCGGATGCGACTTGCGCGCCGCGCGTTTTTTTGTAACGTCCAAGCATATCTTTGATCTCTCCGCCCTCGCCGTTCATGGTGACCATGTTCAGGCGTTCGCCGGCTTCAGCGTAGGCACGGAAAGCTGTTTCGTTCTGTGAACCGAAGGACATGGAAGAAATCAGCATCGGCAAGGAATGATCGCCAATGGAGATATCAACCTTCGATGGATCAAGCGGCTTGCGGCCGTCGGCCAGCGCTTTCTCGACATTGAATCCAGCGATATGACGAATGGAAATCGGGTTTTTCTTCTCTTCTTCACGCAGCTTGTCGCGGTAGTCTTCATAAGAAGCAGCCCCCGAAGCGGCATCGCCTAATGCTTTCCACATACGTTGGAAGAAACGGAAGTTTTTCGCTGCTTTCGCCTTCGGATTGGTGAAGTCGTTGTAACGAGCTTCCGCTTCCACTTCAAGCTGGGCAAAGCCGGTTCCGGCTTTTTCGCTGCCGAGGTAGTTCACGATATCCAGCACCTCAGCCACTTCCGGATGGAAGCCGATGGAGGAGAAGAAACGTGTATAGCCGCGAAGCTCATGCGTACCGATCGTGGAGATCACTTTCTCCAGACCTTTGGTCAGAGCTGTATATACTTTGCGTGCTGCTGCCGCATTGCCTTCTTTATCAGAAGCCGTAGAGAACAGCAGGTAAGGTGAAATGACATCTGCGCCTAGACCGCAGGCTACAGCGATATCATGCAGGTTGCGAATAGCAGCCGAACGCAGGACCAATGTAACGTGACGGCGCAGGTTATCGCCGAAAGTCAGCTTTTCTGCACGCAGCGCGATATCGATTTTGGATACGACTAAGTGAGGCTCAAGCCACAAACGATCGTTCTGATGAGCTTCCGCATCGTCAAGAACGATGAGTGCAGCGCCAGCACGGGCAGCGGCAATAGCGTCAGCGGCCAAAGCGTCCAGACCTGCGCTCAGAGACGTTCCTCTTGCGAAGGTCGTGGAAAGCACAGCCACCGCATTCTCACCTTGCGCACGGAACAAAGCAACTAATTGCTCAAAGGAAGGCTGGGACAGATGCTCTTCGCTGTCTACGCCGTTCGTACCTTCGAGTACAAGCGGAGCCAGAAGCTCAAGACGCAGGTTTCCATCAACCTGTGAGTACACGGGCGTGCGCGCACCTGCAATAACACGAGTGGAGAAATGCTCCATTTCACGGTCACGGTCAATCGCCGGATTCGTAACAACCGCAACGCTCTCTTTAATGAAGTCAGGCACATTTTGACGTTCCCAAGCAATTGCTGCGTGAGGCGAGTCGTGGCCCAGGGAGCGAATTGGCTCGGCGCCAGTTTCAGACATCGTTTCGATATGGGAAATTCCGTCGCGATCCCAACCAAATGCACTGTACAATTGATCTGTTGCTACCATATTTTCATTGAGCTCAGCTTGCGTATCCGTTTTTGCAGGATTCAGATATTTGCGAAGACCGCTAATATTCAGACGTTTGCTTGCGCGCTCATACACTAAAGTTTGTACTTCATGGTAAGGAATAACTTGGACATGCTCACCCGGTGTCAGCACAACGCCGACTTTCTCGCCTGGTGCGATAGGTTTCGGATCGGCAACCATTTCGCCTACCGTAATGACACCTTGCTCGGAAGAGAAGTACAAGGAAGAATCGCTCTCAACCATCCAAACCGGACGAAGACCTAGCGCATCTACGCTGAAAATACATTCGTTGCCGTAACGGGAAACGATACCTGCAGGACCTTGTGCGAAGTGGCCCCATACTTGGCGGTAATAAACATACAGATCTTGAAGTTCAGGACGGAATTGTTTCATTTCATTAATAATAGGAGGGAAAACCATTTCCATGGCTTCGAAAAGGGATAAGCCAAAACGGTGAATGAACGTTTCAATCGTTCTGTTCATGTCCTGGGAGTCAGAACCGCCGCTAACAAGCGGTACGCCGACCATGTCAGCTTCGATACGAAGTTTCTTAACAGTATTGATTTCACCATTGTGCCCTAGCAGGGAGAACGGTTGAACGCGGAAAAAGCTGGATAGTGTGTTGGTGGAATAACGGTTGTGACCAATAGTGACTTGGGAAGCGAAAAGCGGATCGCGTGTATCGTTGAAATACTTAGGCAGAATGCTTGCTGCACCCAATACCTTGTAGGCAGAAGTTACATTACTTAGTGTTGCAACATGAACGTTGTAACGGTCTTCGATGGCAATATGCAGTTCAAAAAGGTGATCAGCCACTTGGCCTTCCGTTCTGTTGCTGATAGCAGCAATTTGCCAGAAAGTGGGCTCATCGTTTAATCCGTTAGGACCAAGGACATGGCTATCGACTTGGTTTTCCTGCTCGAGAATGATGGACACATCGTGGGAGGCAAACAGCTCACGGATGCCATTCTGAATCTCGGTAACGGTCAGGTCAAGTTTGCGCGGAACAAAGATATGCCCGACAGAAAAACGGTTATCGTAGGCAAGCTTGCCGTCCAAACCAGCGTCTGTTAATTTCTTTTCCCAAAGGGCGCGTGGGATGTCAGTTAAAATACCACAGCCGTCGCCTTCGCCGTTAATAAATCCGGAGCGATGTTCCATTTTTACAAGGGCATCAATCGTCTTTTGGATGTTTTCACGGGTAGGATGACCGTTTTTTTCAATAATACAAATAATTCCGCAACTGTCATGTTCGATTCCTAGTAGATCTTGAAAACGGCCTTCATTACGCATAATTTCATTCATTGCTCGGTCAGTCGCCTGACCGTCACCTCCCATACATAGTTAAACTCCTCTTCCTACTTACGCTTTTTTGCATTTTGGCTTTATGAGCCCGCAACTCTTAGCATTTTCAATGGATGACCGCAAAGTGGTCAAAAACGAATATGCGAGATTTTGAATAAAAATGCAATTTAACTGAATAGCATGCCAATTTCGAGGAAATGGCTCCCTTGAATTCAGTCAAGAATCGACCCGTTATAAAGTAGGGCACAGCATACAAAAAACGAACGTGAAATTGTAAATCATGCCCTAACTTTCTAGGAGAATACTGCGAAAACAAGACTTTTCGTGAAAAGGGTAAAAGTATTCTTAGAATAGCATGAAAAAGTTCATCCGACAATAGTTGTAGAGCGAAAACAAAAATGTAAGCGCTACCTTTTTTGTATACTGGTGAATAAAACCAATTTATTCATAGCTTGGATTAGGCTTAAAATACGAACGAACTATGATTATGATAGGATCATAGTTCGTTTCTGGGACATGCTGGGTGTGGGAGGCAGCAAGTATTTCCTGCTGCTGCAGAGAGGCGAACCACGGATATTTTCGAACAAAGATGCAATAATTGTTTGTATTTTCTAACAAATTTGCGCTTATGAATCAGACGCGGATTGGCGTTGAGTAATGGTAAGAGTTAAACGTACGATTTTTGTTCTTGCATTGAGAATGTTAACATTTCGTCGTTTCGCTTGATTGGGCTATATGAGCTGATTTCGATGTAACTTTCTTTTACATGATTTATATATAAATAGATTTATTAAGAGTAATTGTCCTAATAGGTTACATCAAAATTAGAATTATGCCTAATATGGATTGTTCTAGTCTCTTGAATATTTATCTCGTTTTCATTGTTTTGAATGCGTTGTCGACTGCATCCAGCGTCTTCGCGATGTCTTCTTCCGTATGGGCGATGGTCATGAACCATGCTTCATATTTGGAAGGTGCAAGATTGATGCCTTGCTCCAGCATGAGGCGGAAGAAGTCCGCGAAGCGTTCGCCGTCCGTATCCTGCGCTTCGTCATAGTTGGTGACGGGATGATCGCAGAAGTGGGTAGAGAAGGCGCCGCCGATCCGGTTCAGCGTCAAGGCGATGCCATGTCTCGCGGCGGATTCCGCGATGCCGCCGGCAAGCGTCGCACCAAGCTGCTCGAGCTTGGCGTAAACGCCTGCCTGCTGGAGCACCTCCAGGCAGGCGATGCCGGCCGAGATGGAGGCGGGGTTCCCCGCCATCGTGCCGGCTTGGTACGCAGGT
The DNA here is from genome assembly GCF_013141725.1 of Paenibacillus planticolens. Lineage (GTDB taxonomy): Bacteria > Bacillota > Bacilli > Paenibacillales > NBRC-103111 > Paenibacillus_E > Paenibacillus_E planticolens. Next base: position 25,419 of record NZ_WHNZ01000048.1, on the reverse strand, counting down.
CCGAGCGGAGCGACCTGCTCCATCACGGCTTTGCGGCCCCCGTAGGCCCCGATCGGCAAGCCCCCGCCGATCACTTTGCCAAGGGCCGTCAGGTCCGGCTCGACGGCGGCGAAGCGCGCCGCCGCCTCTTGGGCCTCCGCAAGCGGGAGGCCGGGGTAGGTCTGTGCCGCTCCGTAATGGAAGCGGAACGCTGTGATGACCTCGTCGTAGATGACGAGGGCGCCGTGTTTGCGAGCAGCCGCGCAGAGCTGCTCGAGGTAGCCGGCATGGGGCATGACCATGCCGAAGTTGCCGACGATGGGCTCGATCATCACGGCGGCGATGTCTTCACCCCAACGCGCAAGGGCTGCTTCTAGTGCCGGAATGTCGTTGAACGGCACGGTGATGACCTCTTGCGCGATGCTCGCAGGCACGCCGGCGCTGTCCGGCGTGCCGAGCGTGGACGGCCCGGAGCCGGCCGCCACGAGCACGAGATCGGAGTGGCCGTGGTAGCAGCCGGCAAACTTAATGATTTTGTTGCGCCCGGTATAGGCGCGCGCGACGCGGATCGTCGTCATCACGGCCTCGGTGCCGGAGTTGACGAAGCGTACTTTGTCCAGCGAAGGAATCGCGGACTTCAGCATTTTGGCGAACTCGATCTCGAGTTCGGTCGGGGTGCCGTACAGCGTGCCGTTCTGTGCGGCACGGCAAATCGCTTCGGTCACGTGCGGGTGCGCGTGACCGGTAATGATAGGGCCATAGGCGGCGAGGTAATCAATGAAGCGATTCCCGTCTACATCCCAGAAGTGTGCACCCTGCGCACGCTTCATGAAGACGGGAGCGCCGCCGCCGACGGCTTTGAATGAGCGGGAAGGGGAGTTGACCCCGCCAACGATGTGCTGCAGTGCTTCCTGATATAATTGCTCGGAGTTTTTGCGTTCCATAAGAAAAATCATTCCTTTATTATGTAGTATTTGTTTGTCTTTTGTCTTTTGGTCCTTGACCTTAGTCCTTGACCTTAGTCCTTGACCTTAGTCCTTGACCTTAGTCCTTGACCTTAGTCCTTGACCTTAGTCCCTGTCCCTGTCCTTAGTCCTCGTCCTCAGTCCTTGACCTTAGTCCTTGACCTTAGTCCTTGACCTTAGTCCTTGACCTTAGTCCTTGACCTTAGTCCTTGTTCTTTGTCCTCAGTCCTCAGTCCTCACGCCCTCTGTACCGCATCGGACTCACAGGACGCTATTTACCTCTTTTGAGCGAAAATGATGATGTAACGGACAGAAATAACGTTATTCGATGATACCGCCACTATTTCTAATGGAAATAGGGCTAATAACGGCCGCGGAGTCCGATAGGAATCTCTAGTCGCCTTAGAAGCTCAAATAGCGACCCCGGAGTCCGTTGCGGACATCTCACAAAAAGCCTCTACTTGCGGGGCTCTAAGCCCTGCGCCAAGTAGAGGCATGTTCTTACTTCACCGTTGTTTTCACGGATGACTTCGGTGTAGGGGATGGGGACGGCTTCGTTGGGCCGGTGTCCGCATCCGCCTTGCCAGCAAACAGATCCTTTACATATTGCTGCAGTTTATCTTTGTTCGCTGTAATCACCGCAGCGCCCCGGACATTTTTCTCAGCGAGGAGATCAGTCGGCGGAAGCTGGGAGGAAATGATGCCGTCCGCTTTAGCTTCATAGCCTAATGTAGCGAGCTTCAGCATGTCCGATACGCTTAGATTGGTATCAATGTAAGGGTCCATGGCGTTCAAAATTTTGGGCAGTTTAATGAGCGATGACGTAGTTTGCATTTTTTGGGCTACTGCCGTAAGAAACTTCCGTTGGCGTTCCGTACGCGAGAAATCCGATAAAGCATCGTGCCGGAAGCGCACGTACTGCAGAGCCGTTTTGCCGTCGAGATGCTGAGGCCCTTTTTTCAAATTAATATCATACACATGGTCATCTTCCGAATCGGAATATTTCATATCCTTTTCGACGTCGATATCAATCCCGCCAACCGCATCAATAAGGGCAATAAAACCTTTGAAATCCGTATAAACATAGTACTGGACGGGGATGCCGAGCAAGTCGCTGACGGTTTTCATCGCCAAATTCGGACCGCCTGTCGTAATCGCTGTGTTGATGCGGTCTTCCCCTTCGCCTGGAATCTTCACATACGTATCGCGAAGGATCGAGAAAAGATGCGCTTTCTTGGTCACAGGATCGATCGATGCGAGCATAATGCTATCGGAGCGGGGCAGCTCGTTCTTCACCATGCCGCGGGAATCTCCGCCTAACAGCAAAATATTTACACGCTGCTTGCCTTCCCATTTGGGCGGCGTATACTTTTCGCCTTTGTCTTTGACCGTCTGAGCGATAAGAGGGGTGCTGCCCTTCGGATCCTCCGATTTATTGGAAATGTTTTGTGCAAAATTATAAAAGGAATAGGAGTAATAACCGGCCGCCACCATCAGGAGCAAGCCGATCAGGAGCAAGGTTCGTTTGATAATTCTCAAGTTTCTGCGCTCCTTTCTTATGTAGGGATAATCTGTACTTTTTTTTCTTACAGAATTCATGTATCATGTGTTTGATGCATCTGTTTTACAATTTAGCTTTATGATCCATATTATAGATGCTATGAAACTTCGATAGCAAGTTACGGCGATTTTTGCCGTTATATGTAGCCGAGTCTACAGGGACAGGGGGGAAATTCATGTTAGCCATAGATGTAGAAATGCTTCGCAAAGAATTTCAAGTTCAACAGAGCCGCGGTGGCCTAAAAGGTGCCTTTCAAGATTTGTTTCATCGGGAATACAAGCACATTACAGCTGTAAAAGACATTAGCTTTCAAATTCCCAAAGGCGAAATTTGCGGTTATATCGGTGAAAATGGCGCCGGTAAATCGACAACGATCAAGATGCTGACCGGTATTCTTGTCCCAACTTCAGGACATATCAAGGTCAACGGCTTCGTTCCTTTTAAAGAGCGCGAGAAGTTCGTAGCCGGAATCGGCGTCGTGTTCGGTCAACGCAGTCAGCTGTGGTGGGACATCGGCGTAGTTGAATCTTTTCAGTTGTTGAAAAAGGTGTACCGCGTCTCCGAAGCCGACTACAAAAAGCGTCTCGACGAACTTGTCGATCGCCTGCAATTATCCGATTTATTATCACGACCTGTCCGTAAATTGAGTTTGGGGCAGCGGATGCGTTGTGAGCTTGCCGCTTCGCTGATTCATAATCCGGCGATTCTCTTCTTAGACGAACCAACCATCGGTTTGGATATCGTCGTGAAAACAGAAATTCGTGAATTTCTGAAATCACTCAATCAGCGCTACGAGACGACAATCCTGTTGACTACGCATGATTTGCAGGATATTGAGGCGCTTTGCTCGCGTGTTATTATGCTCGATGACGGCCGTATTATTTATGACGGCGGTCTGGAGGAGCTGAAAATCAAGTGGGGCAAGGGCAAGGAAGTGGTGCTCCAGTTCGAGCATCCGATCACACTGCCGCGACTTCAGGAGCTGACGCAGGGTCTGGATGTGGCGTGGCAGCTTGAGAACGAACTGTCCGCCAAAGTGTTTATCCCTTTCGAGCGTGCCAACGTGTCTGAAGTGCTGGGCCGCGTGGTCGGCGTTGTGCAAATTCAGGATATCAAAATCAATGAAACCAACACAGATGACATTGTACGAGAAATATATAAAGCAGGTTCAGCCGATGTGAAACGTCCAGAGGAAGCCAAGCAGCCAGAGGGAGTCGTCACACATGCTTAGCGCGTACTTGGAAGTTATTCGCATGCGTTTCCTCATGATGCTCGCTTACCGGGTGAATTACTACAGCGGCATTTTGATTTATGCCCTCAATATTGGGTCCTACTATTTTGTGTATAAAGCGATTTATGGCGGGCAAGAGATGATCGGCGGCCTGACACTGGGGCAAATGACCACCTATGTAGCGATTTCCTGGATGGGGCGCGCATTCTACTTCAATAACTTAGACCGGGAAATTGCCAATGAAATTCGCGACGGCAGCGTAGCGATCCAATTCATTCGGCCGTACAATTATGTGTTTGTGAAAATGATGCAGGGACTCGGTGAAGGTGTCTTCCGTTTGCTGCTTTTCACGACGCCGGGCATGATTTTCATTTGGCTGCTGCTGCCGATTGAATTCCCAAGTGATCCCAACCTGTGGCTGATCTATTTCGTCATGTTGTTTTTCAGCTTCTTAATCAATACGCAGCTTAATATCATTACCGGGTTGTTTGCGTTCTTCCTGGAAAATAACGAAGGCCTGATGCGCATGAAGCGCGTTGCGGTCGACCTGTTTTCCGGCTTGATTATTCCGATCTCCTTTTTCCCGGGATGGTCCAAATCGGTTCTGGAATGGCTGCCGTTTCAAGCAATTACGTACTTGCCGAGCGCAGTGTTCACTGGAAAAATTTCAGGCTCTGCGATTTTCCAAAACCTTGGCGTGCAGGTGTTATGGTTCGTGCTTCTGCTCATCCCGATGGCCGTCCTCTGGATTAAATCCAAAACGCGTTTATTCGTACAGGGGGGTTAACAGAAGATGTTCTATGTCTCCCTAGTTGTCGATTATTTGAAAAACTACATGAAAACCCGTCTCACCTACCGATCCGACTTCTGGATTGAAGTGCTTTCCGATCTGATGTTCAATGGGCTTAACTTATTCTTCATTCTCGTTGTCTTTATGCAAACACAATCGCTGGGCGGCTGGAATCAAGAACAAATCTTGTTCATTTACGGTTATTTTATGATCCCGTATGGCATATTCATCACTTTTTTTAATCTGTGGGGATTCAGTGAACGATATATTGTTAAAGGGGAAATGGACCGTATCCTGACCCGGCCGGCTTATAACTTATGGCAGCTGATGATTGAAAATCTGGATCCCGCGTCTCTCTTCAGCGCGCTGGCGGGGCTGATTGTCATGATTTACTCCTGGGTGCAGCTGGAACTTCCGTTCCATTGGACTGATCCGCTGATGTTTATCGTGATGGTTGTGGGATCGATTCTGATTTATGCGGGCGTGTATATCTCGCTGACGTCGCTTGCCTTTTTCTCCGATGCTCCGACGGGCATTTTGCCGCTGATCTGGAACATCCAGAACTATGGACGCTATCCGGCGACGATTTACAACAAGCTGCTGCGCAGCATTTTGACGTGGATTTTGCCGTTTGCTTTCGTGGGCTTTTATCCCGCTGCGTATTTCATCGATCCGGCGAATTGGAAGTGGTTTGCGCTGCTGACACCGGTCATGGGAATTGTTTTCAGTTTTATTGGCATTACGGTTTGGAATATTGGCGTGAAGCGGTACCGCGGCGCGGGATCGTAATCAGGTCTTGGCCTTCGACTCTGTGAGTCGGAGGTTTTTTGTTGTACGGGTCTGCGTTAACACCGAAAAACAAGCTTAACTTTTGTCACAAAACCATTGCCTCATTCGCCTTATATATCGAAATGAGAAAACGGAGGGTGATGCAGGATGATGGAGTTGAATAAATCTGAGGTAAACCAGTACGATACAGCTGTCATAGGCGGAGGCTTGGCGGGACTTATCGCGGCGATTGATTTAGCGAAAGGCGGGCAATCCGTCGTTATATTTGAGAAGTCGGGGCGCTTGGGCGGCAGGGCGAAGACGAATAAGAAAAATGGCGCCTTCCTTAATTTAGGCGGGCATGCGTTATACCGTGCGGGCCAGGCGCACGCGATTTTGGCAGAACTGGGCGTTCGACTGGATGGGGGCAATCCGCCCTCTAAGATGAATGCCATGTGGAACAATCGAATCGTTCCCATGCCAGCGAACTTGAGCAGTATGCTCACCTCGAAGCTGCTTAAATGGCCCAGCAAAATCCAGCTCATACAGCTTGTGATGAAGCTTGCCAAAATGGACGCAAACCGCATTCCTGACATGAGCTTGAGAGCATGGGCCGAGGCGGAAATGCCGGATCCGATGGTACGTCATATCTTTTACTCGCTATGCAGGACAGCCACTTATGCGCAGGATCCTGACTATCAGCTTGCAGGAATTGTATTGGCACAGGTGAAGCGTTCTTTAAAAGGCGTTCTCTACCTTCATGGAGGTTGGCAAACGATTGTGGATCAGCTGAAAGACAAGGCGATTCAAGCAGGCGTGCAAATCGTGAATGGCAAAGACGTGAAAGAAATCCTGCTGGAGAATGGCAAGGTACAAAAGGTTAGGCTTGCCGACGGAGAAGAGGTCAGGGCATCGAATGTCATCAGCACGGCTTCTCCTTCCGAAACGTATAAGCTCGTCAGTGATGCAGCGGACCGCACCCTGCTAAAGCAGTGGAAGGATCAGGCTCGTCCGTCCATGGCAGCATGCCTGGACCTCGGATTGAGAAAGCTGCCTGAACGAGGCCGGGACTTTGTCATGGGCCTTGATCAACCGATTTTTTTCTCTCATCATACCGTGAATGCCCGGTTAAGTGACAATGGTATACGGGTTGTGCATTTGGTGAAGTACAACGGACCTGGGGAGAGCGATCCGAAGGCTGACGAGCGACTGATGATCGATGTGATGAATACCCTCCATCCGGGATGGGAACAAGAAGTGGTGGCCCGGCAGTTCATGCCCAATATTACCGTTGTCCACGACACCCTGCACATCGGTAGAACGATACGTTTCACGGGACCGGCTGTTGAAGGAGTGCCCGGCCTCTATGTGGCCGGAGACTGGGTCACGCATGGCGAAATGCTCGCCGATGCTTCAGCGGCTAGCGCCAAACGAGCGGCAGCAGCTATTTTAAAGAACAGCCGCATGGCGTAAAATGCAAATGAAGAGGAGGTGCGTACTATGGAGATAACCGGGGATGCTGGGCAGATGTATACCGCGTATAAACCGCTGTTGTTCTCGTTGGCTTATCGGATGCTGGGGAGCGTCATGGATGCGGAGGATATCGTACAAGAGGCATTTCTCTATATGAATGAGAAGAATCCGCAAGGCATTCACAATGCTAAAGCGTATTTATGCAAAATCGTGACCAATCGCTGCATCGACAAGCTGCGTTCCGCTAGCAAAACCCGCGAAGTTTATGTAGGCCCGTGGCTGCCGGAGCCACTGATGAAGGCGGAGGGCCTGGACGATGCGCCGGATCGGTTTTATTCGCAAAAAGAGTCCTTATCCACCGCTTATTTGCTGCTGCTTCAGCAGCTCTCTTGGGTAGAGCGCGCGGTTTTCATATTGAGGGAAGTGCTGCAATACGAATACGAGGAAATCGCTGAGATTGTCGGCAAAAGCAGCACGAACTGCCGTCAGATTTTCCGCAGGGCCAAAAGCGCGATCAGCACCTTCGCCGAACAGGGCGGCGCTTCTGAAGGGGCTTTGCCGCACCGGCAGCCGGGAAATGATGGAGCCAACGCTGTCGTTGAACAATTCGTGCATGCTTTAGTTTCCGGCAATATCGAGCAATTGCTGCGTATCGTCAAAACGGATGCTGTCCTATACTCAGACGGTGGAGGCAAGGTCAGAGCGGCCGTGCGCCCTATTGAGGGAGCGGAACGCATTGCGTTGTTCTTATCCGGCCTGCTCGCCAAAGTTCCGGTTGGTTTCAGCTACGCCTTAATGAAGGTGAATGGACAATTGGGCATTGTATCCTATGAGGACGGGCAGCCGAGCAATGTGATAACATTCCAGATTGAAGATAATCGGGTTGCGGCTGTTTATATTGTGTTGAATCCCGATAAACTCAGACATGTAGCGGTGGCCCACTAGTTCCCTTTGCTACAGGAATGTGCTGTCTGTCCAGATCAAAGCGCTCTGCGGATGACTTTCTTGTAATGTTGGACGGACAGGAATCCGAAGACGGAATACAAGGCGGTATAGAGCGCCATGACAATCATCATCGGCGTCCACAGCTCCGCTCCGAACAGGAACCAGCCTGACTGGACGGCGAAGTAGCTATGGAAAAGTCCCACCACAAGCGGAATTCCGAAGTTAAAGAGCTGCTTGCGGCGTATGCCTGCCAACAAATCCTCTTGCGAATACCCGAGTTTTCGCAAAATGGTATAGGTCGGTTTCTCGTCCTCGCTCTCATCCATCTGTTTGAAATACAGAATGCAGCCCGATGTAATCAGGAACGTAAGTCCGAGGAACCCGACGATGAACATAATGAGACCCATTCTGTTTTTCTGGCCAAGGGTCCTATCCAACCGGGAATCATAACGTTCATTATGGTTAAAGCCAAGTTCTCCGAAAATCTGATTGGCTGTTTTCAGCTCCGCTGGATTCACAATATCGATTCCCTGATAGGTGGAGGATTGCTTCTGAAGCGAAGGGATCAGATCCTGCTTCAACCGTTGGAAGACAGAATCGTCAACGATCGCTGTCGGCAGGCCGCCGTTTGTGAAGTACCAAGAGACAATCGACTGTTTTTTCGAGCCTAAATAGGTTAAAGGGATATTGACTCCCTGTCCGCCTAACTCGATTCGCCCCGAATCTTTAAAATTCATAAAGTTACTCAACAGATCGTTAGTGCCCGTAAACATCGTTTGTTCAGGCGTCATATCGTAGGAGGGCGTATGTTTGTCGCTGATCACGGAAAGCGTCATGCTGCCCGGATCGGTCATAAGCCCGCTCATATTGGTTGCAAGGATTCCCTTTAAGTTAGCTTTCGCCTGTATCACATCAATGGTCGTATCTTTGTGAAGAATGTGACGGGCATCCAGCGCCGCTTTGAACTTGTCGGCATCCTCCTTCTGTGTGATAGAAAAGTGGGCAGGGACGTCGTTTTTTGCTGTTTTTTCAGCGGAATAGTAAGAGATGTAGCTGAGTGACAGCAGTGCAATGGCCAGCGCGGAAACGGTTGTAATGACCGTTAGCAGCAGGGCATTGGATTTCATGCGAAACATGATGGAAGAGAGCGAGAGCACTTCACGTACATTCAAATAACCGTTTTTCTTCTTGCGGATGACGTTAAGCAGCAAACGAACGGAGCCTCTATAGAACAGATAAGAGCCGATGATAACCGAAGCCAGAATAAAGATCATGGCTGTGAACAGCTCGACCATTGTTGTGAAATCACCACTGAACAGCTTCGACGAAACATAGTAACCGAGCAGGACGAGGCAGATTCCGATGATTCCGAGGATGGCCTCTGTGAGAGACATTCGTTTTACTTTGATTTCGGTGGATGTGGAGACACGGAACAACGACAGAATCGTTTGTCTTTTAATAAAAGCATAATTGACCAGCATGATAAACAAGTAGACGGCTCCGAACACGACAAGAGTCTGAACAAGGGCTTGGGTGGAAAAATGCAGCGTTGCGATGGCATCGACACCGGTAACATGGAATAAAATCATGAGAATCAGCTTGGATACGGAGAACCCGATAAAGCTTCCCGCTAGCAATGAACCGAAATACAGGATGAAGTTCTCCGTGCTCAGGATACGGAAAATCGCTGTTTTCGTCATGCCGATCAACTGCAAAAGACCGATTTCCTTGCTGCGCCTTTTCACAAAGATGTTATTGGCATACAGATTAAAGATGGCGACAATCGCGATCAGCAGGATAGAGGCGGCTTTGAGGGCGGCGGCCCCTTTAATCGAGCCCTTGGTCTGGTCCAAGGCAGGATCGTACTGCAAGGTGACGAAAGCGAAATAAAGCGCGACGCTGAACATTAAAGCAAACACATACAAATAGTAATGCTTGATGTTCGCTTTTAAATTTTGAACGATCAGTTGGTTAATGCTCATTCTGCACACCGCCTAGAACTGCTTGTGTTTTCATGATGTCCTGGAAGAAAGCTTGCCTGGATTCCTGCCCTTTATAAAGCTGTGTGTAGATTTGTCCGTCTTTGATGAAAATGACACGGCTCCCATAGCTCGCAGCGACCGAGTCGTGCGTGACCATGACGATCGTCGCTTTCCGCCCCTGATTCATGCCGCTCAGCTTATGCAGCAAATCCGAAGCGGATTTGGAATCGAGCGCTCCAGTCGGTTCGTCCGCGAAAATGATGCCCGGCTCATGAACAAACGCTCTGGCCGCGGAGGTTCGCTGTTTTTGACCGCCTGAAATTTCATTCGGATATTTATCTTTGATTTCATAAATGCCAAGTTCAGTGGCGACGGCTTGGAATTTATGTTCGGCTTCCACCTTCGAAGTTTTGGTAATGGAAAGCGGAAGGAGAATGTTTTCTTTTACCGTCAAAGTATCGAGTAGATTGTAATCCTGGAAAATAAACCCCAAATGCCGCTTGCGGAAATCGGCCAGCTGCTTCTCCTTCAAGGCTGTAATCTCCTTGCCCTCGATCTGAATCGAGCCTTGGCTGACCTTGTCGATGGAAGAAAGCACATTCAGCAAGGTCGTTTTCCCCGAGCCGGATGCCCCCATGATGCTGACAAATTCCCCTTTTTCAATCCGGATATCCAGACCTTTCAGCACCTCTTGCTTGTTGAATTTGTTGCCGTAGCTTTTATGGATTTTGGCTGCTTCCAAAATTGTCATGACACACACTCCTTTATTCGTTAGCTTTATTATAAAAAGCGCCGCCCCGTTTTTCCTGCGATCGGGCGAACAAAGAAGAAAGGCATGTGACAATGTTGTCACATGCCCGTGATACGCACGGCCTCATTCGGCTGAGGGAAGGTGAGGGTGAACGTTGAGCCCGAGCCGGACTCCGATTTCACGGCTAGATGAATGAGCATCGCCTCGGCGGCTTTCTTCGCCAGATAGAGGCCCATTCCCGTAGCTGCGCTATCCTGATGCCAGGCTGTGGAGGTAAAGCCGCGGTCAAAGATGCGCGGCAGATCTTGCGGCTCGATCCCGCGGCCGTGATCGATCACCTCAAGGACGATCCGCTCTTTGCAGCAGCGGCTTCGAATAAGGATATCCGCAGCGCCGGGATCGCTGTATTTCACAGCGTTCGTCACAAGCTGCCGCAGAATGAAGGCGAGCCACTTGGCGTCGCTCAGAACTTCTGTCACTTGGAAATCGACATCGAAGCCAATGCCTTTTTGAATGCACCATGTTTTTAGCAGCTTAATTTCCGTATAGGTCAATGATTCCAAATCTACCTGTTCAATATACAGGTCATTCTCCATGAACGGGAGTCTCTTCTGGTGAAGCTGCCTGTCCAAGAGCAGGTGTATTCGCAGCCACTCGTAGGTTAATGCGGTTTTCATCGTCTCATCCGCCATACGGTCCATCATTAAACGCATAGCGGTGAGTGGTGTCTTAACTTCATGAATCCATGCCAGCAGATCATCCTTTTCCTGCTCCAGCGCGACCTGATGCCGGGAAGCCGACCTGCCTAGCTGTTCGGCCAAATTCGTCATACTGTTCTCAACGATACTCTCGAAGGGACTGCCAGCGCCATCTATGCTGGAAAGGTCCAAGTTGTTGTCCCGTTCTTCCAGCTGCTTATAGAAGCGTGTTTCCTTGTTGTAGCGAAAAACGAGAAATATCAGAAATAGCGTCGTCGATAGAAAGACCATATATAGAATGGACCCAAAGGGAATGGTATGATCCAAGAAGGCGATAAGCAGAAACAGAGCCTGCACGGATAAAAAGAAAAGCAGCCAGCTTCTTCTTTCGGCGAGGTAGCGTCTAATCATGGAAATGAGCCTCTTCCGTGGCCATATAGCCTTGACCGACCTTCGTTTCGATCAATGAGCCCAGCCCCAGCTCGTCCAGCCTTTTCCGCAGCCGGTTGACATTGACCGTTAAAGTGTTGTCGCTGACAAACCGCTGATCGTCCCATAAGCTGTTAATGAGGATTTCTCGGCTTACGATCGTGTTTTTGCGTTCGATGAGTAGTTTGAGAATGAACATTTCATTCTTCGTTAATTCAATCGTTCCCGCCTCGTTCACCACCGTGCTTTTCTCGTAATCAATGGTGGCGCCGCACCAAGTTTTCAGCTTGAGCGGTTCTGTATTGTAATTATAGACACGCCGGAGGATGGCCTGAATTTTGGCGACAAGCACATCGAAATGGAAAGGCTTCTGGATAAAATCATCGGCGCCGAGCTGCATCGACATGACCATGTCGGTCGGATGATCGCGCGAGGATAGGAAAACAATGGGCACATTGGAGTGGGTCCGTATCATGCGGCACCAATGGAAGCCGTCAAATTTCGGAAGTTGGATATCGATAATCACAAGGTCTGGTTTGAAGGCGGCGAACGTTTCGATCACCCGGCCAAAATCCGTTATGCCATGGACATCGTAGGACCACTGGGCGAGCCGGTCCCTAACTTCTGCGAAGAGCGTGGCATCGTCTTCGATCAGCAATATTTTAAACATTAAGAATCACCCGCTTGCGACAAATTTCTAACATTCATTGTAATGGAAAAAAGCGGTGCGCGCGAATGGACGGTCTCAACCGCTCAAAAAAGAACCTCAATTCCAGAAAAGCGGAAATCAAGGTTCTTTGCATGTTGCATGGCTATTATTGAGCAGGCACAGGGAGCGGCTTTGCTTTCTTGGCTTCTTCCGGCAATTGAATATCTACCGGCTGATTCACATCCTGGTAAGTCATGGACATGGTCATATCCATATGGTCAAGCGGAATATTCGGATCTTCGCCATAGGCAATGATATAATCACCATCCATGCTGACAGGGAGCTTAGTTTGCTCGTCGACCGTGAGTACGGCAGATAAGGAAACGCTCATTCCTGCGATGGCAGGCGAGTTAAGAACATCTTTAAATGCATCTTGACCGCCGCCAAGTCCGCTCAATGTCTTGACGATATCGGCGGTATTGGTCAATTTGCCTCGGACAGAGACCTTGCGCAGCTGTTTCCCATCTTTCTCGACCGTGCCGAGATCTTTATAGAAGAAATATGGCGTAACCAAGGTTTTGTTAATGTCCATGCTTTTCTTCTGCAGCTCCATCAGCTGTTCGAAGGTAAATGGCACCTGCTTGGACAAGTCATACCATTCGAATCCATCATTCGCAGCATTCGGCATCGTCATGAAAGTGCCTTGGCTGACCATATATTGTTCCATTTGGATTGTCCTTGTTACCATATCCGAGCCTGGTGCCGTGGTCGTGATGGATTGATGAATGCCTTGATCTTTATTAAAACTGATGTCCGATTTTACGGTTGTTTGAAGCTTATCCAACGGATATCCTGCATGGGGTTTAAAAAGAATATGCATGTCCATTTCCATGTGACCGCGGAACGTCTTCAAATCTGTCGGCGAAGCCGGATCTGCAACTAACCAAGAGGACACCGAGGGGTCGTTCGCTAGTGCTTTTTTGATGGCAGCCCCTGCAGCATCACGGGAAATGCCGGAAGCTTGACCTAAATCGACACCGAAATCACTTTGCAATTCGGCGAGTGCCTTGCTGTCGGCCATGCCGAGGAATCTGCCCAGAATCAGCGCAGCTTCAGCGGGGCTGACAGGTTGATCCAAACGAAAGGATCCGTCGGAGTAGCCTTGCAGAATGTGGCGTTCAAGCATGACACGTACCGTATTCGCATAAAGAGACTCGGCGCTTACATCCGAAGGCAGAGCGGCTTGATTGTTCAGAGGTGCCAGTTTCAGCTCATCGGCAATTTGTTTCACAAATTGACCGCGAGTCACAAGCGAGCTTTCATTCACCGTTGCGGCAGAGACAGATAGAGTAGGGACGGCCAGGGTTAATCCCAAGACGGAGAGCAGTGACATACGTTTGATAGGAAGCATGACGTTTCTTCACTCCTTTTAAGGTTTATAGCTTCCTATTAAACCTACCATATATTTCTTACCCTATGCTAGTTTTGGACATGCCGGTTTGATGTGATGCTTCAAATACCGCATAATGGAGGAAGAAAAGAAGGAATGGATAGAGGAGAGTTCAGAGAATGGCTAAGAAAAAAGAGCCGGAGACAATCAAACGTCTTGCCCCCGATTTTACACTGCCTGCATCCAATGGGAGCAGCGTATCCCTGCACGATTACAAAGGGAAAAAAGTCGTCATTTACTTTTACCCGCAAGATAACACGCCGACCTGCACACAGCAATCCTGCGATTTCCGCGACTATAACGGGAAGTTCGCCGAGCTAGGGGTGGAAGTCATCGGCATCAGCCCTGATGAGTTGAATGCCCATCATAAATTCATCACCAAGTATGAGCTGCCGTTCCTGCTGCTTTCTGACACGGACCACCAGGTGGCTGAGCAATATGGCGTATGGGCGCTGAAGAAGCTGTATGGCCGTGAGTACATGGGCATTGTGCGCTCGACTTTCCTCATTGATGAGGAAGGATACATTGTGAAGGAATGGAGCAAGGTGCGGATTAAGAACCATGTGCAATCGGTGTTGGATGCGGTTGTGGCGTTGGAATAGAAGGGGCTGTCGAGATGTGATCTCGGCGGCTTTTTTGTTTTGAAGAGTAGAGGGGGTGGAAAGGGAACTATAGTCCGCTATTTTCTCCAAAAGTGGAGTTTCGGTACATGAAACGGAACTCTGATCCGCTATTTCCCACCATTCTGCGAAATTGCTGCACCCTAGAGTAAATAAGACCCTGTAGTTCCGCTTAATCGGTAAAAGCTGCCGATTTTGCCTGAATAGAGGACTGTAGTTCCCTTTGCAAATCGGCAGGCGCTGATTGAACAACTCTTACAATATTTGTTGCTACGCAAGAGACATACTCCCGGCTTTTCTCCCATATACTCTATCAGTTACCAAAATGATAGAACAAGCGGAGGGATCATCGCATGCGCTTTCAAGTTCACCATGCAACCAGTAGCCGAAAAGGAATTCAACTCACAATGGTCATTCTATTACTAGTTTCACTGTTTCTCTCTGCTGTTCCCGTAAAGGCTTCGGAGGAGGAAGGAAACTCCGAGAAAGACGGTCAAGACATCTATCAAAAGCTCAAAAACGGCAAACGCGTGCAAGCAGAAAAAACCTATGTAAAACCGGAGCAGCCCACAGTTTATTTAACCTTTGATGACGGCCCCAGCAAGCTGACTGGCAAGGTTTTAGATATTTTAAAAGAAGAAGGCGTGAAAGCGACGTTTTTCGCACTGGGTGAACAAGCCAAAGAACACCCTGATTTGGTAAAGAGGATTGTGAAAGAAGGACATACCTTAGGCAATCATTCCTATAATCATGTATATAACGAGCTTTATAGCGATTTTCAAACGTTTTGGGATCAAATTCAGAGCAGCGAGGATGTGTTCGCCGATATCGCCGATGTCCGCCCACAACTGGTGCGCGCTCCTGGAGGAACCTATACGAATTTTGATTCCTATTACTACTATTTAATGGATCAAGCGGGCTATACCGTCGTGGACTGGAATGTGGACAGCGGAGATTCGAAGAGACTCCATGTCCCTGCAAGCGAGATATGGCAGACCGTGAAGGCATCGCCGCTGGAGCATGAATTAACGGTCCTGTTCCATGATGGCACGGGGCATGAGTCGACGGTAGAGGTACTGCCTAAAGTAATCGCCTATTACAAAAACCTGGGTTACGCTTTCGCACCTCTGACAACAGATGTGAAACCCGAACAGTTTCGGGTCGGTAAATCCAAATGGTCGAGAAGCATGAGTGCGGCTCATTTTCAACAGCTATTGAAGGAAACGCAGCAATATGCTCTAGCGCACGGGCATCTGGAGCCGCAGAAGACAAAGGATGAGCTTAAGAACACAGACGAGCAGCTTGTAAAAAAGGTAGCCTCTGCGGACGAAGAGGTGAAGTCGCTCGCTGCACAGTCGGCTCTGCCGCTGCAGATCCGCTTGTTGGAAGGCAGCAGCTTTACGCTGGGGCCTGCGGAATATCAGCTGCGGTCGAATCGGATTGAGCTTCCGCTGCGTTTGCTGATTGAGCAGATAGGCGGAAAGGTGCATTGGCAGGAGAAAACGAAGACGGCTAATGCCCATTATGGCGTATACGATCTTGAATATGATCTGCCTGCAAGAACGATCCGTGCCTATGTATTGGGCAATAGCGTAGCAGATTACTACTTAGCGGATATGGAGCTACTGGGAGGATCGATTATCGTTCCGCTGCGCAAAACGGTGGAATCCCTGGGCGGGCAAATTACAGAGACGGTTATGGAGCCCGACAGGCGAGAAGTGTCTATGACATTCCGGCATTTGTATATGCTTAGGGACAATAATAGTAGTCTGAAAAACTCTCTATTTGCCATGGCAGGCTAATGTCTAAAATAGTAGAAGACTGGAAAAACTAGAAGCATACCCTTATATAAGGAGGCTTCTTGACTATGCAGTCGAAGACCCGAATATTCGATCAGCCGCAGCCTCTCGTGGAACGGATGATCCTGAACGTGGAGAAAGTCATTGTTGGCAAAAGACAGACGATCGAGCAGGCGTTTATAGCCATGTTAAGCGGCGGTCATGTCTTACTGGAGGATGTGCCAGGCGTGGGCAAAACGATGCTTGTGCGCGCTTTGGCCAAAACCATTGGTTGCGAGTTTAAGAGAATTCAATGTACGCCTGATTTGCTGCCGTCGGATGTGACGGGGGTGTCTGTTTTTAATGCGAAGACCGGCGATTTTGAATTTCGCCCCGGGCCATTAATGACGCCGGTCGTGCTGGCGGATGAATGCAACCGCACCTCTCCGAAAACACAGTCTGCTTTCCTGGAGGCAATGGAGGAGAAGCGGGTCACGGTGGACGGAGTGGGATATGAACTGCCCAAGCCTTTTGTCTTGCTCGCAACTCAAAATCCGGTAGATTACGAGGGAACTTACGCGCTTCCTGAAGCTCAAATGGACCGGTTCATGATGAAGCTGTCGCTTGGTTATCCGACGCCGGATCAAGAGATTTTGATGCTGGACCGACTCCAGGACCGCCATCCGATCGATCAGGTGAAGCCCGTTATTGTGCAGGATGAGTTTGTGCAATTGCAAAGAGAAGCTGCAATGATTCATGTTGATAATACGTTAAAAGATTTCATTGTTCGCCTTGCGTTAGCAACAAGGGAACATGCTGATTTGTACCTCGGCGTTAGTCCGAGGGCGACCCACGCGTTGATGCGTGCCGCGCAAACATCTGCTTACATGAAGGGCAGAAGCTTCGTCGTGCCTGACGATATTAAGGATTTGGTGCTTCCGGTGTGGACGCACCGGCTGATTCTGACTTCCGAAGCCCGGATGACGGGCAAGTCGGCGGAACTGATTTTGGCAGAGGTATCCGCTTCTTTGCAAACTCCAGTGCTTCGCTATGTTTCGTCGAAGTAGGAGGCGCACTCATGAAAAGCTGGGGTAAAACGTCGCTGCTCTTTGTGGGTTGTGTGCTGTCGGTTCTGCTGGCCTATCGGCAAGGCGGTTTCGCCGCCTGGTATTTAGGCATTTGCTTGACCTTGATCTGGATGCAGGCCGGAATCTTTTATGTCTTTGCGTTCAAAGGACTGTCGATCAACCGGCAGTTGTCAAATGAGGTCTTTGTTTCCGGGGAAGATATGAAAATTACGCTGGATATCAGGCACCGCGCACAGATCCCACTGCCTTGGATGGTTATTAAAGAAACGTGGGTGCATGAAGGAAGCGGTGCGCAGCTGATCTACAGCAAGCTGCTTTTTCCATGGTTTCAGTCCACAATGTTATTTCATTATAAAATAACGGGGCTTATGCGCGGCGTCTATCGATTCGCGGGGTGTGAAGCGGTCAGCGGAGACTTGTTTGGCTTTGCCGTACGCAGAGCTCGCCGGGACGATCTTCACCGCTGCATCGTCTATCCGAAGCCGGATACGCTTGGCCACTCCGGCATGACTTTTCAAGCGGACGATGGCGAGGTGTCCACCGCCCGAGGCCCCAAAGCCGAGACACCGCTCATCAGCGGTGTCCGCGACTATGCCAGCGGTGATCCCTATCACCGCATTCACTGGAAATCCACAGCCCGGCTGAACCGGCTGATGACCAAAGACCCCGAGCAGGCCGCCTCCGCGATGCGGATGCTGCTGCTCGATGCGGCGCCGGCGGCCGGCGCGGCAGAAGCGGCTCAGCCGCTTCTGGAGAAGGGCGTCGCCCTCGCGGCCGGCTTCTTTGAAGCCGCCGCCGGCGGGCGCGAGAGCTGCGGCTTCGCCAGCAGCTCGAACGGCAAGCGAATCGCGCCGACGATTCGCCCGGATCTGACGCTCGCGTACGAGGTGCTCGCGAGCGTGGGCGGCAAGCCCGCCTTGGCCTTTCCTGACCTCGTCAGGAAAGAGGCGGCGGCCTTGCCGCCGGGTGCGTCGATGCTGTGCATCACATCGACGCTGGATGCGGCGCTGGTGCGCGCGATGTTCGATGCGCGCGCCAGGCGCCGCTCCGTGCACGTGATTTACGTGCACGCCAAGCCTTCTCTCTCGGTCGCTGAGCGAGAGATGGCTTCGCAGCTGCAGGGCGCAGGCTGCTCCTTCACGGAAGTGCCGCATCCCGTTCGCCAATGGCCGAAGCAAGGAGGTGTCGCGGATGCAACCGCTTGAGCCACGGCGCGATTCGCGCATGTTTTTTCAATCGTCCAAATCGTCCCGTACCACAGATGAGGTTTTACGCTCTTCGGGCGCTATCCCGTCAGGTCCTGTCTTCCGCGCCAGCGCGATTACCGGCGTGCAGACATCACCAGAGGTCGGCCAAACCTTTTTTCGAGACATCCTGATCTCGCTCTTACTTTTCTTGCTGCTTTCAGAATGGCTCAGTCCTTTGGCTTGGATGGCAGATATGTCGATTGAAACCGGACCGATTCTAGTCGTTTTTGCGCTCTGCATCGCCATAGATTGTTTCAAAGTTCCCTATGCATGGGGGTGGACCGCCAAAGGCGTGTTAATCCTGCTTTTCGTTGGTTTCATGTTCAACCGCGAAACTTTCGTAACCGGAGCATGGGGGATTGATTTGCTGAGGATCATGGCTCAGGATGCCGCTCACTTGATGCAGGGCCATTTCGACCTCATCAGCGGTGAACTTAGGACCTTGCTGTTTTTGCTGGGCTGGTCGCTGCTCATTTCCGTCATTCAGGCTCTCATGCTGCAAAGACAGCACAGCCTGTGGTTCGTCGCTGCCACACTGATTTATCTGGTTGTTTTGCAATTGGTTTTTGGTGCGGATACCGTTCAAGGCATCATGCGCACAATAGGATATGGGCTGCTGCTGATGTCGCTGCTCAATCTTTCGAGAATCGAGCAAACCTACGGCTTTGCTTCGACGCGGCCTGGCAGCGCTTTTAGATGGATGGCAGTTAGTTTGGTCGTAGTGGGGGCGCTGGCTGGTACAGCGTGGTTTTCGGTCAGGCAGGCAGAACCGGAACCGCTGATGAAGCCGGTAAGCTGGGCGTATGTGTCCGATCGTCTGTTTGAACTTTACAATGAGGAGAAATATCCCGGAGGGGCTGCAGCCAAATCGGGTTACGGTCAAAATGACACCTCCCTGGGCGGTCCGCTCCAAGTGGACACGACTCCGGCTTTCGCAGCCAAAACCTCCGAGCTTACCTACTGGCGCGGTGAATCCAAAAACTTTTACAACGGCAAAGGTTGGACCCAAACGAATCAAGGGCTCGAGGCTTATGCTTCGCCTGTTCAAACCGGCGCAAACCGGCTTGTCACGCAGGAAGTTTTGTGGAGCGGCAAGGAGCAGAACAAGCAATTGTTCATGGGAGGCAATCTAGCAGGGGTAGACTCGCTTCTGACCGAAAGTGGGAAGCCGTTGACGCCAAGTCTTCTGCTTGCTTCTCCGTTCAGCGGCAAAGTGGTTCTGCCCGATATCTCGGATCCGCTTTCGTATTACAAAATAACCGTGCAGCCCGTCAAGGAAGATCCTTCCTTGCTGAACTCGGATACAGGCAGCTACCCTGCCGAGATTGCAAGGGATTATTTGCAGCTGCCGGAGGCGTTCCCGCGGTCCGTTCGCAGCATTGCTGAACAAGTGACAGCGAATCGGGCGACGCCCTATGCCAAAGCCGTTGCGATCGAGCAATATTTGAGTCATACCTATACGTACAGCCTTGAGAAGCCTACGCCTCCAAGTCGGAGCGAGGACTTTGTCAGCCACTTTTTGTTCGTGGATAAGGCAGGTTATTGCGATCATTTTTCAACGTCGATGGTTGTTATGCTGCGTTCTGTCGGTGTGCCTGCGCGTTGGGTAAAAGGCTTTGCTCCAGGAACCCTGCAATCTTCCTCTTCCGGGGATGGTGCGGATTCGCTTCAAGAGGTGCTGGTACGCAATCAGGATGCGCACTCCTGGGTGGAAGTTTATTTCCCCTCTATGGGTTGGGTGCCGTTTGAGCCTACGCCGGGATTCTCCGGTCTTTCTTCCGATCATCCAAGAGAGACCCTGACGACAGCGGCTATGGAGCAATCTGCGATGACAGCTTCTCTCATGAACATTCCGATGCCGGGGAATTTTACGGCGAATCCGGGCGAGTGGCTGCTTGCGGCGAAAAATACGGTGCTTGATTATGCAAAATCGAACCGGAACCTCCTCATGGTGCTGATAGGAAGCATCCTGCTGTTAGCCCTTGTTTTCCTTCTTCTTCGGCGAAAAGGGTTCTTGGTTAGCGCGGCGCTTCTTCCCTTTTACAAAAACGGGCTCAACAATCCGCATCCTCTAATTCCTTTTATGGATCGTTTGTGGATGCAGTTATTTCGTAAGTACGGTGCCAAGCCTAAGGATCAAACCGTCCGGGACTACGTTTCAGCGCTAAAGCTCAAGCATTCGGGACAACAACAAGCACTGCTCAGGTTCGCCTTAATCTATGAAAGCATCCGCTATGACAGCGCTATCTCTGCTTCATACTCGAAGCGGGAGATATTGGCAATATGGAAAGCCATTCAAAAGACACATTAAACCCCTTTACATCCTAGGTACCTAATGTTTAAAATTAGTACCTATAAATAGCGATAAGTGGACAAGGGGACCCCCATAACCTTATCGCTATGAAATTAGGAGGTCGGATAATGAGTAAACCGAGTGAAATGATCGTCGTTTTAGATTTTGGAGGCCAATACAACCAGCTGATTGCCAGACGAATCCGTGATTTGGGCGTGTACAGCGAATTGCTGCCGTTTAACACAACAGTCGAAAAAATTCGTGAGATTCAGCCGAAAGGTATTGTGTTCTCAGGCGGTCCGTCAAGCGTGTACGGGGAAGGAGCTCCAGCTGTTGATCCGGAAATTTTTGATTTGGGAATTCCGATCTTAGGAATTTGTTACGGCATGCAGTTGATTGCCCACCAATTGAACGGGAAAGTTGAACGCGCCCATACGCGTGAATATGGCAAGGCTGATCTTTCGTTTACGAATGAAAGCCCGCTCGTGAAAGGTTTGGACGCGAAACAAACGGTCTGGATGAGCCATGGCGACCACGTTTCCGTTCTACCGGAAGGCTTCGTGATCGAAGCGAGCACAGATTCCCTTGAAATTGCCGCGATGAGCAACCGTGATCGCAACATTCATGCCGTGCAATTCCACCCGGAAGTCCGCCATTCGATTCAAGGGAACGAAATGATCCGTAACTTCATCTACGGCGTTTGCGGCTGTGAAGGCGATTGGACGATGTCCTCCTTTGTTGAGGATATGATCAAAGAACTCCGCGAAGAAGTCGGCGACAAAAAAGTGCTTTGCGCGCTTAGCGGCGGAGTGGATTCATCCGTTGTTGCGATCCTGCTGCACAAAGCGATTGGCCCGCAATTGACTTGCATGTTCATTGATCATGGCTTGCTGCGTCAAGGCGAAGCGGAAAGCGTAATGGATACGTTCGTTGGCAAATTCGACATGCATGTTGTCAAAATTGATGCGCGCGAGCGTTTCCTCGGCAAATTGGCCGGCGTAGACGATCCGGAGCAAAAACGTAAGATTATCGGTACCGAATTTATCCGCGTGTTCGAAGAAGAATCCGGCAAGTTCGATGACTTTACATTCCTGGCACAAGGTACGCTTTACACGGATATCGTAGAAAGCGGTACGGCGACGGCGCATACCATTAAATCGCATCATAATGTAGGCGGCCTACCGAAAGATATGAAGTTCAAACTGATCGAGCCACTCAAAACTTTGTTTAAAGACGAAGTGCGCAAAGTGGGCGAAGAGTGCGGTCTTCCTGCAGCGATCGTTTGGAGACAACCGTTCCCAGGTCCTGGTCTGGCTATTCGTGTACTAGGCGAGGTAACCGAGGATAAGCTTAAAATTGTTCGTGAATCCGACGCCATCCTGCGCGATGAAATCGCTAAAGCAGGCTTGGATCGCGAGATCTGGCAGTACTTCACGGCTCTTCCGGGCATGAAAAGCGTTGGGGTTATGGGAGATGCAAGAACATACTCCTACACTGTAGGTATCCGTGCGGTTACTTCCATCGACGGCATGACCGCCGACTGGGCGCGTATTCCGTGGGATGTGCTGGAGAAAATCTCGGTTCGTATCGTGAACGAAGTTGAGAATGTAAACCGTATTGTGTACGACATTACGTCCAAACCGCCAGCTACGATTGAGTGGGAATAGATAAATAGAAAAGACGAACATTATGGGAAAAATTAACCCAATAATGTTCGTCTTTTTTATTGACAAAGGGTTAGTTTCGCAATAAAATGTGAAATGGATAACAGTTTTTCGTATAATCTTGGGGATTGGCCCGAGAGTTTCTACGAGATCACCGCAAATGATCTGGCTACGAAAAAAAGGAACGGTATCTGTGTGAGTTACGACGTCTCTTTGCGTTATGCATAGAAGGGGCAGGCCTCATATGGAAGCTCCTTTTTCGTACCCGGAATCAGGCAACATGATTCCGGGTTTTTTGCTGTTCTCCACCATTCGCTTAGGAGGAGTAGGAAAAATGGATCGCTTTTTCAAATTGAAACAAAACGGCACGACTGTAAGAACGGAAATCATGGCGGGGATAACGACATTCATGACCATGGCTTACATCCTTGCGGTCAACCCAGACGTGCTGAGTGCTTTTAAATCGGGAGCTACCGGCGGGGACTGGACTTCGATTTTCTTGGCTACAGCGATTGCTGCGGGTGTCATGACGATTGCCATGGGGTTATTCGTTAACTTTCCTGTTGCGCTTGCGCCGGGAATGGGCTTGAACGCTTATTTTGCAACGATTATTTTGACATCGCAAGGTAAATTTACATTTTCAATGGCTCTAACCGCAGTCTTTATTTCGGGGATCATTTTTATCATATTAACCGTTACGAAAGTTCGTCAGATGCTGCTTGTGGCCGTACCTGACAGCTTGAAACATGCGATTACTGTAGGTATTGGTTTATTTATTGCCATGATCGGGTTTAAAAATAGCGGCATCCTAAGTGTTGCTGTCGAAAGCGGCAAAGATTTGAAAGCTCATCAGTATACGGACGTTCTTTCCTTTGAAACGATCTTCCATTTGGGTTCCTTACATGACAAAGGCGTTATTTTAACCATCATCGGGATCTTGCTGATTTCAATTTTTATGGTGCTTCGAATTCGTGGCGCGATTCTGATCGGGATCTTGGCAACAACGGTGATCGGTTATTTCATGGGTCTGGTTAACTTGAGTACGCTGAGTAGTGCAGATACAACATGGGTTCCGGATTTGTCCAAGCTTCGTTTTGCTGATTTTGATTTTGCAGGCATTATGACAACGGGGATTGTATCCGTCATTGCCACGTTTACGTTTGTTGAACTATTCGATACCTTCGGTACAATGGTTGGAACGGCTAACCGTGCAGGGATTATGAAAAACAAAGAAGAAGGCAATAAACGTGTAGGCAAAGCGATGTTCGTAGATGCTATCGGTGTTAGTGGCGGTGCGTTGGTTGGAACGAGTACCGTGACAGCTTTCGTAGAAAGCGCAGCGGGTGTAGCAGAGGGTGGACGTACAGGTCTGACATCGGTGACGACTGGCGTATGTTTCTTGCTCGCCTTGTTCTTGGCCCCAATTGCTATGTTGATTCCAGGCTCCGCTACAGCGGCTGCTCTGATCGTGGTTGGCGTACTAATGGTACAGTCCATCCGTGAGATTGATTTTCAAGACTTCGTAGTTGCAATCCCAGCGTTCCTTACAATCGTATTGATGCCTTTCACTTATAATATTGCGAACGGGATTTCCTTTGGTATCGTAACGTATGTGGTGCTGGCGGCTGCTTCTAACTTAAGCGGCAAAAGCTCGACGCGTTATCCGATTCATTGGTTAATGTGGGTGCTTGCTGTTCTAGTTATTGCTCGGTATGTGTTTATTGGAAGCCAAGGTTAAATACAAAAAGCTGCGTGAAGTTTACGCAGCTTTTTTCGTTCACATGAACTTATAATTTGTAACATGCCTATCAATTCATCTATGATGGAAAGAGAATAATGAGAGAGAGGCATAGACGTGTTACGAGAGATCCTATTTAGAGGCAAGAAAATCGATATTACAACGCTCGCTATCCTGCTATGTTTCATGGTTATTAGCACGATGGCCATTTATAGCGCTACCAACAACACTAAATACGCGGGAATTCACATTAACAACCTGGTTATGTTTCTCGTGTTTTTTATCGTTATGATTGGCGTAGCGCTCATTGATTACAATGTCATTATTCGGCACTTATCCATTTACTTATATGTTAGCGGAATACTCATGCTCATCTTTGTCAAATTCAAGGGGATGACGATCAATGGCTCCACACGTTGGATTGACCTTCATTTTATTCAATTTCAGCCGTCAGAGCTTGTCAAAATATTCGTTATATTGCTCCTTGCCAAAATGCTCGGTGATAAGAAGGGCGAGTACTTGCGCCCGGTTCGTGATATCTTGCCGATGATAGCTATTGTAGGCGTTCCTTTTTTAATGGTGCTGGAACAGCCGGATCTGGGTACTTCCATTGTATTTGTATGTATTTTAATCGGGATGATGTGGATCGGCAAAATTCCTATAAAACACGCTATCGTTGGGGTAAGTGCGATTGCTGGGGTAATTGGCAGCGTCACAGCTCTTTATTTTTACGATCTGTCGTTGTTCAATAAAATCGTCAAACCCCATCAACTGCACAGGATTCAAACTTTCCTTAACCCCGCCAGCGATCCGGACCAAAGCTATCATGTACTTAATTCAATAAAGGCAGTAAGCTCCGGACAATTGATGGGCGAGGGTTATCTGCACGGAACTATGATTCAAGGCGGCTATATACCTTATGATTATGCAGATTCCATCTATGTTGTAATTGGTGAAGAGTTTGGTTTTGCAGGATCGTCCTTGCTGCTCTTTTTATATTTTTTCCTCATATATCGAATGATCCATATTGCTATTTCATCTAAAGATCTGGCAGGTTCTTATTTAATTATTGGTGTAATCTCCATGTTTACTTTGCAGATCTTCGAAAATATTGCCATGCATACGGGCTTAATGCCCCTTACCGGGATTGCACTTCCCTTTATTAGTTATGGAGGTAGCTCCTTGATGACTAATATGCTCTGTATGGGCTTGGTGCTGAGTGTCAAAATTCATAAGGAATAAATTCAATAGAAGTGCGTATGTGAATACGTGCTTCTTTTAATTTTTAATTATATTAAAATAATCCTTGCATTCTTTTTC
>NZ_WHNZ01000047.1 GCF_013141725.1 Paenibacillus planticolens | reverse complement strand
GTAAATGCCACGCAGGAACAAGCGAATCAGGCTGTTATTGATTTGAACACAGCGCTGGTTACATTTGCGGGAGCGGTGAATACGACTGCAAGCATAGGCGACTTGGCCGTATTGGCAAGTAATTATGGAGCAACCAGCAGCCGTCCGGATTGGTCTTCACTTCAGATGTATGACTTTAATCAGGACAACAAGTTGGATATTATCGACCTGGCAGCCATGGCCAGAATAATTCTTGGACAGTGAACTTGTAACAAGTTGTAATTGAAAGCTGGATAGCTAGCACTTAGCCGCTGTCCAGTTTTTAATAGTTGCTAAGCCAAAAAAGTAAGAGGAGGACTCAAGGTCCTCCTCTTACTTTTTGTATAAAAGGTATTACATTCAATTCACGAAGCATGGTAGTCACTTCTTTGGTCCTTTTCTTGTTGAACTTTTTCAAAATCACGTTAATTTGCGATTTGATGGTGGATAATTCGACCTGCCGTTCCTTAGCGATTTCCGTTAATTTCATATCTCTGAGAAGAAGATCTAAAATAACTAGCTCCGATGGGGTCATCTGAGAAAGAATCAGCGTCGAATTCAACAACGATTCCTGATTGCGGCGGATCCGTGAGAACTCATTTTTGATTTTATAGGCAAACTCAGGACGGACTTGTACATTTCCCTCATGAGCAGAACGAATGCTCTGAATAATGGCTTCGCTGGAGCTTGTCTTCAGCACGTAATCGACAGCACCTGTTTCGAAAGCGCTGAACACCGTTTCATCATCTTCATGCACCGTAAGGAACACGATTCGTGTTTGCGGATGAAGCTCAAGCACTTTTTGCGCTGTGATGATCCCGTCATGTCTCATTTCCATTTCGATATCCATGAGAATTAGATCGGGCGCTCCCAGCTCGGCTATAAGCTTCAGCACTTCTTTACCGGCGGAGGCTTGTCCGATTACATTCAAATCCTCTTCTCGATCGATCAGCTCACAGAAATGCTCCCTCAGAACATCCAAATCTTCAGCAACGATAATACGAATGGGTGCTATCATGTCCATCAACCTTTCTTAGCCTCTGATTTCAACACATATAGCGGCATAATAATTTGGAATGTACTGCCCTTTCCAGATTTGCTGTCAAGATGAATGCGTCCGTAATGCCCAAGCACGATATGCTTTACATATGATAAACCGACGCCCCAATTTTTATTTGTATTTTTGCTTGTATAAAAGGGATCGAAAATCTTATCCTGCAGATGGTCAGGAATACCCGGACCGTTATCCGAAATTTTGATGATCACCCAATTATCTTCTACATAGACGCTGAGCTGAATAACGCCTGCTGTGTCGGAGTCAATCGCTTCAACCGCATTGATCAACAGATTATAAATCACTTCCGACATATGTTCAAAATCAGCCAAGATCTTGGTCTCATTTTCAAGTCCTGTACATTCAATGATGATGTTCGAAGGTAAGGAGGGCATCCTTTCCAGCGTGTGATGAATAAGCTTTTGCACGGATTGGGGTTTCAGTTGGAGATGGCTTGTTTTAAATGACTTGTACAACTGATCGAGTCTTCCGAGCGTTTGGTTCACAATTAAGTCCGCTTTACTCAGTGCCGCCTCCACTTTTTGAACATCGGCAGTTTCACCGGCGATCACGCTTTGATTAGCTTGCTTGACGAGCAGTTGAATCATGAGCAGTTGATTTTTCACGGCATGTGTAAAAACTTGAGCGCCCATATTAGCGGTACTTAGCTTTCGCTTTAGCCGTAGGTCCTCATTACCCATTTTCTTTTCAATTTCCGTATAACGCCAAATGGAGAGTATGCTGATAACAGATAAAATCCCTGTAAAGCTAATGCTTATATACCATTCAAGCAGGGTTAGAGGCGGATTAAAATTAGAGAAATCCGAATACAGCATATAGAAGGTACGTACGTCGAAGACCTGTAAAGGACCCATGAAGCCAAGGTAAAAATAAAACAGAACTAGCGAGAGTACGCCGAGGATAATAAACTGGCTTTGTCTTTTTAACCATGGAATCGTTACACGTTGATATTTCCAAATCATGATAGAAATGGCTGCTGCTGCAGATAGAACAAGCCATCCCCTTGTTACCCAACCAATGATATAGGTATGATTGCGGTCCATTACGGAAAGAGCCCATTTATAAATAATGGGATCATAGAAAATTAAATTGGCTAGTGCGGGCAAGAGACTTAACACATCTACTTTCCAGAAGCGCTTCGTCGTATTATAAGACATTAAGGATATCGACAGTCTGATCAAGCTAAAAATAAAAAGCGACCGTCCGGCCGTAAGCATACGGCTAATTCCCTCAATTTTGATAGGTGCATTTAACAGCATATTGCGGATCGTGTCATTGAAAAACAATACAATATTTATTCTGTAATAGAAGCCGCCGAATTTGGCAATAAACAAAATCAATCCGGACATACTAAGAAACCATCCGACTAGCACAAGTCCCATCCAATAGGCTGAAGGATTGCGCGCTTTGGCAATAAAGAGCGCAATAGCTGCAATCATGAGCAAGATGAGGAGTATTGTCATCGCGTCACCTGACTTTTATGAGTAGTACGTCTAATATAACACATCAAGCCAGTTCTGCCTCTCAACTAAACGGAAATTTTTGGGACTAATTGGTTGGACTTTAGTGTGTTTTTATAACTCTGCGTATTCATGAGAGTTAACCGTCTAAATGCATGAGCAATGCGGTATTAATGTAAAGTATGAAATTTTTTCAACCTTCTGCTGATTGTAGATTCAAAATACAATTATCAACGTAGAGCGCTTAAGCATGAGAACAATCAATTGCACAATTTGTAAGCGCTTCACAAAAATTGCTCCCCCATTGGCAACCTATGAGGCGACGAATTAACTTACAGGGCAGTCTTTCTTTCAACATTCTTTAGTATTAAAGGGGGGATGCAGATAAGAAATACCTCTTGAACAGGCTTACAGGATAAGAGCAAATTTGTTCTAATTGCCCTCGGTCTATGCCTAGAGGCTATCTGAAAATGTAGGAGAGGTGAGAGTAGGTTGAAAAATTTAATCGTTAAAAAAGCAGTTTCTACAGCCTTAGCTTTACTTTTATCAGTGAATATTATGAGTGCGCTTCCTGATATTGCGAACGCAGCATCTAGTCAGCCTTCGATATTACCAAAGCCAGTAAGTTATACAGTTGGGACCGGGCAATTTGTTTTATCACAAACCACTTCTATTTATGTAGCTGGTAATACCGCTGAGGAAACAGAGGAGCTATTCAAAATTGGACAAATGATTGTCAATAAGCTGAATGCTTCAACCGGATTCCAAATCAGCGTCATAAAATCAAACAATCCTACTACAGGAAGTATTTACCTCACTACAATAGGTGGAAATGCAGCCTTAGGCAATGAGGGGTATGATTTAAACACAACTTCCGATCAAGTTAAACTCACTGCAAATAAACCGGAAGGCGTGTTTAGAGGGATTCAAACCTTATTACAACTCTTACCGGCAGATATTGAAAAGAACAAAGTTGTTTCTGGTGTACAATGGGTGATTCCTAATTCTACTATTAGTGACAAGCCTTCTTATGAATATCGTGGACTCATGCTCGATGTGGCACGACATTTCTTTCCAGTGGATCAAGTTAAACGTCAGATCGATCTGGCATCGCAGTATAAGATTAACAAGCTTCATATGCATTTATCTGATGATCAAGGCTGGCGCATTGAAATTAAATCCAGACCTGAACTAGTGGAGTATGGAAGCAAGGGGCAGGTAGGCGGTGGTCCTGGTGGCGGATATTACACACAGGAGCAGTTTAAAGAAATCGTCAACTATGCGGCTGAACGCTATATTGAAGTCATTCCAGAAATCGATATGCCTGGTCATACGAATGCGGCTTTAGCTTCAATTGCTGACCTAAATCCTGATGGACAAAGGAAAGCTATGCGTACTGATATAGATGTAGGGTATAGCACTCTCATGACCCGCTCTGAGGTTACCTATCAATTTGTTGATGATGTAATTAGAGAGCTTGCTGCACTATCACCTTCACCCTACATTCATATTGGAGGAGACGAATCTAACGCAACTTCATCTGCTGATTACGATTATTTTGTTGGCAGAGTTACAACTATCGTTAAAAACTATGGTAAGAAAGTAATTGGGTGGGACCCGTCTGATACCTCAAGCGGAGCAACTAGCGATTCTATTCTGCAGAACTGGCACTGCACCGCTTCAACTGGAATCTCAGCGAAAGCAAAAGGGATGAAGGTCATCGTATCTCCGGCAAATGCTTATCTCGACATGAAATACTACTCAGATACGCCGCTTGGCTTATCTTGGAGAGGACTCATCAGTACCAACAAAGCTTATAATTGGAACCCAACCGATTGCATATCAGGAGCAAATATTTATGGGATAGATAGTGCATTATTTTCAGAAACCATTGTGACTCAAGATAATATGGATTATATGCTCTATCCGAGATTAATAGCGAATGCTGAAGTCGGCTGGACTGCTCAGAGCAATAGAAACTGGGATGATTTTAAAGGAAGGCTTACAGATCAAGCTTCAAGAATGCAAAATAAAGGAATAAAATATTTCGCCGACCCTATTGTATGGGAGTCACCAATTGTCCCAATAAATTCAGAATGGAAGATGGATGAAGGAACTGGAACCACCTTGGTAGATACGTCGGGTTCTAGAAATGGAACGTTAGTTGGCGGCGCAACGTGGACTACGGGTAAGTTTGGAAATGGGGTAAGTTTAGATGGAAACACAGGTTATATCAATTTAGGCGGCCAAGATATAACAGGAGACTGGACAGCAGCCGCTTGGGTTTTCGGGCAGCCGAGTACGACTAGAAATGAGGTGCTTCTGGGCGGTTCATCTTCATCAATTAAGATCAACCAGTGGAATAAAACAGGTAAAGTTGGGGTTTCCATTTACGGTAATAAAGACTCTACGTATGATTATAGTATTCCTTCAAACCAATGGACTCACCTGACTTTTGTAGGTACAAGTACCGGAACTTCTCTTTATGCAAATGGTGTGCTAAAAGGAACAATCGCTGGTAAAATGAGTGGCCCAATGGCATTCGTTGGCGTAGAAGCGCAGCCTGGAACCGGATTAAAAACTTCCTATTTCAAAGGCAGCCTGGATGAATTGAAAATATTCAACAGGGCGTTGAGCGCAAGCGAGATTGCTCAAATCATGACAGTCGATAAAACGGCGCTGAATACAAAGATTGCGGCAGCACAAGCATTGAATAGCAATAACTACACGGCGGCATCCTGGACCTCGCTGCAAACGGCGTTAACTGCAGCCGTCAACGTGAGCAATGACACGAATGCGACGCAAGCGCAGGCCGATGCAGCGGCAACCGCTTTACAGACAGCTATCTCTGCGCTGGAAGTAAAACCATTAACCGGTGTCCAGTTAACCGGTCCGGTATCCGTACTAGCCGGGGAGCCTATCAGCTTAACGTACAGCTTGGTGAATTCCACTTCGAGTGTTTATGCCCAGGACCTGACGATTAGCTTTGATCCGGGACAATTGCGATTTGTGTCTGCGGAGTCACTCGTCAACGGACTTACAGTTGTCGGTCAATCCGAATCTAGTGGGCTTGTGAGATTGCTTACAGCAGCTTCAGGATCGACTGGCGCCGTTACGGGAACTATGGACGGTTTGAAGCTGAACTTCCAGGCTGGGCAGATGAACCAAACAGTAAGCAGCGCCGTTAACGTGAATCGTGCTGTCGTCGCTGATGCAGATGGCGTTGAAACGCCATTAAATAGCCTTTCTGCCTACAACGTTCAGATTACTGTACCGGTTGTGGACAAAACAGCGCTGAATGCGAAGATTGCAG
>NZ_WHNZ01000046.1 GCF_013141725.1 Paenibacillus planticolens | reverse complement strand
AATCCAGCAATGCCTCAGTCTACATTGACAGGTGCACAGCAAGTGAACGCTGGCCAAACCTTCACTCTAACGATGGGGCTGACCAACGTAACGGAAAACGTGTACCAACAATTGTACGCCCAAGATTTTACACTACAGTATGACCCTGCAAGTGTGCAATTCGATTCGGTGACATCCCTGAAAGAAGGGTTCCAAGTCATCGATCAAAAGGAAACAGCTCCGGGTCAACTCCGGATTGTCGCTGCCAGCGTGGGCGCGAATGTACCTGCTCAAGGCGATTTGCTTGCAATCCAATTTAAGACCAAATCTGTAACCGAAGCAACCAATACGACAATTTCTGTTGAACATGTTGTGATTGCCAATGCACAGGGGAATGAGCTGCAGCTCGGTGGAGCTTCCCGTGAGATACAAATAACAATACCTAGTATACCTGTAGATAAGTCGTTCTTGAACGCAACAATTGCAAGCGCTCAGGTGAAGTGCGATGCAGCAGTGGAAGGCAATGAGGACGGACTGTATGTGACTGGCTCTAAAGCGCAATTGTTGTCGGCTATCGATGCAGCCAAAGCTGCAGCAAACAATTCGAATGCGACCCAGCAGCAGGTGGATAGCGCGAAAGCCGCGTTGGAAGCAGCAATACAAGTGTTCGAAAGCAAGAAAATAACAGCAGATATTAATGGAGGCGGTGTCTCCATTGGTGACTTGGCTGTGGTTGCAGCCGCTTACGGCAAACAACAAGGTCAAGTAGGCTGGAATGAGAAAGCGGACGTAAACCATGACGGCAAAGTTGACATTACAGACCTTGCCATCGTAGCTAAAGCGATCCTGCAATAAAACAAACCCGCAATTATGTTTGCTTTAGTGATATCTAAGATGGGCCGGTAGTGAAATGTGGGGGGGAGCTTATCTCCCCCCCCCTCTTCTGTTGCCAATATGTCCAGCTATTAACAAATTTTTGAAAGGGCGGATTACTTTGATGTTAAAAAAACTTCTCGCAGAATGAGCCAAGTCAGGCATAACGATGTGAAACATAGAATTGAAATTATATTTTAAAACAAAAACAATTATATTGGCATGAAATTTCAAAAAACCTATAATAAAAATATAAACCGAGTGAAGCCAGCAAAACAGGAAGGTGGTCTATTTTTTGAATTGGGTAATTGGAGTTACGTTTTTTATTTTCGTATAAAAGTACAGACGAATGATTGCATTCGACCTGCCCTTTCTTTATCAAATGTATAACTTCTATCCCGGCAATTGTTTTCTCTGCAGTACTGATCACGTGCGGCGATTGAATGTAAACGCAGAAATATAGAGCGCTACTTAAAAAGTAGAGTTTTTTTTATTTTTTACAGTAGCGAAGTATGTGAGATTGACTTAATAATAGAGTGGGAACGTATGTAAACACTAATTCTATTTCAAAAGTATTAACTTTGTATCCATGATATGATTTTTTATCCATTATAATGAATTCCTCAGTGTGGGTTACTTTAAAATAACACATATTAACATATAGCTTTCTAGAAGAGGGTGGACACATGAATTTTATTCGTCTGTACAAATCAAGAAAATATTTGCTGAAGCTTTTGCTTTCTATTACAGTTCTCATGGTTGCATTTTTATCAGTTAGCACGACGCTTCTGTTCTACAACTCTGATAAAACGATGCTGCAAATGCAGCAGCAAGCGGAATTAAAGGTGCTTTCGCAAATCAAATACAATATTGACTACATGCATGATACGGTTAAAAACATTGCGGTTTCCACTTTTTTTGACCCTGACGTCGTCTATTTATCAAACATCAATGTGATGGATATGGGCGAACTTGCACAGAAACTAAACAGGTTGGAGAAAACCGTATCGAACTCATCTTTTTTGCAAAATATAACGATCTATAATGCCAAAACAGGCTGTTATTATTCAACTTTGAGTAGTTTGAATTGCCAGGATGACGGCATGAATGGTGTCATTGATGAGTATATCCATTCGCAGAAGAATATACCCGTTCTAACTTTTGTTCCCTTATATACGAATAAAATGCCATTTCCATCTTTGGCGATGTTCATTTATGATAATGTCTCTGAGAGTAAGCTGGTCGTAACAATCAAGCCGTCCTGGTTGTTTGATAACTTAGCGAATATGAATAAAACGTCTGAAGGAATTCGAGGCTCTATTTTTATTACAGATAAATCAGGAATTCCACTTATGGCTGAGCAGCAGAGCGATGTTGCTTCAATTGAATCCATTATCCGAGAAAAAGTGAGCGCCGGCATAACACAGGACTATCTCGTACACGGCTCGGGCAATGCCAAGTCCATTCTGAGCTTTATGTCATCCAACAAAAACGACTGGGTCATTGCGAGTGATCAACCTTACAAAATTGTATGGGGCAAGCTAAGCAAAATGCGGGTGATTTCCTTTGCGATCATCATTGTATTCTTAATTCTATCTATCGCAGGTTCACTGCTGATTGCTTACCGCCTATATCGTCCAATTGAAAATTTATTAAATCAAGTGACGGGAATCCGACGTAAAGAGACGGACGACAGGTCCAAATTGGATGAGTTGAAAGTCATTTCGACTGCCTATCAAGATGCGATGCATCAATTAGTGAAACATGAATCGGAGGAGCATACGAACAGGGATGCACAGAAGACTTACGCGTTGCGGAGACTGATATCCGATGCGAGTCTGCCTACCCAGGAAGAAATGGAGCAAGTCAATTGGGATATGGATTTTAATCAAGGGCTGCGAGTATGTGTACTGTTGATGGATGATTTTGCTGAATTTGAATCGAAAACGAGTGATGGCGAGAAGAGATTGTATAAGTTTGCGATCGCGAATATTACCAAGGAGCTTATTTCGAAAAGTGCCAACTGCGAAGTTGTCCCAATGGGCAATGATCACTTTGTCTTACTCATTAGTGATGGAAATAGGTCTCATAGTGATGATATGACAACCTTGACACACACGTTAAAAGAGCTTCAGCAAACTATTCTCCAATACTACAGTCTCTCGATTACCGTTTCGATTGGAGAAAAAGTTGACCGATATCAGCAAATTTCACAGCAATACGGTCATGTATTGGATAATTCAAACTACCGAATGATTTTCGGTAAAGGTAGTATCATCACACCGGATCTCGTAGGACACAATAATGATAATATTACGTTCCAATTTCCAATTGATGCAGTGAAGAAAATAACTGAAGCCCTAAAGTCTGGGCAAGAGAAGGATTTTCAGGAACATTTGGATCAATTGTTCCAACATATGAAAGTCATGCACTATAACAATATCATGTATGCCATTCTTCATTTGCTTGCGCTGGTGGAAAATATCGTGCGTGAAATGAACAGTCGAACCGTAAGACAAGTCAGCCTGGACTTTAAGCGATATGTTCAGGACACCATGAAGCAAGAAACGTTAGAGCCTATATATCACGTATTCCTTGACATATTCAAAGCCATTCAGAAGCAGCGAACGCAAGATGTCAAAGAACAATCGAATCAAATTTTAACGGATACCATTAAAGAAATGATTGAAGAGCAGTATAAGGATTTGAATCTGAGCATGCAAAGCATCGCGGCTGCCATGAAACTGTCTTCGGCCCATGTGAGCAAGCAATTCAGACTGCATGAATCGGTGTCCATTAGTGAGTATATTAATGATGTTCGCTTGGGAAAAGCACTTCAATTGCTTGAAACCAAAGATTACAGCATCACTCGTATCATGGAAATGGTCGGTTACAACAACGAAAGCTATTTTTTCAAGCTATTTAAAAAGAAATTCGGGATTACGCCGAAAGAATATCGGTTTAAAACAGTTGTTCAAGAGTAGGCTTGATAGGGCTTTCTGGGTACGGAAGTACCTAGAAGCTTTTCTTTTTGCCCTTTTCAGTTGAAAATGCAGTGTTTTAGCGATTGTGCGGGACGAAAGTGGAGTGTTTTTTGATTATTACAGTAGTTATTTATGCGGTTTCCCTCAATAATAAGGGCATACAACAGAGGTTGAACACATCACAAGGGGGGAAGCAAATGCTGAAAAGGGAGTGGAAGCACTTCAGACGAAATCAGGAATTGTTCTTTATGTCATTACCGGCAATCCTGTATAAATTGATTTTCAATTATTTGCCCATGCTCGGTCTCGTTATTGCATTTAAACAATATCGATACGATTTGGGGATATGGGGAAGCGAATGGATCGGGTTAAAAAACTTTGAATTCTTTTTTAAATCCGACAACGCTTTCACAGTAACACGCAACACGATTCTTTATAACATGAGTTTTATCTTACTAACTTTAGTGTTTGCCTTAACATTTGCTATTTTGTTAAATGAAATCCCACGAAAATGGATTAAGCTTCACCAGACGACTTTATTTCTGCCTTATTTCTTATCTTGGGTTGTTGTGGGGTATATCGTCTTCGGGTTTCTGGATCATAAAAACGGGTTCATGAACGTCATGCTTCAGTCACTTGGTGATCAACCCATTAAATGGTACGAACAAGCAAAGTACTGGCCGTTTATTATCATTCTAACACAAATATGGAAAGGTGTAGGCTTCTCAACACTTATCTACTATGCCGGTATTCTTTCCATTGATTCGAGCTATTACGAAGCTGCCAAAATTGACGGCGCATCGAAATGGCAAATGATTCGCAAGATTACTATACCGCTATTGACACCGCTAATCGTGATTTTACTAATCGTTGCTATCGGTAATATATTCCGTGCTGACTTCGGATTGTTCTACTTTATTCCGAACGACACAAGCTTCTTATATAATGCAACCGATGTAATCGATACGTTTGTATATCGATCGCTGCGAGTTGTCGGAGATGTCGGAATGTCTACCGCAATCGGGCTTTACCAGTCTGTTGTTGGGTTCATTCTTGTCCTATTGTCCAACTGGATTATCAAAAAAATTAACTCAGACAATGCGCTTTGGTAAGGAGGTAAGCATGCATGCAAACGGAAAGCAACAAAGTGAACTGGACAGGCAATTTCATTAATGTGTTATTCTGCATATTGTCATTGGCGCTTATAGTGCCCCTTGTTCTGGTCATATCCATTTCGTTTACGGATGAAAAATCGCTATTAACACATGGCTATCATTTATTTCCGAAGGTTTTCAGCACGAAAGCTTATGAAATTATCTTTAATGCTCCTGATGCACTGATTCGTGCATATGGGGTTACTGTTTTCGTAACAATCGTAGGGACAATTGTTGGTTTGCTCTTCACAACTTTGACAGCTTATACGATGTCGCGACGCGATTATCGCTACCGCAAAATCATGACGCTTTACGTTTTCTTTACAACGTTATTCGGTGGCGGACTAGTTCCGTTCTACATTCTGATATCGCAGTATTTGCACCTGAAGGATACCATTTGGGCGCTGATCGTTCCTTACTTGCTGAGCCCGTTCTTTGTTCTCGTCATGAAAGGGTTCTTGGATAAGCTTCCACTCGAAATTTTCGAGTCGTCCAAAATCGACGGTGCGAATGAGTGGCGCATATTTTTCACGATGGTGCTTCCGTTATCCGTACCAGCACTTGTCACGATTGGTCTGTTCATTTCATTCCAATATTGGAACGACTGGTGGCTTGGCTTATTGTTTATCGATAACCAGAAGCTGATTCCTCTTCAATTGCTGCTTTACCGCGTGATGAGCGCGATTGAATTTTTATCGAACAACCTCGCAACGGTG
The DNA here is from genome assembly GCF_013141725.1 of Paenibacillus planticolens. Lineage (GTDB taxonomy): Bacteria > Bacillota > Bacilli > Paenibacillales > NBRC-103111 > Paenibacillus_E > Paenibacillus_E planticolens. The sequence goes on along the minus strand of NZ_WHNZ01000046.1, from coordinate 36,346 downwards.
AACGTCGACTTTAATCTAGCTGACTTCCCGAGCTTATCGGCAAGAATGGCCATGGCTGTGCTTGCAGCGGGACCGATGATGTTTATTTTCCCTATGTTCCAAAGATTTTTCATAAGCGGGCTCACAGTGGGCTCCATCAAAGGTTAGGCACGTCATTCGTTATCAAACTGCAGCGTCTCAATAAGCTGCTGCAGTTGATATATATGCAACATTCAAAAACAAATTATCGCAGGGGGTAATTGTATGAGAAAGAAAATGTTTAAGGTATTAACAGGCGCAGTAGGTATTGCTGTTCTATTGTCAGCATGCGGCGGCAAAGGATCCGAAAGCGCTTCTACTGCAAGTCCAGCGGTTAGCTCGGCTGCAACTACCAAGGTAGAGCAATTAGCGCCAGTAGAATTGATTTGGAATTATCCATTAAGCGCGATTCCGCAAGATATGGCAAGTGTACAAGAAGCTATCAACAAAATTACGAAGGCGAAAATCAATGCAACAGTTAAATTGCAACCGCAAACTTTCGCTGACTATGTTCAAAAAATGAACACAACTACTGCTTCTGGTGAGAACTACGACATCGCTTGGGTATCTAACTGGAACTGGGACTATGTAACAAATCAATCGAAAGGTGCTTTCATTCCACTAGACGATTTGATGGCGAAATATGCGCCAACACTAGGTAAATCCATGCCGCAATTCGTATGGGATGCTACAAAAATTGGCGGCAAAGTTTACGGTATTCCAAACTATCAAACCGTAACGAACAAACAAGGCTTCTTAATCCAAAAGAAATTTGCGGATAAATACAATCTAGACGTTAATTCTATCAAAAAGATTGAAGATCTTGAGCCATTCTTGGCAAAAGTAAAAGCAGGCGAGTCTAAAGACGTCGTTCCATTCTTGATGGATCGTACAGGTAGATTTAGTAATATGTACCGTGGTTACGGATTAGAAGCAATTGTTGCTAATGCAGGTATTGGTGTTGATCTTAAAAATCCAGACAAAGTTATCAATATGTTTGATACTCCACAATACGCTCAATATTTAGATGTGGCGAAGAGCTGGCACGATAAAGGCTATATCAACGAGAACGCGGCGACCTTGAAAAACAAAGCGGACATTGAGAAAACAGGCAACGCAGTTGTTCAAGTCCACAACGTATTGAAGCCAGGCGTTGAAACACAGTTTAAGACTGCAAACGGCGGAAATGATGTAATCGCGATTCCGACAACTGAAGTATGGGCAGGAACTGGTTCCATTATTACAACTATGCAAGCGATCAGCAAAACGTCCAAAAACCCTGAGCGCGCGATGATGTTCATTAATTTGCTGAACACGGACAAAGAGCTGTATAACACAATCAGCTTTGGCGTTGAAGGTAAGCACTATACGAAAAATGCAGATAATACGATCAAAATTAACAAAGAAGCTGGTTACGTTCCTAACGCAAGTTGGGTATTCGGCAACACGTTCAACGGTTTGTTAGTTGAAGGTACAGATCCAAACGTTGTAGCTGATACGCAAAAAGAAAACGAAACAGCTAAACCATCACCGCTTATGGGCTTCAAGTTTGTGAATACAGCGGTTATAGCGGAAATTGCTAACATCGCGACTGTAATTGACCAATACAGACCAGGTCTTGAAACAGGTACTGTGGCTGCAAGCGATAAACTGAAAGAATTCCAAGACAAGTTGAAAGCAGCTGGTATTGACAAAGTTGTCGCTGATGCTCAAAAGCAACTTGATGAGTGGAAAAAAGCGAAGTAATTTAAAGCTTTAATAAAGTGAAAATCATGCTTGCAGCGATAGAAGTGAAGAGCTTGTTGCTGTAAGCATGATTTTAGTTTTGGAGATGAGTAAGGGGTGGGAAATAATGCTATCAACGTTAACACTTCGGCAATTGAAGAATGCTTTGGAAGAAACGAGGCCTGAAACCACTGCGCTTTTTCCTGAAATCGCTTCATCTGAGCGATGGACGCGAATTCGGAGCGATGAACAGTACAAGGAGTTTTGGGAGAAGCTTGAAAAAGAAGCTGATTGCTTAACCGATCAACCCCTATGTTCGCCGCCGTTTTCCGACTTTCTCTTATTTGGCGAAACAGGTGATAGAGCTACTTATCAAACGAAACGAACTCAGCTTTTTTCAGGGTTGCACGTTTTCGGTCTTCTGGCCATGACAGATGAGCGTCCTGATTGGAAGAAAGGGCTTGAAAATACAATTTGGGCTATTTGCAATGAATATACGTGGGTACTGCCGGCACATGTTGGTTTGTATGTGAATGAATATCCGAACGGCATTTGGGATCAACCGCTCGCGCCTCGCGAAACGGTGGATTTGGATGCGGCTGTAGCCGGCTTTGCGCTAGCGGAAGTCTTGCACATGGTTGGGCCGCGACTGCACCCCTGGGTTGCCCAGCGCGCGAAAGCGGAAATTGAGCGTCGAATTTTTCAGGTGTATTTTAATGATGCGACTCCGCAGAACTGGGAATTGAAGACGAATAACTGGCCTGCAGTTTGCGCATCCAGCATCGGCGCAATGGCGATTTATTTGATTGAGGACAGTGAAAAGCTCGCCGGCATGCTCTGGCGTGTCATAAATGTGCTGCGCCAATACTTATCAGGCTTTGATGAGCAAGGAGGGACGCCAGAAGGGCCGGTTTACTGGCAATTCGGTTTTTCGCATCTCGTTTATTTTGCCGAATTGCTGAAAGAGCGTACAGGTGGACAAATCACGATGCTTGATGAGCACAAAATCGGGAAGATTGCCCAATTCCCGCAATTCTGCCTGCTGACAAACGGAAAGGTTGTTAACTTTTCAGATGCACCAGATGAAGCTCGTTTTCATACAGGGCTGATGCAGCGGCTGTGCGAATACTTCCCTACGTTGCAGCTACCGCCAGACGAATATCGGATGAACGTCATTCCGGTTTCATGGGTGGAAGCAACGCGCTTGATGTTCTGGTCATCAGATCAGCAGGATGCTGAAACGGAGCATTCTTCGGAGGGACAAGAAGGCGTTCAGGATCGGATTTTTACAGGAAATCAATGGGTCATTTCGAAGGTGCTTCAGCCAGATGGACGTATCGCAGCTTTTGCTGCAAAGGGAGGGTACAATGAAGAACCGCATAATCATAATGATTTGGGTCATTTTATCCTGCATGTTGACGGTGTAAACGTGCTTGCAGATGTGGGAATCGGCGTATACACGAAGCAGTACTTCCAGCCGGAGCACCGCTACGAAACGATTCATGCAGGCTCGCATGGACATTCTGTGCCCATTGTTGACGGCCATCGACAAGGCTTCGGGAGGCAGTACCGATCTCAATTACTGCAGCACGAGGTGACGGAAGACGAGGTGCGCTTTGAACTCGACTTAACCGAAGCCTATGCGTGTTCAACCTTGCAATCGCTTACGCGCGAGTTTCTGTGGCATCGCCCGAGCGATGAGGCCTCACAGTTGATCATTACGGATAAAGCGGCATTCCGTGAAACGCCCTCGGTTTTTCAAGAAGTGTTCATTTGCGGTGTTGAGCCGAAGCAGATCGAGAAGGGCCGAATCGCGATCGGTACGGTGGAGATGCACTTTAGCCCTAGCGACTGGTTAATTGAAGTAGAAGAGGTAACAGCGACATCTCATTATGGGGTAGAAAGTAAGTATTATCGTCTGATGTGTAATCGAACATGCGTAAGTGCAAGTATGGAGAGTCCATTCCGGTTTGTGATCAACAGCATCTAGAAACATAGATTTTATTTTTATCAAGCTAATGATAACGCTAACAAAGCCACTAGGAGGTAAAGAAAATGCTTCAAGCAAGCGCGACCAAGACTTACAAATGGATGTCCCTGGTATTAGCTTTGCTAATGATTTGCACTCCAGTTTTATCATTCCCGTCCAAAGCTTCTGCAGCAGCGGCAACAAGCTACTACGTTGATGGTACACACGGAAGCGACGCTAATGCTGGTTCTTTAGCAGCACCTTTTCAGACCATCCAAAAAGCCGCTATTGTGGCAACTAGCGGTGACACAATCGAGATTAGGGGTGGTGTTTACCGTGAGACTGTTACCCCTGCAAGTGACAATGTAACATTTAAAAACTACAACGGTGAAAAAGTTATCATGTCCGGAGGCGACTTGGTGACAGGATGGGCACCGTCAGCTGCTGGTGCTAATATTTATGAGGCGCCGATGTCTTGGGATTTTGATAATGGTAATGGCAATATTCTCTTTTATACAGATGCAGCGGGGAATCCCATATCCATGAGCCAAGCCAGATGGCCAAACATCAAGGATAGCGAGATGTTTGACAAGACAAAGTATGCAAAATTTACTGCCGATCCTACATCGCCTGTCGGAACATCTGATGGTCTATATATGACGTATTCTGGCATAGCTGTCACTGGCGGCTTGCCTGTTACGACAGCCGATGCTTGGAAAGGTGCATTACTGGTTTCGTCAGTAAGTAATGGATTTACCACTTATACAGGTGAGGTTACGAACAGTGATACAAAATTAACTTTTAAGTGGCCTTTTACCGGGGGGTATACCCCGAAAAGTGCGAGTCCAGGCTATGGCTTTTATCTCACCAACTCTCTCATTGCACTGAAGAAGATCGCAGCAGCTACAACAGCCAACACAGCAGCGTGGTATAAGGATGTTGCCGCTGGGAAACTGTATGTGGTTCTGACGAATGCCTCCAATGTTGTGGTGGATCCTAGCGGCGGTGCCGTTGAGGCAAAGAATAGAGCATTTGTTTTTAACCTAGATGGTCGTTCAGGTATTACCATCCAAGGTATTGACGTACGTGCTGCAGGAATCAACTTTGCCAATTCGCATGACAACATGTTTAAAGGTGCTGTTATTGAAAAAGTGGACTCCCTCAACAGGCTTTTTGATGTAAGTATTATTACGGATGGCTTGGTTTCCGGTTTTACAGTGGATGGCTATAACAACACTGTACGTGATAGTGAAATCAAAGACATGTTTGGCGCTGGAATCATTATGAAAGGTCATGACAACAAGGTCATTAACAATCACATTCACGATGTTGACCGTTATGGCTTGTATGCTGACGGTGTAACCATATATGGGTACAATCAGTTGGTTAGCCACAACACCATACATGCTACAGGTCGTAGTGGTATTGGCGGCAAATTCAGCAACTCCGTCATTCAGTACAATGACATCTATGATGCCATGAAGATATCCTATGACGGTGGCGTCCTTTATTTTGTGAACCATGATTTTGGTGGTTCAGAAGTTCACCACAATACGGTACATGATACGCCAAACGGTGAAGGTATTTATTTTGACAACGTGACAAATAATGCCATGATTTATAACAACATCGTTTATAAGACTAGCACAGGGTTTCTCATTAACACACCTAGCGAGCGTATGATCGTGTTGAACAATACGGCATATGACAATGCTACGGCTTATAGCAGCTGGGGTGACTCCAACGATACAATCGACAATTATGGAACCGTGATTATGGGCAATATCTTCACAGGTACATTTAACTCACAAGCGGCGGGCGGAGCGGTAGAGCAACTCAATGTACTCGGTACTGTTGCTGCACTTGGTTCTAAGTTTGTAGATGCAGCTAACCGCAATTTTGCATTGGTCAATCCAGACAGCTACCGTAGTGCTGAGATCGCTGGTGTTACTGATGGGCATACCTCATCTTACGCTGTACCGGGTGCAGTCCAACCTGGTGTGACATGGAAAGCAGGATATGACTTTGCCAATGCTGCCAATATCAACCCAACTTTCCAGATTCACAATATTCCTTATAAGCAGTTGGTGAAGAATGGCGGTTTTGATGACGATTTGGCTGGATGGACTGCAACAGGAAGTCCGGAAGTTGTGAAGCATAACGCATGGGACTACAGAGCCAAAACCGGTGGACTAGTAAAAGATGGGTTTACCGGAGTTGTTTTAGAAAATGGTGACAAGATTACCCAAACGATTCCTGTGAAACCCAACACCAAATACAATGCAAGTGTTTGGGGTAGAGAAATGGGACAACGCGTGTTCGCAGGTGATAGAGATCCGTCAGGCAGTACGCTAATTAATCCCCTAAGCTTCCGTTCATCTGACGGTTACTTGATCACTGGAGCAAACACTACCTTGAAATTCAAAGATGTTGAGTTTGCACCGGGCGTGGATAAAGTATATTTTGGTACAACGGCTATTTCCACTACTGGTAAGATCGAGATGTACATTGGCGATCCGGCTGCAGGTGGTAAATTGATTGCGACAGAACCATTTACAGGATACTCCACTACAGCTGGATGGTCATATAAAACTGCCATCACTCTTAGTAATGTACCTGGACCTGGGAAATACGATGTCTATTTGAAATTTACGAACACTGTACCATCGACTCCACGAACGTGCTATTTCAGTGACTTTGTACTTTATGACTCTACACCTGATAGTACTACAGACTTTATTGAGTTTGGAGTCGAAGGGTTAAGCAGCGGTTTAATGAAAAAGGAGTACTCTTCTTCCAGCTATGGTCCTGCTGGCGCATCAACACGTCCGATCAATGTCACCTTTACGACAGGACCAAATGACACGAGTGTTACCATCTATGCTGCTCAAAAAGGTACCGGCGGCAAATTAAGAGGTTATGTGGATGTGTTTGGTTTGACAGAGTCTGTATTCCCAGCCTATCCAGCACCTTACACCTATCAGGATGGTTTTGAAGACACGACATGGAACCCATTAAATTGGGTATGGGGTCTCGGCACACCGGCATCACTGGATACATCTCTTTATACAGAAGGTACTCATAGCTACAAGCTGGACGGCAGTGCCGACCAAAGTGCAATTTACAAGATATTCGGGACATCCTATTCAAAGGTTGCCACTGTGGATTTCTATGATGACATGGCTTCGACCAAGAGTCTGATTGCACATGTAGATAAGAGTGGTGCAGGTGGTTTTGCTACACTCGGCAACATGTATGGCATGGGAGTTCATACAGACAATTCCGCACAATATTACTCGTATACAATGGGTACGGGAGCATGGGCAACATCCAGTGTTGCTCGTACATCAGGTTGGCATAAGCTGACATTTGATTATTCATCCGGTAACGGCGTGGATCTGTATATTGATCAAACTTGGATTGGGTATTCCGACAAGGCATCTTCTTTTAATACCATTGCGTTGGGCGACTTTTTCACAGGTGTAAACAGTACAGGCAACTTTGATAATGTTTCTGTTGCGGATACAACCACTATCAAACCACCGCTTGACCTCACTGTACCCCGAAATTTGACCGTGGGAACGGCCCTTGCGACAGACACCAGTGCCGCAGTAAACTTTGTACCCAAAGTTAGAGGTGGAAATAGCCCACAGGTAACCATGACTGTGACAAATGCCGCTGGTACCAATCAGCCATTTACAACTGGTGGTTCTCTTCCTGTTGGTTTGTCCACTATGACCTGTACGGTAAGAGATGGGGCTACAGTCATCACAAAGACATTTTTTGTGAATGTAATCCAAACATACCTCTTTGAAAACTTTGAAAATATTAAAGCAAATACATCAACAAGCCCTTCAAAGCTTGGTAACTGGACGGCCATTGATACCGCAGTGGTACCTGATACGAGTACAGCAAATAGCTTCGATGGTTATCAAAGTTTTGCTTCTACGGGTGCTTCTACGAGTGCAACTAACGCTAATAGGAATGGTATTTCTCAAATACTATCAGGCTGGAATCTAAATAATAAGGTTCTTAGCGGCTGGTTTTACGACAGTAAGCCAGATGCCACTCAGATTAATCAGGCTCTTCAGTTGAAATCGAATACTGTTACTCCTACCAACTCTTGGTTCCTTGCACAGTTTAAGGATGCTGCACAAGACACAGGAAACCAGTATGCTAAACGAGCACCGAGCCTCGGTACTGGTGGTAATAAGTTTGTTCCATCTGGTGTCACAAGATCATTAGGATGGCATCAATTTAAGTTTGATTTAACCGAATCAGGTAAGCTAAAAGAATCTATTGATGGTACACTGGTGCATACAGAAACACTGACGACAGAATCTCCCGATTTCATTGCCTTTGGTGGCCTTTGGGGTAATGCCTTATCAGATGTTCTAACCACCTACTGGGACAATGTAGCTGTAACCAACTCAACAGACACCATGGGTCCTGTGATCACACCATCAGCCAATGCGACCACGTACTTTGCGGATACAACTGATGTAGTTGTTGATAGCGCTATCACCTTTAAAGACATGGATACCCCCACTATACCCAATACTGCAAAAGTAATGATTAGTATCGTGGATGGCTTCAAGAGTGCAGAAGATGTATTGCAGCTTACCAATGCTCCTAGCACAATGGGAGATATTGCAGGCAGCTACGATGCAACCACAGGTATTCTTACGCTTTCTTCTGCAAGTTCTGCAAATGCTGCTCAATGGCAGGCTGCTTTGCAAGCTGTGCAGTATAAAACAATTAGCCCAACTCCAACTTTTGCATCACGTGGTTTGAGTTTTGTAGGCTATGATGGTATCAATTTGGGGAAAGCAGTTGTCATTCAAATCAATGTTACAGCAAGCCCTGTTACGGGTGTAGTACTTGATCAAGGTACACTCTCTTTGGTTGTAGGAGGGCAAGATGCAACGCTGGTTCCTTCAATTGCACCAATCAATGCCGTAAATCAAAACGTTACATGGAGTTCCAGTAATCTAGCTGTAGCTACTGTAGTAAATGGCGTTGTTCATGCCGTTGCTCCTGGTAATTCAACGATTACGGTAACGACTGAGGACGGTAATTACACGGCCACATGTGAAGTGACCGTAATCGCAACGACAGTTCACACGATTTATGCAAGTACAGGAAGCAATGGTTCAATTAGTCCTAGCGTAAGTGTTTCTGTTCCGGAAGGAACAGACCAAATCTTCACGTTCACACCAGACAGCGGTTATATGGTTGATACTTTGATCGTAGACGGTGCAAACGAAACAGTAACAGGCAATACGTACACGTTTACCAATGTAACAACGAATCACGTAATCAATGTTACGTTTAAGCAAGATCCAACACAATTGCCTCTAACGGAATACACAATCACGGCAAGTGCTGGAAGCAACGGTATTATCAGCCCGCGCGGCAGTGTTATCGTAACGGAAGGAACCAACCAAACCTTCGCGGTTATGCCGAACAACGGCTATATGATCGATACGCTAACCGTAGATAGCACAACGGTAACAGGCAGTACGTATACATTTACTAACGTAACAAGCAATCATACGATCAGTGTTACATTTAAACAAACGCCGATTGAACCTGTAGGTCCGAGAGATGAAACTAACCAGGATGAGCCTAAAAAAGAACAGGATCCAAAACGAGTCGTCGTACAGCCAGATGAATTGAAGAAATCCTCTGATGATAACAAAGTCGTCATCGAAGTATCGAATGAAGTGAAGGAAATTGTGCTTCCTTCCAACACAGCTGACTTGCTAGGTCAGAATCAACTGTCGATTTCTTCGGATAATATCACGATGAATATTCCATCAGATCTACTCAGACAATTGGTAGATACGGCAACGAATGATGACAAGAAGAACAATAAAATTGTGGTCAAAGTTGAACCTCTGAATGATGCTGAAGCACTGGATTTGCTTGCGAAAGGTAACATTTCCAAGCAAGAGCAAGTGAAAGCTGGCGGTCAAGTGTTTGACTTGAAACTGTTACTAGTCGCACAAGACGGAACTGAAACAAACGTAACCATATTCAACAAGCCGATTACAATTCGTTTAAAAGTAAATTCTTCAGCAAATCCGAACTTGACGGGAATTTACTACATTGACGACAACGGGAAGCTTGAATTCATTGGCGGCAAATATGTAGATGGCGAGATAGTTGCTGAAATTCATCATTTCAGTAAATATGCAGCTCTAGAGTACACAAAATCGTTCACTGACGTTTCCTCTACGTATTGGGCAGCCGATGCGATTCAAGAAATGGCTTCCAAGCATGTTGTGACCGGTGCAACGGAAACAACATTCGAACCTGGACGTGTGATTACACGTGCCGAGTTCACAGCCATGCTAGTTAGAGCGTTGAACCTGAAGGATGTAAGCGAGATGTCGTTTGCTGACATATCGAGCTTGGCTTGGTATGCAGAAGCAGTCTCCAAAGCAGTAAAAGCAGGTATTGTAACAGGTAAAGATGCGAAAACATTCGATCCGAACAGTTCCATCAGCCGTGAAGAAATGGTTACGATGATGATGCGTGCCTATGCGTTGTTGCATGCTGATAAATCCATTGCACCTTCAACTTTAAGGTTCAAGGATGCGAGTAAAGTTTCTTCATGGGCAACGGAATCCGTCCAATCTGCAGCAACGCTTCGTTTGATCAACGGGCGCACGGCTGATGAGTTCGATCCGCAAGGCATCTCTACACGTGCAGAAGCAGTAACAGTTTTGAAGCGTTTGCTACAGTAGTAAAGAATGCCGCAACATAAGCTTGTTGCAAACACGGTCAGGGGCTTGATGCTCCTGACCGTGTTTGTTTTTAGGTGATCTAGATACGGTGGAGGGAATTTACAAGCAGATATCCGCACGGTTGCTATGCTATAGGTGGCGGGATCGCCACCGCTCACTCGTGTGTCTGCCCAAACTTGAAAAATACAGTGTTTTCCGTATTGTATGGACAAAAAGTAGAGCTTTATTCATTTTTTACAGTAGTAGCTGGGTTTCATAAAGCTGATAATGAGAGCATCTTATTATCTAGATTTTTGAGGAGGGGAGACCGTATGGAGCAACAACCGCTTCGGGTCTTTTGTATCGGCTTGAACAATCACTGGCTTTCACACTGGGTTTCTCGCCCGGATGTTCAGGTGGCCGGAGTCAGCAACCGATATGGGGAAGCGACTGAGCATTGTGCCCATCTACCTCAGTTCGAGGATATACCTGGCGCGCTTCGCTTGCTGAAGCCTGACCTAGTCACGATGGTGACGCCGCCTTCTGCCAAAACTTGTATGGAGACAATCCGAACAGTACTGGATAGCGGATTCGATATATATCTTGAGAAATTCAGACCGCAGTCCTGGAAAGACGGGGCGACTATGATTTCGCTCTCCCGTTCGACAGGCAGGCAGATTGCAATTGGAGAATCATACAGATTCGATAAATTTGTTGAGCAAACGAAGCAAGTCATTTTAAGCGGCAGGCTCGGCAATTTGGAGCAAATCGTATGGCGATGCCAACGGCCGAATATTCGTGCAGCATGGATGAATGAGTATGAGCACGTTATGTTGGAGGATTTAACCTACCATCATCTCGGTGTAATCCATTACTTGATCGGTGTCGAACGATTTAAGCAAGTCTATGCGACTTCCGTGCTTCCTTCATGGTCTATTGAGCAGTCGCCATCCGTTGTATCACTCCTTGCACAGAGTGACGAAGGGCTAAACTTGAATTATTACGCTTCCTGGGCTGCGCACGGCGCGGCAACATCATGGCTAGGAGAATTCCAAATCGACGGGTCGAAGGGAAGTTTGCAATTGCGCAGCAACGGCCTGGTTTTCATCCACCGTGACGGGGCAGAGGAGAAGATCGCACCGGATGATGCCTATAGCTTTGAATTGCGCGAGGGTATTGTGAATGAATTTATAGATGCATGCAAACAAGGACGAAAGTCTGACTTAGATATTTTATTGTTTCAGCCGGTTATTCGTATGATTCAAGCGTCTTTAGAATCTGTGCGAACAGGGAATAAAGTCAAGATTTAGTTTCAATACTTTCATGAAGGGACGATGATATCAATGGAGTATACATTTCTAGGGAAAACAGGCTTTAAAGTTTCGAAAATCGGTTTAGGCGGCGCTCCACTTGGCGGAGATTTCGGTGGGACGACCGATGAGACGGTGACGCGTGTCATTGATGCCGCTCTGGACTTGGGTATCAATTTTATCGATACAGCGCCATTGTACGGTCGTGGAGAGAGCGAACGCAGAATCGGACTAGCATTGAAAGGGAAGCGCGATCAAGTCATATTGGCGACGAAGGCTGTGATGAGAGGAACTCCATATTCGTATGAGAACACAATTCAATCCGTAGAAGAAAGCTTACAAAGACTGCAGACGGATTATATCGATCTCATTCAGCTGCATGAACTGGAGCAAACGAGCTACGAACAAGCGGTGAACGAGACGATTCCTGCTTTTCTAAAGCTGAAGGAACAAGGCAAGGTGAGAGCCATCGGTGTTAACGCGGGGAAGCTCGAACTTCTGATGCCTTTCCTCAAGGAGGATTTGGTCGATACCATCCAGACCTACGCGAAGTATACGTTGGTTGATTATACAGCCAAAGACGAACTGCTGCCGCTCGCCAAGGAAAAAAATATCGGCGTCATTCATGGCAGTCCGCTATGCATGGGCATATTAGCGGATCAACCTGCGCCATTTTTACAACAAAATCATGCCTTGCTTGAAGAATCAAACAGAAGGATGGAACAGCTGCAATTTCTGCGCAAGACTGAGCCGAAAGGTCTCGTGGAGCCGGCAATGCGCTTTAGCTTAACTTGTCCGGAAATCGCGATTACGTTAACGGGAACCACGTCCATCCGTTCGTTGGAAGCCAATGCGAACTATTGTGATGGTGTAGGATTATTGGATCAGGAACTTGAGAAAGTATTTGCGTTGTTCCCTGGACAGCGATTGTTATAGCAGATTATGTGGGAGGAAATGAACATGACAACAGGCGTCGTTAATGAAGCATGGGTTAAGGATGTGTGGGGAAAGATCGTTGCGAAAGTTGAACGAACAAGCAAACGGATCGGAGATTCATTTCCATATGCATCGGTGAATGGCACCTATAACTCGGAATCGAATGATTGGTGGACCAATGGATTTTGGCCAGGTTTGCTGTGGCTGATATACAAAGAAAACGAGCATGCAGATTTTCGTGACATCGCAGTATCTGTAGAGAATCAGATGGACGAAACGCTGTTAGGGTACGAAAAGCTTCATCATGACGTCGGCTTTATGTGGAGCTTGACGTCTGTGGCGCAATATAAGCTGCTGGGCACGGAAGCTTCTAAAATCCGCGGGCTGATGGCAGCCAGCCATCTTGCGGGCCGTTTCAACCTTAAAGGCCAATTCATTCGCGCATGGAATGGCGAAAATCAACAGGGCTGGGCAATTATCGATTGCCTACTGAATTTGCCTCTGCTCTACTGGGCAAGTGAAACAACCAATGATCCGCGCTTTCGTCATATCGCGGTGGCACATGCAGATACCGTGCTTCGCGAGTTTATCCGTCCTGATGGCTCCTCGCATCATATCGTCTGCTTCGATCCTGAGACAGGCGAGCGAATTGAGGCTAGAGGCGGACAAGGCTACTCGCCGGACTCGGCTTGGGCTCGCGGTACGTCATGGGCACTGTACGGTATGGCGCTCAGCTATCGGTATACAGGCCATCAGCGTTATTTGGACGCAGCGAAACGTGTCGCTCATTTCTATATCGCCAATATGCCGGCAGATGCTGCGCCTTATTGGGATTTCCGCGCCCCGGTTGAGCCGGAAACGGCCTTTGATACATCAGCGGCAGCCTGTGCAGCCACTGGATTGTTGGAAATCAGCCGCGCTGTTCCTGAGAACGAGGCACATATTTACATCGATGCTGCTAAGCGTATTTTGCTGTTGCTCACAGAGCAATACGTCTCGTGGGGTGAAGACGAAGAGGGCATCTTGACGATGGCAACTGCAAATTTTCCGAAGAGAGCCTACGTAAATGTACCTATTATATACGGCGATTATTACTATGCCGAAGCGATTGCCAAACTGCGGGGACGTACGGAGCTGTTTTGGTAGGGAGGAAGCGCAACATGAAATCGAACATTAACGCACTCGGAAATTGGTTGATGTCCTGGGTACAAGAGGACGGAGCCATTCACGGCTTTCATAATCATTCTGTTTGGGGATCCAATCCATACCGATGGTCAGACTTTACAAGCGGGCACAGCACATGGGCAAGCCCTTTGATGGCGGCTTTGAGCCGAATTGTCGCTGAGCAGCGAGATTCCTCACTTGAAGATCAGGTACTACAAATGATCCAGTTTCAAACGACACGTTTCCAGGAGGATGGGCAGTACAAGCACATCGGATTTCAGGTCGGCGAGATGCTGGGTCGTGGGTTAATTCACAACATGATGCCGAACGTTGCTTTGGGACTAACGGCGATTCATGGTCGCTCATGGCTGCCTGCGGAAGCGTTGGAAAGCATTCAGCAAGCGATGCTTCGCAACTTGCAGGCGTGTGATGAGATCTATCCGTTCAAAAAAACAAGAAATATCAGCAATCAAGAATATTGCCGTCTATGGGGGAAACTGCTGTATCAGCAGCTGTTCCCGGATTCGCCTTGGCGCGAAGGCATTCAAGACGATTTGAACTTTATGATTAAGAATTATCATGTTAGAGGCATTCCAGATGCGGATTGTGAAGCCAGCAATCGCTATTTGGGAGACGCGACGATGGTCGAGCCCGCTGAATATTACGGCTTAATGATTGCGCCGCTGGTGCAGGCTTATGAAATGTTCGGCGAGCCACACTATTTGCAGCACGCAGGCGGTCTATGCCGTCACTTGGCCCGATCCGCCTGGATCGATGCGAAGGAACAGACGCGTTTTAATCGCAAATGGTTGCTTCGCGGAGGAGAATGGATTCGACTGAAAGAGCCTATGCTTATTGCAGGAATGGGCATGTCTCTACACGGGATTGCGCGTTACCTGGAGCATCAAGCTGATGAAGAACTGGCGCTGTTTCTAGATAAATGCGACGAAACCTACGCTTACTATCAAACCCCCCGAGGTTATATGGCTTCGGCGACCGGCTGGCAGAACGAAGCTGACATTGCGCCATGCTCGGCATGGCATACGCATGATTTTTATTACTTGTTGCACCGTCATGGACTTGGAGAGAAGATGGGCTCTAAGCTCAAAGAGCCTTATCCGCGTATATCCGTCCTGCTGGGCGACCAATGTATGTGGGTGGAAGATGGTAAGCAATGGGCGATCAACGATTATTACTTTCAGGATGTGTATAAGCTGATTGGCCGCAAAGACGAAGCCGTGTTTGGGCGAGATCTGGGTTGGGTTGGTGGAGAACGTGCACTTCCGGAACATTTCTTATTCCCGAACCAGCCAGTCTTTGTAAAAACCGATGAGGGGATCTATTTGAAAGCAGATGAGCAAACGGCTCAGAACATAGATGTCAGCAGCATTGCGGAATTGCCCTACTTGGGATTGTGGGAATAAGAACGAGTCAAGCATGTATAGAACATATTGGGGAGGATTACTGCAATGAAACTGCTTACTTTTGTTCAAAACGGCGAATACCGCCTTGGAATTAAATTGGAGCAATACGTTTTGGACGTCCAAGCTGCCTTACAGGCTGTGCCTTCGAATAAAACACTTCCTGCTACGATTCACGAAGTCATTGAAGGCGGCAGCGAGGCTGTGGAACTACTTGGCGCGTATGCGGAATCTGTCATGAGTTTAGTAGATAACAAGGAAGCGTATGTATTAGATGAAACTGCGCTGACATTAGGGCCTTGCGTGACAAACCCGAACAAAATGATTTGCGTCGGTTTAAATTATCGTAAACATGCGGAAGAAACGAATGCTGCGATTCCGGAATTTCCGATTCTATTTAATAAATTCAACAATACATTGGCAAGCCAAGGTGAACAAATTCCGCTTCCAGCGGTTTCGCAAAAGGTGGATTATGAGGCGGAATTGGTGATCGTTATCGGCAAAACAGCAAAGTATGTAAGCCGTGAAGACGCGCTGTCCCATGTATTCGGCTATTGCAACGTGAACGACTTATCCGCACGTGACTTGCAATTGCGTACACAGCAATGGATGCTGGGCAAAATCTGCGACAAGTTTTCTCCGCTTGGACCATACCTAGTAACAGCGGACGAAGTAGGCGATCCGAACAAGCTCGATATTAGGTGCATCGTGAACGGCGAGGTTCGTCAGAGCTCGAATACGTCTGATATGATTTTCTATTGCGATGAGATTGTCAGCTATATTTCTCAACACATGACACTTGAGCCTGGCGATATCATTTTCACAGGGACTCCGGAAGGTGTTGTACTCGGATACCCGCCCCAGAAGCAAGTGTATTTGAAAGACGGAGATCAAGTCACGATCCAGATCGAGAAGCTGGGCTCCTTAACTAACACGATGGTTGCGGATAAAGGCACTCCTTCTACACAAGTTTTAAGATCAGGGAGTGATAACCGTGTCAACGTCTAATCCGGAACATGCGATTCCACGGATTGCCGCTAAGCGTCAGGTAGTTCCGCCACAATGGGCATTAACGGAACGACTGCTTATCGATCAATTGAATAAAGCGGCTTTTGAATTTGTTGAACGCTATACGCGGCCGGACGGTACCTTAATCTGGCGTGAAGATTGGCCAGGGATGGATGGCTCGGACGATCCGTATGAAGGATTCATGAATCTCGCGCTTCTCTATATGATTGGCGGAAGCAGCGAGCTGCATGGACTTGCGCGTAAAATCTGGGAAGGGATTACGTGGCAGTGGACGGAGTACGGACAAATTCACCGCGAGTTTGATGCTTATTATGATTGGATGCATCACGGTGAGGGCTATTTGTTCACGTACTTCCTAGGTCTTGCTGGCCCGGTTACGTTAAAGGATCGCCAACGTGCAGTGCGCTTCGCTGGTATGTACACCGGTGAAGACACAGAAGCGCTTAATTACGATGCAGAGCGGAAGCTGATTCGCTCGGCGATTTCAGGGAGTATGGGGCCGCGCTTCGTGCTGACGGAAGAAGATTGGAGCACGCACCGCGGCATTTTGGATGATTATTTGGCACCGTATGAAGATATTCCAGGCGTGGATTTTGCTAGTGGCAAATGTGCATGGTCGAACAATGAGGTGTATGCGAATATTATTCGCATGATGAATGAACGCATGACGCGCGGTGACGTGCCGTTGAACCTCAATGCGACGGGGTTGGTGACCCACGCATTCCTCCATACGCAGGAAGAGAAATATCGCAAATGGGTGCTGGATTATTTAGCTGCTTGGCAGGAAAGAACACGTCAGAACGGCGGCATTATTCCAGATAATGTCGGCTTGTCCGGCGAAATCGGCGAGTATAACGACGGCAAATGGTGGGGTGGCTATTACGGCTGGCGCTGGCCGCATGGGTTCATGACGATCATTGAGCCATTAACCAATGCTTGCATGAATAGTGTCCTGCTCACAGGCGATATGAAGATGCTTGATTTGGCGCGTCAACAATTGGATGAGAATTGGGCGCTGCGCGAGGAGCAAGACGGCGAGGTGCGCGTTCCGTATAAACATTTTGACGCTGGCTGGACGGATTATCGCAAAGCGGCGCCGCAATACCCTGTCTATTTGTGGACGATGTCGATGGCGGACGAAGATTTGGAACGTATTGACCGTATTCCGAAAGACCATGACTGGAATCAGGTTATCGTTCCGAAGCTCTCAGGCACAGATAAGAAAACGAAAAGAAATACGAAGCATTATATCGGTAATACACAGCCTTGGTTCCAATTTATTCGCGGGCTTAATCCAGATTATCCGCAAACGATCCTCGATGCGAACGTTGAATTGGTCACGCAGCAGTTGACCAAAATGCGTTCCGAAGCGGGCGATCCGTATAACTGGGCGAATCAATTCAGCGATGATGATTTTTCCAGCATTCACATATGGCAAGAAATGTGCCCGATCTACATGGAAAGTCTCGTCCAGTTGACGTTAGGCGGTCCTATGCATATTTCGCACGGCGGCTTGCAGCATGCAAGAGTGAGATACTATGATGCGGATGCGAAACGTCCAGGTCTTCCTGAATCTATCGCTGCGCTGGTTAAAGATCTAACTGCACAATCTGTAACGCTTGAACTCGTAAATACAAGTCAGTTCGACAACCGCTCTGTTATCATTCAGGCAGGGACATTCGGGGAACATCAATTTAAAGAGGTTTACTTCTTAGAATCGGTAAATGCAAACATGGAGATGACGGCTGTTAACCATAAATGGCTGCAAGTCGATCTTCCTGCAGGAACTGGTGCTTCATTGCTTTTGACTATGAACCGTTATGTAAATGCCCCATCCTATGATATGCCTTGGGCAGATCGCGAAAAAGGCGTCCTGCTTGAAGGCAGAAAGCAATAATCTAGATTTGCGAAAGGAGACTGCAATTGCAGAGACATCTTTACTTTTCTCAGTTGAAAGTTGGAATGGAAGAAATCTTTCGCACAGCAGTCCGTCTAGATCATGAGTACTTGAGAAGCTATTTGCAAAATGAAAATGTGCTCTCCGTCTCTTTGTTCTTGGGTGGTCGTTATCTATGCCTGTATATGGAGACATATACAGGTGGTCATAACTGGGACTGGCCAGTTACCTATGCGCATTGGCTGGAAGCTTGGCCTGGAGAGCAGGGAAGTCGACTGTCAATTCCCATGCTGGACATTTTTCACGACGGTGTGCCGACAGACCCGGAATCGTGGCGTGGAGGTCGACAGGTAGACGATCGAATCGGATGTATCGCAAGATTAAAGCCGGACATGGCGGCAAGTTATATCTATTATCACTATCAAATGCAGGAAGAGCGGCCAGAGAGCTTCAACAAGACTTACATCATCGGTGCTCACGGCACGTTCTTATTCTCTTATCGCGAGCATCCTGCTGCAGTTGGAGAAATGAAGCGCATAGGCAAGCTATCGAGCACTAACACGCCTGCTAACTGGCAGGAGGTCATGGATCCTCATTTTGAGCTGTGGACCGATGCAGCTGACAACGAAAAACTATGGCGAAGCATGCAGAGGTTGCTGTAGGTAGATGTTTATTTCCAATTCCCGGTCTCGCTGTAATAAGGGCAGTCCTATTTTTTAAAAAAATGAAGTGAATCAAGGAGTGTAGATATGCGATTACAACATAAAGTGACACTGATAACAGGTGCTGGCTCAGGCATCGGCAAGAGCACGGCCTTATTGTTTGCCCATGAAGGGGCAACCGTCATTGTGAATGACCTGGATGCGGTCAAAGGCCAGGAGACGGTGAGTGAAATTAAGGATAAAGGCGGCAAAGCCCTGTTCCTTCAAGCGGATGTCACTAATCCTGAGTCGGTGAAAGCTATGGTGGATGCAGCGATTGCCGAGTACAGCCGGATCGACGTGTTGTTCAACAATGCGGGGATCAGCGGCGTCGGCGCACTGCACGAGATTGAGCCAGACGCATGGGATCGCATCATGAGCATTAATGTCAAAGGCGTATTTTTGCCTTCGAAATATGCGCTTCCTCACATGATAGAGCGCAAAGCAGGCTCGATTATCAACATGTCGTCCTGCGTTGCCGAGATGGGGCTGGCGCGAAGAGTTTCGTATGCAGCGACAAAAGGCGCAGTGCTTGCTTTAACGAAATCGATGCAGGTTGATTATGCAGCTTACAATATCCGCGTGAATGCGCTGCTGCCAGGGACAATTTTTACACCATTCGTTGAAAATTATTTGAAAACATCGTACGACGATCCGACGGCGGCGATTGAGTCCTTGAAACAGCGTCAGCTCAGCGGAGAGCTTGGCAAGCCTGAGGATGTCGCGCAAGCGGCTTTATTCCTCGCATCGGACGACTCGAAATTCATGATGGGGTCGCCGCTTTACATCGACGGCGGCGTAGTTTTCGGTAAAAACGCTTAAGCACGATTCCAGCCGATCGATCTTTCGAATGGCATTTGGAGAAAGTCAATAACAAAGCCCCATCGACTCTTTCGTGGAGACGATGGGGCTTTGTGCATTATCCCGTTTTTACATAGAGAATGACATTACCCTTTCGGAACGTTTCGGTACGCGGTTGGGGCGGAACCGGTTATTTTCTTAAATAATCTCGAAAAATAATAGGGATCGGTTATCCCGATGTTCGCAGCAACTTCCTTGATGGACAGACTAGTTAAACTGAGCATTTGGGCAGCCTTTTGAATTTTCATGCGCAAAAAGTATTCAATCGGTGGGAATCCCGTTTCTTCATTAAATAACAAAATTAAATGCTGTTTGGACAAGCCGGTGTGCTTGGCCAATTCTGGGAGCTTAATAGAATCCTCCAAACGATCATTCATGTATCGGATGGCGTGTTCTAGATATTGCTTCCTTTTTTTGTCCTTGGCAGTACCTCCTGCGCTTATCCCAATGCCGCTAATCAGCTGGCGTACAGACTGGGATACGTGCGTATGGATGGGCAGCGAATAGGTTTTGTCGGACAGAAGGACATAACACTGATCGAAAACTTCCTTGAACTTGGACAGCGCACCGATCGGAAGATGGACGGGGCCAGCATCCATCCTGTAAATACGCATAAAGGCAGCAGCATGGTCGCCCTGAAGATGAAACCAGTAAATACTCCATGGTTCATGGGTAGATGCCCCATAACGATGGGGCGTTTTGGCGGGAATGACAGCTAGATGATTTTGAGTCAAAGAGAAAGCTTTTTGTTGATCCAGCTCTATCCAGCCTTCTCCGTCTGAGCAAAAAATGAAAATATGGGAGTTGCTTCCCTCGGGCCGTTCCCGATAGTGATGTCGGGCATGTGGGAAAAAACCAATATCGCTTACGAATAAATCACGCGTTAGTTCTGAGCGGGATAGCTCCTCCTGCATGTAATCAGGCAGAACAAACAATTTCTCTTCTTCAAAGCCCTCTGGTTTCCTAGTGGTATCCAAGATTCCTCTCCTTATTAAATAAGAATATAATCCATTATATTAAGCATTTTGTCAATTGGCGATTGCTTTCCGTCGAGGTAAAGTAGAGACAATAAGATAAGGGAGTGATGATGTTGAGTCAGAAAGTTCGCATATGGGAAGAAGAGACTTCGATTCCGACTTATGGCATCGGAGAGCCTGATCGCAATCCAATGTTTTTAGAAAAACGAGTTTATCAAGGAAGTTCCGGTAAGGTATATCCGCATCCGGTTATCGATAAAATTGAAGATGAAAAGAAACCCCAGTCGTATCGTTTCGTAATTCTGGAAAACGAATATGTTAGGATCGAGATCATGCCTGAGCTTGGCGGACGGATTTACCGTGCGTTGGACAAAACAAATGATTACGACTTCGTTTATTACAATCATGTTATCAAACCAGCGCTGGTTGGCCTAGCAGGCCCTTGGATTTCCGGCGGCATCGAGTTCAACTGGCCTCAGCATCACCGTCCGAATACGTATGGTCCGGTTGAATACAAGCTAACCGAAAATGAAGATGGTAGCGCCACGGTTTGGGTAAGCGAAATCGACCGGATGTATGGAACGAAAGTAACAGCTGGTTTCACGTTATATCCGGGCAAAGCTTATCTGGAAATTTCCGCACAGCTGTATAATCGGACACCGGAACCACAAACATTCCTGTGGTGGGCGAACCCGGCGGTTGCTGTTAACGACGATACGCAATCCGTATTTCCGCCTGATGTAACAGCTGTCTTCGACCACGGTAAACGTGACGTCTCTAGGTTTCCAATCGCGACAGGAACGTACTACAAAATGGATTACTCCGCCGGAGTCGATATATCACGCTACAAAAACATTCCCGTCCCTACCTCTTATATGGCCTATAAATCAGACTATAACTTTGTCGGGGGTTATGATCATGGCGTTCAAGCAGGTTTGCTGCACGTGGCGAACCATCATGTTTCGCCAGGTAAGAAACAATGGACTTGGGGGAACGGCGAATTCGGGCAGGCGTGGGATCACAACTTGACCGATGAGGACGGACCTTATATTGAGTTGATGACCGGCGTCTACACAGACAACCAACCGGATTTCACTTGGCTGCAGCCGTATGAAGAAAAATCGTTCAAACAATATTTCATGCCTTACAAAAATATCGGTGTCGTTAAAAATGCTTCGATCGACGCTGCAGTCAATCTAGAAGTCGACGAGAAGACTCGTGAAGCCGTCGTGTTAGCATATGCAACCTCCTTGTTCCAGGGCGCTATAGTGGAGTTAAAAGGAAGTCACCGAGTATATTTAAAGGAAGTCGTTGAGCTGTCTCCTACTCAAACGTTCAAGTCTGTGATTACACTGGACGAGAACGATCGTCCACACGATTTGAAGCTGACTGTACGTGATGCAAATGGCACTATGCTGATTTCTTATCAGCCTGCTAAGCCATCGATCGAGCAGGTGCCGGATGCAGCTGAGCCGCTGCAGGAGCCTGCGGAGCTGAAAACGAATGAGCAGCTTTATTTGGCCGGGTTGCATCTGGAACAGTATCGCCATGCTACATTCGAACCTGAAGCTTACTACCTGGAAGGGTTGAAGCGTGACCCAAGCGACAGCCGTATTAATGTGGCATACGGAACACTTTTGCTTCGTCGTGGGTTGTTCGCCGAGGCGGAAGGTCACTTCCGGACGGCGGTGAAGTCCCTTACCTGGCGGAATCCGAACCCTTATGACAGTGAAGCTCTTTATCAATTAGGTGTTGCGCTTAAACTGCAAGGACGCTTGGAAGAATCCTTTGCAGCTCTCTACAAATCGACTTGGTCCGCGGCTTGGCAAGATGCTGGCTTCTTTACGCTTGCACAAATTGCTTGCGAGAAAGGTGCTTTCGGAGAAGCCCTGGAATTGGTTGAGCGTTCGCTCGTACGCAATTCCCGCAATTACAAGGCACGTCACCTGAAAGCTGCGCTTCTTCGCAAGCTGGGTAGGATTCAAGAAGCGATTGCCTTTGTGCAGGAGACTCTCGTGCTGGATATCGCGGATTTTGGTTCTGCCAATGAACAGTATTTATTGCTTTCTTGCCAAGATGAGCAGGCGCTTGCTAGTGGAGCGAAAGCTGAGCTTAATCGACTCATGCGCGGAGATGCTCATAATTATTTGAATCTGGCCTCCGATTATGCGAATTGCGGCTTGTATGAGGAAGCGATTGAATTGCTTGATCGAATCGTGCAAGCTCATGATTCAGAGGCGTACCCAATGCTTCATTACACACTTGGCTTCCTACATGAGAGAGCAGGGCATTCGGAAATGGCTCAGCTTTACAGGAAGGCCGGAAATGCAGCGGCACCGGATTACTGTTTCCCCAATACTTTATTCGATCTGCAAGTGCTGACGAGTGTCATTTCTGCTGATCCTAAGGATGACAAAGCACATTATTACCTGGGAAATTGGTTTTATGATAAAAGGAGACACGAGGATGCGATCGCCCATTGGGAAGCATCACGTTCCATTCGGGATGATTTCGCAACCGTACATCGGAACCTGTCTCTGGCTTATTTCAACAAACGCAGAGATACAGCATCAGCACTTTTTGCCATGGAGAAGGCTTTTGCTTGCAGACCGGAAGATGCACGGGTATTCTACGAGCTTGATCAATTGTATAAAAAGCTTGGATATAAAGCGGAAACTCGCTGCGACAAGCTGGAGGAACATCAAGATTTGGTTAATAAACGCGACGATCTTTACGTGGAATATATTACTCTGCTTAATGCACAAGGTTATCACGAGAAAGCAGTCCAAGCACTGCATGCACGCATATTCCACCCTTGGGAGGGCGGTGAGGGCAAAGTGACGGGGCAGCATGTTTTTGCCCATGTCGAACTGGCCAAGCGAGCTTTGGCTGAAGGACGATTTGAAGAAGCTATCATCTTATTGGGGCAAGCGCTCGTCTATCCAGATAATCTGGGAGAAGGTAAACTGACGGGTGCGCAAGAGAACAATATCTATTACTATCTTGGACTCGCTCATGAGAGCTTAATGGATTCAAAGCAAGCACAAGAGTGTTTTAATATTGCTTCCCAAGGTTTAGAGGAACCAGCTAGCGCAATGTATTACAACGACCAACCGCCTGATATGATTTTCTATCAAGGGATGGCTTGGCAAGCGCTGGGTAATGAAAAGGAAGCGAAGAGTCGATTCAATAAGCTCATTGATTACGCTGAGAAACATCTGTTTGACGAAGTGAAGTTCGACTATTTCGCTGTTTCCTTGCCGGACTTCTTGGTGTTCGAGGATGATCTTAAAGTAAGGAATGAAGTTCACTGCCGCTACATGATGGGGCTCGGGCATCTTGGTCTGGGACATTTGGAACTGGCGAGAGAACAGTTTGAGAGTGTGCTTCGTCAGGAAGCTAATCATACGGGCTCGCTAATTCATCTGGGCATGAGCTTGTCATGAAAAACAATAAGGTCAACGTTACAAAGGGGTCATATAAAGGTTTCTTATCCATAGGAATGGAAAGCGAACAAATTAGCTTGAAATTGTTGCCGGAACTCGGAGGGAAATTGGTTTCTATTGTATATAAGTCTACCGGAAAGGAATGGATGCTGGATTCAGGCCACCGTTCTTTACGACAGCCGAAATACGGATCTACCTTCACGGATTGGGATATGAGCGGTTGGGATGAATGTTTTCCGACAATTAATGCGTGTAAATCGGGAATGGATAAGTACATGAACTTGCCCGACCATGGCGAGCTATGGGCGCTTCCATGGCAATATATGATCGATGAGAACGAGGTGATTTGCTGGGTCCGGAGTCTGCAACTTCCATGTCTGTTCACGAGACGAATCTCATTCCCTTCTGCGGATCGGGTACGGCTGGATTACCGTGCTAGCAATGAAAGTGACCAACCGGTTCCTTTTATGTGGGTGCCCCATCCCCAGTTCGCTGTGACGGAACCAACTCGTATTCTTCTTCCGAAATCCATAAAGGAGATGCTATGTGTGTACGAAGGTCATACCCTGAAGACAGGGAAACTGTATTCTTGGGATGATGTATCGCTGCTCTCCCCAGCGGTTACAGGCGATGCGAGAAAGTTTTATTATGGTGGTCAAGTACCGGTAGGTTGGTCGGGGTTATTCGGTGAAGAAAGCGGCAACTTCCTAATCGTATCTGTCCCCCAAAACAAAGTACCCTATATAGGCGTTTGGATGGACGAAGGTATGTTCAATGATCGAGTTACTTGTGCATTGGAGCCTAGCATAGGATATTACGATTCGCTTGAAATGGCAGTCGGCAATGGGACAGCACAAATGATACCGGCAAAAGCATCCTTTGAATGGCATTTAGAGCTTTCCCTTGGGGTCACTTTAAGAAGGGATGAGATATCTCATGAAAGTTTCTCTATTCATCACATGTTTAAGTGACCTTGTATATCCTGGTGTTGGTGAATCCATGGTACTGTTAATGGCCAGATACGGAGTGAAATTGGATTTTCCTGGGGTGCAGACATGCTGCGGACAACCAGCGTTCAATAGTGGTTACTGGGATGAAGCAAGAGGTTCAGCAAGACTTGATGAATATAGTTGGAAATTTATCATACCGTGGAAAGCCCGTGAAGGTCATGCACTTAGCGGAATTACTAGCTGAGGGAGTGAAGCTGGCGCATGAGCGAAAATAAAGTAAGGGGGACCGTCAAGGAAAGATCGAAAGTTGTACTAAATAATGATTACTTGCGGAATGCCATGCGCTTTAACAAATTGGGGTCGAGGCGATTGAAACCGACCTCGGCGAATACATCATTCAACTTGCTGGCGAAACGCCTTCGCATATTATTATTCCGGCCATTCATAAGAATCGATATCAGATTGCCGAGCTGCTGTCTGAAGATGTGGGTGAGAAGCTTGCACCTGACACCGGTATTTTGGCCGGTTATGTACGCAGGAAGCTGCGCGAGAAGTTTCTCGAAGCGGATATCGGCATGACAGGATGCAACTTTTGATAAACTGGAAATGATGGATAGACCGGCGGGCATCCATTTTATTTGTGGCCCAAGTCGTTCGGCTGACATTGAGAATGATTTGACGATCGGCGTGCATGGTTCAGGTGTTGTATATGCACTTATCATTGAATAAAGATAGAACTTCCATCAGGCTGCCTTAAGATTCGGCTGATGAGTGAAAAGAGGTAGGACTTCTAGGGTAAGTTTGTTGGTTCGAACTTTTACGTAACATATCTGATTTCCTGAATCGTTATTACGGAGAACAATAGTTCGCTTTGAAAGAGCTGCCGGGTGGCAGCTCTTTGTTCGTACGCCTCACAGTCGCACAATCTATGTGGTTCAAATCCACTCGGTAACTTTACCCTTTAAAGTGCCGTAGCCGAAGTAGAGGCCCTAATCCAGCAGGGTTAGGATTGGCAGGGTGTCTTTCGCGAGAGAGAATCCGAAGGGCCTGCAGGCAAAATCCAGCCCGGAATGCGGTGAACCAGAGGTGGCGGCGATGTTGGGTGACCCGCCGAACAAACGGGGAAACTTATGCAAATATGTATATCTTGCAGGGAAACAAACAAAGGGATATGACCTGCAAGGCTCATCGACGTGATTAGGGTCAGGATGGATGGAATAGAATGTGCGGATGACTGAGGGAAGTCTCGTAGTCTCCTTGACGCAAACGTGGACAAGGTAGGGGAGGTATAACCTTAAAGGGAAAGCCGAATCGAAGGGCTGCGAGATGGCGGTTCGTTTCGTAGTAGCGAGTAAGTCTGAGCCGATGAAAGCTGGTAACAGTCTGGAGCAGTCACAGAATGCTTTAAGACTTTCAGAATCGTTTGTCTTAGCGTTTCAGCGGCATCTTGCAAATTTCGTTCTGAGAAGGTCTCAGAAATGTTTAGTATGGCAACAACTTGTTTAGGAATCAAAACCGTTTCTAACGGACATATTTCACTAATCAGCTCTTGAGCAATGTTCGCAGCTGCGAACAAGAAAAGCGGTTCATCACTCATTTTAAACGGATTTGCTGTATTTTACATTGCATATTATGATTCAGAAACGATTTTGCCACTATATCCGCGAAGATTCCAATGTGCTGCACAGGGAAGACTTGCGTCAGAAATATCCGCTTTACTAAGGAGCGTAATCGTATGGAAAAGGTTTATTGACATGTTCAACAGTAGAGATTCAAGCGGATAGCTGAGGCGTTATGGAAAAAAGTTTTTTGAGGAGCATAATGCTTTGGATGTTAAAAAAGCTTAGTCTAGGGGAGTTTGTAAGGAACATTGCTGCAGACTACCCGAAAATACAACTCTCTCTATCCGGATTTGAAGGTGGCTGGTGTTGATGACCATTCGACACGCATCGAAAAAAGGGGAATCGGGCGATAGATCAAGAAATAGGAATTGCTCCGTACCGAAAGTAATGTGTTAGATACAACTTAGTGAGGATGGATTTAAGATGACCCAACTAACCGCTATAATGATTGGCGCGGGACAGAAAGATTCTTGGACAGTGATCTTGTAAAACGAGAGATGGATGAGTTGTACGACAAAAAGGGGCGAGGAATGATGACATTCGACGCCCTTTTTTTAATTCCATATATCGTTTGCTCTATCGATTACCTCAAGCATGAAGAATGACAAAAAGGTTGAAAAAAATTCAACCTTATACGGATACATATTTATACATACAATTAAGTCATCTTCATGAAATATTATTTGAAGCATCAGGAGGTAGCACCCTATGAGAATTATTTATTTAGATATCGATTCGCTTCGCCCTGACCATATGAGTTGTTATGGCTATAGCAGGAAGACGACGCCGAATATCGATAAGCTTGCTTCAAGCGGGATGATCTTCAATAGCTGCTATACAGCATCCTCCCCTTGCGTGCCATCCAGGGCAAGCTTCATGTCTGGCCGGTTCGGCATCAATCATGGAGCCTTGACGCACTGGGGACCTGGCGGAGAGTTTCAGTATCCGGAAGGAGACGGGCACAGCGAGGGGATTCCATTTTTCACCAGACACTTGCGCGGAGCGGGTTATAAAACAATTACCTTCTCTACGTTCGGAGATCGGCACCATGCCTGGTGGTATTTTGCAGGATGGAATGAAGTTCATACTCATTCGCTGAAGGAAGGGAACGAGAACGCCGATGAAGTAAACGCTTCCGTAATTCCGTGGCTGAAGCAGCACGGGAAGGACGATAACTACTTCCTACACATCCAATACTGGGATCCTCACGCTTTCTATACGTATCCAATCGAATATATGGAACAATTTAAGGATGAACCGGTGAAACCTTACCCTGACGAGACTGCGATTGCAAGTCAACAGCATCATAGCTTCCCACGATCTGCGGCATTCTTGCATTGGGGCAATAAATATCCAGCTACAATGCCCGGGCAAATTGCGAACCGCTCGGATTTCAAGCATCTTATCGATGGTTATGACGGTGGAGTCAGCTATATGGATAAGTACGTGGGCGAGCTTTTGGATACTCTGCGGGAGATGGGCATCGAAGATGAAGTCTGTTTCATCATCAGTGCGGATCATGGAGAGTCGATGGGCGAGCAAGGCATTTATGTCGAGCACCCAAGCGCAACCGAAGCAGTCCATCATATACCGCTTATCATTAAAGTGCCCGGTGTTACCCAACCGGGGCAAGTTGTAGACGGATTTGTTTATAACGTAGATGTGATTGCAACGATTACGGATCTGGTTGGACTTAAAATTCCATCCGGCTGGGACGGCAAATCGTTCCTTCCGGCGCTGAAGGGCGAACATTGGCATGGCCGTGAGTACTTAGTCATGGATCATGCGCTTTATGTATGCCAAAGGGCCGTGCGGGATGAAAAATGGTACTTCATCCGAACCTACCATCCTGGCTTATACTTGCATTTTGATGAAGTCATTTTATACGACATAGTCAATGATTCGAATCAAACTATCAATGTGGCGAGTGATTACCCAGACGTTGTGAAAGAGATGGATCACCGACTTTCCACATGGCTGCATGAACAGGCACGCAGACCGGACTACAAGGTAGATCCTATGCAGAAAGTACTGGAAACAGGTCCGTGGAAATATTTGAAAGCGGAAGACTGGTTGAGAAGATTGGAGCAGGCAGGTTGTCATGAAGCAGCGGACACCATCAAACGAAAATACCAGAGAGAGGCGCTACAGCCTGCATATGACGGCTAATGACGGCTAATCGGACCAAGAAGGAGCATGTTCTATGAAAAAATTCCCAAGCTGGCTATTAACCGTCATTTCCATCGTTATCGGGATTGTCATCTGGTACCTGCTTTCTGCCATACCTGCGGTTGGAGCAATTATCACGAGCCCGCTAAGAGTAGTAAAAACATTGCTAGCTGAAATTGAAAGCGGACGAATGTTGTCGAATATATGGGCAAGTCTGCTGCGCGTTATTGGCGGGTTTTCACTTGGATTAATAGTCGCGGTTCCAGCCGCTTTTCTTATGGCCTGGTACGCCTTTGTCCGTGCAATTGTAGATCCTTGGATTCAATTTTTCCGTACGATTCCGCCCATCGCCTTAATCCCCCTCGTTATCGTTTCTCAAGGCGTCGGGGAGTCCGCAAAGATCAGTGTCATTTTTGTAGCGACGTTCCTCGTGATGGTCATCTCGATCTTTCAGGGTGTTCGTAATGTCGATCCAACGCTCATTCGTGCGGCAAGAGTGCTGGGTGCGACGGATAAGCACATTTTTCTGGAGGTTATTGTCCCGGCATCGTTTCCATATATTCTTGTCGGAGTCAGACTTGGTCTTGCGGCCGCTTGGACGACATTAGTAGCAGCTGAGCTCACAGGCGCAAACAAAGGTTTAGGCAATATGATTATGGAAGCAAGCTTATACTTCCGAATGGATGTCGTTATACTCGGCATTATGGTAATTGGCATCATCGGATTAAGTATGGATAGATTCGTTCTATTTCTGGAAAGGAGGCTAACAGGATGGCAGGAGCTCCGGCAAGGGTAACAAGCGGTCTAAAAGTACAATGTGGAATTGCGGCCCCTAAAATTGAGATTCGAGATCTAAGCAAGGTGTACAAAGGTCGTAATGGAGATACGGTTGCCTTGCAAAATACCGATCTTACGATCTTGCAAAATGAATTTGTCTGCGTCGTTGGACCCAGCGGCTGCGGCAAAACGACACTCTTAAACATTATTGGCGGTCTTGAGGCATCCACCTCCGGCTCGGTCAAGGTGGATGGTGTCGAAGTGAAGGGCCCAGGTAAGGAGCGTGGTGTCGTGTTTCAGCAATACGCATTGTTCCCTTGGAAAACCGTTCAGAAGAACGTCGAATTCGGCTTAAAGCTTAGAGGACTGAGTAAGCAGGAGCGCAAAGAGAAGGCCGAGCATTACTTGGAGCTCGTTGGCCTTAAAGATTTCGCTCATGCCTATCCAAAGGAGCTGTCTGGTGGTATGAAGCAGCGTGTGGCGATTGCGAGAGCCTATGCCGTCCAGCCTGAGGTGCTGCTGATGGATGAACCGTTCGGCGCCTTGGATGCTCAGACAAGAGCGCAACTGCAGGAGGAACTGCTGAAGACATGGCAGAAAGAGAAAAAAACTTGCTTCTTCATCACGCACGATGTGGAGGAAGCTGTGATTCTGGCTCAACGCGTTATTATCATGAGCGCAAGACCCGGCAGAATTAAAGAAATTATTGATATCGATATTCCTTACCCGCGAGATCAGTCAACCAAGCTGGATCCACGGTTCATCAGTATTAAAAACGAAATTTGGTCCAAGGTATACCGTGAATATCTTGAAGTTACGAAGTAACGGGATTCAAAGGCGAAAGCCGGTATTATTCAAAATACATAAGGGAGGTCTTTATCCATGGTTACTCGATATAAATCAATTTCCAAGCTTACGGTTACTTCTGCATTATTCAGTGTGACTCTTCTTCTAAGTGCTTGCGGCTCAAACAGCAGTCCTACGAACGCCGGCAACGCGGCACAGACGCCTGCGGCACCGGCCACTTCAGCTGTCAGCACGCCGCAGCCTGCAAAGGCCGAAGTGAAGATGGAGACGATTAATTTCGCGTATATGCCGAATATGGGAGGTGCTGCTCCGGTAGCGTTAGGCGAGGAGAAAGGATTTTTTAAAGAAGAAGGCATTAAATTGAATCCGGTTAAATTTCTTAGCGGTCCTCCCGAGTTTCAAGCTATGGCGTCAGGTGATATCGACATCGCTTATATCGGTCCCGGCGCAGCGTTCTTATCTGCTCAAGGTCAAGGCAACATCATTGGTTTGGTCTCCCTCGGAAAGGCAGACATGGTTCTTGCAACAAAAAAATCCGGCATACAAGAGTGGAAGGGTTTGAAAGGTAAGACTGTAGGCGTTCCGAAAGGAACTTCCGGCGAGATGGTCCTCAACCTAGGTCTTGAGAAAGCCGGTTTAAAGCCAGCTGATGTAAATATAGTGAACATGGATGTGGCAGGAGCTGTGTCTGCTTACGTGGCAGGTAAAGTAGACGCCGTTGCGATTTGGTCCCCATATACGGTGGAAATCGAGAAGCAGGTAGGAAAAGAAAACATCGTGAAGCTAGGCGATAACAGCAGCTTTTACCCGGATTACAGCTTTCCGTCCAGTTGGGTCGTGAGTCCGAAATTCCTGAAAGAGAAGCCTGAGCTTGCCGAGCGATTTATGAAAGCGATGAACAAAACGACGGATTACAAAATTAGCCATCTGGACGAAGCCGTCAAGTTGACTGCGACGTATACGCAAGTGCCTGAAGACAGCCTGAAGCAAGAGTTAGACTCCATCGATTGGATTGACAGCAAGAAGCAAGCGGAAGTGTTTAAAGATGGAACCGCCAAAAAATGGTTTGATAACTTACAAAAGCTGTTCGTTGATACCGGCAAGGTGCAAAGCACGGTTCCTTCTGAGAAGTTCATGACAACCGAACCTGCGATTAAAGCTGTGCAGCCTTAACATTCGCTAAGTAAATAAGAAGTGGAGGACTCATCGTCCTCCTCAACATTATTAGGCTAGTCTTACTCATTAAAGGATAAGTGAAAGCGCTTTACTTATGAGAAGGAGGAAGTTATGAAAAAAAGGATAATGAATAAGCTGGTATCAACTGCAGTCGCAGTTACAATGGCATTTGGCGGGGTGATGATATCACCTGCAAAGGTGATCATGGCAGAAACGGTGGATGTAATGCCGCCGATTATTCCGAAGCCTGCAAGCTATAATGGTAAGGCTGGTACTTTCACCGTAACGGGTAGCACTATTATTTACGTACAAGGCAAAGATGGCGCAGAAACCCAAGAAATTGCTGATAACGTGGGGGCTTATCTGAAAAACAAATTTGCCACAGCAGCGGGGTATACGTTAAACATTGTACAATCGGCACCTTCCGGAACAAACTATATTTACTTTACAACAACAGGTGGCGACTACTCAGCAATGGGGAACGAGGGTTATAACCTTGATGTAGCCGCAGACCGCATTACAGTCGCAGCCAACAAGCCAGCAGGCTTATTCTACGGCATGGACACCATCAGACAGATGCTTCCCTCTGACATTGAAAAAAAATCTTTGGCTAATGGTGTGACGTGGAGTATACATTGTGCGAGTATCAGCGATACCCCAAGATTTGGATATCGTGGTTTCATGATTGATGATGCCAGACATTTCGTTACTGTTGATGAAGTCAAACGTCAAATCAACAATGCTGCGCAGTATAAGATGAATACGCTGCACCTCCATCTGAGCGATGACCAGGGATGGCGTTTGGAATTGAAAAATTATCCGCAGCTTGCCAAGATCGGCGGTTCTCAAGTCATTGACGACTTCTATGCTAGCAATGATTTTGGCGGATTAACCAAAGGCAGCGCTGCCTACTATAAAGCAGCTACTGGCCCTGCAGGAGGAATTTCGGGTTACTACACACAGGATGAGTTTAAAGATATCATAGCCTACGCACAGTCGCAGTATATGCAGATTATTCCAGAGTTTGATGTGCCGTCCCATACAAATGCGCTTTTGTCAACCTATGGCTTTGTAAATCCCAATGGTCAACCCAGTGCTCAGTCAGGTAACACAGGGAAGAACCTTCCGGCGAATCCATATACCGGTAACGGGGTTGGATTCAACTCATTGACAGCCGGAGATCCCGCCACAATGGCATTTTTAGATAACTTATTCGCTGAAGTAACGGCCATCTCCCCGTCCCCTTATATTCATATGGGGACGGACGAAGCAGCTTCAACAACATTAGCAGATCGTAACTGGTTTATTGATTATCTTGTATCTCTAGGTGTTAAGTACAACAAAAAAGTAATTGGCTGGGATTCAGCAGATGCTATTAATTCAACTTATCATCTTCCCGATGTCATGCAGTATTGGCATAACTTGGATAAACCTGCCGTCCCTGGGAATGCCTTTAACCAAGGCAAGAAGGTCATCGTATCCAACCAGAACTATTCCTATCTTTCCAAGAGAATGTCTACAACGAATATGCCCGTAGGTAGAGGCGGTGGTGCTTCCCCTAGTGGAACTCCTACAGATGTTGCGTATTATGATGATCCTCGTAATCTGATTGGGGCAACCAGCGACGACCAGATACTAGGAGTAGAAGCTGCTCTTTGGGCTGAAACCGTAGGCAGACCCGAAGGTTTAGACATGCTGTTCTATCCACGACTACCTGGTTATGCAGAAATAGGTTGGTCACCCAGAGGCACCAGCGGATCAACAGGTTGGAACGACTATAAGGCGAGACTGCTTGCCAATACGACAAGAATGACTTATCAAGGAATCGGCTTCTATCCTGATCCAGCCGTATTTGATGTCAAGGTGCCCGTATCGTCTGGTAATGCAAATGCTTACTATAATATGAATGAAAATACATCAAGTTCAACACTTGAAGACGTTATTAATGGTAACAACGCAACGATATCCGTAGCGACAGGCGTAACGCCATCAGGATCTATTAAAACGGTTCCCAATGATTTAAGTCCAGCATTTGGAAATGCGTTGTCCTTTGACGGTACCAAAGGAAATTATGTCAATATAGGTAAATCCGATATACCTAAAGGCAATGATTGGACTTTTGCTCAATGGGTTTATACTGAGAATATAACTCCTGCTCCCTCTACTGTAGTTCTGGCCGCTGGCGACGGCGCCGTTATTAAGAGCGAGCAGTATAATGGCAGCAAAAAAGTTGGAATTTCTGGCCTCGATGCTAATGGAGTGAAAAAAGACTTCCAATTTAGCAATTATAGTGGAATACCAGTAGGCAAATGGACACATCTTGCCTTCGTTGGTACAGCCGCAGGCACAAAGCTATATGTAAACGGAACTTTAGCAGATACGTTAGCTGTAGGGACACAGGGGATTGTAAGTACTACTGGTACAACGGCTCCTGTGGCTGCATTTCCTGGCCCTAGAAAAACGCTTGGTGCTGAGAATCCAACTTCTACCTCTCCAAGCTTCAAAGGCAAAATGGATGAAACGAGGATCTTTGAAAGAGCACTGAGCGCTGCCGAAATTACAGCTCTTGCAACAGTGCCTTCAGGAACCGCACCAGCATCATTTTTTGAAGATTTTGAAGCAGGTTTTGGCAGATGGACACCTGTAGCTGGAACACCTTCAACAGATGCCGCACAAAAAATAAACGGTGCAAATAGCTTTGTTGTTAATGAGGCCAAAGATGCGATTTCAAGTAAACTGCCCCAACCAATTAATGGTATTGCATCACTTTGGTTCTACGATACTGGTTTGTCAGAACTTAACCAACAAGCGTTGATATATGATTCTGCAAATCCAATCGGCCTGATTGGAGTAGGCATCAATAGCAGTATCAGTAATAACTATTATTCAGTTACAACCAGTAACGTTCAGACCGCAGCAACAACGATTTCGAGAAAAATAGGTTGGCATAAAGTGATGGTTGATTATAGTTCCAATAGCTCTGTAGACATATATTTAGACAATAACAAGATAGGTACTGTTTCAGGGTATGCAAAATTTGACACGATTCAGTTGGGAGATAACATATCAAGCTCATACGCCGGTACACCAACAGGATATTATGATGATGTTCAGATTAATAATTTCTCAGCATCTCTCGCTGTACCTCCGTATAATTCACCAGACTCAAGCTTAAGCGCCCTTACGTATAATAACGGAACAACAGTTTCAGTTGATTATTTCACAGGGGGGCAGAAAACTTATGATGTGAAGTTGCCGGCTGGAACGACTACAATTCCAACGGTTACAGCAACACCAAAAGTAGCTGCTTCAAATGTGGTTATCACACAGGCTGCGACTTTGCCTGGAACAGCAACTGTGCAGGTAACAGCAGTAGATAGTTCTGTATCCACATATATCGTTAATTTTAAAGTTCTTCCGCAACTAGTTCCTGCGACAATACCATCAAGTTACAGTTCTGCTACGACCATGAACACACCGGTGTCAGGAAAAGTAGTACCAACAGGCGTACAGCCTGAATATCCGGCGATCACCTTTGCAACGGCTGCTCGTGGTACGAAAAGTGAATATGGTACGGTTGCTACTACAAATGGTAAAGTGCTTGTAAATAACGATGGTACATGGGTTTACAATCCTAAGCCAGGGTTTACGGGAACCGATAGCTTTACGATTGATGTAGACCAAGGTACTGGAACTGCGGTGGCACAGACCACAGTAAACATGACAATAAATCCAAATACGCCTCCTACAGTCAGTGACTACAGTGTCAAAGCAAATCCTGGTGTACCCGTTTCAGGCGCAGTAGTAGGAAGCGACACAGACGGGGATATATTGATCTATAGTATATTAACCCAACCGACAAAAGGAACGGTTACCTTACAGGCAAATGGGGGATGGACCTATACGGCTAGCACCGATTCAACAGGAGCGGACAGCTTTGTAGTTAAGGTCGATGACTTTAAAGGTGGAGTCGTAAACTCAACCGTAACGGTCAATGTATCCGATAACGTAGCCGATAAAACGGCGCTAAATGCAAAGATTGCGGAAGCTCAAGCATTGAACAGCAATAGCTACACGGCGGCATCCTGGTCTTCGCTGCAAACGGCGTTGACTGCTGCCATCATTGTGAGCAACGACACGAAAGCGATGCAAGCGCAGATCGATGCAGCGGCAGCCGCTTTACAGACAGCTATCTCTTCGTTGCAAGAAAAACCATTAACCGGCGTCCAGTTAACCGGTCCTGTATCCGTACTAGCCGGGGAGCCTGTCAGCTTGACGTACAGTTTGGTGAATGTCACTACGAGTGCTTTCGCCCAGGATCTGACGATTAGCTTTGATCCGGGACAATTGCGATTTATTTCTGCGGATTCAATCGTTAACGGATTTTCCATTGTGGGTGAATCTGACTCTAATGGGCATGTGAGATTGCTTGCAGCAGCTTCAGGATCGACTGGTGCCGTTACGGGAACTATGGGTGTTTTGAAGCTGAACTTTCAGGCTCAGCAGATGAACCAAACAGTAAATAGTGCCGTTTACGTCAATCAATCTGTCGTCGCTGACGAATATGGCGTTGAAACGCCATTAAATAGCCTTTCTGCCTACAACGTTCAGATTACTGTTCCGGTTGTGGACAAAACAGCGCTGAATGCGAAGATTGCAG
>NZ_WHNZ01000045.1 GCF_013141725.1 Paenibacillus planticolens | reverse complement strand
GAAATAGAATGCAAGCTTTTTATTCATATTCTTTTGAAATAAAGAAAACCCGCCTTATTCAGGGGGTTCCTAACATTTTATACATGTCCGATAACATCCTGAATAAATAAGCTTCTCTCTACAACCAGATTAACAATCGTTCCATTTACGTTCACCCAAGGCCTAGTCGGATGTGAGCGATCCGAGAATACGATCTCTCCGACACGATTATCACTGAGCTTAACCAATGTCCCATTGCTAATTTGTGTAGACTTGTTTATAAACACCTGAACCAAGGTAGGATCTACTTTACCGAATGACTCCGTGAAGAGCTGCTCTAGAACAAGATAAGGAGACATCGCTGTTTTGTGGAATCGTTCGTTGGTCATCGCATTATAAATGTCCGCAATCGCCACAATTTTAGCATACATGTGGATCTTATCGCCTTTCACTCCTAGCGGATAACCGGAACCATCCTCACGTTCGTGATGCTGAACGGCTGTTAATTTAACACCTTCGTTGATACCAGACACATTTTTGAGAATTTGATACCCTATTAGCGTATGTTGTTTAATCTCCTCCATCTCAGATGCCACTAATCGGCCCTTTTTCTCCAGAATGGAAGCATCCACTTTGGAAACGCCAATGTCATGCAGGAGACCGGCTAATGCAATTTGCATTAAATCTTTCTGAGGGAGACCATGCCATCTGGCTAAAGAATAGGAGGTCAAGCTAACCATGATGCTTTTGTGATAAATGTAATCTTGGAGATTGCGATTTTTGGGAGTAAAAGTAAGTACTTTATAGGTATCGATATGCTGAATAAGTGCTTCAAGTCCGTTACGAATGTCTAAGATCGGTAATGTTTGACCGCCATTGGCAAGTAAGAAAACGCGTTTAAGCAGCTTTAACATATTCTGATACTCAACATAAAAAGGAGGAACGGAATCAACCTCTTTCGCCTTCGTATCCTCAATGGCCGCCTCCGGCTCAATGCCGTTCTTCGATTCAATAAAAACAGAAGGGATGAGAAATGCTTTTAGAATCTCAATATCTCTTTCATTGATGACCTTCCCTTTGTAAAAAAGGACATTCCCCAATTTCGTTACTACATGATCGCCTAGTTTTTCACCATATTTTAATTGAGAAACGGCTACTGTCGGCACAATTGCTCACTCACCTTACTTTATCTTATACATGCTATTGTAAAGTAAAAGGGATGGGTTTGTAAGCCCATCCCTGCAATTTATTATTCGGTATCCGTAGATTCCGTTTCTTCCCAATCGCCGTCTTCTTCATTCTCAGACTGCTCTTCATTCTTCTGCACCCGAGCCAAGGTACCAACTTCATCGTCTTCGCGAATATTGATGAGGCGTACGCCTTGCGTATTACGGCCCATCACTGAAATACCGTCCATACTTGTCCGAATGACCGTACCGGAAGCCGTAATGATCATAAGATCCTCGTCTTCTTGCACGACTTTAAGGCCAACGACAGGACCGTTCTTATCCGTGATGTTTAAGGTTTTAATCCCTTTACCGCCGCGTGATTGGATACGGTACTCGGAAACAGGCGTTCGCTTACCGAAGCCCTTGGTCGTTACAATCAATACGCTATTATCCTCATGAACAACGTCCATATCGATAACAGCATCATCCTCATCAAGCTGGATACCTTTTACCCCGGTAGCCGATCTCCCCATTGAACGTACATCTTGTTCAGGGAAATGGATCGACATGCCGAACTTGGTCCCCATAATGATGCCTTGATTGCCGTCTGTTAATTTCACGCCAATGAGATCATCGTCATCACGTAAATTAATAGCGATTAGACCGCCTTTACGAATATTCGAATAATCGTCAATCGGCGTTTTCTTCACGACACCCTGTTTCGTTGCGAAGAACAGATACTGATCCGTTTCGAAGCTTTCAACCGGAATCACCGCATTGATCGTCTCACCTTGCTCGATTTGAATCAAGTTAATGATCGGTGTGCCGCGTGCAGTTCGGCTCAAATCCGGAATCTCATAAGCTTTCAAGCGGTACACTTTCCCTTTATTCGTAAAGAACATCAGGTAATGATGCGTGTTGGTCACGAACAAGTGTTCCACGAAATCGTCGTCTTTGGTTCCCATACCGACAATACCGCGTCCTCCGCGCTTCTGGTTCTTATACGTAGTTACAGGCAGCCGCTTAATATAGCCGGTATGTGTAATCGTAATTACGACGTCTTCACGAGGGATAAGGTCTTCATCTTCGATGCTTTCCTCGCCAATCGTGATTTCGGAGCGACGATCGTCGCCGAATTTCTCTTTGATTTCATTGAGCTCTTCGCTAATGATGGCTAGAATCAGCTGCTCATCGGCAAGAATCGCTTTAAGTTCGGCGATTTTCTTCATGAGCTCCTCATATTCTGCCTCAATCTTCTCACGCTCTAAACCGGTTAAGCGCTGCAGGCGCATGTCCAGAATAGCTTGAGCTTGATCGTAGCTCAAGTTAAACGTGTTTATGAGACCATCTCTAGCTTCTTCCGTTGTTCGGGAAGCACGAATCAATGCAATAACTTGATCCAGGTGATCCAGCGCGATCCGCAAGCCTTCCAAGATATGAGCGCGCGCTTCTGCTTTGCGCAAATCATACTCTGTTCTGCGGCGAATCACTTCCTGTTGGTGCTTGAGATAGTACGTCAGCATCTCGCGAAGATTCAATACTCTTGGTTGGCCATTAACGAGCGCCAGCATAATAATACCGAAGTTAGACTGCATGGCCGTCTGTTTAAACAAGTTATTCAGAACGACATTCGGGTTGACGTCACGGCGCAGCTCAATGACGACACGCATCCCGTTGCGGTCGGACTCGTCCCTAAGATCCGTGATGCCATCGATCTTTTTCTCGCGA
Source organism: Paenibacillus planticolens (assembly GCF_013141725.1). Lineage (GTDB taxonomy): Bacteria > Bacillota > Bacilli > Paenibacillales > NBRC-103111 > Paenibacillus_E > Paenibacillus_E planticolens. Next base: position 362,845 of record NZ_WHNZ01000045.1, on the reverse strand, counting down.
ACGAGCTCTGCAATTTTCTCAACCAATCTTGCTTTATTCACTTGATAAGGCAGTTCATTGACAATGATTCTAGCCTTGTTGTTATTTTCTTCAATAACGGTTCTTGCCCGCATGGTGACAGAGCCTCTACCTGTTGAATAGGCTTGTCTAATTCCCTCACGACCCAAAATAAATCCGGCTGTCGGGAAATCCGGTCCTTTGATGGCTTGCATCAAATCCATAGGTGTAACATCCGGATTTTCAATCAGCATCTGGATTCCGTCGATGACTTCTCGAAGGTTATGAGGCGGAATGTTCGTTGCCATCCCTACCGCAATACCAGAGCTTCCGTTCACGAGCAAGTTCGGAAAACGCGACGGGAGAACAACAGGTTCTTGTTCTTCACCGTCATAGTTGGGCGCATAATCAATCGTCTCTTTATTGATATCGCGAAGAAGCTCCATCGCGATTTTGGACAAGCGAGCTTCCGTATAACGCATGGCTGCTGCCATATCGCCATCGATCGACCCAAAGTTACCATGGCCGTCAACGAGCATGTAACGAAGGGAGAAGTCTTGCGCCATACGAACCATCGTTTCATAAACGGCCGAATCTCCATGAGGATGATACTTACCGATAACTTCGCCGACGATTCTCGCGGATTTCTTATATGGTTTATCTGGAGACATGCCTAGCTCAGACATCGCAAATAGAATACGGCGATGAACCGGCTTTAGACCGTCTCTTACATCTGGCAGTGCACGACTGACAATGATACTCATCGCATAGTCTAAGAAGGATGTACGCATTTCGGTAGAAATGTCAATTTCCTTGACTTGCGAACGTAATTCTTCGCTCATGAATGTTCCTCCTGAAAGCTTACATCGTTAACAACGTCTAAGACGTTTAGACATCTAGATTTTTCACGTAAATTGCGTGTTCCTCGATGAAATCTCTTCTAGGCTCTACGTTATCTCCCATCAAAGAATCAAAGAGCGTATCCGCTTCAATCGCATCTTCGATCGTCACTTGCAGCAATGTACGGCTCTCCGGATCCATTGTGGTTTCCCATAATTGCTCCGGATTCATTTCACCAAGTCCTTTGTAACGCTGTACATTGACTTTGGCACCTTCGCCAAACTCTTGCATGATCGCTTCTCTTTGCTTTTCGTTGTAAGCATAACGTACGGTTTTATTTCTCTCCAATTTGAAAAGAGGAGGCTGTGCAATATATACATAACCGGATTCGATCAGCTTTTTCATGTATCTGTAGAAGAACGTAAGAAGGAGTGTACGAATATGCGCTCCGTCAACGTCGGCATCTGTCATGATAATAATTTTGTGATAACGGGCCTTATTGATATCGAAATCATCGCTGATCCCTGTACCAAAAGCCGTAATCATCGCCCGAATCTCCGTATTGGATAAAATACGATCTAATCTGGCTTTCTCAACGTTCAAAATTTTTCCGCGAAGAGGAAGAATCGCTTGGAAGTGACGATCACGTCCTTGCTTAGCTGATCCGCCCGCAGAGTCACCTTCTACGATGTAAATCTCACTGATCGAAGCATCTTTGGATGAACAATCTGCGAGTTTACCTGGCAGAGCGCTTACTTCCAGCGCACTTTTGCGTCGAGTCAGTTCTCTCGCTTTACGTGCTGCTTCTCTGGCTCTTGCTGCCTGAATCCCTTTTTCCAGAATGCGCTTCGCAATCGCTGGATTTTCTTCCATGAATGTTTGCAGTTTCTCGGCAAATAGAGACTCAACAATACCGCGGACTTCACTGTTGCCTAGTTTTGTTTTCGTTTGCCCCTCGAATTGCGGCTCTGGAATCTTCACGGAAATAATCGCAGCAAGTCCTTCACGGACATCATCACCTGAAAGGTTAGAATCACTTTCTTTCAGTGAGTTCGATTTACGGGCATAATCATTCAAAATCCGCGTAAGCGCGCTTTTAAAACCGGATTCGTGCGTACCGCCCTCATGCGTATTGATGTTATTGGCGAAGGAGTAAATGTTTTCCGTATAGCTATCGTTGTACTGAAGAGCAATCTCAATGGAGATGTTATCCTTGGCACCCTCCACGTAAATTGGCATCTCATTGACAACTTCCCGATTTCGATTCAAATGTTGAACGAAGGAAATAATACCGCCTTCGTACATATGGGTTGTTACCGTATCCGTACGCTCGTCGATTAAATTAATCTCAATTCCCTTGTTCAGGAATGCGAGCTCACGAATCCGGGACTGGAGAATATCAAAGTCATATTCCGTCGTCTCTTTGAAAATCTCGGGATCCGGCTGGAACGTAACTTGCGTTCCCGTCTCTTCGGTTTCGCCGATAACCTTCACGTCATACTGAGGCGCACCGCGGCGATATTCTTGCTCATGAATTTTGCCATCACGCTTAACTTGAACCGTAAGATGCTCAGACAACGCATTAACAACAGAAATACCTACACCGTGCAAACCGCCCGATACTTTATAACCCGAATCATCTCCACCGAACTTACCGCCGGCATGAAGAACCGTAAGTACTACTTCCAATGTCGGACGCTTTAGCTTCGCATTTTCACCGACAGGAATCCCACGGCCATTATCAATAACGGTAACGCTATTATTCTTATGCACTATGACATCGATCTTGGTACAGAAGCCGGCTAACGCCTCATCGATACTGTTATCGACAACTTCCCATACGAGATGGTGAAGTCCACGGGCGCTCGTCGAGCCAATGTACATGCCCGGCCGTTTTCGTACGGCCTCTAATCCTTCAAGAACCTGAATCTGACTGTCATCGTACGCATTTTGATTCACGGACATGTTAATCTCCACCTGCTTTTTTATAGTGAGATAAACCTCTTATACTCTTTTATGTGAACAACAAAAGGTTAGTTCGTTAACAAAAGATGCGCTCTTTTCTTGAGCGTGGTAGAGGAGATCGGGGAATAATACACCTTACTCTTCGTAACGACGAGTGATTTGCATTCTTCTTCACCGATTTTTTCTGTTTTTTTATCCTTAACAGCTTGTTGAATGAATTGTTTCGATATCTTGGATGATTTCTCTATCGAGATATCGAATATAGCAATCAGTTCGGAAGCTCTAATAATTTTTTCTCCACCCAAATGAATAAACATGCTCCTCAGCTCCTGCCACTTACATTTCCTTTCAAAACATGAAACACGGAAGCATGGTTCAGCTGGTCCAAATGGACACTCTCTAGACCCGTCGTGGTAATAAACGTTTGGACTTTTTCTTGGAACGTGCGGATCAACTGCGTCTGCCTATATTCATCAAGCTCTGAAAGCACATCATCAAGCAATAAAAGAGGATATTCGCCAACTTCCTCATGGATGAGTTCAATCTCCGCCAGCTTAAGAGAGAGTGCAGTGGTTCGCTGCTGCCCCTGAGAGCCGTAGGTTTGGACTTCTTTGTCGTTGATGTAAAAAAGAAGATCGTCACGATGAGGGCCCACAAGTGTAACGCCTCTTCGGAATTCCTGATCTCTGACCAATGATAACTTTATCATAAATTGGTTTAATAAAACAGATTCATCTTCAAATGGCTCTATGTCAAAAGAAGGGGAATAGCGAATGAGCAGCTCTTCACTGTCATTTGTAATTCCGCGATGGATCGTTTCTGCCCATTGCTGCAGCTTCTTAATAAAGTTTTGACGCTTTTTCATAATTTTAACACCATACAGTGCTAATTGTTCGTTCCAGATGTCCAACATAGCATCTGGAGAGCCTTTTCCAGCGAAATTTTGCTTTAAATAATTGTTGCGCTGAAGCAAAATTTTCTGATATTGCGACAAATCATAGAGATACGAGGGCTGCACTTGGCCAATCTCCATATCAAGAAACCGTCGTCTAATACCAGGCGTTCCTTTGACGATTTCCAAATCCTCTGGCGCAAACATAACGACATTGAGGGCACCGATAAAGTTGCTTAGCTTCTTTTGCTCGAGTCCGTTAATCTTTGCTTTCTTGCCTTTGGTTGAAATGGATAGATCCAATTGGCAAGTTCCATACCGCTTTTGAATTTGAGCATGGAGCTGCGTTTGTTCACCGTTCCAGCCGATCAGTTCTTTATCTTGATGGGTACGGTGTGATTTGGTCATAGCCATCACATAGATGGATTCGAGCAAATTCGTTTTCCCCTGTGCGTTGGGTCCAACAAAAATATTTACATTGCTATCCGTCGTCAACTCGATCTGATCGTAATTCCGGTAAGATTTAAGCGCGAGTCTGTTCAAAAACATGATTCCTCATCCTCCTGGCTTGGCCCAATCAGGAGCTAACGACTTCGAATTGTCCGAAACCCTCCACGGTAACGATATCCTTCGGTACGAGTTTCCGTCCTCTGCGATTTTCAGCTTGCCCGTTCACTTCAATTTTGGTATCCACAACAAAAAATTTAGCTTGTCCACCTGTGGATATGCAGTCCGATAGTTTTAGAAACTGCCCGAGTGTAATGTAATCCGTGTTAATGGCGATCTGTTTCATCCTGGAGTACCCCCTAGTTCGTAGTTCGATATGGCAAGATCAGCTGCAACATGTTTGTCGAATCTTGCGGCTTCATGATGATAGGCTGCATAGCTCCAGTAAATCCAATATGAATAAACTCAGAATCGAGAACTTTAAGAGCATCAAGCATATATTTGGAGTTAAAAGAGATTTTCAATAAATCACCGGCAATATGCTGCAGGGTAATTTGTTCCGTTACTTTGCCGAGCTCGGAGGAGCTGGACGAAATTTCAATGGTTTGGTCTTCAAGCATCATCATTTTTACAATATTCGTCTTGTCTTCTTTGGATAGGAGGTAGGCGCGATCGATTGCTTCAGCCAATTCTTTGGTCGGAACGACCATTTCGGTTTGAAAAGACTGAGGAATAAGCTTCGATGTATCCGGGTACGTACCGTCCAAAATACGGGAATAAAATAAAATCGAATGAATTTTGAATAAAACTTGATTGTCCGAAATAACTATATCTATAAGTGAATTTTGATCCGGCAAAATTTTGCTTAATTCATTCAATGTACGGCCGGAAATAACGATGTTCGGCAAATTGTGCGCGTTGGTGTTATCAACCGAAACTTCTCTGGAAGCTAAACGGTGACGGTCGCAAGCAATAAATTTCAGTTTATCACCCGTGATATTCCAGAGCACCCCTGTAAGTATCGGCGTAGATTCATTCGTGGATACCGCATATGACGTTTGCTTAATCATCGTTTTAAGTAAATCGCTTGGAAGACGAAGCATTTTGCTTTCTTCGATTTCCGGCAGCAGCGGATATTCATCCGGGTCGAGTCCCATAATTTGAATTTCCGAGGATCCTGAACGAATAATGGTTTGAAAATTAGAGCCTACTTCAATTTCGATTAATTGAGCAGGGAGTTTACGAATAATTTCCACGAAAAATTTAGCTGGAAGCACTACGCTGCCGGCTTGATAAAGCTGAATGATTTTGTTCGTACCGTTTTCGCTAGGCGTAAAGCTTTGAATCGAAATATCTGTATCGCTTGCCGTAAGGGTAACACCGCTTAAGGTTGCATCTATTTTGATCCCTGTAAGAATGGGGATGGTTGTACGAGATGAAATGGCTTTGGAAACGTGACCAATGGATTCGATTAAATGGTCTTTAAGGATCGTTAATTTCATGACTTCACTCCTGCAGTTCTTTTTTGGGGTGCGTTAGCATATCTTTATATAATAACATTCTTTATTAGTAATAGCAGTAGGGGCTCTGGATATGTGGATATGTGGATGAACCTTATATAAGGCAAGCCTATCCACATGTGCATAGATTGTGTATAGGCTCACCCGAAATCAAATGTTATTAAGAGGGGTTCTTGATGCGCTCTGTAAGATTATGAACGATCTTATAGAGTTCCTGATCCGCTTGCAACATTTGCGATATTTTTTCATGGGCATGGATAACCGTTGTATGATCGCGGCCTCCAAAATTATCTCCGATTTTTGGCAATGAGAAGTCCGTCAGCTCACGTGCCAGGTACATAGCGACCTGTCTAGGGAAAGCTACGGCTTTTGTTCGTTTGCGCGCTTTGAAATCCTCTAGCTTCAATCCATAGAATTCACCAACACGCTGCTGAATATCCTGTATCGTAATGACCTTTGGCCGGTTCGACGGAATAATATCCTTCAAGGCTTCGGCCGTCAGATGCACGCTAATGTCTTGATTAATAAGAGATGAATAGGCTACGACACGTATAAGCGCACCCTCAAGTTCACGAATGTTCGTATCAATTTGGTTCGCGATATAGATCATCGCTTCATTCGGAATTTCGAGATTTTCCGCTTTTGCTTTTTTGCGCAAAATGGCAATGCGCGTCTCTAGATCAGGAGGCTGGATATCGGTAATCAAACCCCATTCAAATCTAGAGCGCAGCCGGTCTTCCAGGGTTGGAATCTCTTTTGGAGGCCGGTCACTGGAGATAATAATCTGCTTGCCTTCTTCATGAAGAGCATTAAATGTATGGAAAAACTCCTCCTGCGTACCTTCTTTGCCTGCGAGGAATTGGATATCGTCAATCAACAGCACATCGATGGTTCTATATTTATTTCGAAATCCTTCACCGCGGTTATCCCGGACGGCATTAATGAATTCATTCGTAAATTTCTCTGATGAAATGTACAAAACTCGGGCCCCAGGATTATGTTCAAGGACGTAATGGCCGATGGCATGCATTAAATGTGTCTTGCCTAAACCTACGCCTCCATATAGAAAAAGCGGATTGTAAGCTTTAGCCGGCGCTTCGGCAACAGCCAATGAAGCAGCGTGCGCGAATCGGTTGCCCGATCCAATTACGAACGTATCGAAGGTGTATCTCGAATTCATCATATTCGTAAAGTTTTCTTCTCCGGCGACGATCGCAGGGCCTTTCGGCGGTATAACAGTCGGCTGAAGCGCGGCGGATTGAGCTTTCTGCTCATCGGTCTCAATGATGAATTTGACAGAAACGTGTTTGCCGGTAAAGTCATGAATCGTGCCTTCAATCAGCTTGGTATATCGGCTTTCCAACCATTCCTGAGCAAAATTGTTGGGCGCACAAATAACGACAGTAGAATCATTAAAAACTGTCGCTTTCGTTGATTTTAACCAAGTGTCGAAGCTTGGTTTGCTGAGTTTAGTTTGGATAATCGATAATATTTGCTGCCATAAGTCCGTAGAATGGCCTTCCACAGTAATTCACTCCTTTGAAATCAAACATGTGGCGTAAGGCCAGTTTTTGAAAAAATTGATCTGTGTATAACTCATTATGGATGAAACTCTAACTGGAGCGATCCGAATAAAGCTTAGATTGAACTCAATCAGAGTATATTCTGCGCGATTTACGGCGAAATGAACCTTCATGTCTGATGGGGTCAAAAAAGGACGGCTTTTGTCGTTTTATCCACATTATTAAGAATCGGTTAAAATGACTTATTCTTGCAGAGGGAATTTTGTTCACAATGTTATCCACAGACTGTTGATAAATCGGAGAATTGGTCGTGTATATCCACAACAGAAACATTACCATCTTATCAAAAGATAGCTTGTTAATCAACGGATTGTTTGGTATTATCCACAATTACAACAAGTTGTGCATAGAAATTGTTCACAACACAAGATATTGTTAATATTCTGTTGATTTTCGACAAGCTTCTCTTTTTGTGTGGGAAATTTTATACACAGGTTATTCTTTTTCGAATTTTATAGTGGCTGTTTGACATTTCATTCTGCACGCTCGGGTAGGTTGACTTTCTTTAGTGATATATGATTTAATGAGTAGTAGAAATTTTGTAGGATGGATATCCTCAGGTAGGGAGGTGCTATAGATGGGTCCGACGTTTAACCCGAATACGAGAAAGCGTAAGAAAAATCATGGTTTCCGTAAAAGAATGAGCACGAAGAACGGTCGTAAAGTTCTACAAGCTCGTCGTCTTAAAGGAAGAAAAGTTCTTAGCGCGTAAAAAGAGGGCTCCGGAAGGGGCTTTTTTTTTTGCATTGGAGTGGATCGGTTTATATGCCGCCATTTCGGTCAAAAATAGATAAGATGCCTTGGGGCTGATTTAGCTTATCTGAATGTTAACGGTCTGGAGCGTACATTTCTGTGGAAAAAGAATATAGATTAGCTAAACGAGAAGATTTCAATAAGATTTACCGGTACGGCAAGTCGATGGCGAATCACCAATTCGTTCTATATTATTTGCCTCAACCCAAAATGGAACATTTCCGCCTTGGCATATCGGTGAGCAAAAAAGTGGGGAATGCGGTTGTCCGGAACCGCTTGAGGCGAATGGTGAAAGAGATCGTTCGTTTGAAAAAAGAAAATCTGATGCCGCATTATGATTACATTTTGCTGGCCAGAAAACCCGTTGTAGACATGGAATATGCGGAGATGGAAAAGAGCATCTGGCACGTAATCCGAAAAGCTTCTTTATTAAAAAGAAACGACACAATAAAAAAGTGAAGCTATATTTCCTTGCACGCTGAAATTGTGTTATAGTTTATGTTGGAAAAGATATTTAGGAGGATCTCATTTTGACTCGTCGACTCTATTTGCTTACAGCTCTTTCTGCGTTGATCTTATTGTTGTCAGGATGTAGTCCTAGCAGCGCTGCTATGGCACCAATTGATCCCAACACGGCAGGTTTTTTTGTTAAATATTTTGTGTACCCGCTTTCGCAAACGCTCGACTGGTTCGCAGACAAGCTATGGGGTCAATACGGCTTATCCATCTTAGTCGTAACAATCATTATTCGTCTCATCATTTTGCCTCTGACGCTGAAACAGTATAAGAGCTCTAAACGGATGCAAGAATTGCAGCCTGAGATGAAGAAGCTTAAAGAAAAGTATAAAGATGATGCGAAGAAGCAGCAGGAAGAGACAATGAAGCTGTTCCAGTCAAATGGTGTGAATCCGTTAGCCGGATGTTTCCCAATCATTGTTCAAATGCCAATTCTGATTGCGCTTTATCAAGCTATCATGCGTAATGATCACATTCGCGAGCATACTTTTTTATGGATGAATTTAGGCCAGCCTGATCATTATTACGTCCTGCCATTGATCGCCGCGGCAACTACGTTCGTTCAACAAATGTTTATGTCCTCACAAATGAATCAACAAATGAAAAGCTTACTATACATTTTCCCAGTTATGATCTTCGTGATGTCCATGAATTTCGCAGCTGCTCTGCCGCTGTACTGGATTTACGGTAACATCTTCACCATTATTCAGTCTTACTTTATTTATGGTTCTCCTGGAAAACAAAAAAATCCTGGATCTCAAAATAATAAGGGTGGCCTGTCCAAATGAAAAAAATTGTGGTGACTGGAAAAACTATTGAGCTAGCGGTGAATGCCGGTCTATCTCAATGGCAGGTTTCTGAGGATCGTGTAAAGATTCATATTTTGGAACAGCCCTCACGAGGGTTGTTCGGGTTTATTGGTTCCAAAGAAGCTAAGGTTGAGCTTGAATTGATACCAGATCCACTTGAGGAAGCCATTGCTTTCTTACAAGATATGTTCGAAGCGATGAAAATTTCCATCACCATAGATACGACAAAGGATCGCGAAGGCTACCTTTTGAATATGAGTGGCTCTGAGTTAGGGATTTTGATCGGTAAAAGAGGACAAACCCTCGATGCGCTGCAATATTTAGTCAATATTGTCGCCAATCGCTATGCGAATTCGCATTTTCGCATTATCTTAGATGCGGAGAATTTCCGCGACAGGCGGAAAAAGACGCTGGAGGAGCTGGCCTTGAGGCTGGCGAATCGTGTCATAAAGTCGAAAAAAGAAGTTATTTTGGAGCCGATGAACTCGCAAGAACGCAAGATTATTCATGCTGAATTGCAAGGGCATCCCGTTGTCAAAACATATAGCAAAGGCGAAGAACCGAATCGTCGGGTTGTAATCGCCGTCAAATAACGTTAACCGCAATGACTTTTGCATGTCATTGCTTTTTCTTTAAGATGAGGTAAATTCGAGGTGCAAAGACTATGTTAAATGATACGATTGCTGCTATTTCTACGCCACTCGGCGAGGGTGGGATAGCGGTTATTCGTGTGAGCGGGGATGATGCCGTTCCACTCGTGGAGCGTGTTTTTCGCTCAAAAACGAAATTATCCGATGCTGCGACGCATACGGTACATTATGGATTCATTGTAGAACCTGCTTCTGCCGAAAAGGTAGAGGAGGTTCTCGTTACGTTAATGAAAGCTCCACGTTCTTTTACGATGGAGGATGTAGTAGAGGTCAGCTGTCACGGGGGCATCGTTTCTGTGAAGAAAGTGCTGGATCTGCTGCTGCAGCAAGGGATTCGATTGGCCGAGCCAGGCGAATTCACGAAACGTGCATTCCTGAACGGTCGCATCGATCTAACACAAGCGGAAGCGGTTATTGACTTGATTCGGGCCAAATCGGACCGCGCATTCAAGGTAGCGTTAAAGCAGGTTGAAGGAAATTTGTCGAAACAAATCAAGCATTTGCGGTATGTGCTGGTGGAATTAATGGCGCATGTCGAAGTGAATATTGATTACCCGGAGCATGATGTAGAAGAGATGACCAATGCTTTCATAAAAAGCAAATGCGATGCGGTTATGGTTGAAATTGACCGTCTTTTGGTGACCGCTGAACAGGGTAAGATTTTGCGCGAGGGCATTGAGACAGCTATTGTGGGTAGGCCGAATGTTGGGAAATCCTCGCTGTTGAATGAGTTGGCGCAGGAGAATCGGGCGATCGTAACCGATATACCGGGCACAACGAGGGATGTCATTGAGGAGTTCGTGAATATTGGCGGAATTCCGCTCAAGCTGCTGGATACGGCGGGCATTCGGGAAACGACAGATATCGTGGAGCAAATCGGGGTCGAGCGATCGAAAACAGCTTTGGCTGAAGCGGATCTTATTTTATTGGTGTTGAACAGCAATGAAGAGCTCCAACTTGATGAGATTGCGCTTATGAAGCAGCTGGCGGATAAGCAAACGATTGTTATCTTGAATAAGACGGACTTGAGTCGAAGGCTGGATGTCGAACAGGTCCTGAGTTATTTTCCACAGGAACGTATTGTGGAGTTGTCTCTGATTGAGAATAAAGGTATCGATCGTTTGGAAAAGGCGATTGCTGCAATTTTCTTTGAGGGTAAGCTGGAGTCAAGCGATCTGACGTATGTTAGTAATGTCCGACACATATCCTTGTTGAAGCAAGCGAAACGTTCCTTAGAGGATGCGCTCGATGCTAACGAACAGTATGTGCCGATTGATATGATTCAAATCGATATTCGAGCGGCTTGGGAGCAGCTTGGCGAAATTATCGGTGATTCGGTTGGAGAGTCGCTGATCGATCAAATTTTCACACAATTCTGCTTAGGAAAATGAAAATCGACAGCATTTTCATTTTCATAAAAGAGGGAGGGACGTTGAACTATGGGATATCATGCAGGTGATTATGATGTTATTGTCATCGGCGCCGGACACGCAGGTTGCGAATCTGCTCTGGCCTCTGCTCGCATGGGCTGCAATACACTACTGTTAACGATTAATCTGGATATGGTTGCTTTCATGCCATGCAATCCATCCATTGGTGGTCCTGCGAAGGGCCACGTTGTTCGAGAAATCGACGCGCTTGGTGGCGAAATGGGCCGCAACATCGACAAAACATACATTCAGATGCGTATGTTGAATACGGGGAAAGGTCCAGCTGTGCACGCGCTTCGTGCACAAGCCGACAAATTTTCATATCAGCACAAAATGAAAGAAACGATCGAAGCAACACCAAACCTAACGTTACGTCAAGGTATGGCTGAAGATCTTATCGTAGAAAATGGCGCTATCAAAGGCGTTATTACGAAAACAGGCGCTGAGTACTACGCAAAAGCAATTGTGCTTACAACGGGTACTTATCTAAGAGGTAAAGTTATTATGGGCGAGCTTATGTATGAGAGCGGTCCGAATAACCAGCAGCCTTCTGTAAAACTTTCCGAGTCTTTGCGTAAATTAGGTTTTGATCTCGTTCGTTTCAAAACGGGAACTCCGCCGCGGGTTCATAAGGATTCCATTGATTTCAGCAAAACAGAAATTCAACCAGGCGATGATGAGCCTAAGTTTTTCTCTTTTGAGACGAAATCGGGCTCTAATGAACAATTGCCTTGTTGGTTAACTTATACGTCAGAAGAGACGCACAATATTATTAACTCGAACTTGCACCGTGCTCCTATGTTTTCAGGAGCTATTGAAGGAACGGGCCCTAGATATTGTCCATCTATCGAGGATAAAATTGTTCGTTTTGCCGATAAGCCAAAGCATCAAATTTTCCTGGAACCGGAAGGCCGCAATACATCCGAATACTATGTTCAAGGCTTATCTACGAGCATGCCGGAAGATGTACAGCTTGGCATTTTGCGCTCAATCCCTGGCCTTGAGAAGGTCGAGATGATGCGTACCGGTTATGCGATAGAATATGATGCGGTAGTTCCTACACAATTGAAGCCGTCTCTCGAGACTAAGCTGGTTAGCGGTCTTTTTACGGCTGGACAAATTAATGGAACTTCTGGTTATGAAGAAGCAGCTGGGCAGGGAGTTATGGCCGGGATTAATGCGGCTCGTAAAGTGCAAAACAAAGAGGCGGTCGTTCTGGATCGATCTGAAGGCTATATTGGTGTTCTTATTGATGATCTAGTGACGAAAGGGACGAATGAGCCTTATCGTCTTTTAACATCACGCGCTGAATATCGTTTGCTGCTTCGCCATGACAATGCAGATATGCGTTTAACGCCTATCGGCCACGAGATTGGTTTGATTCCTGAGGAGCGCTATGCGGCATTTTTAAATAAGAAAGCATTAGTCGATCAAGAAATTGAACGTTTGAATACGGATAAAATTAGACCGGAACCGCATGTCCAGCAGCTGCTTGAAAGTTTGGAAAGTGTGGTATTAAATAATTCCGTTCCGGCTATTGCTCTTCTTCGCCGTCCTGAAATTGAGTATAAGCATATTGAGCAAATGTCTCCTTCACCTCTTGAGTTGGACGATGAAATGAAGGAGCAGGTCGAAATTCAAGTTAAATATGCGGGCTACATTGAAAAGCAAAGCAATCAAGTGGAACGTTTGCGGAAAATGGAGAAGAAAAAGATTCCGGATGATATCGAATACAGCGAGATTCATGGTATTGCGACGGAAGCTAAGCAAAAGCTGGCTAAAATCCGCCCGATATCCATCGGTCAAGCATCGCGTATTGCAGGTGTCACTCCTTCAGACATTTCGATCCTTCTTGTGTATTTGGAACACTATAACAGAGTCACTGCGGCTAGAGGTTAATATATGGATGCTATACAACAACAATTTGTTCAATTTTTAGAGAAACAACAGATTACTCTTTCTACTCTACAACTGGATCAATTCGAGCAGTACTACAAGACTCTTGTAGAGTGGAATGAGAAAATGAATCTGACTGGCATCACAGAGAGAGAGCAGGTTTATTTGAAGCATTTCTACGACTCTCTTTCTGTTGCTTTTAATTTTGATGTGAGCTCCGTGTCTACGATTGCTGATATTGGTTCAGGCGCGGGGTTCCCAAGTATTCCTTTGAAAATCGCTTTTCCTCATCTAAAAGTAACGATCGTGGATTCTTTGAATAAACGAATACTTTTTTTGAAAGAGCTAGTTTCACAATTAGGTCTATCTGACACAGAATGTGTTCATGGTAGAGCGGAGGACATTGCTAGATTACCTAAATACCGCGATCAGTTCGATTTGGTAACGGCTAGAGCTGTTGCTAGACTCCAGGTGTTGAATGAGTTTTGTCTTCCTTTTGTGAAAAAGGATGGCACGTTTATCGCCATGAAGGGTTCGGAAATTGAAGATGAGTTAAGCGAGTCTTCCTTTAGCTTATCTGAGTTGAAGGGGAAAGTAGTCAGGGTTCTCAACATGCAGCTGCCAATTGAGGAATCGATGCGGCATTTTGTTGAGATTCATAAGCTCGGAGCTACGCCTGCTAAGTACCCACGAAAAGCGGGAATTCCATTGAAAGAGCCTCTTATTAAACGTTGAAAATGTTCCACGTGAAACATTTCATCTAAGTTTCACAATTACTAAAAGCAGGAAATTTAGCTTCGATGGAGAATATATAAATAGTAAGAATCTATTCTATTTGAAGTAAGTTTATGTGATTGCACTTGTCATACTTCGCCGTAACTTGACAAGCGTTTTCGTTCTGTAGGACGAAGAGGTCGTCTATCTTTGGATCGTATGGGTCGCTTAAACTACGGGAAGAGTTGGTGGTAGGGTTTCCTATGAAAGAACAAATTTCAAAGCTATTTGGACTTGCTGATCGTTCGTCGACGGATGAGGTCAAAAACATACCGGTAAATAACATTATTCCAAGTCCATATCAACCTAGGACCTTATTTGATGATGATCGTATTGATGAATTGTGCCAAACGATTCGAACGCATGGTGTCATTCAGCCAATCGTTGTCAGGGTCAAAAACAATATATTTGAGCTTATAGCCGGTGAGCGACGCTTAAGAGCTGTGAAGAAACTTGGTCTTGATACAATCCCGGCCATTGTACGTGATTTTAATGATTCGCAAGCTGCTTCTATTGCTCTTATCGAGAATCTGCAGCGTGAAGGTTTGACTGCAATTGAAGAAGCGGCTGCTTACCATCAGTTGATTGAAATGCATGACCTGACGCAAGAGAGTTTGGCTCAGCGTCTTGGCAAAAGCCAATCAACCATTGCCAATAAGATTCGCCTTTTACACTTAAGCGAACCTGTTAAGATGGCCTTGATGGAGCGGAAGATCACAGAGCGTCACGCCAGAGCTTTATTAGCTTTGGATCAAGAAGAATTGCAAGTGAAAATTCTTGAAGAAGTGATTGCGAAAGAGCTGAATGTGAAACAAACAGAAATTAAGATTAACTTTTTAAAGGAAGCAGCGAAAATCAAGAAATCTCGTCGAGTTTCGTTCTCCAAGGATGTTCGTTTAGCTTTGAACACGATTCGTCAATCCGTTGAGATGGTAACCAGCTCAGGGCTGAATATTAATACGCATGAGCAGGATCATGAGGATCACTACGAAATTATCATTAAAATTCCTAAACGATAAACGATAACCGAGCATTTATTGCTACCTTAAACGGCGCAAGCCGTTTTTTTGCATCTTATGAGATAAAACTATCAATATAGATGAGGTAACTGGCTGATAGATATGTTAAGATAGATATACTGCTTTTAGAATGGCATTTGGAACATAAGCGATTGAGGTGAAATGGTTTTGTCTAAAATTATAGCAATAACGAATCAGAAGGGTGGCGTCGGCAAGACGACAACTTCTGTGAATTTGGGTGCTTCCTTAGCTTCGCTCGGGAAGAGAGTGCTGCTCGTTGACATCGATCCACAAGGGAATACGACTAGTGGTATTGGTGTTAATAAGGCCGATGTCGTGAATTGCATCTATGATGTGCTTATTAACGATGTTCACCCCAAAGATGCAACGGTTGATACGAATGTTCCAAACCTTAAAATTGTACCTGCGACGATTCAGCTTGCGGGCGCTGAGATTGAGCTTGTTCCAACGATATCAAGGGAAGTTCGATTGAAAAAGTCTTTGCAATTAGTTAAACATATGTATGATTACATCCTTATTGATTGCCCACCTTCGTTAGGTCTTCTTACGATTAATTCTCTAACTGCTGCAGATTCTGTTATTATCCCAATTCAATGTGAATACTACGCGCTTGAAGGGTTAAGCCAACTGCTGAATACGGTTCGCTTGGTCCAAAAGCATCTTAATACAGGGCTTCAAATTGAAGGTGTCTTGTTAACGATGTTTGATGCTAGAACAAACCTCGGTATTCAAGTCATTGAGGAAGTTAAGAAATACTTTCAAACTAAAGTATATCAAACGATTATCCCGCGGAACGTTCGCCTAAGCGAAGCTCCCAGTCATGGGCAATCGATTGTTACTTACGATCCTAGATCAAAAGGCGCGGAAGTGTATTTAGAGCTTGCGAAGGAAGTGATCTCGATATGACCAAAGGCCTAAACAAAGGTTTAGGTAAAGGCTTGGATGCTTTAATCACGTCATTGCACATTGATGAGAGTGATAAAGTGATTCAAATCCCTTTAGCGCAATTGAGAGCTAACCCTTATCAACCTAGAAAGCATTTTAACGAAGATAGTATTAAAGAGTTAGCTGATTCGATTAAAGAGCATGGCGTTATTCAACCAATCATTGTTCGTAAGGTTCTTAAGGGCTACGAAATCATTGCCGGTGAGAGAAGATTCCGTGCTTCTCAGGTATCAGGACTTGCAACGATTCCAGCCGTTGAAAGAAACTTTACAGATCAACAAGTCATGGAAATTGCACTGATTGAGAATGTTCAGCGGGAAGATCTGAACGCTATGGAGATTGCTTTTGCTTATCAGGGGATTATCGATCAGTTTTCGTTAACCCAAGAAGAACTTTCTGCGAAAGTTGGCAAGAGCCGTTCTCATATCGCAAACTTCTTAAGACTGCTTCAACTGCCAGAATCAATTAAACAATATGTTTCACGTGGAACATTATCCATGGGTCATGCGAGAGCAATTGTTGGCGTGAAGGATGACAAGATTAAGAAGGAACTAGCTGAAGCGACCATCAGCAAACAATGGAGTGTCCGCGAACTTGAAGAAGCTGTAAAAATGCTGGAAGAATCGCCAGGACAAGAAAAAGAAAAAACGAAGCAAAAAGAGAAAAACAGAGACCCCTATATCAACCAAGCTGAGGATCAACTTAGAGATATTTATCGTACAACGGTGAAAATCAAAAATCAGCAGGACAAGGGGAAGATTGAACTTCTCTACTATTCGAAAGATGACTTAAACCGTCTGCTAGAATTACTTCAAGGTAAAATCTCTTAAAAGTTAGATAGCATACCGATGGTTTTCTTTCGAGCAGAAAGATCAAACTAAGGTATGCTATATTTATGAGTGGACCTTGTGTCCATAGGAGAGGGTGAGACAAATGAAAGGTGTCATGTACTTTGATCAAGCAGCATCATCCTGGCCTAAGCCGCCGGCTGTTATGGATGCGATGATGGCGTGCATGCAGGATTACGCAGCCAATCCCGGACGGGGAAGCCACCAGATGGCTGTGAAAGCAAGCAGGGTGTTATTTGAAACAAGAAAAAACTTAGCCCGCTTGTTCGGAATAAAAAACCCGAATGATCTTTCGTTTGCATTAAATACAACGCATGCGCTAAATCAAGCGATCAAAGGCTTTGTTAAACCAGGAGATCACGTGATCTGCACAAATATCGAGCATAACTCCGTGCGCAGACCGCTGGAATACTTGAAGTCTACAATCGGAGTAGAACTTACGTACATCAAAAATGATCTAGCTGGTAATGTCCAAATAGATGAGCTCAAAAAGGCGCTAAGACCGAATACATCGCTCGTTGTTGTCAATCATAGCTCGAATTTATTGGGAACGATAATGCCAGTAGCGGAGATCGGTGAGATATGTCGGGCTCATGGCGCGAAGCTGCTCGTAGACGCGGCTCAGAGCGCCGGTATACTGCCTATACACGTGGATGATATGAATATTGATATGTTAGCCTTTCCGGGCCATAAAGGGCTTCTAGGGCCTCAGGGAACGGGTGGGCTTTACATACATCCTGGCATTGATTTAGAGCCGCTATTGCACGGAGGGACAGGCAGTCAATCGGAGGCGATTCAGCAACCAACGGTACGTCCAGATCGTTACGAAGCTGGAACGCAAAACACTGTCGGGATTGCAGGATTGAACGAAGGCGTCAAATTCGTATTGGCGGAAACCATTGAGAAGATTCATGCAAAAGAATGGCGTCAAACGCAAAGACTGATGGAAGGCTTACTGGGAATTGAAGGGGTGACGATTCTTGGTCCCGCACTTGGACAAAATAAAACAGGAATTGTCTCCTTTAATATAGATGATGCGGATTCATCGGAAGTTGCCTTTATTTTGGATCAATCTTTCCAGATCGCTGTACGATCCGGTTATCATTGTTCTCCGCTTGCCCACGAATCGGCAGGTACATTAGCTAAGGGAGCAGTTCGGGCGAGTATCGGTTATTTTACAACGGATGAAGAAGTGGATGCTCTAATTTATGCGGTGAAAGAGATTCAATCGCAGTATGCTAAGTAGAAAGAGGGATCAACCATGGGGGAACTGTTTGGTTTGGATGGCAGTTTTGTCGTAATCATTAGTTATGTGTTAATCTTATTTTTATTCATTTTCGTGATTATCCTTTCTGTAAAATTATCATCTTTGCGCAAGCGGTACACAAAAATGATGAACGGTTCACAGTCGGAAAACATGGAGCAGCTCCTTGTTGAAATGCAGCATGCCATCAACGAACAAAAGGCCGAATCAGCAACGACTTCAGCCCAAGTTGAAACGATTCGCCAATCCTTAAAGAAGATGAAGTCCAAAGTAGCCATTCACCGTTATAATGCCTTCAATGATGGTGGAAGTAATTTGAGCTTCACGATTGCCATATTGGATGAATTCCAAGATGGTGTTGTTTTGACAGGAATACATAGCAGGGAGCAGATGTACTTGTATGCCAAACCGATTCAAAATGGGCAATCCACGTTTACATTGAGTCCTGAAGAAAAAGAAGCAATTAATCAAACTTTAAAGCTGTCTTAGTGCTTGGTGCGAAAGCCTGAGTGCGGCGCAGAGCCAAGTGAAGAGCATCACCGATGACGTTAGCCATATTCATAACCAAGCTTAACCGCGTATTCTGCAAAACGAAATATTCCATGAATCCGCCTACGTTTACGATACCGGTCACATGGATGTTGCCAACGGGAGGAAGATCTTTGTTCACCCCGGCACCAGGCTTGAGCGGCCCATCAGCAACTTGAATGCAGCCTACGCTGGCAACTTGACCTAAACAAGCATCAACGGCAACGATAAAAGGGTTATCGAATTCCCGGTTTACTTTCTCAACGGTTTCAGATAAGTTCATGGCATGGACCGGCTCATCTAAAGTGCCGAACAGGTGAAGATTGCGAAGATTCGTCGTACGGTTCAAATGCGATCCAACCAAAGGTCCAAGCGAGTCACCCGTGGAACGATCGGTTCCTACACAGATGACAACGATAGGTTGATAGGTTGGTAGCTTACTGAAAATGCTCTGTAAATGCTTAGAGAGAAGAAAAGGGGTATCGGCATCTGTATGCTGGATTTTAAGTGGGCCTAGATCCGTATTTTTCATTCCGTCGAAACCATATTGGAATTTCATCATATCCCTCCAAGTACTTCTTCTTTTTTACTAGTATATGGATAGATAGAGACATTTATACGTAGGAAAGGAGGGTTTTTCCTTGAATATTTCCGTTATGTTATTAGCTTTCGATTCTACGCAACAAGCCTTGCGTGCTGAGATGCTGCTAGAGTATGCGGATATTGAAATCGATATCAGACCAACTCCGAAGGAAGTTACAGCTGGCTGTGCCCTTTCTATTGAATTTCCGGGCGAGAATTTAGCACAAGTCCAAGAGATTATCGCATCTGAAAACGTAGAAATCAGAGGCATTTATTTTAAAAAAGAAGATAAATATGTTACCATGGAATGAAAAGGGAGGTCTAAAGGTGGCCTTTATTACGAATTATTTTGCTGATTTGACGAAGTGGATTAGCGAACATCTAACGAAACCCGAGATGCTAGCTTCGATATTTTGGATTGTTGTAAAGATTATACTTATTTATATTGTTTCAAGAGTGTGCATCAAAATTGCCGATAAGACAATTGCACATATGATGACTGCTAGAGATAAGTCACCGCTGAAGTTTGATAGACGCAGAACGAATACGATAGGAAGCCTTATACATAATTTAATAGCTTATACGGTAAATCTTATCTGTATCATGTTGATCCTTGGACAAGTGGGATTGAATTTAGGACCTTTGCTGGCTGGGGCAGGTGTACTTGGGTTGGCGATAGGTTTCGGAGCACAAAGTTTGGTGAAGGATGTTATTACAGGTTTCTTCATCATTTTTGAGGATCAGTTCGGCGTAGGAGACGTTATTCAAATTGATTCTTTTAAAGGTACGGTTGAGGAGATCGGAATTCGAGTAACTCGGATTAAAAGTTGGACCGGTGAAGTACATATCATTCCTAACGGAAATATTAAACAAGTCACCAATTTCTCCACTTACAATTCTCTGGCGGTCGTCGATGTAACGATTCCACATCACTTGAATATTGACGATGCTACGCAAATACTCAAAGACACGGTTAAGCATGTACAAGAGCTTACGGACGATATTGTGAAGGAGCCCGAGGTACTTGGCGTTCAAGTAGTGGGTACGACGGATTTGAAAATCCGAATTATCGCGGAATGCAAACCAACCCGGCAGTTTAATGTTACAAGACTTTTGAACATAGAGATTAAGAAAAGACTCGACAGTGTGCAAATCGATACTAGCAGCTGAAAAGGGCGGTGACGGACGTATGGAGAAAAAGCAGTATCAGCTTGGCGATATTGTGCAAATGAAAAAGCCCCATCCGTGTGGCACCAATGAGATGGAAATCATACGGATGGGTATGGATATTAGAATTAAATGTGTAGGCTGCAAACATAGTGTTCTAGTTCCAAGAACGAAGTTCGAAAGCAAGTTGAAAAAGGTGCTTCGATCCAACGCAGATCAAGCGGAAGAAACGACTTAAAATTGATGTGGAAAAGCACTTGCGAGAGCGGAGAATTTTTGATATAATGAATCCTGTTCTCGCGTTTTATTGGAAAGGTACCCAAGAGGCCCAAGGGGGCTGACTCGAAATCAGCTAGGCGTCGCGAGGCGTGCGTGGGTTCGAATCCCACTCTTTCCGTACAAGCTGTGATAATGAAAGTCTTCTGCCTATGCGGGAGGCTTTTTTTAATACCTAATTGAGTTCCACGTGAAACAATTTAGAAGCTTTTTACGTCTGGAAGGATGTAGAAAGCTTTTTTGCTTATGGTCTTTTGTCCGTCGTGCAGGGATAAAAAGGTTGAAATAAAAGCAAAATAAGCTCAAATCTGCGTTTGGCAACACGAAGGAGGTAAGCGTAATGAGAAGTTGGTTGATGATGTTTTTGGTACTGGCCTTAGTCGCCACAGGATGCGCTAAAAAGAATGAGGGTGCAACCCCTAGTCCAACAACGGGAGCGACCGTAGCGCCTTCTGCAGGGGCTTCTGGGACGCCTAGCGCGACAAACGGAACGAGTGGAGGGACAACAGCTACAGCCACGCCTGCGGCTGGCAGCAAGGACACGCCAAAGGAAGAGCCGCTTCCTCAGATTACGAAGGAGCAGGCCGATAAGATAAGCATGACAAGTACGTATGATGATTTGGTGAAGGAGACAGGAGCCAAAGGCAAGCTGGTCAAAGATGAGAACGGCAAGAAGACGTATGATTTTGCGATTTCTAATCAACCAGGGTACTATATGCAGATCGTATTTTTTTCGGACGGGAAGATTTCGGAGAAGAGAGTATATCAGAAATAAGAAGAAGGCCGTGCAGCTTAGTTTAGCTGTACGGCCTTCTTTTATAAAGAGGAAGTTGCTGAATCTGTGCCTTTATCTATCACTTTATCACCATTATTCGAACCCAAATTACCGAAAAGTACGGTTTCCCGGCAGTTCGCGTCAGCGATTCGGATAGGGGCTTTGTTGCAGCGAATGAGGCTATTGCCCGCTAGGTGATTACGATCCGAATAGGAGCCGCTTTCCTTTCCATTGGACGCAATCCGAATACCGTCGATCTTCACATCGCGGACGATATTTTGCCCAACACGGTTATCGTAAGCATTGATGAGAACTATAGCGGAATCACCAATGTTGGCGAGCTGGTTATGCGAGATATGATTGCAGCGAGGCCGCTCCAGTTTAACGTCTGCGCTGCCGATTAGCTGAATGCCAACATCGTCGATTTCGCTCATTATATTGTTCATTATACTATTAGATACACAGTTTCCTCTGAGACGTACACCGAATGTATATCCCGTACTTCCGCTTGAATTAGCGAATGCCTCCATGATGTTATCTGAAATAGTATTAAAAGAGCATGGCTTTTCTTTCGGTTTGGAAAGGAGTTCAATCCCGGATTGAAAGCATTTTTGCATGCGGTTACGAGCGATATAACACTGGCGGCTGCCATTGGTTAAAAAAATGGGAGATTGGAACATCGTCGAGAATTGATTATGTACGATCTGATGATCTGCACCATTGCTGCACCAGATGCCGAACCCTTGTGTATCGTAATCCAGCGCTCCGATTAATGAATCAAACAAGCAACTCTCAATAGTGACACGGCTCGAATCTTGAGATTTGACGCCATTGTCGATCATGGAAAACGTACAATCTGAAATATGGATATCCGTTGCTTGGATCAACGAGATTCCGCTTTCTGCGATAGGAATCGAAGAACCTCCGTATGAGCCTGTTCCTTGAAATGCAAGACTTTGTATGCGCACATGTTGAACAGCAGTTAAATTAAAGAGGCCAAATTTGTTGGCGAACGAACGAAGAATGCTGTTGCTGCCGGCACCCATAATCGTGACATTGGAGCTTACGCGCAGCGGAAGTTTAAGAGAGTACATTCCTGGGGGGATGAAGACAATTCCGCCGGAAGCCGCAGCCGTATCGATTGCGCTTTGAATATAGGGAGCGTCGTCTTCATCGTAGCGGCGGTTGCCGCTGGCTCCGAAATCTTTGACATTGTAGATAAGGGTAGATGATGGTACCGCCGCTTGAGCAGTGGAACTGTTCGAGAACAAGTCTCCTGCTGCTAAGGCGAGACCTGCAGCGCCAAGCGAAGAGAGCAGTTTTCTACGGCTAAAAGAGGGGGAACTCTGATCCTGATGGGAAGGATTCAAATCAGCAAGCGCGCCCTCACGTTGTTTATCGTTATTTTCGTTCAAAGAACTCACCTCACTGAAAGGATGGTAGATATAGTAAATTATAGAGGAAAGCTAGTAGAACGGAAAGAGCAAAAAAACGGCCGAATAAGAGTTAATAGTTTGTTAATAATCCATTTAGATGTATTCAATAAGCTTATATTACAATAAATAGTAAGGAAACGTTTCCCGTACATTGTTTTTTAAAAGGAGAACCGAGATGAAACTTAGTAAAAAATCAGTGACCGTACTTTCATTTACGATTGGAGCCTGTTTATTCGTATCTACCGCATTCGCCGATACCCTGCTTGGGTCCGGGTATGACCGGTTGAAAGGTTCAGTCAAAAATACCGCAACACTTATGGAAAAGGATTTGAAGAATTATACGATTGAGACACTGTATACATTGAAAGATAACGATCAAACTCTTCTTCAGTCTTCCTCCACCCAAAAAATGGATATGGAAAAGCAAATGCAGGAAGACAATACGGCGACTAAAACCGCAAAAGGCGAAACGACCTCCAGGTACACATATTCCGATAAAAAGCAGTCCGTTTATAAAAACGGAACGGACAATACTTACTATGTCACAGAATATCCGGCTAATGTGAATAGGAAAGGGCCTGCCGAGTTCAACAATCCGTTCAAAGAGAAGGGCGCACAGGAAATCGAGAAGATTGTTGATGCCGTGGTTGGCGGTCTGAAAGACTATGTGCAAGTAGAGGAAGGGCAAAATGGCGGAAAAGTATATGCGGGCAGCTTGTCTGAAGCGCAGGTACCGGCCCTCATGAATGCCGTCTCATCCTTTGGCATTAAGCAGATGCTGAATAAGGACAAAGGTTTTCCAGACATAGAGAGCGATGTTTTTGTGAAAAAGGTTGTAGGTTCGGCGGTCGAAAATAAAGCAGGCTATCTGGAAAATATCACGGGTGATATCACGCTTTCAGGAAAAGATAAAAACGGCACTGAGCATAACTTGAACCTGAATATCATGGTAAAGCTTTCTGAGATTGGCAATACGAAAATTGCCGCGCCGGACCTGACAGGTGCAAACGTTGAAAAGGTAAACTATTCGGGAGGATTTAGCAGCAAGTACGTGGGAACATATAAAAACAATATCGTCATGGAGAAAGACGGCAAGTTTGTAAAAATCGGCGAGAGAACAGTTGAAATCACAAGCGTAGACGACGGTAAAGTAACAGGAAAATATTCCGAAACCGTTAATCCTGGTTATGAGAGCCAATATCCAGATAAAGATGCATTTGATTTTGAGTACAATCCGTCGACGTCTACAACGTTCACGTATAAGAATGAAAAGGGTGAACAGAAAAACGGTTCGATCCATCAAAGCAATTCAGGCAAGATTTATTTTGAAATGAATATTGAGATTATTAACGAGAATTCGTACAGATCCGAATTCAAACCTTATTACGACGGCGAATTTAATCGCACATTTGAATAAAACAGAAGTTCAGGAGGCTGCGGATGCGGCTTCCTGAGCATTTTTACGGGAGCTGATACAAGTTGACAGTCAAGGCGATTGAAATAAGCGGATTAACCAAATCATTTAAAAATGGCCGGGGAATCACCGAGCTGAACTTAGAAGTGGATCAAGGAGATATCTTCGGTTTTTTGGGACCTAACGGCGCAGGGAAGACGACAGCCATGAAGATGATAACGGGACTCATGAAGCCGGACCGTGGCGATGTGAAGATTTTCGGCGCCAGTATTTCAGAGGACTATGTCAATGCTATGAAGCATGTAGGCTGTATGATTGAAACTGCAGAATCCTATCCATACTTAACAGCAAATGAAAATCTGAAATTGTTCGCAAGGTTTTATCCGGAAGTTGATCAGAAACGAATTGACCAATGTCTGGAGATAACAGGCATGTTGAAATATAAAAATGAAAAATCCCAAAAATTTTCACTAGGGATGAAACAGAGGCTGGGGATCGCGGCCGCCATATTGTCGAAACCAAAACTGCTAATTTTGGACGAGCCTTTAAACGGACTTGATGTCGAGGGGATGCTGGAAATGAGGAAATTGATCAAACAGCTTTCTCAGGAAGAAGGTACGACCTTTTTTATTTCCAGCCACTTGATCCATGATGTGGAACTAACGTGCACTAGGATTGGGATTATTTACGGAGGCAAGCTTGTAAACGTAGAATATACCCAGAATATCCTTTCATATTATTCTTCGCTTGAAAACTTTTTTGTTAGTGAGGTGGACAGGAATGGGCGGGTTTAACGCTGCGTTTAGGAATGAATCGGTAAAGTTGTTAAAAAAGAAAAAAATAATGGCAGCCGCAATTTTGTCCGTTCTTGCCGTAATTATTGGGCAGCTTGCCGTAACGACGATTAAACATGGCCTTGGATTAAGGGTTGTAGGGAGTGCCGAATTTCCAATAGTGGTTTTATCGTTTATTACTTATACGTTGTTGCCGCTGTTTGCTATTTTTGTAGCGATCGATATGTTTAACGGTGAGTCTTCATCGAATACAATGAAAATAACACTTTTAAGGCCGGTCTCCCGATTCGGCGTTTTTAGTGCGAAGGTATTAAATTTAGCTTTGTTTATTGCGGGGAACCTTTTGTTTGTTATGCTGCTTTCTCTGCTTGTAGGATTCGTATTTAATCCCACATCTGCGAGCTTTATGGGAATCGTAAAGGTGTTCTTATCCTATGGTTTAACATTTTTTCCTGTATTCGTGTTTGCACTTATCGTAGTCCTGTTGTCTAATGTGATTCAGGGAGGACTAGCCGTCTTTTTCCTTTCGATTCTTGTGTTTATCGGGTTTAATTTTTTAGGAATAGTGTTTTCATCCTATTCGAGTTTTTTCATTACGTCGATGTTTGACTGGTACACGCTATGGCTTTCTGAATCGATCAATATGTTTAAGATATTCCGTCAGATATTAATCATGTCAGGCTGTGGTATCATGTTATTTACTACAGGGTATTATTTGTTTGACAGTAAGGATATATAAGAAAGGAATAAACATGCACTTAACCAAACGTTTTTTCACGATGAATGCGCTGTCTGTACTGCTATCCATTGGTTTGACGATGCTGGCCGTAATCATATTCGTTGCTGCGTATACGAAGGTTTTTGGCCGCGAAGCCGGAATGAAAGAGTTTCAAAAGGTGTTTGAAGCGAGGGCGGCGATCAGCGAAATCCAAAGAGAAGCGCAGACCCTCAAATTCGAGCAACTCATGGATCATAACTATCAGCAGCAGCTCTCTGATCGGGTTAAAGCTTTGGATGCCAGTGCGATTATTATTGTAAATAGAGAAGTTCTGTACGCTACACAAAATTTTAACAAGATTGATATTGAGAAAAGTCTAATGCTGTCCGGAGATGGTTCTAACCGGAGCGAGCTTGAGCTCGATGGCAAGATCTACACGTTCACCCGAGCGGATTATAAACTTCCATCCGGCGATACGGGTATTCTGCTGCTGCTTGCGCCAATCAAGCTGAAGACAAGCTTTTATATGCTGCTTGGCGTTTTTACGTTCGGCTTTTTCGCTGTTGTTTTTCTGCTGCTGAATTTTTGGGTTTCGTACAAGTTCTCACGTGGAATTATTTTGCCGATTGCCAGATTGAAGGACGCCGCTATAAAGATCAGCCAAGGGGATTTAAGCAATGGGATCGCGGAAGAGGGCGAAGGAGAAGTTAGTGAATTGTGCATAGCCCTGGAGAGTATGAGGATTAAGCTGAAGGAATCGGTCTATTTACAGCAAAAATATGACGATAACCGGAAGTTTCTGGTTTCAAGCATTTCACATGATTTAAAGACGCCTGTTACCTCCATCAAAGGCTATATTGAGGGCATTATAGATGGGGTAGCCAAGACGCCTGAGAAGCTGGAGGAGTACCTGGAAACGGCGCGATCCAAAGCTATTCTGGTGAACGCGATGATTGACGATCTTCTTTTATACTCCAAACTTGATTTGAACCAGCTTCCTTATCATTTTGAGAAGAGCGATTTGGCCAGTTATTTTGAGGATTGTGTCGCGGATCATAAGTATGAAAGTGAAAAGGCCGGAGTATCCTTAGCATTAATCACTGAATTAGAGAAGCCTGTCAAAGTTCTAATCGATCGCGAAAGATTCAGGAGGGTCATACAGAACATTCTTGATAATGCGGTGATGTATGCAGAAAAGGCGAACGGGAAGATTGCCATTATACTAAGGGAAACACGAACATCTGCAATTATAGAAATTAAAGATAACGGGAGAGGAATTCCCGAGGACAAGCTTCCCTATATTTTTGAACGATTTT
The DNA here is from genome assembly GCF_013141725.1 of Paenibacillus planticolens. GTDB lineage: Bacteria > Bacillota > Bacilli > Paenibacillales > NBRC-103111 > Paenibacillus_E > Paenibacillus_E planticolens. Next base: position 335,670 of record NZ_WHNZ01000045.1, on the reverse strand, counting down.
ATCAGGTAGATCCTTCAAGAAAAAGCGGCAGCGGACTAGGCCTTGCAATTGCCAAGCAAATTGTAGAAGGGCACGAAGGGACAATATGGGCAAAGAGCGTTGTAGGAGAAGGGACTCGTATGATGATTTCTCTTAAGAAGCTCTAGATCGCCGGGAGGTTAGGATGAAAAAGATTCTTATTGTTGAGGATGACCAAAGCATTGCCAACTTGCAGAAGGATTACCTTGAGTTGAGCGGTTATTCGGTCAAGACGGTGAACAGCGGATCGGCGGGGCTGAAAGCTCTAAAAGAAGAGGAATTTCAGCTTATTATATTAGATATCATGCTGCCGGATATAGATGGGTTCGAGGTTTTGAAAACAGTGCGCGAGCAGGATGATATTCCTGTGCTGCTTGTCTCGGCGCGAGCAGAGGAAATTTACAAAATCAACGGCTTGGGTCTCGGTGCGGATGATTATATCACGAAACCGTTCAGCTCTGGCGAGCTGGTGGCCCGGGTTGGCGCTCATTTGAAAAAATTCGAACGAATGAAAGAGCGGTTCGGAAAGGGGAATGAGGGGAGCACGATCCAGGTTCGAGGCCTCGAGATTCAAAAGGATGCCAGAAGAGTGTTTGTGAACGGAAATGAAGTCGTTTTGGCGCAAAAGGAGTTCGAACTGCTTTTGTTTCTATTGCAGAATGCCAACCGGGTGTTTGGCAAAGAGGAGCTTTTTGAGAGAATCTGGGGGATGGATGCGATGAGCGACGCCTCTACGGTAACGGTCCATATTGCCAGAATCAGAGAGAAAATTGAGGAAATCCCGTCTAAACCCCAATATATAGGAACAGTGTGGGGATCGGGATACAGGTTTATGGTTTGATCGCCCAAAAGAAAAGCTGGCCCTAAAGTAGGTGAACTACATAAATAGGGCCAGCTTTTGATTCCTCTAATAGTTCCTATCGCGGTTTCTATAGCTGACGGAGAACCGATCGATGACATAGCCGACAAGCGCCCATGTCGCGATCGTCAACACATAGATGATAAGCATCCGGAACATGGATATTTCATGGACGTTCGTGAATGTGGATGCAAACCAAGCAGGTACGCTAAGCGCATAGAAAATCATGTAGAAGGCATCATGATCGTGAAATAAATAATGAACTAAGCAAAGGGCTGCGCCAATGAAGGTAAACAGCCAAGTAAACGTGGATGTTCTCATGGTGAATTTCTCCTAGTTAAGGCTTTTTACGGTGCCATTTCCGATTATGGTTACTATTTGCCGGAAATCTGTCTCCCTTTTGTAATGTGATTATTTTCGGGTTTTCAATTCCCATATGAAATGAATTCTCGCCCATTTCGATATACACGCCGTCGTTAGGTACATGATCGCCTTCATTGAATACTGTCCATTCACCCACATGGATCACCTCATCGGAAGATTTTCAATCAGGTTTAGATTGCCCTTCTGAAGAGGAAGCATGTACGCAGCGCATTGCCATGTTCATCCTTGCGTGAAAGACTTGTAATCTGCCGTGCAATTTGCTATAGTATTCAGGTGCGAGTTTTGAAAAAGAATCCTCGCTCCTTGCTCCTTCGCTTGTGAGAACAAGTTTGACAGGGGCCGCTTAGTCCAAAAGGAGGTGACATACATGCGCAAATATGAACTGATGTACATCATTCGTACTGACGTTGAGCAAGAAGTTGTTCAATCTACAGTAGAAAAGTTCCAAGGCATCATCACGAACGGTGGAGGCGAAGTCTCCAAACATGACCTGATGGGCAAACGCCGTCTTGCGTATGAGATCAATAAGTTCCGTGACGGGCACTACGTGCTTGTACACTTCAACGCAGAACCTGCTGTTGTATCCGAACTTGATCGCGTACTTAAGATTACGGATGAAGTTATCCGTCACTTAATCACAAACGACGTAGCTTAATTGCATGCCAGTATTTTCGTCAGGGGGAATGTTCTATGTTGAACCGTGTCATTCTTATCGGTAGATTGACCAGAGATCCAGAACTTCGTTATACGCCAGCCGGTGTAGCCGTTACGCAGTTTACTCTTGCGGTAGACCGCCCTTTCACAAGCGGAGGTTCGAAAGAACGTGAAGCGGACTTTATCAATATCGTCACGTGGAGGCAGCTTGCCGAAACATGCGCGAACTATTTGCGTAAAGGTCGTTTGACAGCCGTGGAAGGCCGAATTCAGGTACGTAATTACGACAACAACGAGGGCAAGAGAGTTTACGTGACCGAAGTGATTGCCGATAATGTGCGCTTCCTTGAATCCAGTAACAGTGCCGGAAATCGTGAAGAAGGTGGATCGAACGCGAACGCTAGCTACGGCGGCGGAAGCAGTGGCAATCGTGGCGGTGGATCGCGCGAGCAGCAGGATCCTTTCATCGATGACGGAAAACCGATCGACATTTCCGATGATGACTTGCCATTCTAAAGTAGAAAGGACTGAACAAACTAATGGCTTTCCAAAAAAGAGATAACAATAGTGAAGATCGCGGCGACCGCAAATTTGCTCCTCGTGGCAAAGGCGGTAAAGGCAAACGTCGTAAAGTTTGTTACTTCACAGTTAACAAAATCAAGCACATTGACTATAAAGACATTGAAACTCTCAAAAAGTTCATCAGTGAGCGCGGGAAGATTCTTCCTAGACGTGTAACTGGTACTTCCGCTAAGTACCAACGTGCATTGACGATCGCTATCAAGCGTTCCCGTACAATCGCATTGTTGCCTTACACAACGGAATAGGATTTACTTAGAAGGCAGCTGTTTTCACGGCTGTCTTTTTTGTATGCCGAGAAGATGAGGACCGGGAGGAGATAAGCACATGAAGATTCACAAAGAGCAAGCTGAACATTACATATGGGGCGATGCCTGCGATGGCTGGTACTTGGAGCGGGATGCGGACAGAACCATCATTCAAGAGAGCATGCCGCCGGGGACGAGCGAGATTAAGCATCTGCATCAGAAGGCGAAACAGTTTTTCTTTATTTTAAAAGGCGAAGCTGTGATGTGGATTGATGGTACGACGATTACGCTCAAGCCGCAAGAGGGCTGTACGATTCAGCCTGGCGTGCCGCATCAAATCCGTAATGAATCAACGGAGGCTGTTGAATTCCTCGTCATCTCTACGCCGTCCACCGCGGAAGATCGTACCGCCCTGTAGAGGCTTTCTTTTCTTGGTCTATTTTGTGGTATAATTAACACCATAGTCTTTTGTAGGATGGGGAGAGATGACGGTTGCTGAATAGGGAAAAGGATGTAGACCTAGCCAGACGGGCCAAAGTCATTGAGTGGCTCAAGACAGAAGTCGTAGATCACGTAGCGCACCTGCTGAAAGGCATATGGGAAGGCAGCCATGTCAAAATTGTCGATGGGTTAGCCAGTTTAATTTCAAGCGGCTATATTCTTGGGAGAAGATTGGGTATTTCATATCGCGATTTGGACGAAGCCATTGTAGAGAAAATGAAGAAGCACCGCCAAGAGGGCCATCAACTTGAGGATTGGTATGGCGACATTTCATCGCTCGAAGAACATTTACGTAAGAGGTGAGCCCGGTTGGGGAATCGAAGTTGGCAAAGCATCATCTGGAGTGCGGTGACGATCCTGTCATTGCTGTCTCTAATGACGCCTTTTATTATTTTCACATTCAGTTTTCTCATGATCCCAGTTCTAATGTTGTATGTAAAATCCAGTACTAAGCGTTTTGTCATTAGCTATGTCATAAGCTTGCTCGTCGTTTATTTGCTTACCCAATGGCACGGGATATCCCTCATGTCCGTATCGCTGTTCTTCTTACCGCCGGTACTGGTCATGGGTAATTTATATAAACGCAAAGCAGCCGCTAGATCGGTTCTGACAGCAGGAATCATCACGATTCTGGCGGAATCGCTCCTCACTCTGCTCATTGGCTTCTCCCTCGGATTTGATCCGGTGGTGAAGTTCAAGCATTTTATGATGGATAGTATTGCGAGCATGCCGCCGGGGATTCGGGAGGTTTTGCCCAAAGACCAGGATTGGTATGTGAATTTCATTGTGCAAGTGATTCCGCTGTATTTAATTTTTGTAGCTCTGTTTTACACCTTTGTCACTCATGGCATCAGCCGCTGGCTGCTCAATAAGACAGGTGAAGGCATTCCGGGCTTGCGCCCGATGCGCGAATGGATGCTGCAGAAATCGTTGGTTTGGATTTACCTGATTGTGTTCGTGTTGGATTTATTCATGAATCCGGCGTCGAATTCGCTAATCCCTACGCTGCTGATGAATGCTATGCCGCTCTTGATGCTGGCATTTGCCGTTCAAGCGATCTGTTTTCTGTTTTTTGTTGCACATGCGAACAAATGGAAACCTGTACTGCCGATCATTGCGATGATCATCGTTTGTTTCATGCCTCCACTTTTTATCGTATACAGCTTATTAGGGGTATTTGATGTTGCGTTTCCAATCCGTGAACGGTTCAAGAAAAATTTATAGGATTAGGAGCTAGTTCGAATGCCGAAGTTCCTTTTAAAGCGGTGGCACGGTCAACACATCGTGTGGATTTTCGTTCTGCTCATCGTCATGACAGCTACGATTTATATGTTCAAATGGTGGCTGGGCGTTACGGCCTTCCTGATATGCGGAGTTATGGCGTATTTTACGCTGCAAGCGGAAACGGCTTTCCGCAATGAGCTGAATACGTACGTCGGCACGATTACGCATCGGGTCAAAAAGGCGGGCAACGAGGTGATGAGCGCCCTTCCTATCGGAATTATTTTATATAATGAAGAGAAGCGCATCGAATGGCACAACCCGTTTGTGGCGAGAATGCTGGGGCAAGATTCCGTTATCGGCGAGCCGCTGTACGACTATTTCCCGGACTTGAAGAACCGGAAAGATAAGAGCGAGAAAGTAGATCTGACCATCGGAAAGTTGATTTATCAAGTATGGATTCGGCCCGAAGAGAGGCTGCTCTATTTCCGGGAAATCACAGAGCATGCGAATTTGGCGAGGAAGTACGAGGATGAGAAAACGGCGATCGGCATCGTCATGATGGATAATCTGGAGGAGTCGACGCAGGGGCTGGATGATCAAACGCGCAGCATTATGCTGGCGAAAGTGACGGGCGAGATTACGGAATGGGCTCAGAAGCATCAGCTGTATTTGCGCCGGACGTCTTCGGACCGCTTCCTCATTCTGATGGATCAGAAGGCGCTTCGCCAGCTGGAGCAGACCCGGTTTGAAATCCTGGACGATGTGCGGGATTTGACGATCGAGAACAAGCTGCCGATGACGCTGAGTATCGGGATTGCTTCCGGCGCCGAAGAGTTGACGGAGCTTGGCCAAATGGCGCAGATGGGGCTGGATATGTCCCTGGGCCGCGGCGGCGATCAGGTGACGGTCAAGGTGGGCCAGAGGCTGTCTTTCTATGGCGGAAGAACGAATGCCGTGGAGAAACGCACACGTGTAAGAGCTAGGGTCATTTCTCACGCTCTGCGTGATTTAATGAAGGATAGCGATAAGGTCATCATCATGGGCCATCGGTTTCCGGATATGGATTGTATCGGGGCATCGATCGGCATCTTGAAGGCTGTGCAAGTAGTCGGCAAGGAAGGCTATATCGTGCTGGAGAGCGTGAATCCATCGATTCAGAAGGTGATGGAAACGATTGCCGGCGATGAGCGGCTGCACCGCTGGTTCATTACGCCCGAACAGGCGATGCAGATTACAACGCAGCGTACTCTCGCCGTTGTGCTGGATACGCACAAGGCTTCCATGGTAGCCGAGCCCAAGCTGCTTCAGCAGACGCACAGGATCGTCGTGGTCGATCACCATCGCCGCAGCGAGGAGTTCATCCATGACGCGACACTGGTCTATATGGAGCCTTATGCGTCCTCTACGTGCGAGCTGGTGACCGAGCTGCTGCAGTACATCAACGAGAAGCTGACGATGGAAGTGCTGGAAGCTACGACGCTGCTGGCCGGCATCGTGGTCGATACGAAGAGCTTCAGCCTCCGGACAGGGGCGAGAACGTTCGAGGCCGCCTCGTATTTGCGCCGGAATGGGGCTGATTCCGCGCTCATTCAGCGGTTGCTGAAGGAAGATCTTGATTCGTATATCGAGCGGTCTGAAGTGATTAAACATACGGAAACGATTCACGAGCACATCGCGTTGGCAGTTGCTGAGCCAAATCGCAAATATTCTCAGTTGATGATTGCGCAAGTTGCTGATACATTGTTGAATATGACGAATATTATGGCTTCCTTTGTCATTGCCGAGCGGCCGGATGGACTTATCGGCATCAGCGCCAGATCGCTGGGACAGATGAACGTCCAACTGGTGATGGAGCGGCTGGGCGGCGGCGGGCATTTGACCAATGCGGCGACTCAGCTGGATGGCACGACAATAGAGGAAGCAACGAACCGATTGAAGAAAGTACTTGATGAGATGCAGGAAGAGGAGGGACTTTTCGAATGAAAGTCATTTTACTAAAAGACGTTAAAGGCCAAGGGAAAAAAGGCGAAATCAAAGAAGTATCCGAGGGCTATGCACAGAATTTCCTCATTGCGCAGGGGCTTGCGTCTCCCGCGACTACCGGAACGGTAAAGGTGCTGGACAATCAGAAGAAAGCGGAACAGCGCCGTAAGGATCAAGAGAAAGCCGATGCGAAAACACTGGGCGAGAAGTTGAACGAAATGACCGTTCAAATCAAGGCGAAAGCCGGTGAAGGCGGTAGATTGTTCGGCGCTATTCCGAGCAAGCAAATCGCAGAGGTGCTGGAGAAGCAGTATAAGATCGTGATCGATAAACGCAAAATCGTACTTGAAGAGCCAATTCGTACGCTTGGCGTAACCAAAGTGCCTGTGAAGCTGCACAGCGAAGTTACAGCTAGCTTGAACGTACAAGTTCTCGAAGAGAAGTAAGTGACAGAGAAGGCTGATGAGAGTCCCTAGGAGGGGCTCTTCTCTATTGTTTGGTATCTAGAGCAAATCTACTAAACTATGAAAAGAAAGGCGGGTACTGAAGCATGAGCGGAGACAATATGTTTATGGATCGTGTACCCCCTCAAAATATAGAAGCCGAGCAAGCCGTTCTTGGCGCGATTTTGATTAACAGCGATGCTTTGATTACGGCGATGGAACGAATTACAAGCGACGATTTCTACCGGGGATCGCATCAACGGATTTTTGAGGCGATCGTGGAGCTGGCTGAAGATCAGGAGCCAGTCGACCTGATTACGCTCACGTCACTCCTGCAGAACAAGCAGCAGTTGGAGGAGATCGGCGGCGTTACGTATCTCTCCGAGCTCGCGAATGCGGTGCCGACGGCGGCTAACATCGACTACTACGCGGCTATCGTTGAGGAGAAGTCCATGCTTCGCCGCTTGATCCGCACAGCGACCCAAATCGTCACCAATGGCTACGCCAATGAAGATGATGTAGGGTCGATGCTGAGCGAAGCGGAGGCGAAGATCCTGGAGATCTCGCAGCGCCGCAGTTCAAGCGGCTTCGTGGTCATTCGCGATGTGCTCATGGAAGTATTCGAGAAAGTAGAGTCCCTCTACTCGAATAAAGGAGGAGCAACCGGTATTCCTTCGGGCTTCGTTGACCTGGACAAGATGACGTCCGGCTTCCAGCGCTCTGACCTTGTTATTCTAGCGGCGCGTCCTTCCGTAGGTAAAACCGCGTTCGCACTGAACGTTGCACAGAACGTCGGGGTGCGCGCCAAGGAAACCGTCGCGATTTTCTCGCTCGAGATGGGCGCGGCGCAGCTCGTTCAACGTATGGTCTGCGCCGAGGCGAACGTCGATGCGAACCGCATGCGGACGGGGTATCTCGAAGGCGACGACTGGGAGAAGCTGACGATGGCCATTGGCGCCTTGTCGGAGGCGAATATTTTCATCGATGATTCGCCGTCGATTACGGTCGCGGATATCCGCGCGAAATGCCGCCGTCTTCAACAGGAGAAGGGGCTCGGTATGATCTTGATCGACTACCTGCAGTTGATCGCCGGCCGTGGCAAAGGCGACAACCGTCAGCAGGAGGTCTCTGAGATCTCCCGTACGCTGAAGCAAATCGCGCGTGAGCTCAATGTTCCGGTTATCGCGCTCTCGCAGCTCAGCCGGGGTGTTGAGCAGCGGCAGGACAAGCGTCCGATGATGTCTGACCTTAGGGAATCGGGTTCCATCGAGCAAGATGCCGACATCGTAGCGTTCCTGTACCGGGACGATTACTACGATAAAGAATCCGAGAAGAAAAATATCATCGAGATTATTATTGCCAAACAGCGTAACGGTCCCGTAGGAACGGTAGAGCTGGCGTTTTTGAAGCAGTTCAATAAGTTCGTGAACATGGATCGAAGTCATCAAGAAGCGGCGGCCGCGCAGTATTAGCGGCCTGCTGCTTTTTTTTGCTGGAGGGGGAACTGCAGGGCGATATTTGGCTAGAAGCAGCACTTTCGGCAAGGGAACCGACATTCACATTCCGCGAACGAAGAAGGCAAGGTAAATTAACTGGAAAATCTCCCTCTAAATTGCTCGAATGATGGTCTTGCAGGGAATTTAGAAGGAAAACCTCCCGTTAATTTGAGCGGATATAGTAGATTTTCACGAAATCGGTGCAAATAGAGGGAGGTTTTCCAGCTAATTGGATCTGACAAGCAACTGCAGTCCATTTAGAGGGAAATTCTCCCTTATTTTGACCACAGAAGCATAACTGGCTGTCCCAAATGTCATACAAATGACTGGGGATCTCACTTATAGGACAGCCTCTTTTAATTTAGGTGGACTCCCTCGCCAAGTTTAAGATTATTGAGGTGAAATCAGACTCTGCAGCACCCTTCCGAGCGCCTAAAATCAGCATTTCGCCGAAATTAGGGAATAGAGTTCCCCTCCTAATCAGGCGGATTTCAAGTTGAGTCGGTGCTAAGTTGCTTGCTAGTTGCAGGTAAGGGTTAAATGCAGCAAATTTAATTCGATGAGCGCGATAATTCGATGCACAACTCCGCAGTTTCGTAGGACTAACTTCATAGTTTGACCAATATCCGAACAATTATACAAGTGCCTTTATTATTGTTCGTTTTTCATTGACTTTGCGTAGGGGGACTGCTACACTAAAGACGGTGAAAAACCTTGTTCGTCTGCCTGCACGACTAGTACTTAGCAGGGCAGCTTCGAGTTAAGGTCGTTTTTCATGCCGAAAGGGAGGTCCCCTTCCTGCAGATCGCTGCCGGAGAGGCCTAAGTGTTCCTTCGGTGAGTAGTGGACGCTGAATGCTTTAGTGCTTTAACGAGGTCTAATTTTTCAGTGGTACGAAAGCCATAACGGCTCATTATGGGTGACTCGTCACCGTACGGAGGTAAGTGCATATGTCAACGGTTGTTGTTGTCGGAACGCAATGGGGAGATGAAGGAAAAGGTAAAATCACGGATTTCTTAGCGGAATCCGCTGAGGTTGTTGCTCGTTACCAAGGTGGTAACAATGCAGGCCATACGATCATTATCAGCGGCAAAAAGTATAAGCTGACGATGATTCCTTCCGGTATTTTTTATCAAGAAAAAGCTTGTGTCATCGGGAACGGTATGGTTATTAACCCCGCTGCACTCATTGAAGAAATTAATTACATTCATGATAATGGTTTTTCGACAAAAAATTTAAACATCAGTGACCGCGCGCATGTTATTATGCCGTATCATCTGGTGCTGGACGGTCTGGAAGAAGATCGCAAAGGCGATAGCAAAATTGGCACGACCCGCAAAGGGATCGGACCTTGTTATATGGATAAAGCAGCACGCAACGGAATCCGGATTGCGGATTTGATGGATGCCGAAGAGTTCGAATTGAAGCTTAGACGCATTATTGCAGAGAAAAATGTGTTGATCGAGCAAGTGTACGGTTCCAAAGGTCTAGATGTAGAACCGATTCTTAAAGAGTACCTCGAATACGCAGAAATCATTCGTCCTTATGTAACGGACACTTCTGTCGTGTTGAACGAGTACATCGATCAAGGACGCAGAGTGCTGTTCGAAGGCGCACAAGGCGTTATGTTGGATATTGACCAAGGCACATACCCGTATGTAACATCCTCCAACCCGACGGCTGGCGGCGTATGTATCGGTTCCGGCGTAGGTCCAACGAAGATCCACAACATCATCGGTGTAGCTAAAGCCTATACGACCCGTGTCGGTGACGGTCCGTTCCCAACGGAACTGAATAACGAAATTGGCGATTGGATTCGTGAAAAAGGCTTTGAGTACGGTACGGTCACAGGCCGTCCGCGCCGTGTCGGCTGGTTCGACAGCGTGGTTGTGCGTCATGCTAGACGCGTTAGCGGAATCACAGGACTGTCCTTGAACTCCATCGACGTTCTGACAGGACTCGAAACGGTGAAAATTTGCACAGGCTACATGTACCGCGGCCAGCTTATTGAGCACTATCCGGCTAGCTTGAAAGCTATCTCCGAGTGCGAAGCCGTGTACGAAGAGCTTCCGGGCTGGACAGAAGATGTGTCCGAAGCGCGTTCGCTGAGCGATCTGCCTGAGAATGCAAGACATTACGTAGAGCGGGTTTCGCAGCTTACAGGCATTCCAATCGCCATCTTCTCCGTAGGCCGCAACCGCGAGCAAACGAATTTGGTTCGTCCGATCTACGCTTAATTCTATAGCTATAAATTCAAAATCCTCTAGGCTCATCAGCAGCTTAGAGGATTTCTTTTTTGCCAAATGGGATTTAATGGGCGCGATTTCGTCAATACTGGGAGGGAAGAAGCAGATCTATGTGGCAGGAGTGATTGCGAAAATGAAAGTATTAACGTGGCTGGGCAAAATCGTCATAAGCACTGTTCTTATTACATCCATCACCATGTTTACGACATGGTATGTCGTAAACATGTATGTTGAGGATATATTTCGACAATATCAGATACCGGCTTTGGGTAAAAAGATTCAATTTAGCGATTTTACTTCAAGATTGGCGGAAGAGTTGAATATAGTTATGCGTAAAGACGGGGGGAAGCAAGCTGCCCCGGTGCAAAGCCCTTCAGCAGCAAAGCCTGCTCCTAGTCCCAGCCCGTCTGCAAGCGCGTCTACGGACGCAGAAGCTAATGGCGCATCTGCATCCCCAGGAGTTAAGGATGATGCCGTAGCCGTCATGGGTCGAGTGAGCGATGCAAACGAGCATAAGAAAGAGATTGTCCTGTCGACCGAGGACTTCGCTAAGAAGAAAGAAGCGCTATCCAGCGAGGATAAAATGAAAATATTTTCCCTTGTTATTGCGAAGCTGCCGCAAAATGAGGTGCAGCATCTATCCGGTTTACTGGAGGACGGGATTACGGCGGATGAGCTCGATCAGATCAATGAGATGCTCAAAAAGTATTTAAGCGAAACGGAATTAAAACAGTTGATGGATATCTTGAACAAGTACTAGCATCCCTAATGCTAGAGGAAGGACTAATGCCTAATGGAGATGTCCGCCGTATTTTATAATCGTATCCTCGGCTTGACGGTAGCGCGATTTCTCTACGCATACTGTGAGCGCATAGGAGGGCTCGGCTGCCGAGAAGCTATGCAGAGATTGAGCCAGACCGCTGCTAAGCGCATCGTGATGAGGCTCGCCGCCATAATTGAATTTGATGTCCAGCACGCCTTGAGATCGAAGGATTTCAGCTGTTTTCTCCATCGTAGAGCGATCAGCGAACGTAGCTTGCAAGTTAATTTCCATATCTAAGTTCCCCTTTCAAATTTTCATTCAAATTCGTCATTTCTCGTAATGTGGTGCACAATCTCTTGGATTTCTATACAAAAAAATGTATCTTTAACGTCTTCTTTTGGCGCTGGACACGAATCTATCACATGGATATCGAGTATTTTGTTGAAATAGGCAGAGAAAGTGTGTTAAATTTAACAAAAGGAAGACATCCTTATATGGATATTATGTCTAATCAAGGTTTATTTATGTATCTGTGGATGCAAAACCGTTCAAAGGGAGAAGATCATGACAGGTTTCAGGGGTATGCGCTTTGTTAAGGATCTCATCAAGAGATTCACGCCGAAGCGAGAAAGCTTGACCGGAAATGAATCAGTATCAGAGAAGCAGCTGGAAGAAGTAACGACAACTACGACGCTAACGGTAATCAAACGACATAAATGGTCTCTAGTTCTGGGAGTTGGTGCAATCGCACTAACAGGAGTAATTACGTTTGCAGGTCATCAATATGTGCAAGCGAATATGGTAAATGTATATCACGTGATGCTCGACGGCAAAGAAATAGGTGTCGTCAGCGACAATAAATTGATTGATGAATATAAGCAGCAAAGACCACAAGAAGTACAAAAGAATTTCCCGGATGTTCATGTCGTGCTTAAGACAGACGGAGTTACCTACATAGCTGAAAAGGCTTACAGCCCGCCAACGGATGATACAGCTGTCATCGCCACACTTAATAAGTCATTAGTGCCCCAACCGGTCGGGGTCGAGTTGAGAGTAGACGGCAAAGTCATCGCGATTGTGAAGGATCAGCAGACGGCAGATCAAATTCTTGAACAGGTAAGCGCGCCTTTTGCGCCAAAAGCTAAGGAATCCACTAAGGTTGCTGCTCTATCCGCAGGCTTGGGCGAGGATATTTCGACGGCACCATCGGAGCTTGAGAAAGTAGAATTCGTCCAGCAAGTCGATAAAGTGGAAGTGGCGATCGAGCCGGAGGAATTGGCTAAACCCGACGATGTCGTGAAGAAATTGACGACTGGCGATGTGACGCCTGCGAAGTATACGGTTGTTGAGGGAGATTGCGTCTCCTGCATCGCGAAGAAATTAGGAATTACGAAGCAATTTATTTATGATAAAAATCCTGGTCTTCAGGATGATAAATTGAAGATTGGCAATCAGCTTGATGTAACGGTGCTTAAACCGACATTGTCCGTCAAAACAACGGAAAAGATTGTGAAGAATCAAGAGATTCAGTACGATACGGACTATGAGAAGGACGATTCGCTTCGCGTTGGCGTTGTTCAACCGATCTCACCAGGGAAGAACGGGCTGAAGAAGGTGACGATCCAAGTAACGAAAGTCGATGGATTGATGACGAACGAGCAGCTCGTTGACGAAGAAATCATTGATCAACCCGTTACGGCCAAGGTGAAAAAAGGGACGAAAGTCATTAAAGGCGAAGGCACAGGGAAATTCGCGTGGCCTGTCGTTTCCCCGAGTATCTCGAGCACGTTCGGCGTCCGGTGGGGCAAGCTCCACAAAGGTATCGATATTACAGGCAACAAAAACATTATGACGGCAGACAACGGCAAAGTAACGGAAACCGGGTACAAATCGGATTACGGCAATTATATTATTATTAATCATTTGAACGGTTACGAGACGTTGTACGGCCATCTGAGCAAAATTACGACGACCGAAGGTACGATCGTTGAAAAAGGCGATAAAATCGGCATTATGGGAAGTACAGGCGATTCCACAGGCGTCCATTTGCATTTTGAAATTCACAAAAGCGGCAGCTTGGAAAATCCTTTGAAGTATTTAAATCGTTAACTTACATAGAGGCAAGGTCAAACCGGACAATCGGGGGGCCTTGTCTCTTTTTAGTTGAATATATGATAAAATAGAGGGTAGTATGCAAGGAATTGGACGAGGCTGTAGTTTATTCTGAAGTAGGCGGTGGTAGGTTTGTTTGGAAAAATTCTCGTGGTGGATGACGAACAACCGATTGCAGATATTTTGAAATTTAATTTGGAAAAAGAGGGCTATCAGGTGATATGTGCCTATGATGGCGGAAGCGCTGTAGAGCTTGCTTTCTCTGAGCAGCCCGATCTTATATTGCTGGATCTCATGCTTCCCGTAAAGGACGGCATGGATGTGTGCCGGGAGGTTCGTTCGAAGCTGAACACACCGATTATTATGTTGACGGCCAAAGATACCGAGTTGGATAAAGTGCTTGGCCTTGAAATGGGCGCAGACGACTATGTGACCAAGCCATTCGGCACGAGAGAGCTGCTGGCCCGCGTCAAGGCGCACTTGCGCCGGCAGACGAAAGCGCAGACGGCTCCGAGCGAGTCGGACACGCAGCGCAACGGGATGCGGATTCATGCTTTATTCATCGATAACGACATGTACATGGTGTATAAAGATGGGGTGCCGCTCGATTTGACGCATCGCGAGTTCGAGCTGATTCAATATTTGGCCAAAAATTCCGGCAAAGTCATGACGCGCGAGCACCTGCTGCAAGCGGTGTGGGGCTTTGAATATTTCGGCGACGTGCGCACCGTCGATGTGACGATACGCCGGCTGCGCGAGAAGCTGGAGACAGATCCAAGCCGTCCGGAATACATAATGACGCGCAGGGGGCTTGGCTATTTGATGCGCAGCCCTAAAGCCGGAGGCTTCTAAGCATGAGGGGCATCCGCTTCTTCCAATCGATCCAAGCGAAGCTGATTATTGTGTATGTCCTGCTTATTTTGATTGCGATGCAGCTCATTGGGGTGTATTTCTACAAGACGGTGGAGACATATTTCAAGAATGACTTCTTGGTTTCGCGCAACAGCCAGGTTACGCTGCTGGCCGGTTTTGTGGGGTCTTACCTCACAGGCGATCAGGACAGCAAGAACGCTGCCGAAGGCAAGAAAACTTATGCCGATTTAAACGAGTTTGTCAGCAATTTATTTTCGATTAATAATGCCGAAATTCAAATTATAGATGCTAACGGGAACGTCATCTCCACGTCGGTTCCCAACCATCTGAAACAAAAAAATACGCAGCCAGAAGTGATCAGGGCGCTGCAGGGGATTAAGGATAACCAGCGTATTTTCACCGATGAGGACGGCTATCGGAAGGTGATCATTGCGAAGCCTGTAGGCAGCGGTGTGCGCGTCTTGGGCGCTGTTTATCTGATCGCCTCCATGGAGGATGTCTACAAAACAATCCGTTCGATTAATCGGATCCTCATTTCAGGTACGTTGATTGCTCTGGGGCTAACGGCTATTCTCGGTGTCATCCTTACCAGTACGATCACGAATCCGATCAAAGAGATTACGAAGCAAGCGACCGCGGTTGCGGAGGGGAATTTCGATCAGCAGGTGATTATCCAAGGGACGGATGAGATCGGGCAGCTCGGTCAAACGTTCAATTTCATGATGAACCGGCTCAAGGAGGCGCTGTCTCTCAACGAAGAGGAGAAGGAGAAGCTGGCATCCATCCTGACGAATATGAACGACGGGGTCATTGCAACGGATGACAAAGGGCATGTCATCGTCCTGAACCGCAGGGCGAAGCAAATCCTGCAGACGGAGGAAGAGACGACGATCGGCCTGGACATCTCGGAGGTGCTCGGTATTCCGCAGGGAACGATACAGGGGCTGCTTCAAGGAGAGGTACGAACGACGCTGCTTGATATTGAGCTTCCCGATGACGATGAACAGCTGTCGGTGCGCATTACGTTCACGCCGATTCACCGCCGGGGCGAAGGGCAGAGCGGCATTATCGCGGTGCTGCAGGACGTGACGGATCAGGAGAAGCTGGAGCAAGCCAGACGCGAGTTCGTTGCGAACGTGTCGCATGAGCTGCGCACGCCGCTAACGACGATCAAGAGCTATCTGGAAGCGCTTGACGATGGCGCCATTGAGGAGCCGCAGCTGGCCTCGCGCTTCATTAGCGTTACGCGCAGCGAGACGGAGCGGATGATTCGATTGGTGACGGACCTTTTACATTTATCGAGGCTGGATTCCAAGCAGTCGATGATGAGTAAATCAACGACTTTCGTGAGTGAGATGCTGGAGGAAGTGGCCGACCGGTTTTCTTTTCAGCTGCAGCAGCGCAAGATTCAAATTGTTATTCGCGTGGAGAATGGCGTAACCAACTTGCTGCTCGACCGCGATAAAATTGATCAGGTGCTCGATAACCTGGTCTCGAATGCGATTAAGTACACAGGCGATGAAGGAGCTATCCGGCTGGAAGCGCGGAAGATCGAGAAGGATATGCTGGAGATTTCCGTCCAAGATAACGGTATAGGGATTCCGAAGAAGGATTTAACCCGTATTTTCGAACGGTTCTACCGGGTAGACAAAGCGCGCTCACGGAATATGGGCGGCACAGGTCTTGGCTTGTCCATTGCCCGGGAAATAGTCAAAGCGCACGGAGGCACGATTCAGTTGGAGTCCGAATTAGGACAAGGCACCCGTGTTATATTTACACTGCCGATTCAGCAGGAGGAGGAAGATGAGCTATGATTGAGAGTTTAAAATCTGTCTTGCTTGTCGTCCTGATCGGCACCTCGCTGTATCAAAGCTTTTTGCTGGCGTCGTACAATCCGCCTAAGATCGAGCCTATCCAACAAAGTAACTACGTGCAAACGGAGACTTTGGGAAAGCAGGTCGAGCTTCAGGATATGCTTTTTCCGGATCAGATTATCGTTCACTTGGGCAATCAGCAGCATTCTGTGCTGTATCCAAGCAATTACTATTACACCAGATTGTTCGATAATATTAAGCAGCGGAGCTTCAAGGGCTTCCGCAAAACATCGATGTACTTGGTAAATGTGAACTGGGAAGAAGTTCGGTCCAAACAACAGGGCGTTGAGATCCGGTTCCGGGACGGCCTCCCCTTCACCATTCTTCAGCAAGTGCTTCGGATTGAAGGCGAGCTGCCGACGGATAATGATAAAGTGACGCGGATTTGGATTTACTCGAAAGGCAATAACGAGGATGTTCGCGCTTTCTTCTTCACCGATTCTCCGGGTGTCGGGTACGAGGTAATCGGGGCCGATTTTACAAGTAAAGACGTGGAAAATTTCGCGGCTTTCGGGGATGTTACGAATTTGTATAAGACGACGAACAGCGGCGATTACTATTTGCCGATTAAGCCGCTCAGGCTGCCTAGTTTTACATTCAATTATAGCCAGCTAACGGCGGATCAATTGAAGCAAAGCCTTTTCGTAGATCCCGGGATTACCCGCTATCTCAAAGAGCGCGACGGTTCGGAAATCTACACGGACAGCAAACGCGGTTTTCAGCTTAACCGCGATCTGCGATGGATAACGTATTCCGACCCTGTCGCCCCGGTGGAGAGCAAAAGCGAAGTGCTTGAAAACTTGCTGGCCGGCATTAAATTTATTAACCAGCATATCGGCTGGGATGGCAAATATATGGTGGCTCGAACGCCGCAGAAGCAGCTTTTTAACAATCAGACGTTCTTGTTCCGGCAGTATTATGAATCCTTGCCTATTGTGACAACGCAGCCAGAGGGCTATGGTTCATTGAAAATGCAAGTACAGAAGGGAATCATCTCCGGCTTCGAGCGGTCGATGATTATTCCCGATTTGAAGTCGGTTCAGCGGCGCGATGGGGAAATATTAGCCGGCGATGCGCTAGAAGAGCGGCTGCAGTATTATCAGCGGCGTTCCAGTATCGTTTCTATTTTCCCGGCGTATCATCCGGTTGTATCGGAAAAGTCGCTTATGCTGGTCCCGGTATGGGCCTTGGAGCTGCGAGACGGCACGTATGATTTCATTGAATAAGGTGGATTAAGCAATATTCTCAAGGAAAGGTTGGTGAGATCATGAATTGGAGCAGGGCCAAAACGATCCTGATTTGTTCTTTTTTGATGCTCAATATGATTCTTGGCTTCCAGCTGTGGTCCACCAATCGCTCCAATCAGACGGAAATATCGTTGGATACCTCAGGAACGATTGAAGAGATGAACCGTGCGCTCCAAAGTAAAAATATTCGGCTGACCGATGAATTACCGACGGATGTAACGAAGATGAAGGTTATTACGGTA
Organism: Paenibacillus planticolens; assembly: GCF_013141725.1. Lineage (GTDB taxonomy): Bacteria > Bacillota > Bacilli > Paenibacillales > NBRC-103111 > Paenibacillus_E > Paenibacillus_E planticolens. Next base: position 317,924 of record NZ_WHNZ01000045.1, on the reverse strand, counting down.
AAGTATGATGATAGTATAAAGCCCGGAGAAGAGAAAGCATTGAAGACGCCTATCAGCATGAGTGCGCTGCTCGGCAAAGGGGCCAGCAAAGAAGTTCAAGCCCAATCGGAAATTCCGAATTTTAACCTGTATCAGTTCGATTCGGAGGTAAGAAAAAAAGGTGTTTATGTATTTGATCAGTTGTACGGCAAGCTTCCGCTCTTCGATGTGACAGTAGAGTTGAATGAGGAAAATGGAGAAATTACCAGTTACCGTCAAGCGTACGTTGAAGTAGAATCAGGAGTAGAACAAACGGAGCAGAAACTGATTCCCGCCCAGTTAGCGGTACGCAGTCTAGTGGATAATTATTTGAGCGAAGGCTCCATTATTACCGAAGTCAGACTGGGGTATCATGGACAGCCGTACAATTCCCAGACACAGCCGATGTTTCCGCACTGGCGGATTACGGTTGATAATGGAGATGCAAGAGATATTTATTATTTGCAAGCTTTCAATGGCGCAGTGGAATCTCCGCAAAAAGGGTCGGACATCGCTCCTTTCGGAGTACAAGATGACGGCAAACCTGAACATACGAAAAGCCCCGATGACAAGAACAAGCAGGATCAGGATAAGAAGTAAAATAATTCGGCTTACATAGACAGCCAAAGTACGTTGATTAAATAGCATGTGTACATGTATGCATAGAGGAGCAGGGTAAGATGGGTATTAGGTTTACAGTGCTGTCGAGCGGTTCGACGGGGAATGCGACGGTCGTCGACAATGGGGAGACCAAGGTGCTTATCGATGTGGGCTTCAGCGCCAAGAAGATGGAGGCGTTGATGAAGGAACGCGAGCTCGCAGCGGACAGTATTGACGCCATTGTGATCACGCACGAGCATTCGGATCATATCAAAGGCTTAGGCGCGCTGGCGCGCAAATATGATTTGCCCATCTATGCCAACGAGAAGACGTGGGTGGAATTGGATCGCCAGATCGGTGTGATCGCGGAAGAGAACAAGCGAGTTATGGAAACCGGCGGCTTCGAAGAATTCGGCACGCTGCGCGTGGAGTCATTCGGGATCTCCCATGATGCGGCGGAGCCGGTGGGCTATTGCTTTTATGAAGGGGATCAGAAGTTAAGCGTCGTTACGGATTTGGGTTATATGAGCGAGAAGGTGAAGGAGAAAATTACCGATTCGGATGCTTTGGTGCTGGAGACGAATCACGATGTGGACATGCTGCGGGTCGGGCATTATCCTTGGAGCATTAAGCGCCGCATTCTCGGAGATAAGGGGCATTTATCCAACGAGGCCGCGGGGGAAGCGCTCTGTGACGTGATGACGAATAAGACGAAATCCGTCTATATGGCACATTTAAGCCGTGACCATAATTTAATGGATTTGGCCAGGCTAACGGTGAATAACATAGTACAAGAGCGCGCCCCCGAGTCTAAGCAGCTGCGGTTAATGGATACGTACTTCGATCGGTCTACGAAATGGGATGTATTGGGTTCGGAGTAAGCGCGGCATCGATTTCTTTGGATTTGAGCTGTATGTCCTGCGGCGTGATCAGGCCCTTATCAATTAGCGTTTGAATGAGAGATGAGAGAATGAGGGATTGATGGTAGTGACTGTCTTTGAGATCAGCGAGCTTACCGATCATGTTGATTTCGTTGATATGGGATGGAATTCGATTCATAATGTGCATTCTCCTTTGACTTTCTGATTTAAAGTTACTGTTAACTCTAGTAATTCCTTGAGAGATTTGGTTTACTATTATTGTAGGCAAGAACGGAACGAAACATTCCTATTTTTTGCAAATATGATTATGAGGCAAGAGCGGCATGATCTGCGCCCTGTCAGCAAGGAGGGACACCCTGTGAGTTTGTTTGATGATGATTTCTATTCGACCAAAAGAACCAAGCAGCGCCAACCTGTGTGGCGTCCTAAACGTTCGGGAGGACTTGCGGGCTTTACGGAACGCAGACGAAATGTGGCCCTTGTAGCTGGAGTAGGCGGGGCGTTAGCGATGCTTTTGTTAGTCGGATTAGTTAACGGGTTGGGTAAAAGCGATTTGCACGCAGATGCGATAGCGGTTCCAGTTGTGGCTAGTGCGGAGACGCGCCCTATGAACATCAACGATTCTGTCGTAGCGGCAACGGAGAAAATTAAGCCGGCCGTCGTCAGCGTGATCTCCTCTAAGAAGGATGATAAGGGTCAAGAGACCGGGATTGGGATCGGGTCGGGCGTCATTTTTGCCCGGAACGGCGATAAGGTCCGTATCGTGACTAACAGCCATGTGGTCGAGAATGGGAATCAGTATGAAATCGTGAACTTTCAAGGCGAGCATCGCAAAGCTACACTTGTCGGGCGGGATCGGATTACGGATTTGGCCGTTTTGGAAGCGGATGGCAAAGACATTAAAGTGATTGCCGAGTTTGGCGACTCCGAGACGCTGCGCGCCGGCGAAATGGCGATTGCGGTAGGTAATCCGCTAGGATTGGGCTTCTCCCCGACGGTCACGCAGGGCATCATCTCATCGCCGAAGCGGACGATCCCAGTATCTTTATCCCGGGAGGGCACGGACTATGACTGGGAAATGGACGTCATTCAGACCGATGCAGCGATTAACCAAGGCAACAGCGGAGGACCCCTAGTCAACATCGAAGGCAAGGTCGTCGGCATTAACTCGATGAAAATTTCGGATACGGGCGTGGAGGGATTAGGTTTTGCCATTCCTATTAACAGCGTGAAGCCGATTATCGACAATCTGATCACGGACCACAAGGTCAAAAGACCGCTGATGGGCGTGTCTACGCAGGAACTGCAAGCTTTTAAAGGGACGGATGTATTAAAGCTGCCTGCAGATGTGAAAACTGGAGTTATTGTCTTCGATGTGTCCGGTCCCTCCAAAGAAGCGGGTCTCAAGCCGCAGGATGTCATTGTGCAGTTGGATGATCGGAAAATTGATAGTACGATCAGCTTGCGTAAATATTTATACAACGAGAAGCATATCGGCGATAAAGTGAATGTCACTTACTACCGCGGCGGCAAGAAGATGAATGTGGTGGTCACTTTGGTGGAAGCAACCGATAAATAATAGACAGAATCAGCGGATGAGAGGTAGTTGCATGCACGTAGTTTGTAAGGATCATGTGGAAATCGCGATTGATGAGTTTGTCGATGAATACGAGGAAGCGCCGGACGTTGTGGATTTGCAGAAAACCCACTTCAGCAAGTGGGAGCCTCCGTCACATTGCGAGCATTGCAAGGAGTTAGCGCGATTTCTGGTTGTATGAGGAAGGCTGATGCCTTCCTTTTTGTTTTGGTGGGGAAGGGATAGATGAGAGAATAGATTAAAAAAAGGAGCATTCGTTTATGCAGATACAGATTTTAACGGTTGGGAAGTTGAAGGAGCGCTATCTGGTTGATGGGATCGCGGAGTACGTCAAGCGCCTTGGGCCGTATGCCAAGGTGCAAATGATAGAGGTGCCTGATGAGAAGGCACCGGAGAATATGAGCCCTGCTGAGGAGCAGCAGGTGCGGGTTAAGGAGGGCGCGCGTCTGTTGGCTGCGCTGCGTCCGGATGTGTACGTCGTGGCGTTGGCCATCGACGGCGAGATGTGGTCGAGCGAGCAGCTGGCGGCTTCGCTCGATAAGCTGGCCACCTATGGGCGCAGCCAGGTGGCCTTCGTGATTGGCGGCTCGCTGGGGCTCTCGAGCGAGCTGCTGCGCCGTGCGGACGTGCGGCTGAGCTTTGGCCGCATGACGCTGCCGCACCAGTTGATGCGGCTGGTGTTGGTGGAGCAGATTTATCGCGCTATGCGGATAAATCGGGGGGAGCCGTATCATAAGTGACGGCGAATTATAATAACTCTTGGGTGTATAATCCATGCATAAAAGCACTATAATTCCTTAGGGAAAAGAAGGATATCAGGGGAAATAGTAGAAATTGGTAGAGTGTGAATCTATTATTAGGTGGGAGGATAAGGACATGGATTACATTCTCAAAAAAATTGATCAAAAAATACAATTTCATAGTGGATTTAATGAAAAGGATAAACTAAGGATACATTATCAAGTTAGAATAGAGTATAGCTTAATGTTAATTTTGGGGTATCTCTGGAATAAAAATTATAAAGATAATATATCTGATAAAACAAAAGAAGAAGTAAATAAAAGGATTTTTAAACCGACAATTGGACAAATAATCTATGTTATTAGGAAACTTGATGTCAGTAATGAATTCTTATCTGATCCAACGATAAATAATGTAATGACTAACTATTTAAGTACACGTAATGAAGAGATTGGTCACGGGTTTGTTTATGACGATGGAATTGATATGTTATTAGATGAACTTAAGTCAATTATAAATCAGTTGGAAAGTAGTACAGTTAAGTTATTGAATCAAAACCTGGACATTATTTTTGTTCGAAATTTTGATGGTGAAAACTATACGGGTATTAACTTTAAAGGAACAGATGTGGTCCCAATACCATGGATATCCCCGAAAACTGCAAATGGATTTAAAATTAATAATGTTTATATTCTTTCAGAAGAAATGCAATATTATAGAATTTCGCCATTTATACATGTAAATTCGGATGACCAATACTTTATTTATGTATCTGTTGAAGATAGGTTGACAGGTAATGCCAAGTACAACCAAATTAACCAAACTGCAAAAGAGTATATTACATGGGAAGATTTTCTTTGCCTTTCCACGCAAGAGGATGCGATCAGAAGAAAAGTACCGAATGGGACAATCGTTAATAATTATGCGAAGAACTATAAAAATTATTATGATTTCGGAATGAAGAAAAGGATTACGGAGTTCCTTAACAACCGGTCGTTCGTAGCAGCAACATTATGGGGCCATGGAGGGGTTGGAAAAACTGCAACAGTTCAAAGTGTTATTGATGATTTTCTTAATCAAGGATCATTAAGCTTTGACTATATTGTTTTTACTTCAGCCAAAGATCGCCAATATAATGTAATTACTGGGGGTATTGAGGAAATTCAAGATAGTGTAGATACCTTCGACCTTGTAATAAAAAAAGTCAACGAAGTTCTTGGCAATGGTGAAACAATTGATGTTAATTATATAGCAAACCACGAGAGGAGAATGTTGCTAATTATTGATGATTTTGAAACGTTTAGTAAAGATGAAAAAAATAAAATACAAGAATTTATAAACCAATTAGATGTAACTAAACATAAGGTAATCATCACAACTAGAGCAAATCTGATTGTAGGTGAAGAGATACCAACAAATGAGTTAGACAGTGATAAGACTATTGAGTTTATAAGAGCTATTTTTTCTGCAGAGTACGCTAACTATAAAGATATATTTGAAAGAGGATTAACAGATCAAATAAAAAACAAAATTCATTTTGTAACATCCGGTAGGCCCATCTTTATCTATCAATTCGCATACATGTTAATGGCTAGGGGATTTAATGATAGCTTATGGAGAGAACTTAGTCAGTCTGAAGCGGCAAAGGATTTCCTATATGGTAGAATTTATAACTATTTATCAGATGATGCAACTGACTTGTTTATAACTATTGGTATGCTTCTAAATAATGCCGATGATAAATATTTAACTGAGCGTTTAAAATACATAGTAAACATGGAAGATGATTCTGATAAGTTTAATAGAGCAATGAAAGAACTAGTAAAACTCAGAATTGTTGAGGAACTCGACGAGTCAACATTTAGGGTATATTCAAAAGAATTATTGACTGTAATGAAAGAACATAGAAACAAAAAAAATAGCGGCTTTATTGGCGGAATTAATTCAAGACTTAATCAAGTTAAAAGGTACAAAAATAACTTAGACATTGATAGTGTATTGTTGCAGAATGCAGATGAAGCTAGATATTCTAGAAACTTAAAGGAAGTAGAGGACTTATATAGGCAAATTCTCAACAGGAAAAAAAGTGTTGTAGAAATAAGAGTTAAAGCTTTATTAAACTTAACTAGTCATATAGTTACAACAACTGGTAATCACGATTATGCTATTGATATATTTAAAGAATATAGTGAATTTTTGTCGGACAAAGCAGTATTGAAAATGTTCGTAAGTTATCTAATTACAAAGGGTTACTACAAGGACGGAATTCGAGTACTGTCTGAATACTTTTCGATTAATAGTAAAACAAATAAAGAAAACATCGAACTATTTGGCTTTTTGTTAACAATAAGGTCAACCTATTGGATTAATGAGAGGGAAGAGGTGAAAAGTAGACAACATAATCAATATATTTCGAAAGAACAAAGGGAACTTTTAAATCAAGAGTTTGTAAATCAATCGGAGGAAATGAAGGATATATTTAGGAACCAAGGACACATCTTATTTAATGCGGTAAAAAATAAAAAGTTAAACGAGTATTCTCCAGCGGCCAGGCAGAATATTGAGGCAGGTTTGTATAAATTTATTGAAATCTGTATAAGGATAAAAAAGCTTGACTACGCTTTGGATGTCTGCGAGTATGGTCTTGAGAATTTTCATATACAGTACAATGACTCGTTAAAAAAATACCTTTCTAGAATTCAACAGTACATCACTGAAAATCAAACAGCATCAAACTAACAATCAATATATTGTTAATAGATCCTGATAGATTGAAAAAGCAGCTACCACAACATGGTTCTGGTTTTCGCTTTTTTAACGTTACAGTGAACGGTATCACAAGTGGCGGCGAAATATATGTGGCAAGAAGGATGTAGTGGCTTGGTGGTGTGATGGAGTTAGGAGCTATAGAGATATGCTATACCCCTAGAGGTAAGTTCTAGGGGATTTTGTGTAACTAAAAAAGATAATGTTTTCCAAATTCATGGTATGATTATGGTAAATATATATAGCATTTCCAGGGGGATTTTTCATGCCTAACAATAATATCAGATATCAGCAATCTATTGCAGCAGAAATAAATTCAATTAAGGACAGAGTTAGATTTTTTATAGAAGATAACCATTGGGGTGAAGATGGAAGATATAAGGAGCTTATATTAATGAATTACTTAAAGAAAGTTTTACCTGATAATATATCAGTTGGTACTGGATTTGTTAAGAATGCAAGAAATGAGTTAACAGACCAAATTGATATTCTTATATATAAAAAGAATGATCCCAAGCTCTTCTCTGCTGATGATTTTGTAATACTTATGCCTGAAAGTGTTTTAGGAATCGTGGAAGTTAAATCTAAAGTAACTCCAGAGGTTCTCTGTAATAGGAAAGTCTATAATCGCGATAAGCCATCTACTATTGATAAATGCAATAGAAATGGTGAAATTATTGGTAATAGGAATATATTTAATGGGATTTTTTCATTCGAACGACAATTGAGTTTTGAAACGGGAATCCGCTCTCATAAACTGGTTCAACAGTTAAAGGAGAAACATGGTTATTTGAATCATATTTGTTTTGATGACAATATTTTTATGCGATTTTGGCCAGAAGGAAATCCAATTGACAAAGTTACGAATAATGATTTTAGAAGCTCTTTTAGCGTTTATGATCTTTCTTACAGAAAGATATTTAATGATAATGGACCAGGACTAGCTTATGGTTATTTTATATCAAATATTCTCGAAACAGTTTATAGGTTGACGGCACCTCATGTTTTAAATAATCAATATTTTGAATTTTTGTATCCAATTGAAAATACTAAGGAATCTTATAGAATCATTGAGTGTGAAATTAAGATAGACTTGTAAGTGTTTTTTGAGCAACTCATTCTTTCCATAACACCATATTGATCTTCGAGCTAAATGGTCCTCAGCCGGCTGAGGCATTTTAAGGGTAGCGGATTCAGGTGGAGCACAATTGTTTACTATTTATATTTCGCAACCGGCACTGTTTTCGACTTAGTCTTACGGGTTTGTAACTAGGAGGGGTATATGTTTAAGCTAACTAAGATATTAAAGCAGGGAACTGATAATGCGATAATAAATCGAATTAATCTTCAATATTCTGAGATGCTTAAATCAGGATTTATTCAAGTTGAAGAGAAGCAGAAGAATATGATAAATTTAAATATTTTTGAAAGCATGAAAGATTTATTGAGTGCAGAAGATTCTTTTCATTAATTCCTAAAAATATAAAATTTGGGAATTTAAACTATTTCAAGTGGTAACTATGTTTTTAAATTCATTGCAGTATGATGATCCTACAATTCCATTAGTTAAAGAGTTTGAAATGTTTGTAATGCGTAGTGTTATTGCTTTAAAGAAGAACAATAACAAGGTAGCTGAACTTGTGCTGAATGAGAAGTTTGATGGACCTAAAAAATTATTGACGTTTCTCAGGAAGAGGCTTAAAAATGATGAACTTTATCTAAAGATGCTCGAAGAAGACACCGAGTGGTATGTGGAGCTTTATTATATAAGGGGGGCTGAAGAACATTCCGAAATTTGTATTAAAAACTTCGAAGTATTTATAGTTAAAGAGAAAATTTTAATAAGAATTCCTGAAATTGCCGAGAAATGAGTAACCTTAAGAGAATAAAGGGATGTCACTCTCTGTAACGGATATAGTTACTGTGAGGATTTTATTGCAATCATTTTTCACTTGTTTGCTTTGATGCGGTTAGAATTATTAAGTTGCAAGATGAGGACATGAGGGACAATCGGAATTTGAAATATATTATTTATTTAAAACAAGAACTAATAGATGCGCTTCCTAATGATCTAAATTGAGACTTAAAAATTCAAAGTAATAAGGGAGCTTCTTCTAACACCATGTTTACGCATCGGGGCATCTATCCCGGCAGATTAATCGAGGCAATGATTTTATATTAATTATCAATATATCACTGTCTTTCTTCATAAATCCGTCAGATTAAAGCAAGATGACTAGGAATAGTATTCCTATATTGGACGGCTCTAAACTTGCAGTTACAGACAACACGGAGAACCGTGTGCAAGTGACGGCGGAAAATTTTATTGGGGACAATTGATGGGGATGTTGTAGATTAAGTAATTACTTTTGGCCATAGGGCTATGAAGGGGATATCTATTAAGTTCGTGAATAAGACGTTTAAATGCAAAAATACATAGTATCTTAGGGAAGTGGCACATGGAAGTCTATTTTACAAGACCTGGGACAAAGTGTGAAGTTCGAGATCGCTTGATTGAGGATATTTCAAAAGTAAAGGAAAGATTACTTATTGCAGTCGCATACTTTAATGATGAGATTATAGCAGAAAAAATCAATGATGTCAGATGTGATGATAAAAGGATAATTGTTAATTATTCTGATATATTTCGTGATGTTAAAGCACGTAATATTTACAGTGCAATACGGGCAAAAACTACTATTTTAGGTACAAAGATTGGAGATAACTATCCTAACCATATGCATCATAAGTTTATTATTCTTGACAATATTGTTTGGACAGGTTCATTTAATTTCACCTCACAAGCGAGTTTTAGGAATTGGGAGAATATGATACGCATTACTGACTTCTCAAGGATTCAAAAATTTACAGATGAGTTTGAGTATATGTGGTTAATAGGTGAAGCAGTCAGAGATAAACTTAAATATGATACCTGTGATTTCTGTAAGGAAAAGGTGGAGGATCCTTTAACTCACTTTGGTATTATTTTTAATACATCATCGTTTGTCTCAGGATTAAATTATAAGGATACCTATTCAGTTATGTGTGCAAAAGATTTTAAGGGAACTAATGTATGTAGAAATTGCAATAAAACAGTCTATTCCAAGGAAATGATTACACTCGATGACTCGTCGTCTTTTTGGTCTATATGTTTAGAATGTTTTCCTGACGAAATGAGAAGCCTTTTAAAGGCTAGGGATGAAATAAATATGGGATTTATCGAAGATGAATAAGTATTACAGCACACGTTGTAGATTAGAGGTATTTGATCGATCACAACGTTATCTCACAGTTCGCCAATGTATTGTCTATATAAGTTGAACTAATGATACTTACATGCGTATACAGAGAGGGTTGATGGCTCTAAGCTCATACTGCTGCGATACACAGCCTTCATCATCAATAATCCTCTATTAGTGGAAGGAAACTATCATAAATAGTCGAACTCATGTAGAGTAAGTTGTATATGAACCATGACATATAGAGGATTAAATATGAACAGAGGAACTTTGAGGAGAGGCACAATGAAAGAGATTTTTAAAATCTTACTTTGGCTTTGCTTTTGGCCAATCTTGCTCATTGTAAAATTGATCCAATTGGCTTTAAATGGCGAGCATAAAAAACAAGCAGCCGTGCGAATGACTTCTCGCGGAGGCAAAGGAACGATCATTCAGCCTCCCATTTCGGTAATACCCCGATCGTCAGTGACTAAAAAAGAAACGATTCCAGCTCCATATCCGCGCTGTCCATATTGTGGGTTTCTGAACGATCAGCCCCCTCAGCGGAACCGAAAATGTCCGAACTGCAAGGAGCAGATTTATGTTCGTACCGACCCTGAGAGCGGACACAAGATGTTACTCGACGAAGAAGGCAAAGAACGATTTGAGCAAGAGCGGAAGATCATTGCTGATCAAAATGCCCTGAAGAAGCACTTAGGCAACCTAGGCGTTTCCGAATCGGAATTTGAGAAGCGCAAAAAAGCTCAGCCCGGCTATTCCGAATCGGACATCTTGTGGGGCTTATTTAATGAGCGATCAATGGACTTCGCCGTGAAAGATGACTGGGGTCTATACCGGAATGTGAGGCTTTCCATGGGTGAACACCTCATGCGCGAGAAGCGATACAAGGGCGCTCTCGACATGCTCATGGAAGTGACGACACTGGATGTAAATGGCCCATCGAATGGTGGCTACGGCGCTCCATTCCGTCCGAAAGATCTTGGATTCACTGCACCTGGGGTTATTAGTTACATGCTCAGACTGCGTGATGAGGAAGGAATGACTAAAGAGGAATTTAAAGCAGCGTTCCTTGCTAAAGTAGAACAGATTTCATCCGGTCTTAAACTTCTGTTATCACCGCAGCAGGCGTGGAGTTTGCTTGAGAAGGACATTGAAAAAGCGGAATCGTTTGGGAAATAATTTTTGAGTGGTGATTTTTGGTGTCCAAAGTTAAAAATCAGCATTTTGTGCCTCAATCATATCTAAAGCGTTTTTCAATTAACGAACAGCTTTTTGTTTATGACAAAATAATAAATAAGACTCCTTATAAGACAAACATAAGGAATGTTGCTGCCGAATCATATTTTTACGATATCCCCGAAGATATTTTTAATCAGACAAAAGATCAATTCCCTCCAGAGTATCAGGACATTGAATTTATTGAAAAGGAGTTTAGTAAACTCGAAAGAGAGTTTAATTCTCTGCTAAATAACTTGTGCATCAAGTATTTCCTTAGCACAGATCCTTACTTCAAAAAGGCACTATCCAATGAAGATCGTCAAGTCTTATCAATTCACTTGATTATTCAGGATCTACGTACTCGCGACTCAAGAAGACAAGTTTCAGAAATGAAAAAAGCAATTGCGCAAATGATATTTGATCTGGAAATGTACAGCGAGGACAAAAATTACATGCCCGGGGAATTTTTCGTTGAACTAGACCCAGCACATGCGGTTATTGATCAATTATCGTTCTTATTCGATCCCAAGAAATTAATAGAGTTCGCATCAGTACTTAACTCACATATTTGGTTTGTTGGTGTTAATTTAACTGATGATCCATTTTATACATCAGATGCACCTCTGGTTAAAAGAGCCCACTTGCCTGAGGATTTTATGAGTTATAGTGGATTGGCCTCTAGGGGCATAGAACTTGCCTTTCCAATTTCGGACAAATTAATTATTACACTGTGTGAGCGTAGCTATCACAAGGCTGTGGAGCCGATTGAAAACTTGTTTTTCCCTATTTACGAGCCGGGAGTAATTAAATACTATAATTCTATGCAAATAATCGGATGTGAACGCCAAATCTACTGTTCTCAAAACAAATTTACTCTGGTTGATGAGTATAAGAAAAAGGATGCATCTGCTTTAAGAGAGAAAGATTACAGTGTCCAAGTCAAAGGTGGTCCTTTTGGAGGTAAACAAATAAAACGAAAGAAACAATAAAGGTTTTTTTGACCAGAAAGGAGCTGCCGAGGCAAGCTCCTTTCACTTTTTTAGCCGTTATAGCGTAGAGGGGGAGCCCTACCATAAGTGACGGTGAAAAATTAACTGGAAAAGTTCGTCTCGCCATACATTCACCCTGTTTCTAGCCGTTGTGATGAAAGATAATTAACATAAAGATATGGCTAATAGTCTTCGAAATTGGCTATATCGGGAAATTCAATGAAGTTCGTGATGTTATATGAAATGTGGCAAATTAATAAAAGGTGGTTGTAGAATTTGAAGATAACGATTCCACAAGAATTGATAGATTCAAAACTTTATAAATACATTGAAGTAGTTGAAGAACTCCAGCATATAGGGAATAAAGTTCTATCTGAAGTGATTTCTGAATCTAAAAGGATTAAAAAAACTAAACCATCCCTATTTATTGGTATAGTCATGATGAAGAGAATGCTAGAATGTATTAGTTCTATTAAACTATTAATTACATTGGGACATAGAAGAGATGCATCTATTTTGATATTGAATCTAATTGAAATGAGATTAGATCTTATGTATATAGCTTTGGATGATATACATGCTAATGAATGGCTAAATCATGATAAAGAATATACAAAACCATGGAAAGTAGGTTTCTTATTTCGTTCATTATACTTGAATCAAAATGAATTGAATGCAGAACAAGAAAATTACAAAAGATTTTCAATGGCAAAACACGCCAATCCGTTAGGTGGACTAATGAGTTTCCCAATTGAAGTTACAAATAGAGCATTACTAGTCAATGAAGAAGAAAAGACTTCAACATATACCTCAATTATTTATTTTTTTGCTTGTGGTGTTGAAGTCCATAGAATATGTAACTCAACATTAATTATAGCTAAGCAATTAGGATATGATATGGAACAAATCAATGATAATTTAGAAATGACGTTTGAATTCTTAAGGGGATTATACGACCGAGATACTCTGAGGACTGTTCAAGAATTATCGGATAGTATTGAGAAACCGCAGCTTTGTAATAAATGTTGTGCAATTCCACAAGGTAAAATTGAAATTACTTGTTTGCTAAGGCAAGGAGATTTTAAGCGAGAGCAGATTTTCAAAAGAAATGCACAATTTATTTGCGAAGCATTTATTGAGAAAACTTGCGAGTGATCCGGGATGTACAAAATTTCATATAATACCGTATTCACGTGGCGGATCGGCTGTTGCCATCCCTTGGTCTGCCTGGAGCAGTTGGTAGTGAAGCGGATCGCCTGCACCTACTATCCGCATCGCGGCCGGCTCTTCGGTCTGTACGACTAATTAGTATTAATTGATGCTGATGTTGTTGCAGGAATAGGCATATCGGGAGTTTTAAGGAAAATAGAATCATGTTACGGCAGAAAAATTTGTTGATGGAGGAGGCTCTGGAGGCTAGTAGGATTGGCAATGAAGGGTGTTATAGAAATGTTTAACCCTTGAATGGCTAAAGAAACACTTACGACTATTTATGAATTTCGCAAACAAAGACATTGCTAAATCCAAATTAATTTGAAAGGATGTATATCGTTGCGATTTATCGAACCTAAGAATATTGCAAAATATCAAGACTCGAATAAGTATAAGATAGCCAAATCTGTAGATTTCAAATGTGGACATTGCTCAAGAACAGTCAATTTCTTATTAGTTTGGGATTCATATAATGAGAGTTCTATGTTTACATCTTCAAGGTGCTCTGGATGTGGGGAAGAATCAAGATTCTACTTTGTTGAAATAAAAGAAAATGAACAAGAAACATTGACCGGTGATTTATATATATCTCCAAGTGCAGAATTAAGAAGAATTGCTGATGGGGTGGAAATTACCGAAAAGTTTTCTAGTAGTATGCTGAGAGCATATAACTCAGCAGTAAATGTGTATAATCTTGGTGAGTGGTCTGGGGCCGTTGTGTTATGCAGACGTCTACTTGAAGGCATTACAAAATCACTATTACCAGAAAGTGAGCAAAATAAGCCATTAAATAAACAACTTGAAGTTATAGCAGGTCATGCTGAACTGCAGAAACCATTATTAACATTAGCTCATGCAATAAGAATTGGAGGAAATCTGGGAGCTCATTTTGATTTGGAAAGGGAACCTGATGAGGTTGTTTCAAAGTACATAATTGATATGCTCGATTATCTGATTGAATATTTATATGTATTACCAAAGAGGATTGAAGAATTACATTCTCATATTGAGGAGTTATCAAATAAAAACAGTGAACGTTAATCACTGAAGTAATCGGTATTTGATACCATAACAATTTACGCGTTGGGGTGGTTAACGCCATTCAATTGGTCCATCCGAGAATTAGCAAGAAAGCGGAGTCGGTGGACACATCCTGCACTGACTAGCGGCATTACGGTCGCATGACCACCCGTATCAACTGAAGTAGAATGCGCTATTAAATTAGATGGTGCATTCAAAAGTACATTATGAAGCTAAATTTCGCCCTATTTGTGATTCGGAGAAAATACCATAAATGATTTCACCTTGAGTATAATGCAGCCATGCAAACAATACTCAAGGCGATTTTATTCCAAGGAAACTAAAATTTCAATCGGCGCAAAAGACAAATAGCCGTAATCAACCAAATCGGAATTACCTGAGAAATATTACTTTTCAATCTCAATAATCCCATTCTTCTGTTCAAATTCAGCGATGTGTTGCTCGATGAGATACTCAATTTGCATGGCAATGGAGCGTTTGTTTTTATCCGCAATAATTTTGATTTTCTCAAAGTTTTCTTCTTCTAATCGTAAGGTAAAGACCCGTTTATTTGTGGCCATAAAAATCAATACCCCTTCAAAGTGATGTCAATATTATACCAATATGAATATGGTGGGTATACGTTCACGTTGACACCTAAGTGATTTCACCTTACAATATTAATAATTGAGAATTCACTTTGATGTCACTTTTTTGAGGGGAAGTGTTGAATTTGATAAAGAGTCTTAGAACTTATTTGTATGATTTTATTGCTATGAGAACAGATGAAATTGGGAATAACGTTCTGAAGCAAGATGAGGAATATCAAGAATTATCTAAAGAACTTCAATCCTTATTAAAAGAAATTTTTAAGTGTGTTCCAATAGACAGACACCCAACAATTTTTTCTTACGAAGAGAAAGAACAAGCTCAATTGGCACTAGCCATTGAAATTATGTACAGGCAAGGATTGATAGATGGAGTATTCTTAAATCGAAGACTGTCAGAAGTGATGGAAAATGAGGATGAATTCTAAGCGTACATAAGAGAAGCTTGGTATCTATAAAAACCAAGCCGCGGTAGGTCTTATCGCATTTTTCGCTGATAGACCCGTTAAGCTGAGACTTATCATAAGTGATGACTAAATTTTTGCATATCAGATACCTTATCGTGCATCGTTGCCACTCCTAACTAAAGTTGGTTAGCACAGAACTGAGATGCAATGCTTTAATTCTGATTTGTGCTGCTAAATGAATTATCTGTTGGATAAAGCCCATATAAAGTTTCACTGTCCTTTGTTTCTTGTAAAAGTCTTTGCCACAAGTGGACAAAATTTAGCCGTTAAGTGACGGCGAAAAAACGATCGACGGCTTATAACCCGTACGATGTGCTTGGTATTTTAATGCTCGTCGTCGACGCCGCAGAAAAAATTTACTTCTGCTTTGAAAGTTATTAACGTTGCTGCGGATAGCTCCGTTCATTTTATGTCACATGACATTATGACACTGGCGGATTTGACATCAAGATCCGTAGAATACATCTACTACTTGGAAAGGATGTGGGCTCTTTGATGGCCAGAACCGTCGTCAGTTTTGTTCAAAACGGCTATTTCCTGCTGCTTACTTTTGTCACCGGATTGTTTTACTTCAGCTTCTATCTGGTCGCTCTTACATTGGGCTTGAGTCTTTCGTTTACCGTCGCGGGCGTTCCTCTCCTGACTCACGTTTTGCGGACGACGACCGCTTTCCTGCAATTTGAACGAGTACAGACCAAGATCTATACGGACGTTACCACCGAGCCTTGCGTTAAATCCGTCAACCCCGATGTGTCCAACTGGCTTCAAGCGAAAAAGGAGCTGCTGAACCTAAGCAACTGGATCGTAATTGGTTGGCTGCTGTTGAAATTTCCGATAGGGATTTTAAGTCTGATCAGTGCGACGTTGCTCTACGCGGCGCCGCTTGTATTGATTGTGGTCCCGTTTCTTTATCGGTTTATCAACCTTTCCATTATGGGTGCGTCGATAGATACGGTTGCCAAAGCCGTGATGGTGTCGGCCGCAGGGGTCGTATTGATGATGGTGAGCTACAGGCTTGCGGGCCGCTTGGTGCGCTTGATAGGCGGCTACACGCGTCTGATGATCAAGCATGTGAACCGGTAGACGTCATGCCCGGCTTGGCCTCGTAGGTCGTCGGGTGGTAGTTTACTCTATAGCAGTTTACTCTATACTAGTTACGTAATGTCATACTGAAGGTCTTAGGGGTTGATGGTTTTGTTCGATATGGTCAAGCGATGGTACTGGTACGACTGGCTCATGTTCATAATCCGCCTGATATGCAGCATTTCTCTCGTGTTTACGAGCATAAAGCTGCAAGAATATTTCACGCTGCCAATTGTGGTCCTTGTGCTGTGGCAGCTGATTGCTTTTTCCGTTCCATGGCTTTGCTTGCAGCTTGATTATAAATACTACCTGTTTGCCGAAATCGTGATCTCGGGCGGGTTGTGCTTGTATCTGGCTTCATTTTTTCCGCAAGCCTACTTCTCATTCCTGCTGTATGCCTTTTTAATTGCCGCCCACAGCGCGCAAAGGGCCTATTTCTGGTCAGGGCCTGTATCCATATTGCTCCTGCCTGCCATAATCAAGCTGCTTGCAGAGCAGAGTGAATACTGGGTCATGGCTGTCCACATAGGGATGGCATATGTCTTCGGATTTTCCTTCCATTTACTCGTGCTCAATCATCGTCAAGGCGAAATTATTGGCGAGCAAAATGCGGTGCTGGAGCAGTACCTCTCCCAAATCGAGCGCATCACGCTTGCCGAAGAGCGGAGCCGACTGTCCAAAGAGCTTCATGATACCGTCGGTCTCGCCTATACTTCGCTCATTATGGGATTGGAAACGTTGCGTCCTGAGTTGGCAACGGATACAGGAACGGAAAGGCTTGACGCCCTATTGAACCTGGCCCGCCAAAATATGGAGGAGGTCAGAAACTACGTGCATCAAATCGAATCGCCGCATGAGGCGCTCCCGCTTCTTCAGTCTTTGAGAAAGCTGGCGGAGGAGTTTCAGGAGCATGCCAAGGTGACGGTTCGTTTCCATGCCTACGGGGAGGAATACCCTGTAACGAAGCAAGCGAAGACAGCACTTTATCGCTGCCTGCAAGAGTCGCTGACGAATGCTGTGCGTCATGGAAACTCGACAGAGATTAAGGTTTCCGTGCAATTCGAGCCCCAGCAGACGAGACTGGAAATTCAAGATAACGGCCGCGGGATGGAGAATGGGAGGGAGGGCTTTGGCTTAAGCGCCATGAAGGAGCGGGCGATGAATTTGCAAGGCCATGTGGCCGTCTATTCGGAGCCGGGAGAAGGCACTCTCGTTACCTGTACACTGCCCAGACAAACGGAGCTTAAGGATGAAGTTATCCGCCTGTTGGTCGTCGATGACCAACCCTTTTTCCGTGAAAGTCTGCGGACTCTGCTGGAGGAGCAGAAGGATTTGCAAGTTGTTGGGACGGCAGAGGATGGCGAGCAAGCGATCGAGCTGTGCAGGCAGCTTCAGCCGCAGCTGGTGCTTATGGATTTGGAAATGCCGAATGTGGATGGAATCTCCGCATCCCGTACGATAAAAGAAAAGTGGCCCCATATCCGCATTCTGATTCTCACCACGTTTGAGGATACCAAACAGGCTCTGGAGGCGATGCGAAGCGGGGTGGATGGATACTTATTGAAGTCTATGCAACCGTTAGAGCTGGCCGAAACGATACGTACCGTCTACCGCGGGGGTACGCTGATCGATCAGGGCATGTCGCACAAATTGTTTGCCCAGTTGGAAGCGGACAATAGCGGGGATGATCCTTCGCCAATCAAAGCGTCATCGGCCTATGAGTTAACGCCGCGGGAGCTTGAAATTTTACAGTTTGTGTCGAAAGGGCAGCGATATAAAAGCATTGCTTCCAAATTGTATTTATCCGATGGTACGGTTCGAAACTATGCATCATCGGCTTATATGAAGCTGGGGGTCCGCAACCGGGAGGAAGCGGTGCAAAAAGCGAGGGAGGCCGGGCTTCTGGAATAACCCTCAAGTTATTTATCAAAGTGGCGGGTGCCGACTTACGGAGTGATTCTGCTTCGTAAGATCGAACACCCGCCATTTGGATTTTTAAAGGCCGGTTTTTACTTTTTCGGAATTATGGTTTCCGTTCATTTACCGATTGGCAATGTGTAGTAATCAAATGCCAGATCCAATAAGGCACTCGCTTCCTGCCGCTTCAGAGGCTGCTTGGAACGGAAGTTGATGGAGCCGTCCGAATTGATCTTGGTATCCGGGTCCATGATGCCTTGGGATACAAGGGCTGTAATGGCTTCAACTGCCCAGGCATCCGTTTCGCCACGTAATGTAACCTTGGCTCCAGGCTCAGCTTGTCTCAGATTTTGGATCATGACTGCCGCCATTTGTCTGGTGACAGGAGAATCAGGCTGATAATTAGGCAATCCGGACAACATCTGCTTCTTGTTTGGTTCAATCGTATAAGGCATGGATTCCCAGCCATGGGCGTGAAGTAGCAACTCCGAGAACTCACCCTGAGTTAACGTTCCTTCCGGATCGAAGAGGGTAGCCGACTTTCCGTCCATGATCTTTAAAGCATGGAGATTGTGAATATAAGACGTATACTTGCTGTCCGCCGGTACATCAGTGAATGGCGCATCCATATTAACTTTTTGTGCATAACCCACGTAGTGCGGAAGCTTCATGTAATAGAAATAGGTGATTTGGCCTGCCCCATTTTTTTGAAAGGCTACTTTATTGCCGGATTCATCCTCAAAGAGTAAAGGGTGGATCATTTTCAACGTACTTTTGCCCAGATCTCCTGTCTCCATAACCAATTTTCCGTCTGAATAGGAAACGCGGGTCCTCATGGATCCAAGACGCGTGTTTTGGTACAATCCTGTGTAGTCCTTGGCCTGCTGCTCACTGATTGAAGAGTAGGATGGCTGTGGAGCCTCATCTTTTCTCGGATAATAATGATTCATAAATGCCTCATACACGTCGAGACTCATCATGGAGTCGTTATTGTAGGACATGTAGAACGCTGTATTTTTCTCCGGCAGAAGAACAATCAAGGAAGAATGACCGGTCACATTTCCCCCTTTGAGAACCACATGTTGACCATTCATCTTCTCTTTGAAGTAGCCTTCGAATCCGATGGTTGTGACAGGGAACTCTTTGTCAGGGAACACCTGGTAGGTGTGCATTTGCTCGATGCTCTTGGGACTTAAGATTTCTTTGCCTTCATACGTTCCATTGTTCAGATGCATCATAAGGTACTTCACCATGTCATCTGCGGTTGATACCATGCCGCCGCTAGGCCGATCGGTTGGTTTGAATCCCTCCAGGGCGATCAGCTCACCTTTTGGCCCATAATGGGCAGCCATTCTGCTGAGCAGTTCGGGTTTAAACCGCACATTCGTCGAGTTCATGCCTAACGGCTTGAAAATATTTTCCTCCATATACTGGGCGAATGACATGCCCGATACTTCCCCTACCGCGTACCCCGCCAGTGTGAATCCAAAATTATCGTAGGTGTACGCTTCCCCCGGAGGCCTGACAACAGTCGGCATATTCGATTCGAGAGATTCTTTCATCGGGAAGAATTGATTCACATATTCCGGTTCCGATCCCGAGAGGATATCCGGTTTGTCAAAGCCGCTTGTATACGTAAGCAGGTCGTACATCGTCAGTTTTTTTCCTGTTGTATTCGGTACCTTCATCCCTCCCAGATATTCCTGGATATCGTGATGCAAATCAATCTTTCCCTTATCAACTAGTTGCATAGCTGCCAATGCCGTGAACTGCTTCGTCACAGAACCAATTTGGAATACGGTGCTGCTGTCTACCGGAATTTTATTTTCCCTATCGGCATAACCGTAACCCTTGCTTAGCAGCACTTTCCCATTCGATACGACCGCAAAATTAGAACCAACCGTATTATACTTCTTCATCGCGTCCGCAAAAATGCCATCTGCAAAGGCCTCCAGTTCCTTGGCATCCCGCGGCCCCTCCAGGCCGGGCTTCACTGATGTAACTGGCGCAGAAGCCTGCGGGGTATTGGGTGCGTTCCCTGGTCCCATACATGCGGTAATGACCGTAGCAGTTAATAGTAGTGCAGTTACTAGCTGAACTTTTCGATTTGTGCGAATCCATTTCTTCATAAATGATGTCTCCTTGACCATTAGATTTGCCGCTTAACAATCGGCTGAGCCCAGTATGGCAAAGGAGTTGTCACACCAACAAGCTGCATTTCGTCATCCATGACATCCAGCCACTTTGAAAGCGTCATGTGACAATTCGGCACTAGGTTTATTGACAAGGGAGGCATTAAGATACTGAAAGGGCGGTGAATCATTCAGGAGACGAGATGCTTCACAGCGTACAAGGACAAGCCCGCCTCATTAACCTTTATGGAAAACGGGTTGACTTGGGGTGTGGATTTTCCGGTGGAGCACATGACAGTCTTCCTTGCCCAAAATCATTAGAACTGGAGTGTGAACATCATCGCTTTCTTACAAGATATCGTTATCCAATACGGTTATATTGCCATCTTCCTATGTCTTACGCTTGGCATTATTGGTTTGCCTGTGCCTGATGAGATTCTCATGATGATTGTTGGTTATCTTTCTTCAATTGGTCTGCTTTACTTCCCGGTAACCCTTGTGATCAGCGTCCTCGGGGCTATGTGTGGCATGCTGTGCAGCTACGCCCTTGGGCGGAAGTTCGGCAAGCCGCTGCTGTCGAAGTATGGAAAATGGGTCAAGCTCACGACCAAAAGGATAGAGAAAACAGAGAACTGGTTCGAGCGTTACGGCCCCTGGGCGATATGCGTCGGCTACTATATTCCTGGGCTCCGCCATCTGACTTGTTATCTGGCAGGGATAAGCGCCATGAACCCACGGAAATATATACTCTACTCGGGCTTGGGAGCCCTGTGCTGGTGTGCGATTTTTATTTCAATTGGGTATTTTCTAGGGGGACATATTAATTTTTCGGATTATCATGGTTCTATTTTCGGGTTGTTTTCCTCTTGAGAATAGAGGGCTTTCAAAAGAGCTAAGTCAAAATCTATTTGAATATTCGTCGTTAGAGTGATATGCTGAACCGTATCATAAGTAGCGGCAAGTTTTTTTGAAAGAAAGCTCGCAAGAGCCTGTATTTGCAGCATGCAGACCGTAAGGAGTGGGATAGGCCACTCTCTATGGAAAACAATGTGTAAACAGGCTTATGCGAGCTTTTTATTGTCTACAAAATTTAAAGATACCTGATGGTAGTGAATCAAGTTTAAACTGAAGGTAGATTGTCGCAACGGCTAGGATTTATTATTACTCAACTTCCGGTTCATTGAGCAAATCTTCCAGTTAGCAAGCGAGTAAACAGGGCGAAAACATAACTTTATAGTGGGAGTGTGAAATATGAAAAAAATATTATTGGTTTATATTATGATAATGTTGATGCTAGCATCGGCTTGTGGAAATGTTGAAATGACATCAAATCCAAATACTTCTAGTGAGCCTAAACCTGAAACGGATGAGTCTATTATTCCAAAAAACACATCCGAATATTGTACTGTAGAACGTATAAATTTGGA
This sequence comes from Paenibacillus planticolens, assembly GCF_013141725.1. GTDB lineage: Bacteria > Bacillota > Bacilli > Paenibacillales > NBRC-103111 > Paenibacillus_E > Paenibacillus_E planticolens. Next base: position 296,009 of record NZ_WHNZ01000045.1, on the reverse strand, counting down.
TAGTGAAACTGAAAAATATTTCTATGGAACTTGGAAAGTTGAGAAGCTTTTAGGATTTGCAAATTCATATAATGATGCTTCTGAATATCCAACAGGGCAAAAATTTATTGGAGATGAAATTATCATCAAAAAAGACTTTTTTTCATCAAAAGGACTAAAAAACTATAAGAAATATCAATATGAACTAAAAAATCCATTATATGAGATTACAGCGGCATGCGAAAACTCCCTCTCTTTTTATAGATTATATAAAATAGATATCCCAGACTTAAATATAAATGATGTAGTAAAAGCAATAGTTATAAGTGACCCTTCTACAAAACAAAGCATACCTGTAAGTGTAAGTTTTTTTGTTGTTAATAACAACAGGCTTATCTTGTTATCAGAGGCAACTATTTTTGAGCTTAAAAAAATGACTGATTAAATAATATGTAAGAAGACCCATTCTGTAACCCAAAGGGATTGAAGTTGGTTGTAAACAGTGTTACTCTAACAACGGTAAACTCAAAGTCAATGTTTTGCAATACATCTAATAATAGTCACTATTTTAGTTATAAAGAAAGGTAATACTATGATAAAAGTTGAAAACTTATCCTTCTCATTTCCGCAAAAAGAACTATATAAAAACATTTCATTTACGCTTGAAGAGGCACAACATTGCGCTTTTATAGGAACAAGTGGCAGTGGGAAAAGTACATTGATCGATATACTGATGGATCCAGAAAGATATTTGTTCGAGGGCATGTTAGAAATAGATCCGACTTGCAAAATTGGGCATGTAAGTCAATTCTCACAACTAGATAAAACGAAAGAAACAACAGTTTTTGAATATATAGGGGAAGAATTTATTAAGATACAAAATGAAATAACATCTATTTGTACTGAAATGGAAACATCATCGGATATTGATTCGTTATTAGAAAAGTATCAATTAGCTTTAGACGCATTTGATTCAATCGGTGGGGAAGATTTTGAAAGCAACATTAATAAGAAACTAAATCTAGCAAACCTCATGAAGCTAAAAGATCTTAGGGTATCCGACCTGAGTGGCGGGGAATTCAAACTTATTCAAGTGATGAAGGAAATGCTGAGTAGTCCAGACTTAATCATTATGGACGAACCAGATGTATTTTTAGACTTTGAAAACCTAAATGCGCTTAAAAATCTTATTAATTCTCACAAAGGAATGCTGCTAGTCGTTACGCACAACCGATATCTCTTGAATCATTGTTTCAACAAAATTATACACCTTGAAAACATGGAGATCCAAGAGTTTGATGGGCGGTATATTGAGTATAATTTCTCATTACTTCAGACAAAAATTGAGTTGCAAGAAATCGCAGTCGCTGAACAAGAAGAAATTGAGAGATACGATAACATTATTGATAATCTTAGAGCTATCGCAACGTATAATTCAGAAGCATCTAGAGGTAGAGCGTTAAAAGCTAGAGTTAGGTTTCAAGAGAGATTGGAAGCGCGTAGAATTAAGGCACCATTTGTTGAAATTAAGCAACCGAATATCAGTTTCGGTATTGAGAATGAAATTGAAGACACCATTGTTGTAAATGTCAATAATTATAGTGTTACCTTTGATGAGTTGCTTTTAGACAATGTTAATTTTGAGATAAAATCTACGGATAAAGTAGCCATTATTGGTCCAAACGGTACCGGGAAAACGACTTTACTCCGAGATATCTTTAAAAATAATCATGCTTCAATTGAAATAAATGCTGATGTTAAAGTGGCTTATCTATCTCAGAATCAAGGAGAGGTGCTAAAGGATTCTAATACAATACTGGAAGAATTCATCGATGCTGGGTTTAAAACGTATGATGATGTTAGATCGTATATTTCAAACTATGGCTTTGAAGGAGAAATCGTTAATCAAAAGATAGAATCTCTATCTGGTGGAGAAAAAAATATGCTTCAATTGGCTAAAGTTTCTGCCAGTAAAGCAAACATATTGCTTCTTGATGAGCCGACAAGCCATTTAGACACCTATACACAAATAGCACTGGAGAAAGCCATTGAAGACTATAAAGGTGCGATTCTCATGATTTCTCATGATTTCTATTCTGTTGTAAATGGTATGGATTATGTTTTAATCATTGACGATAAGACGATTAGAAAAATGAGTATGCGGAAATTTAGACAGATGATTTATGCTAGTCATTTTGATAAAGACTATTTAGAAACTGAGCAAAATAAAAAATCGGTTGAAATGAAAATAGAATTGGCTTTAAAAGATACTAATTTTGAACTTGCAAAAGTATTGGTTGATGAGCTAGAAGGGCTGATTAAGTTGCTTTAAATTACAATTTCGATAACCCACACGTCTGGATTTATGAGAAGCCCATGCAATTACGCATGGGTTTATTCTATTTTCTATAAACTTCATACTTTTTTTCGTTTTTTCGCCAGTCCTCCTTAAAAACAGTCCTGTAACATGGCTTACAGGTATTATTAAGGAGGAAAACAAATGGTTAAGAAAACAGTATTCTTAAGCTTATTGATAACACTTACTCTTGTTTGGTGCGGATGGGGAGTTATCTGGTTCGGGAAGGAGAATCAGGCTTCCACCAGTCATAGTAGCAATTGGGAAGAAAATGAATTTATTGCACATGCATTAGGCGGAGTCGATGGTTCCAGCTATACGAACTCTTATGAGGCATTCCTATCAAACTATAACAGAGGGTATCGTTTATTCGAAGTAGATCTTTTGCAAACGACAGATGGGGAACTTATTGCAAGGCATGATTGGTCGCAGAAGTTACAGCGAGGTCTCTTAGATCAGCCAGGTCGTGTATTAACGATGTCGCAATTCGAGAGCTCACTTATACTGGGCAAATATCATCCGCTTGCATTACATGACATCTTACGATTGATGCAGAAATATCCTGATTTTAATTTGATAATCGATACGAAAGCAAATAGCAAAGAAAAAATCCAGCAACAATTTGAGTCTTTAGTAAATGAGACGCTTAGGACAGATCCTTCTTTACTAGAACGAATGATTCCCGAAATTTTCAGTTCCGAAATGTATAATATTGTAATGGGAATCTACCCCTTTCCCAATAAAATTTACTCGCTATACAAATCTGACGCTTCGGCAGCAAGTATAGTAAAATTTGTGAAGGATAATCATATTTCGGTCGTGGCTATGCCCACATACCGGGTATTCATCAACCCTAATCTGGTTCACTCTCTAAATGAGCTAGGGGTAAAAAGTTATGTTCACACAGTTGATAAAACACAAACCATGACATTATTACGCAGCTTCGGGGTGCATGGATTCTACACGGATCAAGAGGCTTCCCCGGATACACTAGCGCAAGCAACCGCTAACCCAAGCAATGTAAGTTTTCAGGGATATATCAACGCTGGTTTGGCGAAAATAAGCAGTATAAGTAAAATATTAATGAAGGTGAAAAAAAATAGCTAAAAATAATATTCTTATCGTAGATGATGAATTGGAAATCAGAGAAGCGCTCGTGATTTACTTAAAAAGCGACAGCGTTGAGGTCTTTACAGCCTCTAACGGTCTAGAAGCTCTTGAAATACTAGAAAAAGAAACAATCCATCTAATCATCATGGATTTAATGATGCCGCAATTGGACGGGATCAAGACTACATTTAAAATTCGCGAAAGTAAAAATATACCGATTATTATGCTTTCTGCCAAGTCGGAAGCTAATGACAAGATTCTTGGACTTAACGTAGGAGCCGACGATTATATTACAAAACCGTTTAATCCTTTAGAGCTAGTCGCGAGAGTTCGATCCCAGCTGCGAAGATTTACGAATTTAGGTGCATTTCAGATGACTGGGGACGAGATCATTCAGGTAAGAGGTTTGGTCCTAAATAAAAGCTCGAAGACCGTTGAGGTGGATGGCGAAGATGTCAGGCTGACCTCAAAAGAATATAAAATTCTAGAACTGCTGATGGAGAACAAGGGCCGGGTCTTTTCGATTGAACAGATTTATGAGAGGGTATGGAATGAGCCCATCTTAGCCTCGGAAAATACTGTCGCTGTGCATATCAGAAATATCCGGGAGAAAATTGAGATTAATCCCAAGGACCCGAAATACTTGAAGGTGGTATGGGGGATTGGATACAAAATTGAAAAAAAATAAATCAAAACGACGAGTCCCTATTGATCTTATAACAATATCTGTTGCGACCGTATTGTCGATTTGTGCTCTATCTCTGCGTTATTACTTTTACGTGGCTCAAGGAATTTCTGAATTTATACAAAGCTTTTTAGTAGCTACTGTTGTCTGCTTAATAGTGGGAAAGGCGCTTTTTCATTCGAACTATACACCTAAGCAACGTGAACTTTGGCGGGGGAGTGCGCTGGTGTACTATATTCATTTATGGAAAGGTGCGGTTAAAGACAGAAATATTACGCTTGCCATCATTATTATTTTTGTTTTAACAGCAATAGCAGGTATTTGTGGTTGGATAGCAGCAACTTATTCTAGTAGGTATGAGATGGTGTGGCTCATTCTCTACGAGGTGTTGTATATTCTGCTTGTTATTCCTTATACAATTAGCAGATTCAGGCGATTCATTGAGATTGTCAACGGGACCAAAGAAATCGCTGAAGGGAATATTCAATATACGATTCAAGAAACCGGGAGAGGCGCTCTTTCCAAGCTTGCGGGTTACATCAATAATATGAAGGTAGGGTATCAGAATGCACTAGATAGTCAAATTAAAGGCGAACGGTTAAAGACTGAGCTTATCACGAACGTGTCGCATGATTTGAAGACACCGCTTACTTCCATTATCAACTTCGTAGATTTATTAAAAAAAGAAGAGCTACATTCAGAAACAGCACAGTCTTACGTCCAAGTTCTAGATCGTAAAGCTTTAAGGCTCAAGCTATTAATTGAAGACCTGTTTGAGGTGTCCAAAATGACCAGTGGCGCGGTGGAAATGGATATTCAAACCATCGATGTGGCAACATTGCTGACGCAGGCCATTGCTGAATTCAGCACAAATGTTGGCGATGCTTCCATTGAGGTTCGTGTAAAAATAGCCAAATCGCCTATGTATGCGAATTTAGACGGAAATAAAATTTGGCGTGTATTTGAAAATTTAATTGGCAACGCTAAGAAGTATTCTCTTCCTGGCACCAGAATATATATTTATTTGGACGAATCTACAGATAACGTTTTATTCAAAATCCAAAATACAGCTGTCTATGAAATTGATTTTGCTGCGGAAGAGTTATTCGAACGGTTTAAAAGAGCGGACGAGTCCCGTCAGACAGAAGGTTCTGGACTAGGCCTCGCAATTGTCAAAAGTATCGTCGAGCTGCACAAAGGAGATATCAAAATCGAGATTCATGGCGATCAATTTAATGTAATCTTGAATTTACCCAAGAACAATTTGATATAAACTGCAAATAGACTTAAGCGTTGCCTAAACATTCAAATTGAATTGAAACAGGGTGGAAAAATGGATAAGGAATTTAAATTAGCTAGCCAACTATTAACGCTGCTGGATACGGAACAAAGATGGTTTACCTTAGCCGAAGTTGAAAAAAGTTCTGGTATCTCAGATAAAACAATCCGTAAGATGGTTGAGGAAATCAGCAAGCAATTGCCACCTAGTGTTACCATTGAAGTTTCTAGAGGAAAGGGAATATTTCTTCGACGTGATGGGCGAAGTGAGCCGATTAGTGAAGTGATTTCTTCTATGTTCAGACAAACCACCTTTTATAGGCTGATGAATGTGTTGTTTACGAATGTGGGTCGACTGTCCGTGGAGGAGCTTGCCGGGGCTATGTTTATGAGTACCTCGTCTTTGAAGAAACTGATTGTGCACTTAAATAATAATGATCTAAAAGCGTATAAGTTAAGCATTACTTATTCTACACCTATGATCAAAGGGAATGAAATGAATATTAGATATTTCTATTGGAAGCTATATTGTGATGCGTATGAGTTCACAGGATGGCCCTTTGAGAATGTCGATTTTGCTTATACAAATCAGTTAATCACAAATATAGAGAAACAGAAAAACATTGTTTATTTTATCAATTCCAAAAGGAAATTATCCTTTTTGTTGGCCATTGTTGTAGAAAGAGTTACGAAAGGAAAATATGTAAAAATCGACGAGAATAGTTACCCTTGGGGAAAGGGTTTTTTTTATTTACCAGTGAAAACCCTTGCGAAGAGTCTCGAAGAAAAGCACGCCATTGAATTTCCCGAAAGTGAAGTATTCTTTATGCAATCACTGGTTAGTCTCAGCCAATATCATTATTATGAAGGATCAGAAATAACGCCGATGAAAGAAATCGAATTATACAAAAGTAAAGAAGAATATCAAATGGGTAATCTGCTTCTAACGCTATTGGCAAAGGTATACCCCAACTTGGATAAGAAAGAACGATTTATTTTGGAGATCTACGAGTTCTTTGACAAGCTATTAATCGATAATGCCATTCCTGAATGGATGATGATTTCAAAAAGTAATTTAATTGCATATGTTCAAAAAGAGTGCCAGCCGATTTATCAAGAATTGCAAACCTGCATGCAAACGTGGAATAAAGCTTACCCTTCCATTTTGTATAATGATTTTCATTTAACCAAGTTAACCTTAATTGTTCGTTCAAGTTTGCGTTATAAAAGGAAGAGGGCCTTCTTAGTGATCGGGGAAGAATTTTCAATTCGTCATTACATAGCGGATTTGATAAAGAAGGAAATTGGGGAGCAGTTGATCATTAATACTTCCATCATGAAAGGGCTAACCGACGAAATGATGCAGCAAAATAATATTGATTTTGTCATCAGTAATATCCCGGTTGCATTAAAGACAGTGCCTGTTGTTATGATCTCTACAATCCCCTCCAAAAGGGATATAGACAATATTCGTCAAGAATTGCTCATATGATTTGACCAATTATTTTCCGTATCCTACGTAAGATTTTGGTCTAGTTTGCTAGGATAGAAAACCGTTATGCTCAAGGTAGTTCCGGAGCTGATTTTCTTGATGGAAGCGATTTCGGTAAACCAGAGTTTAACATGAAAAGTTGGAGGGAAAATATGAGTAGACATTTAGGCGCAAAAAAAGGAGAAATAGCGGACCGTGTTCTGCTTCCAGGAGATCCTTTGCGTGCAAAATTTGTAGCAGAACACTTTTTAGATGAAGCCTATTGTTATAACGAAGTAAGAGGCATGTATGGATATACGGGATTATACAAAGGTGTGCCGGTGTCGGTTCAGGGGACAGGGATGGGAAATCCATCGATGAGTATCTATACAACGGAATTGATTGTTGATTATGAAGTTAAGACATTGGTTCGCATCGGTACTTGCGGCGCGATGCAGGAAGAAATTAATATCCGCGATATTGTATTAGCTCAAGCCGTTTCTTCAGATAGTAACTATACGGAGAAAATTTTCCATGGATGTAATTATGCTCCTACGGCAGATTTTTCATTGTTAATGAAAGCCTATCAACAAGCACAAGGTAAGAATTTAAATGTCTTTGTTGGCAACATCTATAATTCTGATGAATTTTACCGTGAGACCTTAGATCGCCTTCACAAGTTTATGGATTTCGGCGTATTAGCGGTAGAAATGGAAAGCACAGCCCTTTATACTTTAGCCGCTAAGTATGATGTAAAAGCACTATCGATTTTGACAGTAGGCAGTCAGTTATTAACACAGGAACACTTAACTCATAAAGAGAGTGAACAATCCTTTTATGAAATGGTCGAAATAGCTCTTAACACAGTCATGGAGGGATAGAGATGCATTATTTAGTTTCTGTTGCCGGTCTGATTATTGTTCTATTACTAGCATGGCTTGCAAGCAACAATAAGAGCAATATTAAGTATCGTCCAATCATTGTAATGATTGCTATTCAGATTGCTTTGGGACTGCTTATACTAAAAACAAGCATAGGCGAATTTTTAATAAAAGGTTTTGCTGATAGTTTTGCAAAATTACTTCAATATGCCAATGAAGGTACTAACTTTGTTTTTGGCGGGATTGCCAATGAAGGAGCCTACACATTTTTCCTTTATGTTTTGATGCCAATTGTTTTTATGTCAGCATTAATAGGGATTTTGCAGCATTACAAAATATTGCCGTTCATTATCAAATATATTGGTTTGGTACTAAGTAAAATAAATGGCATGGGGAAATTGGAATCTTATAATGCGGTTGCAGCTGCAATTGTAGGACAAAATGAAGTATTTATTTCTGTGAAAAACCAACTTGGATCATTGCCAAAGCATCGCTTGTATACATTATGTGCGTCTGCAATGTCGACGGTGTCCATGTCAATTGTTGGTTCATATATGACAATGCTAGAACCTAGGTATGTAGTGGCTGCATTAATATTAAACCTTTTTGGCGGCTTTATCGTTTCATCTATCATTAATCCGTACGAAGTTAAGTCAGAAGAAGATATTATTGATGTTCAGGAAGAGGAAAAACAAACGTTTTTTGAGATGCTGGGCGAATATATTATGGACGGCTTTAAAGTAGCCATCGTAGTTGGGGTAATGTTAGTTGGTTTTGTTGGGATCATTGCTTTAATTAACGGGGTCTTCAGTGGCATATTCGGTATCTCGTTTCAAGGAATTTTAGGGTATGTCTTTGCACCCATTGCCTTTCTTATCGGTGTGCCATGGCATGAAGCCGTTAGCGCGGGTAGTATTATGGCGACAAAGCTTGTTTCGAATGAATTTGTTGCTATGCTTGACTTTGTTAAGATCAAAGACGGTTTAAGCGGACGTACGACAGCGATTGTCTCCGTTTTTCTAATCTCATTTGCTAACTTTGGTTCCATTGGTACAATCGTGGGTGCAGTGAAAGGGTTGAATGAAAAACAAGGGAATATTGTTGCTAGATTTGGATTGAAGCTGTTATATGGCGCCACACTTGTAAGCGTTTTATCTGCTATTATTATCGGAATTATATTTTAGTTGAATCACTTTTCTTTTGGAAATAGAGCCTCAATCAAAATGAGGCTCTATTTTGCAATATCCTTTTGGCTGATAGATTGGTTAAGATTATTTTGGATAAATATGGATGGGTTCCGCTGTGATTTATGGTAAGATGGATAGGTGTGGATGTCGATTCCTATTGAGTAATGGAGGCGCTTACTAATGGAGCAACAATTGCAGCAAGAGGGATATTTTGGAGAGTTTGGCGGCAGCTTTGTCCCGCCGGAATTGCAGGAAGTGTTGAGTTATTTGAGTGAGCAATTTTACAAGTTAAGAGACGACCCGGAGTTTAAGGAGGAGCTTCGCTATTACCTGAGCGAATATGTCGGCCGCGAGAATCCGCTGACGTATGCGGAGCGGCTGACCAAAGCTTGGGGAGGACCGAAGATATACTTAAAGCGCGAGGATCTTAATCATACCGGAGCACATAAGATCAATAATGCGATTGGCCAGATTTTACTAGCTAAGCGGATGGGTGCCAAGCGGATCATCGCTGAGACCGGTGCCGGACAGCACGGTGTTGCTACGGCAACGGCCTGCGCTATGTTTAATATGCAATGTGTCATCTACATGGGAGCTGAAGATACGCGCCGGCAGGCGCTTAATGTGTTCCGGATGGAGCTGCTTGGCGCGACGGTTGTACCGGTTAATAAAGGCCAAGGACGATTGAAGGATGCAGTAGATGAGGCGCTGGACGATCTGGTTCGTAATTATAAAAATACGTTTTATTTGCTCGGTTCCGCAGTTGGTCCGCATCCGTTTCCGACGATGGTCAAGCACTTTCAGGCCATTATTAGCGAAGAATCGAAGCGGCAGATTATAGAGAAAGAAGGCCGGCTGCCGGATGCGGTAGTGGCCTGCACAGGCGGTGGCAGCAATGCGATTGGTGCATTCGCTCACTACATCGACGAGCCAACTGTTCGCTTGATTGGCGTCGAGCCCGATCAAGCGCCGTCTTTAACTCAAGGCGTCCCGAGCATCATTCACGGCTTCAAGTGTTTAGTGCTGCTGGACGAAGAAGGTCAGCCGAAGAAGACTTATTCGATCGCCGCGGGGCTTGACTATCCGGGCATTGGGCCGGAGCATAGCCACATGAAGGTGACGGGCCGGGCTGAATATGCAACTGTCACTAATGAGGAAGTGCTGGCATCCTTCCAGGAACTGTCTCGCACGGAGGGGATTATCCCTGCCCTAGAGAGCGCGCATGCGATTGCATACGCGAAGAAGCTGGCGCCGACGATGGGGCAGGATCAAATTATTATTGTTAATCTGTCTGGCCGCGGGGATAAGGATGTCGAACAAGTGTATCAAATGCTTAAATAGAATTACGATGCCTGGAAAATAACGAAGTGCCCGTTCTAAGCCACCTCAGTGGCTTGAAACGGGCATTTTGATTTGTTAAACAATGTTGGTGAAGAAAAGGAACAATTTAGAGCGTCAACCCGCCGTCAACCAGTACGATGGAACCTGTCATGTAGCTGGCGCGATCGGAAGCAAGGAATGCGACGACTTCCGCCAGCTCGTCTGGCTGCGCATAGCGGCCCATACGCATATTGCCGACTTCCTCTGGTACGTAGCCGCCAGACATGAAAGCCTGCTCTACGCCTTTCGTAAGAGCTGTTTCGACGCCGCCCGGGCAAATGCCGTTGACACGGATGCCTTTCTTCACATATTCAATCGCCGCGCCCTTCGTTAGGCCGACAACCGCATGCTTGCTAGCGGAATAAGCGGAAGCGCTGTGCTCGCTCTTCACCCCCGCCGTCGAAGCGGTGTTAATGATCGTTCCGCTTTCTTGCTCCTCCATCACTTTTAAAACATATTTCATACCGAGGAAGACGCCCCGAACATTTACGTTCATAATCCGATCGAACTCGTTCTCGTCAATGTCAGCGAACTTCGAGAACTTCTGTACAACACCGGCATTATTGAAGAAAATATCGATGCGGCCGTAGGTATCAACCGCAGCCTTCACATAACGCTGAACATCCTCGCTTTTCGATACGTCAGCCTGTACGAAGATCGCTTCACCGCCTTGCTCCTGAATAAGCCGAACCGTCTCCTCGCCGGAGGTCTGGTTATAATCGACGGCGACGATCTTCGAGCCGTAGCCTGCCATTTTTAAGCTGCTTGCACGTCCGATGCCGCTTCCTGCGCCAGTAACGATAGCGATTTTATTATTCAACATAGTGATTCATCCCTTTCCATAATTGTAGCAGACATTCTCTGCATCCTTAGTGTAATACGCTTGCACAGCGGTTAATTGTATTAATCAACGATTTGTAGTACTTTTTTAACATACTATTGTTAACACGGATGGAATCCTATGGAGGTACGCATGAATAAGCTGTCGGAGCTGGCTGTCTTTGGCCGGCTTCTCAATGATGCTCTTCAACTGCCAGTCTTTATCATACATCCTGGTCGGAAAATCGAATCGGAATACGCTAATCGTGCGCTTCACGCGAGCCCGTACTTTGCTTCGATACGCGATCAACTTGCCGGTTACGCTTATGCGCTTTATGCTGCGGAGCAGCCGGTCCATTTTACCCGTTCCCGGCTTCAATATTTCTTTGTGAACGCGCTCGATGAAGACCGACTTGCGGGTACGCTCGTTGTTGGCCCATACTTGCACGAGACGCCGCGGGATAGCGAGGCGATGAATCAGCTCCATGCGAGCAACAGGAAGCAGCTTCTAGATTTGTATGAAGCTGTCCCTTTGGTAGCCCCGGAGCGTGCCCGGGCGGTGAGTCTGATGATCTACTATGCGATTCGCCGGAAGATTGTCGACCCTTCAGCGAATCTTCTGGCCGACGGCGTGCTGCTGCAGGAGCCGGTTGTGAAGAAGCAAGAACCGGATGCCGAGCTGTCTCGAAGCCGCCGCAGCGGCATGCTTCACGCTAACTTGTCGCATGAGCGTGTTATGCTGCACTACGTGCGCACAGGAGATAGGGAACGAATTAAGACTTTTGTTATGGAATCGATCATCGGCGAAGACGAGCTCGGTGTGTTGGCCAAGCGGAGTCGGCTTCGCAGCGAGAAGAATCTGATGATTACGGGAATCGCACTCATTTGTCGCTCGGCGATTGAAGGAGGTATGCACGAGGAAGATGCTTTTACGCTGAGTGATTTCTATATTCAGCAGTTGGAGGAGAAGGATACGCTGCAGGCGGTCAACGCTGTCATCATGGAGGCGCTGTTTGACTTTGTTGACCGCGTGGCGGAAGTCCGCCGTGGTCATTACTCGCCTGCCGTGCAGGATTGTCTGCACGAGATCGCCAACCATCTGTACGGAGACATTACGCTCGATCAGCTCGCAGAGCGCACTAATCTCAGCCCGAACTACTTATCGAGCCTGTTCAAGAAGGAGGTTGGTCTGTCGATTTCCGAGCATGTCCAACGCGAACGGATCGAGGAAGCGAAGAGGCTGCTCACGCTAACCGACTATCCGATCACCGACATCGCCGCATGGCTGAACTTTAACGACCAGAGTTATTTCAACAAGGTGTTTAAGAAATGGAAAGGGATGACGCCGAAGGCATACCGGCAGTCCGAGCGGCGCCCGGTGCAAAGCCATTCAGAACTAAGCCGTACCTGAAGAATGATAGAATTTATGAGGTAAAGATTCCCATTCTATAAATATGCAGGTATAATAAAGGTCGGATCATTGATATTACTAGGAGGTATTATAATGGAGTTACAAGGATTTTATCATGTAGGCATCGTAGTCTCTAGTTTGGAGAAAGCCGTCTCTTTTTACCGTGATATCTTGGGACTGGAAATGATCGTTGGACCGACCGACGCTTTTGAAGGAGAGGAAATTTCTCAAGGCCTCGGCGTTCCAGATACGCGACTGCGTGTGGCGTACTTAAAATCGGAAGCTAACGTCATCCAATTAATGGAGTTCGAATCGCCGAAATCTCCTGTAGATGCACCGCTTCCGTTACATTCTTTTACAACGACGCACTTCGGCTTCTATGTAAAGGATCTGGAACAAACCAAACAAGAACTGGAGTCGAAGGGAATCGAATTCTTCTCTCCGATCAATATTGTACCAGACTCTCTCACTACGGTAATTAATGCTCGTAAATGGGTAATCTTCCGAGATCCAGACGGAGTTATTATCGAATTGGTTGAAAGAGTATAACGTAGGTGCTTGAATAAACAGGTACATACGAAAAGACTAAGGAGCTGCACGAGCAGCTCCTTTTTATTTTTTCCGCGTTCAATGCAGAAAAACAACGAGTTTCATCATATCCAAATGTGAACGTTTATATTGAACCATTTTTGGTATAATATTTGGTAGATGGAGAAAAATAAATTTCTTTTTTTGAAAATAATGAGAGAAAACGAGGGATGGAAATGTCTTATATCGTTGATTTTAAAAATGTGTCTACGGTAGGTTTAGAATCTTCACCTGTAGCAGAAGCACTTGCTGGGTTACGTGCCAACGAAGCCCGTTACTTTATGACCAAATATAAACATGAATTTACGGTTGTTCCAGCTAGCGAAAGTCAGGAGAATCTTGATTATGTGAACCGCGTTTTGCAAGAGCGTGACATTGCGTTTGCGGCCAAACCTTTAGAGACGTCGCGTTTTCAAGTGGAAAATATCCTATTTACCTACGTCTTCTATGAGGATGGTCTTGGGATCAATGTCATGTATACGGTTGATGACCCTAAGAAGCGGGCCGTTGGTTTCAAGCTTTCTGAGGGGATGGAAGTACCCAAGGAGTTAGAAGGGAAGTTCAAGTTCGCTAGGCAGAAGTCTAAACTAGCCGGAACCATTCGAGGTTCGTTTTTTGTCATCAAAGGACAATACTAAGTAAGCAAAAGGGCCTCTATTCTGTTCGGTGGAATAGAGGCTTTGTTGGTTTGCTTGATCTGCAAGCAAAGCTTCAAATTCGTTAATGCATTCATGTTCAACGATCTATACGAAGGAGGAGTATCCATGCTCCATATAGTAAACGGAGATCATGTCGGCGATAAGTTGAGGCAGGGAAATATTCGCGGAGATATCCTGGTCTGGCGAGAAGTGTATCCGGTAGGTCCGGTATTCGTTGAAATGGGCGAGCCCGGCCAAAGGTCGGCAAGAGCGGAGTATTTGGAGAGAACCATGGGCATTCCGAGAGATGACTATGTGACAAAGTGTAAGTCGCAAGAACAGATTCTGGAGAACTTCCACAAATACGATGAGGTTGTGCTATGGTTCGAGCATGATTTGTTTGACCAGCTTATGCTAAGTTATTTGTTGCATTGGTTTTCAAAACGGGCACAAGGACGTACAAAGCTGAATTTACTGTGTGTCGGCGACTATCCGGGAATTGATTTGTTTCGAGGACTGGGTCAGCTGACAACCAAGCAGTTGGAAGCATTGTCGGGTACGTGGCAGAGGATCGGACAGAAGGAGCTTGAGACGGGCAGTGCAATTTGGGAGGCGTATGCCTCCCCCGACATAGAACGACATGTTGAGATTTTGCATCAAGACACATCGGCGCTGACCTTCGCTCACGCGGCACTTGACATGCATGTATCCCGCCTGCCCTCCATAATGAATGGGCTGGGAATTGTTGAGCAGACAATCGTGGATCTTATCCAGCATGGGGTAAATACCCCGCGCGAGCTGTTTCAAGAGGTCGGGAGCCGCTTAAGTCTGCTTGGAATGGGTGATTTGGAATTTTGGTATCGATTAAGGGGGATGTCGGAACGACCGAGTGCCCTATTAGAGATACGGGGGCCTCATACTTTTCCTGATTATCGCAAGCAAACTACCCCATCCTTTGAAAATTGTGAAATTTCATTAACGGAACTAGGGCTGGAAGTAGCCGCGGGAGTAAAGGACTGGGTGAAACTGAAGGGAATGAATGAGTGGTATGGCGGTCTGCGGCTGCATGGTGAATTAACATGGCGCTGGGACCCAGCGAGAAAACAGTTAGTTCATATGGCATGAACTTATACTTGTTCTTCCATAGTTAAACCGACGAGTACTTAGCCAGAATTCTACGAACATAGTCCCTGAAACCATCCCGCACCTCAGAGGGTCCTACAATTTCACATTTATCTCCAAACCTGAGCAGCGTGTCGTAGCCAAATTCATTGTGAATGATGGGATACGCTGCTAAGCAAGTATCTCCCTCTACGCTTATTACATGTCTTTCGCCAAATCGTTCGATCACTTTATCCATCATGGATAGGTGAATACGGATCGTAACCGAAATCCAATTTTGATTCATCCAATCCGCCCCATCCATCGGCAGCGGGGAGAAGTCTCTCGGCGTAAATGTTGCTTGCAAAACTTGCAGCTTGCTCATACGAGCTAGTTTGAATATCCGATAATCCATTTTTTCAACACAGTAGCCTTGCAGATACCAACTGCTTTCTTTGAAAACAACCCGATAAGGTTCGATCTTTCTGGAGCTAACATGGCCTGCCGTATCAACGTAATCAAAGGTCAAATATCGTTCTTCATTCAAGGCTGTTTCTACGTAACTTAGCAGAGAGCGCAACGATTCATTCCCCTGATTTAATGATAAATCCACAACAAACTTTCCTTCCGGTATCGAAGTTCCGCCGTCATGAGCGATGGCGCTCAATTTCTCCAGCACATGGACGATCTCTTTATGGTTAAAAAGTTTCTTATAGCTCTTCAAGCTGGTCACTAGCGTTTGAATGTCGTTGCGTGTGAACAACTTCTTGTCTACTTTATACGATTTCATGAGGCCAACGCCGCCTGTTGCTCCTTGTTGGGTGAAGATGGGAAGCCCAGCAAGTGTTAACGTATCAATATCGCGGTAGATGGTTCTTCTGCTAATTTCAAGTTTTTGAGCCAGTTCTCTAGCGCTTATGACCTCATGTTCCAATAGAATGACAATCAGCGCAATCAAACGATCGATTTTCATGCCGCACCTCCACTTTAAGTATGCCACACTGTTGTCATATTTGACATGCTACGATACAGATGTAGGTAAGATCAACAGATTGGGAGGCAGTTGAACATGAACAATTTTAAAGTAGAGAAAAAAGGACCTTTTCGAATCATCGGATTCAAAACGGTTTTGACAGGTGGGACAAGCATCCACTCGCCACATTTTTCTAGCCAAAAAACAACGTTTTTTAAAAGTGCGATTGACAACGGACAAATGGCAGCACTCCGACCCTTGGCAGAAGGTCCGTATGGCTACGCTGTTGTAGCCAAGGAGGGTGAAACCGTGTGTTATTACCCAGGCGTCCAATCTTCTCAGGCTTTGCCGGCTTCTGCCGAAGAAGTATGGTTCCCGGAGAGCGAGTATTTGATTCTATCGGGCAGCGGCGGTTTGTCGCGTCTGGCTTTTGATAAGCTGGAGGATCAGGCATTTGGCACCATCTTAACCGATACCTTTGAGTGGGAGTATTCCGGTACTCCAGTCGCGGAAGTTCTGCTGAATGGAAATCCGGTAGACGCGGAAGTGGAAGTGTGGGTGCCTGTACAAAAGCGGAATAATCGGTAAGTAACGAGTCTTCTCTATAGAGCAAACAAGCTGACACCGATGGAGTATCGGTGCCAGCTTGCAGCTTGATCTTAACCATTATTTGAATTCTTTATTATCCAGCATAATTAATTGTGAACTTGAGGTTTTTGCGGCTTGCTTGGTATGGTGAACGAGATGAATAATGTCTTGATATGCTTGTTTGGCCCCTATAACCAATAAAGGCACGCCTAGAAAATCAATCTTTAACCATCGCGAAAGCATCCCTCCGCATGTCATCGTGAAAGGTACGGTCGGAGACGTATTCGATAAAATAATTTTTTCGTCGAGTGCCTTTTCTTCAATCAACATATCGATCAGATTAAATATACCGGGAACTAAAATTTTTGACCTGCCTCGGCCCATAGTATATACCTTATTCCCATCCTCATCCTTCCCGTGGAAGTACAGCTTTCCTCTGTCCTTATACACCAATTTATTAAAATTGTGAGTATTCAATATGTCACTCTTCGAGGGCTCGCGAGTTTCGTCTAACTTCTTCAGATGATAAGCGGCGGCTAGAGAGGTAGTATGTGTTCCACCGAAATCATTATAAATATAAATCATCTTTAACCCACCCCATTCGATAACATGTAAGACTTTATTACAATTATCCCCCATATTGAAAAAACCAACCGTACACAGGCACTAAGGCATCCCCCATTCGGGGGATGTTTATATTGCGATAATAGTTCTAAAATAGGACGAGAAATGTCGGTATTTGTCTCTTTTATGATGGGATAAAAGCTATTCTGTACTAAACATGGACAAAGCCATAGGAGAAAAATGCGGCAAGTGTCATGACAATAAGTGAAATGCCGGCAATTAAAGCAGATGTTCGCTGATTGGATTGTTCTTTTACTGAAATAGCCATAAGATAGCCTCCTGTAAACATTTTTATTTTCATTTTAATCAGGAGGAGTATGACGGTCATTGACTTAAATCAAGGGCATGTAATCTTTACATAGAAGATGGAAAATGAAGGATTCATTCCTGTATGGGGGATTCACCATGAGCTACAACTTATATTTATCAGTAATCCTGCTAGCAGCAACCTGCTGCTCACTCATCATATGCTATTTCTGCTGGAAAAAAAGAGAACTGCCAATCGTCAAAAGCTATGGCTTGGGTATATTGGCTAGTTCATTCTATACATTTGGCTATGCTTTCGAAATGATCAGCCCGAATTTGGATCAAATCCGATTTTGGCTGCGAATTGAATATATCGGTATTCCTTTCGGCACTGCTCTTTGGGTTATTATGGTGCTTCAGTATACAGGCCGACAATCCTGGGTTCGTTGGTGGGTTGTTGCGCTGCTGTTGGTGATTCCGACGATTACATTTGCAGCTCATTATACGAATGAGTGGCATCATTTGTTTTACAAGAGTATGACGTTGGATGAATCGGAAGGGTTCCCGCTGGTTGCCTTAGTTAAAGGACCTTTATATAAGCTTCATGTCGCCTATAACTATGCTTTTTTTATAATAGGCACGATTTTAATGATTCAAATGTTTCGTAGAGCGACACCTCGGATGAAAAAACAAATAGCCATGATGATCATAGGATCTTGGGGACCTTACGGTTTTACGTTGGTTTATTTATGCGGGTTGTCCTACCCCATTGATATATCTCCATTTGGATTTGTGATCTCGGGCATATTCTATTTGTGGGGCATTTATCAATTTAATATGTTGAGATTAGCCCCTTTGGTGCTGCAAAAGGTGTTTGCAACGATGCAGGATGCCGTTATGGTATTTGATATGGATCATACGCTAACTAGTTTTAACCAGTCGGCAATTAAAGTCATTGAAGGCATCAGTCCTAAATGGATTGGGCAGTCTGTGGTTCAAGTGTTTGACCAATATCCCGAGCTGCTTGAGAAAGTAGTAGAAAGCCCATCCAGGGAAGGCAGAGTCCAAATTTCAAGTCAAATGGATACCCAATTTTATCATGTTCATATGTCTTATATTAGCGATACCCATCAAAAGCCCGTAGGTAAAATGCTTCTATTAAGCAATGTAACGGAAACGGTTCGTTCAGAACAAAGACTGCTTGATAATGCTAGACAGTTGAGTGAACTCAATACGTTCAAGGACAAGATGTTTAACGTAGTTGCTCATGATATTCGTGATCCCTTGGCCGTGCTCGTCAACTTAATGGAGCTTATGGAGGAGGAGAACCAGGATGGCGGCGAGGATCATCGGGAAATCCTGCACGAGATGGGCCAGCAAATCAAGAACACGTTTACACTGGTAGAAAGTTTGTTAGACTGGTTTCGGAGCCAAAGGGAAGGCATGGTTTTTAATCCTGTCGAATGGGACCTGGCTCATGTGGTCCAGAGCCATTTGCAGTTATTGCAGGTTCGCAGCGAGAGTAAGCATATTCAATTGGTATCCGAAATACCCAAGGATACGTTTGTGTATGCCGACAAGGAAATGCTTGATTTGATTATTCGAAACCTGCTGTCGAATGCGATTAAATTTACAGACGCCGGGGGCAGCATCCGGTTAAAAGCAAACCGCACAGAGGATAAAATGATTGTGTCTGTAAGCGATACAGGAGAAGGAATTCCTTCAGAGCAAGCTGGCACATTGTTAAAAGAAACTTATCCGATTTCCTTGACCGGAACAGCCGGAGAGCAGGGTGTCGGTCTGGGACTTACCTTATGCAGAGAATTCGTTCGCCTAAACGGGGGAGAAATTTGGTTTGACCGCACATCTGTGCAGGGGAGTACCTTTTACTTCTCTATCCCTACTCCTGCTGAAGCTTCACTCGTACGGCCAGACAGCGTGAAAGGAGAAGGAAGATGAAGGCTATTATAATCGATGATGAAAAAGCGATGCATCTGATTATGAAGAGGATGCTTGCCAAGGTCAGCGCTGTCGAAGTCGTGGCAAGCTTCTCGGAGACGGCAGCGGCATTCACCTATTTAACGAAGCATGATGTGGATATGATCTTTGTAGATATTAGTATGCCACGGGAGAATGGTTTGGAGTTTGCCCAACGGGTAAGGGAGAGCGGCAAAGAAACGAAAATCGTTTTTATAACATCCCATAAAGAATACGCGCTGTTTGCTTTCGATGTCTACGCTTTTGACTATATCGTGAAACCCGTTGCACAAGAACGACTTTTCAATACGATCCAAAGGGCACTTGCAGAAAAGCGCCCAGAGCGTTTGCAGCAAGCGGAGCAGGAGCCTAAGTCCAATGAAGTCAAATTCAACTGCTTAGGTGAAATCGACATTCAAAGCACACAGGGGACGAGGGCCAAATGGAAATCAAGCAAAAGTGCGGAGCTTTTTGGATATCTGCTTATCCATAAAGGGAGGCGTGTCTCAAGAGCGAGGCTGATTGAAGATATGTTTGGCGGCATGCCGCAAAAGAATGCCGAGATTTATTTGAATACGACCGTCTATCAACTGCGCAAGGTGTTGGATTCGTTTGGAGTAAAGGAAAGTTTGTATTCGGACAGCAACCATTACGCGCTCAGTATTAGCCAGGTAAAAGTAGATTTTCTAGCGTTCGAAGAGGGCTGCAGACAATTATCCGTGATTGATGAGACAACTATCGAGCAGGCGATTGAGCTTGAACGGCTATATACGGGTGATTTGTTTGGAGATCGTGCCTTTGCTTGGTCATGGAACGAAGCCGAACGCCTATCGCTTCTGTATACTTCTTTTACCCAGAAATTATGTGCTGCCTTATTAAACAGGGGCGAGACGAATGCCGCGATCCGACTATTAATGAAGCTCAGAGTGCATAACGAGCTGGATGAAGAAGCCTTTATGCTGCTTATGAAGGCATTCGCTGTGCAGGAGAACACAGAGGCTTTGACCCGGCAATATTTGCAATATGAAGAAACATTGCATAAAGAAATCGGAATCAAACCTTCTCGTGAAGCTTCTGAGTTATACGCACAGCTTCTTTCGGGTCTGGATTTGTCATATAGGAAGAAAATGAGACAGAGTCCTGACAGGTAGGGCTCTTTTTTTTGTCGAAGTTTGTCATTTTGCCATCATTGGGGGGAGATATACTTGTCTTTAGCTTGATTTTATACCTAATACAAATAGGAGTGAGGAATTTACATGGTAAGTAATGATCTAAAAAGTAAGCCGAGCTTTATGGGAATTGTATCAAAAGTAATGGCAATCGTGATGACCTTCATGATGGTTTTTACGATTTCACCTGTTGAGGGTTATGCTTCACCCGTAACGGCTGATCCGTTAACTTCGGCAACAGCCGATGTAAGTAATAACAATACGACGGTAACTGTTACATTTAACACATATGCAGCTCCAACGATTGATTTAGCTGATTTAAAGTCGAATATTCAAATTAAGCGTTCCGTTTCCGGTTCGTTCGTTGATCTTTCAGCGGATAATGGAAACAATGTCATCCATATGACTACGGAGGGCGCGTTGGTCATTACGTTAGGTGCTGAACTTACAGGTACGGCCAACGCCATTAAGGTTAAAGCCGGCTCCATCAGGAATGAGGACCTTGTGACCTCGAATGCCGATGTGACAGTCTCGGGTATCGCCGCGAAGGATATTACCCCTCCTGCTTTTACAGGCGCTGAGTCCCGAAATGGCGGGGATGTATATTTGAGTTTTGATGAAGATTTTTCGATTAATGCCCCTGTTGACGCAGATAGCGAACAAATCGAAACGTTTTTGAAAAGTAACATCAGTGTTGCGGCGGATGGAGTGAATTTTGTACCCGTTTCGGCGCATCAGGGCAATTTTCGTCAAAATGGTTCGAGAACCATTTATTTAAATTTTTATAACGATATGAAAGTCATCCTGGGCACGAATACGATTATTAAAATTGCAAGCGGCACTATAAAAGACTCAGCAGGTAACGCCAATGGAGAAATGAATTTACCTGTCAGTCCTCCAGTTATCCTAAGCACGGAAATTAGCAGTGATAATCATGATGTAACCATTACCTTTAACGAGGCTGTTGTTGATCGTACAGAGGATTCACTAAGAAATCGGATATATGTCATCAGAGGCACCAATTCGGAATGGAAAGGTTTGGTCGCAGGAGACACGGTATCCATTAATTCCGCAAAGCTGCAGATCCATTTCAAAGAGGCCTTATCAGGGGCGAACAATCAAATTGTGATTGGTGGAGGAATGATTGCGAATCGTTATGGAAATGTTGAAACGGCGGACAGATTAACCGCTTTGATTCAAGCCAACGTTGGCGGTGATTACCCAATCCCGGCAGATACGACACCTCCAAAGTATTTGTATGCCTATATTTCTAATGCACAGGATTTGAATATTGTTTTTGATGAAGATGTACAAAATGCTTATGATACTGACGCGCAATTTCTACAAAGTGTACAGTGGTATCGCCCTAATCAATGGTTCAACGGCTTACCTTCAGATGCTACGTTAACCTTCTCGGGTCACGTTGCAACCATTCATTTCGCAACGTCATTGACAGGCTATCCCTATTATCATTTTACTTTCTACCCTAATCATTTTAAGGATACAGCCGGAAATGTAAACACGGATTATGTTTACGCTAATTGGATGAACCCTCAAGATACAGTTCTTAATCTTAACAACGGCTACTTTTCGCATAATGGTCGTTGGATGAGTTTGCAGTTTAATTCCAACACAGATCTAGTAGACCAGACCGTTGTCGATGGGGTATCCCATTTAAAAGAGAAAATAACCATTTCTACGGACCATGGTTCTAGCTACACAGCTTTGGGTGCGCTGGATGTTGTTATGGTTCAAGGAAATAGAATAACCGTATTCTTCCACGATGCCAAAAAGGTAGGTTCAGTACAAATCAAAATTACTGAGAACGTGGTTAGCGACTTATACGATTCTAAACGGAATGAAGCATTGGATGAGGAAGTTGCCTACAACACTCCTGACATTACAGGATACGTATTCAGCAATGTCGCAAGTGATTTCATATTCGAGGACAATGCGGAATGGAGAAGCAAAGTTAAAGTCGTCAGAGTATCCGATGATGACCTGGAAACGGATAGACAATTGAACTTGGAAAGCAACGATTACACCCTAACCGAAGGCAAGCTTACTATTAGCAATGGGGTATTCCAAAAAGGTCATTATTACTATATTTCAGTAGATGCTGAAGGTTACAGCACCAAATATTTCGAGGGCAGAGCCTACCAGCCATCTGAAATATTTTATATGACAGCGCCGGTGGTGACCGCAAAGAATGGAATTACAGCAACGATCAATTTGGTTAACAATGCTAGAAATAATAATAGCACGATTGGCAATCAATCCGTCGTTTTCGAGTTATTCAATGGTTTGACACCGATCAGTATTGTTGCAGCGAATTTACGGGTTGATACAGGTACATACTCTGCCAACTTCAATGTAAGCGATGCTGCTACGAATCCTAATTTTAAGGTTAAAGCTTATATCGTTAGTAAGTATAGCAACGATTCAACGAATCTCGGAGTAAACCTGGCTACCGTAAAGACGCAGCTGGAACTGGATCAGGCCATCAGTAAAACCGAAAGTAATAATAACAATTAGAAAAATAAGTAGCACGAAAGTGAGGAATAAAAAAGTGAACTTACGCAAGTTAAGTTTAACGATGCTTGCCGCACTTTGTTTATCGCTCTTGCCTGCAGGGGTGTTTGCAAGCGGCGCAGCGGTTACATTGAACTCAGTAGCATCTATTCAACCCGGCGGTTCTGTGGTTATCTCCGGTACATCCACGCTGAATGAAGTGATTATTCAAGTACTGCGTCCGGCAAACAGCACTCTGTATTACGATATTGTTCAGGTAAGCAGTGGGGAGTTTTCCAGTTCATTCACTTTAGCCAGTAGTGAGTCAGTTGGAACCTATAAGGTTATCGCTGGACAAGCCGACCAAGTGGATACAAAGGATCTGGTAGTCAAAGCGGCAGATATTCCTGGCGGTGGCGGCAATAACGGCGGCGGTGGCAATAGTGGCGGCAATGGCAATAGTGGTGGCAGTGGTCCTAATGGAACTATTAAAGCACCCGGTAAGCCAGTCACTCCAGCACGAACGAATGCGGAATCCGTTCAGGTCAACACTAGTAAAAATGTTGCAAAATCCACAGCAGCAGCCGATGGTCATGTAAGGACAACGGTTACTCAAGACGATTCAGCTCTGGCTGATGCTTTATCCAAAGCAGCCAAACAGGATAATCATGGAGATGCTCCTATTGTTTCGATTCCTTTTGATAATGCTGTTGGCGAAGAAGTTGTGTTTCATGTTTCGTCATCTATATTAGCTGACGCTGCGATGACTGCGCCAAATACAATCGTTTCATTTCAAACCAATGATGGGGAGTATTCATTACCCCTTAGTGTCATTGACTTTGCAGCTATCGCGCAAAGCCTAGGCACTACAGCAGATAAGATAAGTATCCAAGTAAGCATCATTCCGGTAGCTGCTGATATAAATGCTAAAATCAAAGCAAATGCGCGGGATATTACGGCTACCCAATTAGGAAGTGCAATTGATTTTTCCGTTACTGCAACAGGAAATGGGAAGACAATGGAGTTAAATAATTACGGATCGACTTATGTGGACCGGAATATAGAATTGGTGAATCCTGTTGATGACACTCATGCAACAGTCGTCTTGTACAATCCGTCAGCAGACCCGTTTTCTTTCGTACCTGCAGTCTTTGTAAAGCAAGAAGATGGCACTATAAAGGTTACAATCAAGCGGAACGGAAACAGTGTCTATACCGTCCTTAGTTCAACTAAAACGTTCACTGATATTAGCAAGCATTGGGCAAAAGCGGATGTTGAGCTGCTTGCTTCCAAGCTAATCGTAAAAGGTGCGACGGATACCAGCTTTTCCCCTGACAGCAGCATTACAAGAGCGGAATTCGCTGCCTTATTAGTTCGCTCTTTGGGTATATCGTTAGATGCAGAGCCAACTACCTTCACCGATGTAAAATCCAGTGATTGGTTTGCCGGTGCCATCAGCGCAGCTGTTAAAGCAAAGCTGGTTGACGGTTTTAAAGATAACAGCTTTAAACCCAACGATGTAATTACTCGTGAACAAATGGCTGTTATGGTATCACGAGCTATTACTGCAGCAGGAAAGGCAAGCCGCGTTTCTGATAAGCAAAATGATATTTTAGCTAAATTTCAAGATAACGGATCCATTAGCAGTTGGGCACAATTGGCGGTAGCACAATCTGTTGATGCAAAAATCATTACAGGTATGACAGATGAGACATTCGTCCCTTCAGCAAATGCCAGCCGGGCACAAGCGGTTGCCATGCTAACAAGACTGCTTAAATATGCTGGTTTTATTAATTAATGTCTTAAAGAGCGTTAACCTTCGGGCTAGCGCTCTTTTCATTATATTAATCGTTTAATCCCTTTCCACTGAGAATTTGCTGCATATATTTTTCAACTCTGGACGCTCGAGTTTTGGATTGTTTGGGCCCAGAGAAATGAAGAAGGTAGGCTCTTTGCCGTCCGGGCGTCAACGCTTCAAAAGCCGTTTTCAAGGCGGGGATTTCATCCAATTTATTTTGGAATTCTTCAGCAATGGCGAATTCAGTATGCTTTTTGAATTCCACTTCCAAACCGGCTTTTTCAACTTCAATAGCTTCATAAATATAGGCTTTCAAAATGCTTTCCATCGCAGCTATTTCTCCAACATTGGTAAACCGGATCTGGCGCGCCGATTGTACATTCTCTGTTTGTTGGATTAGAATGCCATGGGCATCATGCAGCAAGGCACCTTTGTGAAACAGAAGCGCACAGTACTCTTTAAATCCGTGTATTAACACGATATTTTTATTCTCAAACGTGTAACAAGGATGCATCCACTTAAAATCCTCGGTCAGCTCACAGTCAAGAACGATACTTCTCAACTTCTCATATTCTTCCTTCCACGTTTTGGCCTTTCTTAAAAATCCATCAACCTTAGGATTCATTCTACTATCTGTCATCAAGGAATACCCCTTCCATCAGGCTTTCAGGTAATCAATAAATATTTTCTTTAGGATGGCCAGCTGACGCTCGTTCTCCAGATCGGATTCGAGCAGGAGAATATTTTTCTGCAGCGATAATTTTTTGGAAAAGAGGCCAAATGTGTTGATGACCGTGGTTAGTGTCTCTTGGACGGGAAGGTCGGAACGAATCGATCCGTCCTCGATGCCATTTTGAATAATTCGGGCGTATTCGCGTGAAATTTTACGATTCAAAGAGTTGAAGTTGAGAATATCCTCCAACGGCTCCGAAGAATGAGACGCATAACTTTCAAAATCGACCATAAATTTTATGCTCACATTATTATGATCTACGATAAAGAAATCGAACAAGCTTTCAAGCTTTTCGAGACAGGTTAGAGGCAAATCCGCGACATATTGAAAACGATCGAGCATCGGTTCCAGCAGCTTGGTAGCAACCGCGACGATGAGTTTTTCTTTTTTGGGAAAGTACCGAAACAGAGTTGCGATGCCGATATTCGCGTCACTGGCAATGTCCTGCATCGTGGTTTTTTCGATTCCCTTTAAAGTAAAGACGCGCTCCGCGGCTTCGAGAATGATGCTCAGCCGCTGCTGCTTTCCGTCAGATCGTTCTTTCTCGTATCTTGTTTTGGGATCCATGAGAGGTTCGTGCCTTTCAAATTAGGTATTTCAATTATTTGTATTATATCGATCGGGTACCTTTTAAGCAAGCTGGAGTTGAGTTCGGAATACCATGGTGATATAATCTATATTATGATGATAGTTATACTATCATTATCCCGAGGCATTCGACTTTAAGATTTAAAAATAGAATTCACACAAAGGAGACATAACTATGACTCGTCTTACGAATAAAGTGGCCATCATTACTGGAGCAGGCAGTGGTATGGGGCGTGAAGAAGCGATTTTGTTTGCGAAAGAAGGCGCCAAAGTTGTGGTAACAGACATTAATGAGGCCGCGGTACAAGCCGTTGTCAAGGAAATTGAAGCTGCTGGAGGCCAAGCTTCGGCTTACGCGCACAATGTCGTTTCAGAAGAGGATTGGATCAAGGTTGTGGAAGGTGCAGTTGGGACCTATGGCAAAGTTGACGTCTTGGTCAACAATGCCGGTATCTCTCTGGCTGTCGGTTTGCTTGATACCACGATTGAACAATGGAATAAAGTAATGAACATTAACCTGACTAGCGTTTTCCTTGGAATGAAGCACGTTATTCCGCACATGCAAGCAAACAATGGGGGATCAATCGTTAACATTTCTTCCATAGCGGGGCTGACCGGGAGCAGCGGGGCGGGTGCCTATACGGCTTCCAAAGGCGGAGTCCGTATGCTAAGCAAAGCCGCGGCTGTGGATTTTGGCAAGGATCACATCCGCGTCAATTCGGTTCACCCCGGCTTCATTGAAACGCCGATGAGCTCTGAATTTGTGAATAACAAGCAGATGCTGCAATGGTTCTTATCTCAGACTGCATTGCCAAGAGTCGGACGTGCCTCCGAAGTGGCGGAAGCCGTTCTGTTCCTGGCTTCTGACGAGTCTGCCTATATTACAGGCGTTGAACTGCCTGTTGATGGCGGCGTCACAGCGAAATAATGAGATAATAGACAGGCCAATCAGATCAACAAAGGGAGAGATCGATATGGGACGAGTGGAAGGTAAAGTAGCGTTAATAACTGGAGGAGCTTCCGGCATCGGCTTATCATCGGCCACTTTGATGGCAAGAGAAGGCGCTAAAGTCGTTATTGCTGATTTCAATGTCGATTCTGCGCAAGAAGCGGCGGCAAAGATTAAAAGCGAAGGCGGAGAAGCGGTCGGCATATTCTTAGATGCCTCACAAGAGGCTTCGATCGAAGAAGCGGTTGATTTTACGGTTAAACAGTACGGTACCCTTAAAGTTCTGTTCAACAACGTGGGTGTAACAAATTTGAGAAAAGATCTCGACGTGGTAAATATGGATTTGGATGAATGGGACCGCATAATGAATGTGAACACGAAGAGTGTTCTCTTAGGAAGCCGGTTTGCTATTCCGCATATGAGGAAGGCTGGCGGAGGTTCTATTATTAATACGGCATCCATGGCTGCGTTCGCGGGAGACTCCGTACGGTCCGCCTATGGCGCTTCCAAAGCCGCCGTTGTGAACCTTACACGGTACATCGCCGCGCAATACGGCAAAGATAAAATCCGCTGCAACGGAGTGGCCCCTGGGCTCATTCTGACACCTGCAGCCAAGCAAAGTATGCCGCCTGCCGTTCTTGACATTTTCGCCAAATATAATGCTCTGCCTTATCATGGCGAAGCTGATGACATTGGGCATACGGTTCTGTTTCTGGCTTCCGACGAATCGAAATTCATCACAGGACAGACCATCCAAGTGGAGGGCGGTCACTATATGGCCAACCCGAGCATAGCTGATTTCAATCAATTTTTGGCACAAGCGTGAAACGAAGAAAAGCCCTTGTAAAGGGGCTTTTTTTATTTCGATTTTCGAATCATTGCGACAAAAATATCGACCAAATCGGGATTAAATGAGCTGCCCTTTTGTTCGATTAAGTAGTCTAGCACTTTCTCCTCCGGCCAGGCTTCTTTATACGCTCTCCTGCTTGTCAGGGCATCATATACATCTACGAGGGATACAACCTGGGCTTCGAACGGAATTTCATTTCCTTTCAAGCGATGGGGATATCCGGAGCCGTCCCACTTCTCATGGTGGAATTCAACAATAGACTTCGATATATCCAGTTCCTGTCGAAAAAGATCATCATTTAACTCGTGCGATATTTTATTTAAAATATCCACGCCAATGAGCGGATGGGTTTCAATGATATTCCGTTCGTAAAATGTTAATTTCCCCGGTTTATACAGGATACCCTCGGGGATGCCCGATTTGCCGATATCATGCATAATGCTGGCATTAATGACATGCTGAATATAGTCGTCAGATAGTTTCGAATGATGCGCTTCATTGTATTCTCGAAGTAAGGAAGCTGTTAATTGCTGGACACGAAAAAGATGATTTTCAATCTCGGGATCTCGAATCTCACAGGAAAGAGCCAGCACTCTAAGAATTTCATTCTGTATCTTTGATTTGCGGGTTTCGGAGACATAGATGCCTTCGCTGATATCGCCCAAATCTCTAAATATACCGATATAATAGCTCTCTCCGTCCAGCTCTATAGGTGTTATCGTAATGTTTGAGTGCCAGAGGTCCTTGTTTTGTTTTCTGTTTATGAACACACCCGACCAGGCCTGATTATTGGTTAATTCCTTTTTCATCTGATCGTAGGTATTTTTGGGTGTTAATCCTGATTTCAAAATGCCGGCTTGGTGCCCGATAATCATTTCGCGCCGGTATCCCGTAATTTCTTCGTAGCTAGGATTAATATCCATAATTCTATGATTCTTATCGGTGATTATGACCGCATCAGATAACATTAGAAAGTAAGAAAGTCCAGTCGTCATTCCCATTTCAATCCCCTTTGTAGAAGCCAATTCTTTAT
Organism: Paenibacillus planticolens; assembly: GCF_013141725.1. Taxonomy (GTDB): domain Bacteria; phylum Bacillota; class Bacilli; order Paenibacillales; family NBRC-103111; genus Paenibacillus_E; species Paenibacillus_E planticolens. Next base: position 267,086 of record NZ_WHNZ01000045.1, on the reverse strand, counting down.
GGAGTATCATAATGGAAAAGAACAGGGGTAGGCAACTGCTGTGATGAACGTCAATTTATTAATAACGCAAGTAAAACGACGTCAAGGAAAGTTTTCGTAACCTCGTGCATCAAATACTGCCGAAGTACCCCTTCTTCTTGGAAACCCAACTTCTTTAACAGCTTCAACGAGGCAACATTCTCAGGGTAGACTTCCGCTTGAATTCTATGGGGACTAATATGAGTTTTGCTATAGTTAATAACGGCCTGCATGGCTTCAGACATGATGCCTTTGCTCCAAAATTCAGATTTTAAGTCATATCCGACAGTCAACGGAAAACGGTGATCATCTTCGAAATGGCCTCTAATCGGCATAAGAATAACGGTTCCGATGATTGGCATCGGCTTTTGACTATTCAAAGAAATTCCCCAAGGAATAATTCTTCTTTCCTCAAAGGCATGGTTCCACGAGTTAATCAACATCCTGGTATCTTCGATAGAAGTTGGACCATTCCAATCTAAATGCTTGGTGACAAGAGGGTCGGAGTAAAATTCATAGATGTCCTCAGCATCAGCGGCAGCCATTTGTCGCAAGACTAAACGCTCCGTGTAGATGGAAGGGAAAGAGGAAAATAAACTTTCGACACGCATCATTTTTCATTTTCCTTTTTAATCAAGATAGTAGTTAGAAAAAATTGTATCCTACGATCCTTAAGCGTAACTTAAAAAGGAATAAATAATCTTCTGTTTTGAGTGCAAACAGGTGTGTCGAAAGGGTTAACTGTTCGTCAGTTAGCCCTTTTTTGCATCGATTGAAGCTATTTATCTCTCAATAAATCAAGTAATATATATATTATGGAAAAATCCAATACATAATCATTGAAATGAGGTGTAACGGTGCACCATTTGCATGGCTCTTACGATATGGTTTTAGTTGCATTTTCTTATGTTGTTGCGGTAGTTGCATCCTATACCGTTCTTGATTTAGTGGGAAGAATCAGCACTTCCACAGGAGGGGTGCGCCGCGCATGGCTCTTATTCGGAGCGATCGCGATGGGATTGGGCGTTTGGTCCATGCATTTTGTCGGAATGCTCGCTTTTTCGTTAGATGTTTCAGTCCCTTATAACTTGGTAACCGTCATCGGTTCCGTAGTCGTTGTTGTCGTGGCTTCCTTCTTCGCCTTATTCATGGTAGGCCGAAGTCAATTAACACTGCGTCTCTTGCTTGGAGGAGCGCTGCTGCTTGCAACCGGCATTTCGGCTATGCACTATATTGGAATGGCTGCCATGGAAATTAACATTACATATAAACCGCTGTATTTCTCGCTATCGATACTCATTGCTATCGTGGCCTCTATTGCGGCGTTGTGGCTGGCTTTCTATTTCCGTAAGGGAACAGAGCCGAGCCGAGTGTGGAAAAAGTTAATCAGCGGCTTGATCATGGGAGCTGCCGTTGTAGGCATGCATTATACTGGCATGTATGCAGCCCAATTTCAAATGGGAGACACGTTAGCCGTACCCAAAGGCATGCTGCTGGATCAGAAGCTCTTGGCGTATGTGATCGCGTGCGGTACCCTGTTCACACTAGGCCTATCCCTGTTCGGGATCTATATTTCCAACCGATTGTCCCGCAAAGACTCCGAGATCCAGGAGCATGAAAAATGGTATAAATCGTTATTTGAAAATAATCAGGATGGCATTATTTCGATAGATAAACAGTCTCGTATTATTGGGTTTAATTCAGCGGCAACCAGACTCACAGGGCTAAGCGGCGATTGGTTTGACAATCAGACGATAGATAACCTCTTACCCTTTATCGTCCCGGAAGAGCAGGAGCGTACGTTGGAACTGTTTGTCAAATCGAGAGACGGAGATAGGCAAACCTACCAAACCGCCCTTATCCACCAGCAAGGGCACCGCGTAGAGGTAAGCGTAATTAACGCACCGGTTATCCTCGATGGACAAGTTGTCGGCAGTTATATCATTGCCAAAGACATCACGGAAGAAAAACAGTCCAAAGAAAAGATTCAACACCTTGCCTTTCACGATGAGCTAACAGGTTTGCCCAACCGGCGAATGTTCAATGAAGCGCTGGCCCAGATGGTAGCTAGCAATGCCACAAGGTTCTCTGTTATGGTGATGGACCTGGATCGCTTTAAATTAATTAATGATTCGTTGGGACACACATATGGTGACCAATTTCTACAGGAAATGTGTGAGCGTATCCTTCAGTGCATGAACGGTATGAATGTGACCTTAGCTCGCTTGGGCGGCGATGAGTTCACGCTTTTGTGCGATAGCCGTTATGAGAACGATGAGGTTTCGGACTTGGCTGAGCGGATTATTAAAGCTATTGGCACACCGTATCGTCTGAAAGAGAACGATTTCTATGTCACGGCAAGCATAGGCATTGCCGTATATCCTGCTGACGGGACAGATGCGGTGCAGTTGCTTAAGAATGCGGACACCGCGATGTACGAAGTAAAGAAAAACGGAAAGAACGGGTACCAATTCTATACAGGGGAATTGAATGAGCAGTTACAGGAGAAAATCGAGCTGGAAGTCGACTTGCGGCAAGCGATCTCACGCAAGCAGCTATTCTTGAATTATCAACCGCAAATTCGAGCCGGAGACGGGCAAATGATCGGGGTCGAGGCCTTGGTTCGCTGGAATCACCCGACGAAAGGCACGATTTCTCCAGGCGTGTTCATTCCGATCGCGGAAGAGACAGGCATCATTTATGAACTGGGCACATGGGTGCTGAGAGAAGCTTGCCGGCAAATGAAAGAATGGCATCACGCAGGAGGACCACAGATTCCTGTTTCCGTCAATTTATCCTCTCAGCAGTTCCATCAATCCAATTTGGCCGCATACATCAAGGAAATCCTTGAAGAAACCGGTCTTGAGCCGCAATATTTGGAATTAGAGATTACGGAAAGCATGATGATGGATGCGTCCGTTTCAAGCAGTATTTTAAACGAATTGACGGAATCCGGCATTCGAATCAGCCTCGATGACTTCGGGACCGGCTATAGTTCCTTGAGCTATCTCAAGCTTCTGCCGATTCATAAGCTCAAAATCGATCGTTCGTTTATCCGCGATATTACGGAGAACAATAACGATAAAGCCATTGTCGCGACGATTATTTCGATGGCGCAGCATTTGAATATGGATGTCATTGCGGAAGGCATCGAGACGAAGGAACAGCTGGATATTTTAATGGATAATGATTGCAAAAAGATTCAAGGCTATTATTATAGCCGGCCATTGGCTGCTGACGATGTAGAGGAAGCTTTTTTCGCGCCGATGAGATTGTTGAAACAGAAGGCATGAATATGGTTAGTTGCAGGCACTTTTAGGCAGGACAAAAGGCACCCCTCGGGGTGCCTTTTGTCCTAATATCCATCCGTACGCTGTCCGGAGTGCTCCACCAGTTCGGCTCCTTCTTTGGCAGAAGATGAACCCAAATGGGCAGCCTCGGCCTTAGCGCGGGAGAGCGCATCTGAAACTCGCTTGCCATAGTCTTGATCCGCATTCGTGAAATGTGCGATCATCTTCTCCTGGATATGCGGCTTGCACACTTTGAGCGCCTCGGCCAGGTTCAAGATCAGATCCTCGCGTTCCCATTCCTCAAAGCTGCGGTAGGTATCTCCCGCTTGCCCGAAATCGTTGGTGCGGCTCAACTTCTCACGGACAAGCTTCGCCTGGTAGGCCGGCTCATGCTCCTTGCCGGAAGGCGCCGATTCTACGAGTCCGCCCAGCGAAGACGGCTCGTAGTTGACATGCGGGTTCTGCCCGGAAGCTCTGTCGACGACAAAAGCCATCTGTCCGTCCCGTTGGTTCGTGGCGACCCGGGTTTTGGGCGCGTTGATCGGCAGCTGCAAATAGTTGGTGCCTACCCGGTGGCGTTGGGTGTCGGAGTAAGAGAAGGTTCGGCCCTGAAGAAGCTTATCGTCCGAGAAATCCAACCCGTCTACAAGAACCCCCGTACCGAAAGCCGCCTGTTCCACCTCGGCGAAATAGTTTTCGGGGTTTCGGTTTAGCACCATTTTGCCCACAGGTAGAAAAGGAAATTGCTCGTGATCCCACAACTTGGTAGGATCCAGCGGATCAAAGTCGAGTTCGGGATGCTCGTCATCGCTCAAAATTTGCACGCAAAGTTCCCATTCCGGGTAATTCCCGCGCTCTATAGCTTCATACAAGTCCTGCGTAGCATGCGAGGTGTTCTTGGCTTGAATATGCTCGGCTTCCTGCTGTGTCAGGTTTTTCATGCCTTGCTTCAGCGGCTGCCAGTGGTATTTGACCAGAACGGCTTTACCTGCTTGGTTGACCCACTTGTACGTATTTACACCTGAGCCCTGCATTTGCCGGTAGTTGGCCGGAATGCCCCACGGAGAGAAGAGGAAGGTGATCATGTGCGTAGCCTCAGGGGAATTAGAAACGAAATCGAACATCCTCTCCGGGTTGGACAGGTTGGTGACAGGATCAGGCTTGAAGGCATGGACCATGTCAGGAAATTTGAGCGGATCGCGAATAAAGAAAATTTTCAGGTTGTTGCCGACCAGGTCCCAATTCCCATCCTCCGTGTAAAATTTCGTGGCGAAGCCGCGCGGATCGCGCAGCGTTTCCGGGGAATGGCCGCCATGAACGACTGTAGAGAAGCGGACAAAGACGGGCGTTTGCTTGCCGGCCTCTTGAAACAGCTTGGCACGCGTGTAGGTGGCAATCGGTTCATTGCCGACTTTCCCGTAAGCTTCAAAATAGCCATGAGCCCCGGCACCGCGGGCATGCACAACCCGCTCGGGGATGCGTTCCCGGTCGAAGTGGGAAATTTTTTCGATGTAGTGGTAGTTTTCCAGTGTGGATGGCCCGCGGTTTCCGACAGTCCGAATGTTTTGATTATCTGAGATGGGGTGGCCTTGCCGATTCGTTAACGTCATGTCTTGATTGTCCATATCCATTGAACGGTATACATCCTCCTTTAGTCAATAACAGTAACTTTCACTGATTCATGGGAAATTATTCTTGTCTTTGAGTTTTCATTTCGCTTGAAAATGTGCTTAAATCACTAGGAGGAATCATTTAGAACTAACCATACGGAATGGAGTCAATCAATTATGTCGAATTTGCCGAACTGCCCGAAGTGTCAATCTGAATACACCTACGAAGATGGAAGTCTCTTGATTTGCCCGGAATGCGCGCATGAATGGAGCGGAAATACGGACGCCGAAAACAAAGAGGATGTCAAAATTGTTAGAGACGCGAATGGAAATGTCCTAAACGATGGGGATTCCGTCACTGTCATTAAAGATTTGAAAGTAAAGGGAAGCTCATCGGTCATTAAAATAGGTACCAAAGTCAAAAACATCCGATTAATTGAAGGCGATCACGACATTGATTGTAAAATCGACAGTTTCGGCGCGATGAAATTAAAATCCGAATTTGTTAAAAAGATTTAACGCAAAGACCAGTAAAGCGTTCAGCTTTTTCTGGTCTTTTGCTTTGTCGGTCTGGCGATCGGTCTTCCGAAATGGGGCCAGCTGACCGGTGCAGGAGGTTTCGAGACCTTTTATGGCGAATGAATAATAGTTGTGTTTAAGATTAGCGGAGGTGGAATGATGAAAGCACTATTTATTGGAGGAACAGGAACAATTAGTTCGGCAATTACGAAGCAGCTGCTGGAAAGCGGATGCGAACTTTATCTGCTCAATAGGGGCACAAGAAACGAATCCTTACCGGCAGGGGCCAATCTGCTGACGGCAGATATCCGGGATGAAGAACATGTCGCCAGACTAATTGAACACTTGGAGTTCGATGTTGTTGCAGATTTCATCGCGTTTGAACCGTCTCAGTTGGAGAGAGACTACCGCTTATTTCAAGGCAAAACGAAACAGTTCATGTTCATAAGCTCAGCTTCTGGGTACCAAACGCCGCTGTCCGACTATAGAATTACGGAGGGAACGCCGTTATCCAATCCGTATTGGGAATACTCGAGGAACAAAATTGCCTGTGAGGAATATCTGATCAAGCAGTATCGCGATCATGGCTTTCCTATTACGATCGTTAGGCCGAGCCACACCTACGATGAACGATCCATACCTCTTGGCGTGCATGGAAGCAAGGGCAGCTGGCAGGTTGCCAAACGCATGCTGGAGAACAAACCTGTGATCATTCACGGAGACGGGACTTCGCTGTGGACGATGACGCACAATAGCGATTTTGCTAAGGGTTTTATTGGTCTCATGGGCAATCTTCATGCCATTGGGGAGTCCGTACAGATCACTTCCGATGAGACGCTGACCTGGAATCAAATTTATGAAACCATCGCCGGCGCGCTAGGGGTTAAGCTCCAGGCGGTCCATGTTTCATCTGAATTTTTGGCGGCATGCAGCAAAGAGAATTATAGAGGCGGCTTGCTTGGAGACAAGTCGAATTCCGTCGTTTTTGACAATGCGAAGCTGAAGAGGCTCGTTCCCGAATTCGTTGCCACAACCCGGTTTGATCAAGGGCTTAAGGCGACGGTTGCCCATATTCTAGCTCATCCTGAGCTGCAAAGAGAAGACCAGGAATTCGATCAATGGTGCGATAAGGTGATCGATGCCTTAGATGCAGCCGCTAAGGCCATTATGGAATAAGACAAGTACAAAGCGGAGGAAAAAATGAACATATCGGTTGATATCAAAAACAACTCTAAAGTCGCTATTGTGGAAAGCAATGACATCCTCATCAGCGACGTGCAGGGGGCATTGGACTTAATGGCTTCTGTTCGTTATACGGAAGAATGCCATAAAATTGTGATAAACAAATCAAACATCACGGAAGATTTCTTCGAGCTCAAAACCCGGCTTGCGGGTGAAATTTTGCAGAAATTTACGAATTACCAGGTGAAAGTTGCGATTGTTGGGGATTTTGACGTGTACGACAGCAAAAGCTTGAGGGACTTTATCTACGAATGCAATCAAGGCAAGTCCATCTTCTTCCTCAAAGAGAGAGGGGCTGCGATTGAAGCCCTGCACAATGCGGATTAAGCTGGCTGCCGGCTTACGTTGAACAAGAAGAAAGCACCGCTTCCTCTTTGGAGGGAGCCGTGCTTTTTTGCCGCTTAAAAATCAAAGTTGTCCGGATCGGGTCCGACGCGGCGATTCTCGTTCAATGCATCGATACGAGCCATCTCCTCATTGGTTAACGTGAAGTCGAAAACGTTGGCATTCTCGACAATACGATGCTCTTTGATCGATTTGGGGATCGTCACGATACCGTGCTGTAGATCCCAACGGAGAATCACTTGTGCGACCGATTTGCCATGTGTAGAAGCGATCTCGCCAAGAACAGGATGATCGAGCAGTTGGCCCTGCATGAGCGGAGACCATGCTTCCAATTGAATGTTCTGCTCTTTGCAGTAGCTTAGAAGCTCTTGCTGCGACAGCAGCGGGTGAAGCTCCACTTGGTTGACCATAGGCTTGATTTCCGCGTCTTTCAGCACATCTTCAAGATGATGGATATGGAAATTGCTGACGCCGATTGCTTTCACGCGGCCCTCTTTGTACAGAGTTTCCAAAGCCCGCCATGCTTCTTTATACTTCCCTTTCACCGGCCAGTGAATGAGATACAGATCCAAATAATCCAGTCCCAGCTTGGCTAAGCTAGCCTCATAGGCGGCAATTGTCGACTCATAACCAAGATCGGCGTTCCATACCTTGGAGGTTACGAAGAGCTCCTCTCTGGCGAGACCATTTTCTTGAAGCGCCTCGGCGATGGCTTGTCCGACGCCTGTTTCATTGGCATAGACGGCTGCAGTGTCAATGCTGCGGTAGCCGTTACGGATCGCCGCTTTAACCGAGCTAATGACCTCGGATCCTTCTTCTACTTTGAAAACACCCAGCCCAAACCAAGGCATCTGGATGCCGTTGTGCAAGGTTGTTGTGGATTTTAAATCGCTTGCTGTCATAATCGTTGTTTCCTCCTCGTAAGCATGAATCAATCCCCTCAGTATGATGTCACCAGTGGGTAAATGTTATTATGAACTTCCCAAACGCAAATGGATAGTACGCACTTTTTAGTTCTATAGTTACAAAGAAGTAATCTAGGCTTGCTTCAGTTAAAATTGAAAATATATAAATGTGCTCTGCTCATGCTTATACATGAGTACAAGGACGACTATAAAAAGTGTATAAATTGCCCCTCGCAGGGGAGAAGGAAGCCACTTAAGCCAAATACTCGAAACTTGTTTGTAATTTTTAATAAGCAAATACTCTAACACGTGTAAGATGACTAAAAACAAAATGATTAGCCAAAAATGTCTGACCCATGCCGGGAAAAATAACGCCTCAGGAAATGTTAGCATTTTTCTCATCAATACTAGGGCATCGGTTAAACTTTCTACTCGAAATAGCACCCAGCCCAAACAAGTTAATGTAAAAAAAACGCAAATCGAAAAAACTTTATATATCCAAAAGTTATCCCGGTCTTTTAGGCCAATCCGATCGAGCAGCAATACCCAAAGTTTATGTCCGATCAATAGCCCGCCCTGATACATCCCCCAAGCTACAAAAGTCCATTTACTTCCATGCCAAAGCCCTGATAGTGACATCGCTGCAAAAAGACTAGCATATTGACGAAGCTTGCCGAAACGGGATCCTCCAAGTGAGATGTAGATGTAATCCCTGATCCAACTAGATAGCGTAATATGCCATCGCCGCCAAAATTCAGTTGCATTTCCACTCAGATAAGGAGTAAGGAAATTCGTGGCTAAATGCAAGCCGAATAAATGACCTATGCCTACTGCCATATCGCTGTAACCTGAGAAATCAAAATAGATTTGAAATGCGTAAAGAAAAGCTGCCGTCCATCCTTCAGCCCCATTGAGCCACCCAGGATGAGCAAAGAAACTGTCGCAATATGGAGCTAGATAATCTGATATGAACACTTTTTTTATGAGTCCAAGACTAATAAAGAAGACACCGATTCTCATATTCTCTAAATTAAAGCGTATTTCAGCTAGTCGTTTTATTTGAGGGAAGAACTCTGCTCCTCTCATGATGGGTCCCGCAATCATATGTGCAAAAAACATGATAAACATCCAAAATCGAAATATAGAGTTTTCAGGCTCAATTTTTCCTCTATGCACATCGACTAAATAAGCGATAAGTTCAAATGTGTAGAATGAAATGCCTAAAGGCAGCGCTAGGTTTAACCATTTCTCATCGAGCGAAAAAAAGGATATAGAAAGAACACGTTCTAATGATTTTAAGAAAAAAGCAGTGTATTTAAAGAAAATAAGGTTGGAAAGAGATAGGATGACACCCAGCCATAGAAAGAAAATGCTATTTTTTCCCTTCATGCATTTGGCGCAAATAAACACAATCGCAGAAACGACACCAAAGAGAAGTAAATACTTTACACCCACAACAGCATAAAAAAGGATATTAGCAACCGTTAATAGGGAGAGGCGAGCCTTCGGAACAGCATAAAATAAGATCATAGTAGCTATTAGCAGAAAAGCAAACTCTGGTGTGTTAAACATCATAATTTATGCCGCTCCTCTGATTGGAAAGCATCCCATACCAACCGTGCAAGTACATGATACCCCTCAGGCATAAAATGCGTGTGGTCCGTAAATAGTTGATCGGGGATGCTGTCCTCGAGATTGAGAAAGTCTATGGGCTGAGAAACGAGAAAATCGTTTAATGTTTTTAAGTTTTCTTGGTATCCTTTTTTTCCTGTTAAATCTTTCATTAAGCTATGATTAGTTCCGGTCATGACAAGCAAGGTATCTTTCGATTTTTGATGCTCGATTATTTTGTTAAGAAAGTAAACGTCTACATTTCTCTCGGTTAAATCGAGAGGGGCGTCCGAAAAAGATTTTTTAATTTCCGGCTGTTCCAAGTAGCCTTGTATATCTTTCTCATACCAAGGTTCTGAAGGTCCGAGCTCATCGCTCGCAACTACCCCGTTTGTTTTCCGATTCCATTCATCTTGAACAGTTTGATTTAAATAATCTTTGTAAGAAAATAAACGGAAGTGAGGCAAAATAACGTTTTCAATCCCGTTTTTAACTTGTTGATAAGGTTTAGCAGGCGGCGCTCCATTAGATGAACTTGGCAGCAGGCGTTGATAAGCCCGCACATCCATAGAACGAAGCTCATCCATCCACCAAAATAAGGCCGTTTCATCCGTATCACGTGAGACAAAACTCGCATATCGCACGTTGAAAATCAGACGATCAGTGGAAATGCCGTAATCATCCAGCATGAGCAGCATCGCGTATATATCGCCGATCTGTGAAGCCGGTAAAGATAAATTGTATATCTGCTGTGTTTTTCCGCCGGCAAGTTCTTTTTGAATGAAAGCATTGAATGTATCGTCCGACTTCCCCGGACTGCCATAAAATACGGAATCGCCTAAAATAATGATGTAATCCTTTAATTTTTTTCGATCAATATCTCTTTTGATCTTATCGAGTGCAACTTTAAAATCGTTCCGATTATCTAAAATTAATTTGTAAGATAATCTGTAATGATAGATCTCATCTATCGGAACTGCAAAAGGTAGGCAAATATCAAGAATAAGTAGAAACAATACGATAAAAAAGCTCGATCTTGGAATTTTCCCCATAAATTTTGCGATTAAAATAATGGATGATCCTCCTTGCTCATGATTACTTTTAAATCTCTCTACAGGGTAAGTATAAACCGGATAGGATAATTTTGGGAATACCATGGGAGCGATTGGAAGAATTGTGGTTTGGTAAGGGTCTGAGAAAAAAGAAGATGTAATGAAAAAAATGAGGCTATCCCCAGTCATTTCTATGACTTGTGGGACAGCCTCATTCTTTTACGTGATCCCGTATTCCTCAATCTTACGGTACAAGGTCGTTCGCCCGATCTTCAATCTGGCGGCCGCCTTGCTGAGATTCCATTCCGAGGCCGTCAGCGCCATACGGATGGCCCGTATTTCCGCTTCCTTCAGCGTGAGCGGACGATCGCTGCCGGATGCTTCGCGGTCGCTTTCATCCGCAGTTTCGAACATTAGATGCTCCGCGTCAATCGGCCGATCCCCGGCGAGAAAGACGGCTTGCATCAGAATGCCGCTTAGCTCTCTGATATTGCCCGGCCAGCTGTACGCCAGCAGTTTGTGCTTGGCGGCTTCCGTGAAGACGGCGCTGTGCGGAGCATGCTTCTGGAGTAAATGAAGGGCCAGGGTCAGGAGATCGCTCCTTTCCCGTAAGGCAGGCAGGGTAATGGGGATGCCTTTCAGCCGGTAGTAAAGATCGGCCCGGAAGGTGCCGGCCTTTACCTCTGCGGCCAAATCCTTATTCGTTGCCGCAATAACGCGGAGGTTAACCGCTTTGCTCTTCGCGCTGCCAACAGGGGTGATGATTCCCTCCTGGAGTACGCGCAATAACGCAGCTTGCGCTCGAAGAGGCATATCGCCGATCTCATCGAGGAAAATAGTGCCTTTATGTGCAGCCTCAAATTTCCCGATACTGCCATCCTTATTTGCGCCTGTGAAGGCACCGCGGGCATAGCCGAACAATTCGCTCTCGACCAGGCTGTCCGGAATGGCGCTGCAGTTAATCGCAATGAACGGCTCTGCCGACCGGGCGCTTGCGGTATGGATGGATTGCGCGAACAATTCCTTTCCGACGCCGCTTTCGCCCAATAGCAGGACCGGAAAGTCGGAGCCCGCAGCCCTCTGAGCCAGCTCTTTCTTCTGCACGAAGGTCGGGCATGCGCCGACAATATCCTTGAACGCATACAGATGCTGGCCATCTCCCGTTGTTCTCCGAATTGAGACGGACTGCCACAGCTTCTGATGCTCATTATGGATGGTTTCGACGGCAAAGCCATCCAGCTTCGGAAATGCTTTGCCGATCGCATCGCTGCCCAAGATGCGCATAGCGGCGTGATTCGCCCGAAGGATGCGGTTATCCCGGCTGAGCGAGAGCAGCGGCAAAGGGTGATGCAAGGAGGAGTGCTCCAGCTCTCTTAGGGTAATGAGGTGTTCTTTCTTCGATTCTTCCAGCAATATTTTGTTCTGCAGAGATTGGGCAGCCAAACAGGCAAGCGTATAGGTATAGGCGTGGTAATGTTCTTGCTTGCCGCTAATATTGACGATCCCGATGAGCTCGCCGATTGTGTTGAAGACGGGGGCAGAGGCGCAGGTTAAGAAGTGGTTAGAGTTAAAATAATGCTCTTCGGCATGCACGCGTACAGGCTTTCTTTCGGCAAGGGCGACGCCGATGGCATTCGTTCCTTTGCGGTTTTCGGCCCAATTGGCGCCTACTTGCAGTTGAACTGCTAGCGCCCTGCGGGAGAAATCGATATCTCCGGCCGTGTGAATGATGGTACCTTCCGCATCGATCAGCAGCGCCATCTGGCCGGACCGCTTGATGTCGGCGTGCAGGTGTTCGAAGATTTGCTCGGTGAACTGTATCGTTTGCTTATTTTGCTTCAGGAGAGATTGCATGTGATTTCCGGATAGAATGTCATCGTCAATGGGGTCGGTGGGCATTAAACCAAATTCGTGGCAGCGCTTCCACGATGCTGCCGCTGCTTCTGATAAAAAGTTGTTTTCCACGGATAGCAAAAGGTACACCTCCATTGCAATCGGTATCTTACCCGATCATACCATAGTTGCTTTTATTAATGGAGAGCTGAAGAAAGAATGTCCCAAAATGGAACACATTCGTTGTACCAAAGTGGAACAGCTATCATTATGTACACGGCCCAGCTCCCTTGTGTAACGGGATTTCGCCTGTTGGCACGATTATTGCTTATCTATTTATGTAATCCATTTTAAGGAGGCTGAGCTTCATGATTTATGCACAACCTGGACAAAACGGATCCCGAGTAACTTTCAAAAAACGGTATGAAAACTTTATTGGCGGAGAGTGGGTCGCGCCTGTTAAGGGCCAATACTTCGATAATCCGTCGCCTGTCAATAATCGCGTTTTCTGCGAGATTCCACGCTCTACCTCGGAGGATATCGAGCTAGCTTTAGATGCGGCACATGCTGCGAAGGATGCATGGGGGCGTGCTTCGGTTGCCGTGCGTGCGGCGGTTTTAAATAAAATCGCTGACCGCATGGAAGCGAATTTGGAAATGCTGGCGGTTGCCGAGACCTGGGACAACGGCAAGCCGGTTCGGGAAACGCTCGCAGCCGATCTGCTGCTGGCGATTGATCATTTCCGCTACTTCGCAGGCAGCATTCGCGCCCAAGAAGGTACACTCAGCCAATTGGACAACAATATGGTGGCTTATCATTTCCATGAGCCGCTCGGCGTCGTCGGCCAGATTATTCCGTGGAACTTCCCGCTGCTCATGGCAACCTGGAAGCTTGCTCCGGCGCTCGCCGCCGGCAATGCGGTCGTCCTGAAGCCCGCAGAGCAAACGCCGGCTTCCATTCTGGTACTGCTTGAGCTCATTCAAGATATACTGCCGCCAGGCATCGTCAATGTCGTAAACGGCTTCGGGCTTGAAGCGGGCAAGCCGCTTGCCTCGAGCAGCCGAATCTCGAAGATTGCCTTTACCGGCGAAACGACGACGGGCCGCTTAATTATGCAATATGCTTCGCAAAATTTAATTCCGGTCACCTTGGAGCTGGGCGGCAAGTCCCCGAACATCTTCTTTGAGGATGTGCTTGCCCGGGATGACGCTTTCTTCAACAAAGCGCTTGAAGGTTTCGCGATGTTCGCCCTCAATCAAGGGGAAGTGTGCACCAGCCCTTCCCGTGCATTGATTCAGGAGTCGATTTACGATCAATTCATGGAAAGAGCCTTGAAGCGGGTCGCTGCCATCACGCAGGGCAATCCTCTTGATACAGCGACCATGATTGGGGCGCAGGCTTCAACCGAGCAAGTTGAGAAAATTATGAGCTATATCAGCATCGGCACGCAGGAAGGCGCGGAATGCCTGATAGGCGGAGACAGGGCGAAAGTGGAAGGGGAGCTTTCCGAAGGTTATTACATTCAGCCAACCGTGCTGAAGGGGCACAATAAAATGAGAATCTTCCAAGAGGAGATTTTCGGACCGGTGCTTTCGGTGACGACGTTCAAAAACCAGGAAGAAGCATTGGCCATTGCCAACGACACGCTCTATGGTCTTGGCGCAGGCGTTTGGACGCGCGACATGAACACGGCCTACCGAATGGGCCGCAGTATTGAGGCCGGTCGCGTATGGACCAACTGCTATCATGCCTACCCGGCACACGCTGCCTTCGGCGGCTATAAGAGCTCGGGCATCGGCCGTGAGACGCACAAAATGATGCTGTCGCATTACCAGCAGACCAAAAATCTGCTCGTGAGCTACAGCCCCGATGCCCTCGGTTTCTTCTAAGAGAGCCTCGTGATGACAGAAGTGAGCAAGGTTATTGCTACGGATGCCGCTCTAGAGCTAATTGAAACGGTAAAGGCCAAACATGGCCCCGTTATGTTTCACCAATCCGGCGGCTGCTGTGACGGAAGCTCTCCCATGTGCTACGCGCAGGGGGAGTTTCTAATCGGCGACAGCGACGTTTGGTTGGGTGACATAGGCGGCGCCCCCTTTTATATGAGTAAGCCGCAGTACGATTATTGGAAGAACACGATGTTGATCATCGACGTGGTTCCCGGCAGGGGCGGGATGTTTTCGCTCGAGGGCCCCGAGGGCCGGCGGTTTCTGACGCGCTCCAGGATGTTTACGGAGGAAGAACGGCGCGTATTAGGTTTGTAGCGGAGGGTAGTAAGCTACACGCACTAGCACTGAAAAGAACTCAGCGATGCTTTCATCGCTGGGTTCTTTTCATGTTAGCTTTTATCCACCATGGGGAGTCTAAATACCCACCCAATCCGCCTTCCTATTGCGAATAGGTATATAGATCCAAATTAAGGCAGGAAAGGGAACGGAAGATGTTTGGCTGGACACATAATACTCCGGCGATCCCGGCTAGATTCAGGTAATCTGGCGCCCGCCTCGGATCATGGAAATGAGCCTGAATAGGCGAACTCCATGATTCAAGATAAGGAGGACATCGAATGGACAACGAACAGGCGAGAGAAGCAACGCGTCATTTTACAGTAACGGATGACCTATTTCGCTATCCAGGGATGGATATTTATACGCAAATGATGGTCATCCTATTGAAATGCTTTTCCTCAGAGTCGAACATCCCCGAGCTGGTTGATCTCGCAAGGCTTGGCCGGATGAACCTTAAGCAGGCTACCAAAGCCATGCAAAACCTCGTCGAAATGAAAATTATTTCCCAGAAAATGTTTCGCCGGATGGTCGGCGATTTCCAGGACGATCGGCTCTCGTGGGCAGCCAAGGGCTTGCTTGCTTTTTGCAAAGAGCATCCTACGATTGACATAAACGATCTTCTGGACCTATCCAGCGAATCGGGTGAGGAAGAGAGCAGCATACGCCGGGCGCTGACGGAGCTGCACCAGTATGGATACTTGGATGAGTACCCTGCATGGAGTCAAATTGCCAATTAGTCAAATGGCCGGAAGAAGCAATTAACGGGAGAAATTCCCTTTAATGATGCAAAGATTCTCATACTACTAGGAATGACGGTAGTTTTTCCAGTTAAATCCGATTAAAGAAAAAGACCGTCGGGGTTCTTTAAGAACCTAGACGGTCTTTTTTTAAGGCACCTTATGCGACGAGCAACGGTTTTAATGATCTTATGCTTCCCGCCAAGGTCATGCTTTTCGCAACAATAAATACATAAAATACGGCGCTCCGATCAATGCAACCATAATGCCAGCCGCGATTCCATCCGGGTCGAGCAGATTGCGTCCGACGGTGTCTGCCAGAAGCAAGAGCCATCCACCGATGAGAATAGCCACAGGAATGAATAACTGATTCCGAGGTCCGACCAAAGCTTTTGCGATGTGCGGAGCCATAAGCCCGATAAAGCTGATGCCTCCCGTAACTGAAACGGCCGATGCGGCAAGCGCTACGGCGGCGATAAGCAGCACGACACGCTCCTTTTCGACCGATACGCCGACTCCGATAGCGACAGGCTCGCTAAGCCCAAGAAGGTTTAATCGACTTGCCTTGTACAAAGTGAACGGAATGAGCACGACGATCCACGGCAGCAGCGCCCAGATGAAAGGCCAATCGGCTCCCCAAATGTTGCCGGCCAGCCATTTTGCAATAAAGTCCACCTTCGCACGTTCCGCAGACGAGATCACCACGATCATGATGCCGGACAGCGCCATCGAGAAACCAATCCCCATCAGCACTAACCGGACAGGTTGAAGGCCCTCTTTTCGACGATAGGAAAGCAGATAGATACAGGCAGCGGTCAGCAAAGCCCCGGCAAAAGCGACCAGCGGAAGAAAATAAACAAAGGAGCCCGCTTTAACTGGAAAAAAGAGAAAGAATACAGCCACGGCCACACCCGCACCGGAGTTAATCCCGATAATGCCGGGGTCCGCTAAATCATTTCGTGTAATGCCCTGCAGAATCGCACCGGATAGGGCAAGCGCCATACCGGCCAGCAAGGTGATCAAAATGCGCGGCAAGCGAATCGAGAAGAGCACGAATTCTTCTTTGAAAGTTCCCTGACCGAGAAGGGTAGGGAGCAATCTGTTATAGGACAGCGACGAGTAGCCTAGTCCCATACCGATCACAATCGTAACGAGAATCAGAGCCAGCGCGCCGACTAGGAGTAAGCGTTGTTTTCTGAGCAGGGATGGATGAATCATGGGAAAGCTTTGCCTCCTTTGCGCACGATATACAGGAAGAAGGGTAAGCCCAGCATCGCGACAATAGCAGCCACAGGCGTTTCATAAGGCGAGTGAATGGTGCGCCCAAGCGTATCGGCGAGCAGCATGAACGTACCGCCGAACACCGCGGACATCGGGATAATGAACCGATAATCGGTGCCCACGATGGCACGGACGATATGCGGAATCATCAAGCCGATGAAGGCCATATTGCCGACAAGGGCAACGGAAGCACCCGCCAGCAAAATGATGATAAAGAAAAGCACCGCTTTGATTTGCGCTGTTTTCTGCCCTAATCCCACAGCAACCTCTTCGCTTAAGCTCAGAATGGTCAGCTGTCTGGAGAGAAAGAGGGCGATCAGCGAACCGCCCGCAATAAAGGGGACGATCACTTTCAATTGGCTCCATGAGGTGCCGATTAATCCACCCGATGTCCACATGGAAACATCTTTTGAAATTTTGAAATAAAGGCCAAGACCATCGGAAACGGCATACAAAAAGGCAGATACCGCAGCTCCTGCGAGCACAATGCGGATAGGCGAGAAGCCGCCCTTTTTCACTGCGCCGATGCCGAAAACCAGAAGCGCCCCGATGGCCGCTCCCAGGAAGCAAGCGAGCATGATGCCCAAATAGCTTGTTGATGGGAATAAAGCAATTGTAAAGGCTAACGCTGCGTTGGCCCCTGCCGTTAACCCCAGCAAACCGGGGTCCGCCAGCGGATTTCGAGTAATTCCTTGCATAATGGCACCGGATACGCCAAGAGCCGCTCCAACGAAAATCCCCGCGATTTCGCGGGGTAATCGAATTTCACGGATGATTGTAATCGTATCGCTTGCCGTGTGTGAAGTTAGTGCCAGCCAGACATCGGAGACGGTAGCATCTGCTGCTCCGAACACCATAGCGACAACAAACATTCCCACAAACACAAGGAGCCCGAGAGCAAATTTATAACCAAATGAAATGGACTGCTTCATCCGAGAAGGCTCCTTTGCGATGTTATTTAAGCAAGTTTTTGATGAAGAAATCTAGTTGGTAATCCAACGTTACCGGATCATTGAAATAGAAGACTTTAGCGTTAGCTTCATAAACGTGACCGTTTTTTGCAGCCGGCGTATTTTTGTACGTCTCTGTTTGCTGGAAGGAGTTGTCGGCATCCGGATTTTTACTGAAAATCACGTAATCGCCCATGAATTGCGGAAGAACTTCTGTAGACAGCGCATAGTAGCCTTCTTTCAAAGCCATTTCCTTCACTTTTGTAGGCATAGGCAATTTCATTTCTTGATACAGAATTTCGGTTCCGCGACCCCAGTTGTCGCCGAAAACGTAAAGCTGTTTATCAAAGCTTTCGATAACGGAAATGGTTTTATCCGCGCCGATTTTGGCTTTAATGTCTGTGCCTGCTTGCTGCGCGCGCTTTTTAAAGTCGTCAACCCAAGCTCTTGCTTCTTTTTCTTTGTTCAAAAGTTTACCGATTTCAATGTGTTGGGTTAAATAGTCGACTTTTCCGTACGTGTATGTAACCGTTGGAGCGATTTGCTTTAATTTCTCAACGTTTTTGGTGTTGGAAAGACCGATGATGAGATCAGGTTTTAATTCAATGATTTTTTCTAAGCTTTCATCCGAAACTTCTTTCACATCTTTTAACGATTTGTCGAAGTTGGGGTTCATTTTCGACCATGAATCCACACCGGCAAGGTTCACACCCAATGACATTACGTTTCCTGCGAAAGAGGAGAGGACAATGACACGCTGCGGATTGGCAGGTACTTCAATGGGTCCGCTCTCGGACTGGTAAGAGATCGTTTTGGAACCGGTCGAGGCCGTTGCTGCTCCCGTTGCAGCCGGCGTGCTTGCTGCTTCATCTTTTTTAGGCGCTGCAGAACCGCATGCACTAGTAGCTAGCACTAGGATGAAGAGCAGGAATGGAATGAGTATTTTTTTCACTTGAATAATCTCCTTTTAGTAAGTTGTACGTGATACACATAGGCTTATTGGTACGGGGATCTCTACCGATCTCGGCATCAATCTGGAAAACTTGCTTGAGAACATCCGGCTGCATGACTTCCTCGCAGTCTCCGGCTTTGACGATCTCGCCGTCCTTCATTGCGATGATATAGTCAGCGAAACGGGCGGCTTGATTCAAGTCGTGGAGAACCATGACGATCGTCCGGCCTTGTTCCCGGTTCAATTTTTGCAGCAGCTCGAGCACTTCTAATTGATGTGCCAAATCCAGATAGGTCGTAGGCTCATCCAGGAAAATAATGTCCGTTTCCTGAGCAATGGCCATGGCAATCCAAACGCGCTGCCGTTGACCGCCCGATAAGGAATCGACAGGTCTGTACTTGAAGTCTTGGGTTCCCGTCACCTCAAGCGCCCAGTCAATGGCCTCATAATCCTGTTTCGTTAACCGGCCAAAGCCGGTTTGATAAGGGAAACGGCCATATGAAACTAATTCACCAACGGTTAGTCCGCTGGCGCTTTCAGGCGTTTGAGGAAGGATCGCCATCTTCTTGGCCAGCACCTTCGTGTTTTCTTTGGAAATAAGCGCCCCGTCCAGAACAATGCGTCCGGACTGGTGAGGAATAATCCGGGTTGTCGCTTTCAGCAAAGTGGACTTGCCGCAGCCATTCGCGCCGATGATCGTCGTTATTTTCTTGTCGGGTATGGCGGCACTGAGATTTTTGACAATCGCGCGTTCCCCATAGCCAATGTTGAGTTCATCTATATACAGGCGAACCATGTTACACCTCCATGACATCGTCGATAGTGATAATCATTATCACTTAAAGGACTAAACATACTTTAAGGCAACAACATGAGGTTGTCAATAATTATTTGTTGTAAAAAGAAAAATTAAGACGTATATTTAATTGATAATGATAATCAATCGCATGATCGTGAGAAGGAGTGAACGTGTATGGATTCTAAAGAAATATTTGATGTGACTGTCATCGGGGGAGGTCCGGCAGGACTTTACTCTGCTTTCTATAGCGGTTTAAGAGAAATGAAAACGAAGATTATTGAATACCAGCCGCAGCTAGGCGGGAAAGTGCATGTGTATCCGGAAAAGATGATCTGGGACGTTGGCGGCCATACGCCGCTTCCAGGCGCCAAACTCATTGAGAAGCTTGTCGAACAAGGCTTAACGTTTCAGCCGGAAGTCGTTCTCGGTGAGAAAGTGGAGTCGATCAGGCGCAATGAAGAAGGGATCTTCGAACTGCTTACCGCTTCCGGTACGAAGCATTGGTCGAAAACCGTCATTGTCGCGGTAGGCGGAGGCATTCTTAATCCGAAAAAGCTGGAAATCGAAGGCGCGCAGCGGTACGAGGTATCCAATTTGAATTATACCGTGAAGTCCTTGGAGCGCTTTAAGGATAAAACCGTCATCATTTCAGGCGGGGGAAATTCAGCCGTGGATTGGGCCAATGAGTTAGAGCCTGTTGCGGGCAAGGTCTATTTAACCTATCGCAAAGAAGCGCTCTCCGGTCATGAAGCCCAAGTGAAGCAGCTCTTGGAAAGCTCAGTCACTTGTATATTTAATTCCTCGATCTCCAAATTAATTGCCGGCACAAATCACGAAACGATCGAACATGTCCAGATTGAAAACAATGAAACGGGAGAAATGTCGTACTTGAGCATCGATGAAGTAATCATTAATCACGGCTACGAGCGGGATATGACCCTGCTTCAAAACAGCGAAGTGAAAATCGACATCGTAGACGATTATTATATTAAAGGCAGCGCGGCGAGCGAATCTTCCATTGAGGGCATTTATGCAGCCGGAGATATTCTCCATCATGAGGGGAAGGTCCATCTGATTGCCGGTGCATTCCACGATGCGGCGAACGCGGTCAATAAAGCGAAACTGTACATACAGCCAGAAGCTAATAAGATTGCTATGGTTTCCTCGCATAATGAAGTTTTCAAAGAACGCAACCGGGAATTAGTGAAGCAAATGTTCAGCTAATGGAGGGACGCCGGAGCAGGTGTTTGAATTGTCAAATAACGAGCGCACCATGCAATTTCTGAGAAAATTACAGGGAGGACCCAAGTTTACAAATTTCTCCTAACAATAGACGACAATTTTCCTCGGAATTCCCGAAAAATACTATAATCTTGCTCTCCTCACTTCGACAGATATTACAAGCCGGGTGTTGTACTATTTGAGTACATACATCTAGGAGGTGCCATGGTTGATAGATAAGAATATGAAGAGCAGAGCAGTTTGGTTCGTGAAGAGTGACATTGAGAGGGTTTTGAGGGATTTAGAAAGCGGAATCATTACTAGAGACCAAGCCATTGGCAGCTTGAATACGCTTTTCAATATCTCTTCCGGAATTGAAGATACGATGTATATGCAAATGATTTGCAGGATTACTGCCTACATACGAACGACAAGCTTTTACGGTCAAATTAAGAAAATGTATGCGAATAAACAGTTTCATGAACAGCCCGCGCCTGTACCCGTACCTGAAGAGATACCGGCCCCTCCTATGAAGATGCTTGAGAAGATCGTTCGATAAGCATGTTACATGGTTTCCGTAAAAAAAAAGCCTTTCATCCGATTTGTAGAGACGGATGGAAGGCTTTTTATGAGTAGATAAGAAAATCCTTGAGCGCCGAATGTTACTGCGTAGTGACGATGTTCTTGCGGTTCGCTTTGCCTTGCGGCAAGCCCGGCTTCGCTTTGCGGTTGACCATATAAATGCTGATCGCAATTAAGACAAGCCCAAGGAGTAAATACACGGAGAACGGCTCGTGCAAGAACAAGGTTCCGCTAATTACGGATATCAAGGGGACTAGGAATGTATAGGAGGCAACCTTGCTGGCATCTCCGGAATGAACGAGTGTGAAATAGACGACCCAAGAAGCAGCAATTCCGAATACCGCCCCGAAAATAAGGCCTACGAGATAAGGAGTGTTCCACGTAATAGCGGACCACTGCTCTGTGCTGGAGCCCAAGGTCGTGAGAACAATGCCGCCTAGCATGCATTGAAAGGCCACGAGCCAGATGGAGTCTACGCGGTGACTGACTTTTTTCACATAGACCGTGCCAATTGACCAGGCCAGCGATGTGATAAGTGCCAGTACGATACCGAGGATAGCGACATGACCGGATAAGCCTCCGGCGCTAACTGCGGCAACCCCGAGAAATCCGATGAGCAGCCCGAGAATTTTGAGGGCGTTCATGGCTTCCCCGAGCCAGATCCAAGCCAAGATGCCTACAAGCACAGGTTGCAGATATACAATGACCGAAAATAACCCTGAAGGCATATAGAGCAAGCCAATAGTCTGCAAGGCGTAGAACAGGATGACGTTGAACACTGATGAAAGCAAATAGACCGGCCAATTAGCTTTCCATCGGATTTGCTTCCACTTCGGGATATATAGACAAGCTAACAGTAAGCCACCAATAAGCGTGCGCATGCCAGCGAACAGAAGCGGCGGTGTGTAAGCTAGCGCAATTTTGTAGATTGGCCAGGAGATTCCCCAGACAACAACCAAAAATGCGATAAGGCCAATCGTTTTAGAACGGGATAATTCCTTCATGATGTCGTATGTTCTCCTTTGATGTAGTAAAGGTGTAGAAAAAACCTAAGCTCCTATCATACGCCTCAAACTTGATGTAATCAAATGGGACTATCTTCCCCAAAAAAAGAAGGGGCTGCCCCCAAGTAGATAAATCTACGGTTGGGACAACCCACTCTTATTGTATTAATTGTTCGTTGGTAGATCCGTGAAAATGTGGAATGTAACGCCGAACTTATCGACTACCTGGCCATACCCAGGGCTAAAATGCGTTTCTGTCAATGGCATAATCACGCGTCCGCCATCCTCCAGAGCATGGTAGATCTCTCTGGCTTTCTCGATTTCTTTAATCGAGATGCAAATGGTGACATTCTCGCCTTTCTGAACGGGCTGTCCCGGGAATGCGTCGGATAGCATCAGACGGGTTTCGCCGACCATCAGCATCGCATGGCCGATAAGCTCTTTCGCTTCCTCAGGCAGAGGGAACTCGGGATTTGCCGGCATTTCGCCAAACGTTTGTGTGAAGACCAATTGGGCACCTAAAGCCTTCTCATAAAATTGGATGGCTTCTTTCCCATTTCCTTCCATGACTAGATAAGGGTCTAAACGTACTGTCATCATCGATCAGCTCCTAGGGCTCATTTTAGTAGAAACATGTTAAAAATGTGTACCTCTTATTATTACCATAAAACGCCTAAAAAATAAAGAACATATGTTCGATTTCTTATGAATTCATTGTAAATTCTTCAATCCGGCGCTGGAAGCTCACTCCTCTTGTGTTCACGCACGATTTTTGGCACAATAATAACTAGATGGTAGGCTTCGGCTGCTTAGTAGAACTTGGACTGTACGTGAAAGTCTTGAAAAGAGGAAAACAAATGAATAAAGGGTCCATTTATGGATTAACGTTTGACCAATTGGTTGCTTGGCTCGCTGAGAAAGGGTTCAAAAAGTCTCGGGCTTTGCTTGTTTGGGATTGGCTGTACCGGAAGCGGGTCACCGCTTTCTCGGAGATGACGGATGTGAAACAAGACTGCCTGCAGGTGTTGGAAGAGCATTTTGCCATCCAAACCTTAACGGAGCATTTAAAACAAGAGTCGGCGGACGGGACGATTAAATTTCTGTTCAAACTGATGGACGGAAATTTGATTGAAACGGTGCTGATGCGGCATAAATACGGCCTGTCCGTTTGTGTAACGACACAGGTTGGCTGCAATATCGGGTGCAGCTTCTGCGCGAGCGGGCTACTGGCCAAGAGCCGGGATCTCACCGCCGCGGAAATCGTGGAACAAATTATGAAGGTTCAGCTTCATTTGGACAGCAAGGGCGCTGACGAGCATGTCAGCCATATTGTCGTGATGGGGATTGGAGAACCTTTCGATAATTTCAAAAACATGGTGGATTTCATCCGCGTCGTCAAGGATCAGAAAGGGCTCGATATCGCTGCGAGACATATTACCGTGTCCACGAGCGGTCTGGCTGATAAAATTAGAGAATTCGCGGACTCCGATTTGCGGACGAACCTCGCGATTTCCTTGCATGCCCCGACAAACGAACTTCGTACGCGGATCATGAAAATCAACAAAGCCATTCCGATTGAGAAGTTGATGGACTCGATTGAATACTATTTGGAGAAAACGAACCGGAGAATTACGATCGAGTATATTTTGCTGAAAGACGTGAATGACGGCCGGGAGCATGCTCTTCAGTTAGCGGAGCTGATTCAGCATATCCGCCAGCTCGCCAACGTGAATCTCATCCCGTACAATCCGGTGGATGAGCATAGCCAGTATCAACGAAGCGAGCGGGAGTCGGTGCGGGCTTTCTATGACACGCTGAAAAAGCAAGGCATCTCCTGCAGCGTCCGCTTGGAGCACGGCACGGACATTGACGCGGCTTGCGGACAATTACGAAGCAAGCAGATTAAGAAATCCACCGAGGATAACTTGGTTGCCCAATAAAGAAGAGAACCTTCCATTCCACGTCTTGTGGGTTGGAAGGTTCTTTTTTAACACGCCAGGGGAACTACAGGCCGCTATTCTGTTGAAAGCAGCCGATTGGGCGAGGGAGAGGGAACTAGGGTCCGCTATTTCGCCATTTTGTCACTTGTTTGGACGATGGAGGTTGAATAAGAGCCTGTAGTTCCCCACCAACCCATGAAATTCGGCAATTTGCTTAAATAAGGGAATGAAGTTTCCATATTGTGGACGGAAGACTGTTTGGTCAGCCGGTCGAGCAGACGTAATGGGCATTAGCCTATTCTTCGTCCTAACTGACGGACAGGGAGGACCTTATTCGATGGAAAGGACCTCTTCGAACATGTAACGGACATCAGCGCTTTTACTTGTTCACTTGGTAACGAATTTTGCCCTGAAATCGGCAAATAAAGTCTCGGGTGTCCGTTAACAGAGAGAATCGAAGCTTTTCGTGAAGATAACGGCTGCTGTGTCCTGAGCGCGATGAGGCATAGGATTCCTTCACCTGTATTATTTGCAGTTAGTATTTGCTTGTCTCCCGGCCGCGCATAAACATCAAGGCAAGACCGGCCACAATGAGCACGACGGCGAAGATCGGTTGGTTGTGGAAAATGCCGGAGAAGAGGGAGCCGATCGAGAAAATGGCAAAGAACAGAACGGACATGACGGTCAAAATGTTGATCGGAATGAGCAGCCATTTATTGCGCCCGCCGAACCAATACAATTCGAACAAGCCGGCAGCGACGGCCAGCATAAAGCCGGGCCACATCAGATGCCAAATGTCGAAGAGCATGGAGATTTGGCAAACGACGCCTGTCGTCAACAGAATGCCGCCGGGCACCAGCACCCCAACGCCCCTGCGCTGCAGGATGAAGAAGTACAACCAATGAAAGAACACACCTACCGGAATGACGAATAAGGTTGGCCAAAAATACTCGAAGATCGTACCGGTACTGAACGTGACTTCCCCTTTTAGAAACATGAAGATGCCTAAAAGAATCAAGATAGGACCGAGAAATGCGCTGCGACTCATATTCACTAAATATTCACTCCTATTCGCTTAATCATTGCTACCAGCATATCACGGCCCCGCGGGTCTGTCTTCCTGCTAAGGTGGAGGACGATATCGGTCTGAAGACTGATTTTTGCATTTGCCAGTTGTAAGTTTGTGGTCTTGACCGTGGGCTTCCTCCCTCTTTTATGAAATGAAAACGACCCAAGAGCACACCATACACGATAAACCGAGCTAAAGGCGCGGATCATCTGACGCTGTTTGCTAGGCAAACGCAAAAAAGGGCTGCTCCGAATGTCTTTCTAAACCTTCGGAGACAGCCCTGTTTCTATTTACTTAGAAAAACTTCACGAGTTGATCCTTGATCTCATCGTTCGAACCGCCGACAACCGTTTGGAATTGCGGCTTGTCGAACAGCGCCTGAATCTGCTGCGGGTACGTTTGCTCGATGCCGCGCAGACGGATGGACTCATCGAATTTCGCCGGATGAGCGGTGGATAGAGCAACCGTCACTTCGCCGTCAGCCGCGATGCGGTCCGCAGCCGCTACGCCGCACGCCGTGTGCGGATCAAGCAAATAGCCATACTCCTTATAGTAGGAGCTGATCGTATCCAGGCACTCCTCGTTCTGCACGCCATACGCGGCGAAATCCGCTTGCACGGCTTGCAGCTTATCGGCAGGGATCACAATGCGGCCTTCGGCTTTGAACTGTGCCATCAGCGCAGTAACCGCTTCTGCATCTTCGCCGTAGAGGTAGAACAGATAGCGCTCGAAGTTGCTGGCTACTTGAATGTCCATGGAAGGGCTGTAGGTGCCGCGGAAAGCTCCCGGCTGGTACACGCCTTCCTTCACGAAACGCTCAAGGATGTTGTTTTCATTCGTCGCCAGAATAAGCTTATGAATCGGCAGACCCATCTTCTGAGCGAGATAACCGGCAAAAATATCGCCGAAGTTACCCGTCGGCACGCTAAAGTTGATCTTCGCCCCGGGATCGTTGGCCGTGATTTGGAAGTAAGCATAGAAGTAATACACCGTTTGCGCCAAAATGCGGGCGATATTGATGGAGTTAATCGCGCGCAGGTGGTAGCGGTGCTTAAACTCAACGTCAGCGAACAGCTCCTTGATGATGCGCTGGCAGTCATCGAAGGTGCCGTCAACGGAGAGATTCAGTACGTTCTCGCTGTCAACGGTCGTCATCTGCAGCTCCTGCACCCGGCTCACCTTCTGGTGAGGGTGAAGAATACAGATGCGGATGCCTTCTTTGCCGCGCACGCCCTCAATCGCCGAAGCCCCGGTGTCGCCGGAAGTCGCGCCGAGAATGTGAATGATGGAGTTCGTTTTGCGGGAAACGTACGCGTACAGATTGCCCAGGAATTGCAGTGCAATGTCCTTGAACGCAAAGGTCGGGCCGTGGAACAATTCGAGCACATACGTGCCATCGTTCAGGCGTTTGACAGGCGTTACAGCTTCATCGCGGAACGTGGCATAGCTGTCGTCAACGAGCTGCTTCAGCTCAGCGCGCGGAATTTCATTTTCGATAAATAAAGTGAAAATTTCAAGCGCCAGCTCCGGGTAGGAGAGCTTTTGCCATTTCTGGAGCGTGTCTGCGGATAGCTGCGGGATCGTTTTTGGAACAAGCAAACCGCCGTCGTTCGCCAATCCCATCAGGATGGCATCGATAAAACCGAGGGGTTCTACTTTTCCGCGTGTGCTAATGTATTCCATATAAGTCCCCTTATTCGAATGAATTTTCAGTTATTGTATCAAAAAACAACTCGTTTGGACAGTGTGAGAAACCACGATGAACAAAGAAACCTCCCAATGGGTATGGAAGGTTTCAGCTTTTTCAATAATTACTTAATTATTCTTCCTTCTCAGCTACAACGATTTTCCACGCTGTACCGATAGGCGGCAGGCTTTTCGTCAGGGCAGGTCCGTAGAATCCGATTACGTTCGCGCCTTTCACGAGTGCAGATATCTCGATTTTGTCCCCGTTTTTGTCAACGATAGCCGTATCTTTGGTAAGGTGCAGAACCACTTCGCCCGGCGCTGTTTCCGTTAAGCCCTCGCCTTTGATGCGGATGCTCAGATCATCCTTGTTCTCGCTGCGTATTTCTTCAATGACACCTGCAGTTCCGATCATACCCGCTTGTGTTTTCGCATCAAGCACAGTCACTTTGGACGTTGGCGTTTGCGGCGGCAGACTCATCGTCATGACCATGGAATGCTCACCCGAAACGGTTAAGCCTACGTGCAGATCGGCAAGACTAAGCTTAGTGCCGTCCAACATTTGGTAGACCGTATCTTTGCCTACATTGAAGACGATGCCGTCGGTGCCGACGCCTTGGATATGAATCTGCGCATTGTCGCCGTCCGTACGAATGGATGTGATAACGCCAGTTGCTTGCAGTTTTTTCGCCTCTTCCTTCATGGAGATCGAGATGGTGCTGCCTTTGGATGCAACCGATCCGTGAAGCACTTTGCTCACGAAAGAAGCAGGCACATAAAGCTTGCTGTCCACCAATTCGGGAGCTGTGCCGAGTGTTGTAAGCATTTTATTAATCGTATAGCGGTCTTCGCCGGTTTTAACGGTTGTAAACAGATTGCCTTTGGTCAAATCGACCGAATAGGTTTCCGGATTCCAGGCAAGGGTGAAGCCAAGGCTTTCCGTTACGGCACGAAGCGGCAGCATGGCCTCTGTTGTGCCGGCTTTCAAAAATCCATTTTCAGATATGGAAACTCCATCAACTTGAACAGCAACCGAATTCTCAATTTGAGCGTTAATAGGAAGAATTTGAACGTTATTGTTGGGTGCGGCATAAGCCGTACCAGCAGTCATCATGGCAGAGAGGGACAAAATCGCTAAGCTTTTTTTCATAACAGGTTTCATAGATGTACTTCCTTTCTGTATGTAGGGTTTATGTTTAGTCTGTCCTTATAAACGAAAGAAGTTTCCGTAATGTTGCATGTTCAGGAAAATTTGATTAAATCGAACTTCCTCATAGACTTCAACAGGCTGAAACTATAGAATCAATCTATGTGCGAAAATGGAAGGGGTGGAATTAATGTCTTTTATCATCAAGCTGCGGTGGTTTTTCAAAGAGAGATGGAAATATTATGTCCTGGCAATCGGGTTAATGATTGGTGTGAATTTACTGGCGACGATCCCGCCTAAAATGATAGGAAATACAATCGATCATATTCGCAGTGGAAACTTGACGGTTTCTACGCTCAATCAGACGGTCCTGCTGCTCATAGGACTTGCGTTGCTTTTGTACATTATGGCTTATGTGTGGATTACGACGTTATTCGGTAACTCAGCGCTTGTGGAGAAGGTGCTCCGCGGCCGTTTGCTTGCTCATTTGACGAAAATGACGCCGGCGTTCTTCCAGCGCAACAGCACGGGACAGTTAATGGCCTTGGCCACGAATGACGTGTTGGCGATCGGTCAAACCTCCGGGTACGGGGTGATGACCCTGGTGCATACCTTAGTCGGTGCATCCGTCGTTATCGTGACGATGATTTCCCTTATATCTTTTAAATTAATGATTGCGGCGCTGATTCCGCTGCCTTTTTTGGCTTTTGTGATCAGTAAACTGGGTCAAAAGGTGAGAGTGCGCTTCCTCGCGGCACAAGCTTCTTTCGGCAAAATGAACGATCATGCGCTGGAGTCGATCTCCGGCATTCGGGTTATTCGTTCGTATGTGCAGGAAGAGCATGATCTGACGGCTTTTGATCGAGTGACCTCCGACGTAATGAACAAGAATAAACGCGTCTCCATGTTAAATGCGCTCTTTCAACCGCTGACTTCGCTCATCGTAGGATTGAGTTATTCCATCGGAATCGGATACGGCTCTTACTTGGTGTTCCAAAACGAGATTTCGCTGGGCCAGCTCATTTCGTTCAACATTTACCTCGGCATGCTGATTTGGCCGATGATTTCCTTCGGCGAGTTTATCAATGTGCTGCAGCGCGGAAGCGCCTCAGCCGACCGGTTGGATACAGCGCTGACGCAGAAGGCCGATATCGTGGACGCCGCGAAGCCTGTTGCGGTAAATGTGCCTGAGCGGATCGAGATGAAGGATCTCAGCTTTACGTATCCGACCGCCAATCACCCCAGCTTAGCGCATGTCTCCTTCGAGTTGGAGCGCGGACAAACACTAGGCATTGTAGGCCGCACGGGAAGCGGCAAAAGTACGCTGCTGAAGCAACTGCTGAGGCAATACCCGATCGAACCCGGGAAGCTGTTCATCTCGGATGTGCCGATTGAACAAATTGCGCTAGATCGAGTGAAAAGCTGGGTTGCATATGTCCCGCAGGAGCATCTGCTGCTGTCGAAGTCCATTCGCGACAATATCGCGCTGGGCAAGCACGACGCTTCGCCGGAGGAGATTGCATGGGCGGTGGAGATGGCTTCTTTCGCCCAGGATATCGAGCAGATGCCCGAGGGCCTGGCTACCATCGTCGGCGAAAACGGCGTCATGCTGTCCGGCGGGCAGAAGCAGCGTCTGGCGATTGCCAGAGCGCTGCTTATCGACTCCGAGGTGCTCCTGTTGGATGACTCGCTATCCGCGGTAGATGCCCGGACGGAAAGCCGCATCATCCAAAACATCCGCAAGGAGCGGGCGGGCAAAACGACGTTCATTACGACCCACCGGTTATCGGCCGTAAGCCATGCGAACTGGATTCTCGTCTTAGATGACGGGCGGGTCATTGAAGAAGGAACACATGAACAGCTCATGCTGTATGGCGGTTGGTACCGGGAACAATGGGACCGTCAGCAGATGGAAGCGAGCTTGGATGAATAGCGGAGAAAGGAGGGGACAGGATGAATAAACCATCAACCACGAGAAGGCTTATCTCGTATGCGCTCGTCTATAAATTTAGGATTATCGGCGCGCTGCTCATCTTATGCTGCGCAGTCAGCGCCGAGTTGGCCGGACCTTACATCACCAAAACGATCATCGACCAGCACCTTTCCGTTGGAGCAAGCCAGATTTCCTCTGTACTTAAGCTGCTTGGTCTATATATGGGTCTGCTGCTTATAGCAAGCATTTGCAACTATACGCAAGCCTACTTATTCCAGTCCACAGCCTTGCAAATCATCAAAAACATGCGCATGGACTTAATGGGACACATTCAACGCATCGCGCTGCGTTATTTCGATAATACGCCGATCGGTCAGGTGGTATCGAGAATTGCCAACGATACCGAGGCGGTGCGCGACCTTTTTATGAGCTTCATGGCCACGTTCGTTGTCAGTACGATGCAGTTAATTGGTATCTTCGTAGCCTTGTTTATCTTGGACTGGCATTTGGCCGTATATTGCCTGGTGCTGCCGCCGATTTTCGTTTTGATTATGAAGATTCATTTGAAATACTCGAAGGTATTTATCACCATCATGCGTGCGCGGCTAAGCGATATGAACGCGATGATCAACGAATCGATCGTTGTCATGCCGATTATTCAAGCTTTTCGCCGTGAGAAAGTGACGCTGGACGAATTTGAAGTGTTGAACCAAGACCGCTATGTGAATCAATTGAAGCAGTTCCGTGTTTTCTCCCTGTCTTCCCGTAATATTGTGGGTACGATCGGGAGCTTAGTGACGGCGATGGTTATTTGGTATTTCGGCCGTGAATCGCTGCAAGCGGTTATTTCCTTCGGGGTGTTTTATGCGTTTATTGACTATCTGGGGCGTGTTTTTCAGCCGATTATCGGGATCTTCGATCAGCTGACGAATGCGCAGAGAGCCTTCGTATCCGCGGATAAAGTGTTCGCCATTATGGACATGGAAGGACAGGACGTTGAGAAGACAGATAAGGTAAGCCGTCCGGAGGGGATCGTGAAGTTCGATCAGGTGACCTTTGCCTATAAAGAAGGGGAAAATGTGCTAAAGCAGATTTCATTCGAGGCGCGAAAAGGGGAAACGATCGCATTGGTCGGTCATACCGGCTCGGGCAAAAGCTCCATCATGAACCTGCTGCTCGGTTTCTACGAACCCAATGAGGGCAGCATTACGATCGATGGTCAGGACATTCGGTCCATGTCGAAGCAGGCGCTGCGGAAACATATGGGGATAGTGCTCCAGGATCCGTTCTTGTTTGCTGGGGATATTAAGTTCAATGTGAGCCTGTATAATGAGGAGATCTCCTTGGATCGTGTGAAAAGCGCGCTGAAAGACGTCGGCGCGGCCTCCTTCATCGAACAGCTGCCGAACGGCTACGATGAGCAGGTCGTGGAACGGGGAAGCACGCTGTCCTCGGGGCAGCGGCAGCTCATCTCCTTCGCTCGGGCGCTAGCTTTCGATCCGTCCATTCTCATTCTGGACGAAGCCACAGCGAGCATTGACAGCGAGACGGAGGGCCTGATCCAGCAGGCGCTGAAAGTTGTCAGCGAAGGGCGCACGACGCTCGTCATCGCGCACAGGTTGTCCACGATTCGCGACGCGGACCAGATTCTCGTCCTGCATCGCGGCGAGATCGCAGAGCGCGGCAATCATGAGGCATTGATGGCGCTGGGCGGCCGTTACGCGAAAATGTATCAGCTGCAGAAAGGCGAATCAGCTATGGTGGGTTAGGATTGGCGAGAAAGAGCATTCCCTCTTCCTGATGGGAGAGGGATGTGCGCTGCCGCTGGCTGATGTAGTGTGCCATCTACCTTTACATCTACCGTCTACCTGGCCCAAAACAGCCATCAAATCAGACAATAACGGCTCTAAAGTCCGTTAACCTTTCATCATCATGCCGCAAATTAACGGTCACTGAACCATGAAAAGGCCGAACGCCGGCGCACTAAGTAAACTTTTCACTTTTTTCAAAATGCCCGTTGACATTTATCTTAAAATAAAGTATCTTTAAATCAAGACATCGAACACAAACAAATTTAACATAAGAAATGAGGTGGACCTGATGGCCGAAACGCGAAACGATTCTTTGGATCTCTATATTGCACTCTCTAGAGCAAGCGAATGGGTCAACGCTCACGGCGACCGCGACATCCGCAAGCATGGTTTGAACCGGACCGAATTTGGGGTACTTGAGCTGCTGTACCATAAGGGAGCGCAAGCCATTCAACAAATCGGCTCTAAAGTGCTGATGAGCAGCGGAAATATCACCTATGTCGTCGATAAGTTGGAGAAGAAAGAATATGTCGTCCGCCGGACGTCAACCGAGGATCGCAGACTCATTTTTGCGGAAATTACGGATAAAGGCAAGCAGTTCATCGAAGAAGTATTTCCTCAGCACACAGAAGTAATTGAGAAAGCTGTGGCCGGCCTTACGGAAGAAGAGAAGACGGTCGCCAGCCAATTGTTGAAGAAGCTCGGCAAGTTTGCTCAGGAAAATTTCAAATAGATAAGTAGTTTGTCCTTTTTCGGAGGTGCAACTACTTTCACTTTTATCAAATATCTTAAAATAAAGATTCTTAAAATTGAAATGGAGGATGATTTTCATGAGTATCGCATTAGGATTATTGCTAATTCGTCTAGTTGTCGGGATCAGTTTCATGGCCCATGGTTCGCAGAAATTGTTTGGTTGGTTCGGGGGCTACGGTCCAAAAGGAACAGGCGGCTGGATGGAGTCCATCGGCATTAAGCCTGGGGTTGCGATGGCGGTCATGGCCGGTCTGATGGAATTCGCAGGGGGGTTATTGTTTGCCGCGGGGCTGGGCACGGTTTTTGCTTCCTTGCTGATAGCGATGACGATGGTTATGGCGATTGTCAAAGTTCACGGCAAGAACGGTTACTGGAACACAGCCGGCGGCTATGAATACAATCTTTTGCTGCTAGTAGTCGTTGTGGGCGTAGCGTTAACAGGCGCAGGCGCTTACTCCATTGATGCATTATTATTCTAAGATTCTTTCTGCTCAGGTAAGGACATAACTAAAACTAACGATTTAAAGGAGTGTATTTCCATGACAAAACAACAAACCGCAGGTATTCACCATATAACAGCTTTCGTTCAAAATGCACAAGGAACTGTAGATTTCTATGCCGGTATTCTTGGATTGCGCCTGGTCAAAAAAACAATCAACTTCGACGCGCCGGAAGTGTATCATCTATACTTTGGCGACGAGCACGGCAGCCCGGGAACGATCATCACGTTCTTCCCATGGGCCGGTTCCCGCAAAGGGCGTATCGGAGGCGGCCAAGTGGGTATCACCACTTATGCGGTGCCTGCTGGCAGCCTTGCCTTCTGGGAGGAACGCCTGACGAAATTCGGCATTTCCTTTGAAAAAACGGAAAGATTCCACGAGACCTATCTGCAATTCGAAGACCGCGACGGTCTCAAATTGGAAATCGTCGAGCGTGAGCAAGGCCCGCTTAGCACATGGGCTTTCGGCGGCAT
This sequence comes from Paenibacillus planticolens, assembly GCF_013141725.1. Lineage (GTDB taxonomy): Bacteria > Bacillota > Bacilli > Paenibacillales > NBRC-103111 > Paenibacillus_E > Paenibacillus_E planticolens. The sequence goes on along the minus strand of NZ_WHNZ01000045.1, from coordinate 233,535 downwards.
TCCCGCCGATAAAGCCATCAAAGGCTTCGGTGGCGCGATTCTCTACAGTACCGCCCCTGACAAAACGTCCCAACTGCTTGAGCAGGTGATGGGGCTTGAGAAAGTAGGGCAAGAGGGTGCTTATGCCCGGTTCAAATCTTTTGGCGATATTGGGAACATCATCGACATTCAAGTGACGCCAATGCCATATGGCGCAGGCGGAGCGGGTACTGTCCATCATATCGCATGGCGTGCCAAAGATGATGCCGAGCATGAGCTTTGGAGAAACCATGTCCAAAACAGCGGCTACCATCCTACGCCAATTGTCGACCGCCAATATTTCAATGCGATCTATTTCCGTGAAGAAGGCGGCATCCTGTTCGAAATTGCGACAGATCCTCCGGGCTTTGCCAGAGACGAGGCGCCTGAGGCGCTTGGCGAACAGATCATGCTGCCGGAATGGTTCGAAGCGAACCGTGCTCAAATCGAGCGCAATCTGCCGCCGATCGCGGTGCGTGAATTGGAGGGAAGCGAACAATGAGACATATTTTCCAACAGGGTACGGATCTGACAGCACCGGTGCTCGTGCTTTTGCACGGAACCGGCGGCACCGAGCGCGACCTTCTCCCGCTGGCACAGGCTATTTCCCCGGGCTCATCCGTATTAAGCATTAGAGGCAACGTGCTCGAAAATGGGATGCCGCGGTTTTTCCGCAGGCTGGCGGAAGGAGTCTTCGATGAGGAGGATCTCATCTTCCGCACGAAGGAACTGAACGACTTCTTGGATGATGCTGCTGCGGAGCATGGTTTTGACCGCCGGAATGTAGTGGCTGTCGGCTACTCCAACGGCGCCAATATTGCGGGCAGCCTCTTGTTCCACTACCCGGATGCGCTGCGTGGCGCAATCCTTCACCATCCGATGGTGCCGCGGCGCGGCATTCAGCTTCCGGACCTATCCGGCACGCCGATCTTCATTGGAGCGGGCAGCAACGATCCGATATGCTCGCCGGAGGAGACTGAAGAGCTGCAGCAGCTGCTCCGTGAGGCGGGAGCCGAGGTAACCGTGCAATGGGAGCGCGCGGGGCACCAATTGACGCGTACAGAAGTTGAAGCAGCCGGGACTTGGTTTAAGGCGAATCTAGCTTCAGCATAAAATAACAAGCAAAGCGGGTGATGCAGGGTGATCGCGATCGACCCTTCGAATCAAACCGAGCGGGAGAATTACAAGCTGCTGATCGGCAGCATTATTCCCAGACCGATTGCGTTTGTCACTTCCCTTTCCGCCGAGGGAGTGCTCAATGCCGCTCCCTTCAGTTACTTTACGATTGTGACGGCAGACCCGCCGATGGTTGCTGTATCGGTACAAAGAAAGCAGGGCAAGCGCAAGGACACTTCACGCAATGCCATGGACAGAGGGGAATTCGTCGTTCATATATCGGACGAATCGTATATCAGCCAAATCAATCAAGCGGCAGCCGCATTGCCCCCTGATGAGAGCGAAGTGGCTTTGTCGGGCCTAACGCCTGTCGAAAGCACGAAGATAGCCGTTCCCGGTATCGCCGAGGCGAGCATCCGGATGGAGTGTGTCCTGGAGCAGGCGATACCGCTTGGCGGGACCGAGGGCGCTCCCTCTGCCGATTTATTAATCGGCAGAGTGGTCCACTTTCACATCGCCGATGCCTTGTATGAGAACGGTCATATCGATGCGCAAAAGCTGAAACCGGTTAGCAGGTTGGCAGGCAACTCCTATGCCAAATTGGGAGAACAGTTTGAGATCGAGCGCCCTGTTTGAGGGGGAAATGAAAAGCCATTTGTACCTGTTGATTAGACGGGGACATGTGGCTTTTTTGTATTCATTTTGTATCCCAAAACCCGATAAATCTAGTATACTTACTAGAGTTACTATAAAGCGGAGGAATGGATCATGAAACGGATGAATGTTTATAAGCTGCGATGGATTGGCGTGGTTTTTTCGGTCGCGTTGCTGGTGAACCTGTACCAGCCGGCAGCCTATGCGCTGACGACAGTCGGACAAGTGATCACAGGTCCGGCTTCATCCAGCTATGGCCAACCGGTGCAATTTACATCGGTGGTTACGGATAGCGCACCCGGGGGGACGGTGCCAATAGGGAGCGTCATATTCTACGATGGCGAAACACCGATTGGGGTACCGCAGGTACTGGCAGCTTCGGAGCCGACGGTTGTTTTGAAGAGCTCGGGAAGTGCTCCCGAACTAGCCGGCAAGAAATTCACTTGTTCCAACTGTCCCGTTATTCAATGGGGCGGGCTGACTTATTGGGCATATAGCGATACGGATAATAATTTAAAAGTGTATTTGTATGCCTTTGACGCGAATAACAGCTTGAAGAAATCATGGGAATTTTCAGGTAATCGTTATGTGACAGATATCAAGGTAGATAACATCGCCAAAACAGTTACTTTAATCGGCCAAGACAATGTGCCTACCACGAGAACCTGGGAGCAGCTGGAGAATTTCAATGCACATGCCTCTGTGTCTGTTTCCAATTTGGGAGTAGGGACACATACGATTACGGCTCTTTATGCAGGTGATGGTTTGCACGATTCAAAATCGACAACTTTTATACATAAGGTTGATAAAATTCAAACGAATACCAGCCTGAGCTCGAATGCCGGACTCATTTACGTTGGCGAACCGGTCACCTTCGCGGCCACCGTTACAAATTCAAATGGCAGCCCCGCCGCGTCAAGCGGGACGGTCACCTTCCAGGAAGGCAGCAATGTGCTGGGAACCGAGATGGTAAACGGAAGCGGTGTCGCTGCATTTACGACGTCGGTACTGCCCGTTAACGGTTATTCGGTTACCGCGACTTACAATGGCGATGTCCAGCATTCCCCGAGTACGTCAAGCAGCTTATCGCAATTCGTCCTGGGAATACCGACCGAAGTGACGGTTGCCGCTAGTCCCGGTTCCACGACTTACGGGAATTCCGTAACGCTGACGGCAACTGTGGCGAATGGCCTGCCGAGCCTTTTGGGACCGACAGGTACCGTAACGTTTAAGGAGGGTTCGACAGTTCTTGGCACAGGGACGTTAAGTTCGGGGATAGCGACGTTGACGACTCCCATTTTAAACGTGGGATCTCATTCGATTACGGCCCATTATGGCGGAAGCCTTACGCATGTTGCCAATAGTTCAAGCTCTGCACCGGTGGTAATTAACCCAATTCCTACTTCTGCAACCTTGACGGTTACAGGCGGGACGGGGGATTCTTCCTCTTATGGCACTTCTCTGACTTTAACGGCAACCGTGGCGAATACCAATGGAAGCCCGATTGCGCCAGGCGGTACCGTAACGTTCAAAGACGGCACAACCGCACTGGGGACAACGCCGTTAAGCGGAGGTACAGCGGTATGGACGTTGCCTGGGAGCTTAGCGACAGGATCCCACGCATTCAAAGCTGAGTACAGCGGAGACGAGAACCATGCGATCAGTCCACCGGCTGTTGCAGGGCACACCGTCAATAAAGCGGCAACGGCTGTTGTTATAGAGCCGCCAATTTCTATCGTCGTAGGCGGAACGGCCGTATTAAAGGCAAATGTCGTAAATACCACGAACAACAGCATGAAACCGACGGGAACCGTTACGTTCAAAAAAGACGGCGAAATCATTAGCCCATCCAGAGCGCTGGATAGCAATGGCGCCGTTACGATTACCGTTCCCGGCTTGCAGGCCGGCGATCGATTCATCAAGGCGGAATATTCCGGAGATGATAACCATTTTGCGAGCGTATCATCCGAAGTTACACAGCCTGTTGCGAAAGCTCAGACAGAAGTTCAGCTGTCCCTGCCTTCTGGAACAAGTTACTACAGGCACAGTGCCGTGTTTCAAGTGCAGGTGAACGGGAGCGCGGGAACTATTCCAGGCGGAACAATATCCCTTATCGAAACCAGAGGAGGAGAGCCTGTTGTTTTGGCTCATAATCTTGCTTTAGATAGCAGCGGAACCGTAACATGGAACACGTCGGATCTTCAAGTAGGGGTACACCGGCTAACGGCGCACTACAATGGGGACGATACCTATTTAACCGGAGATTCGCCAGAGAAGCCTTTCACCGTTGAGGCGATTCCAACCGTTATTGCGCTTTCTCCTTCTGAGGCGGAAGCTGCCTATGGGCATCTTTTGAACTTTACGGTGCAGGTTTCGAATACGGATGCCGTTCAGGATACCGTCCGACCAACAGGTTCAGTCATCTTCAAAATTCATGATCAACAAGTGGCCGAGATCCCTCTGGATGGGAACGGACAGGCCGTTTATACGACAGATGCCTTGACTGTGGGGGCCTGGACGGTGGAAGCTTACTACAACCCCGACATTCAGCACTCAGCGTCGGAGCATGCATCGGCCGCAGTCATTATCAATAAAGCAAGTACGGCAACAACCGTACAGTCATCGGGTGGGATCGTCGTGGGCGAAGCGGCAACCTTTACGGCTAAGGTTGGAAATACTTCGAATGCCGGCATCCTACCTACGGGGACCGTTACTTTTAAAAATAACGGTATCGCCCTGCTTTCGCCTGTAACTTTGGATAGCAATGGCACCGCGGTGCTTACCGTTCCGAACCTTCCAGTGGGCGATCTCTCCATTACAGCGGAATATAGCGGTGACGGCAACCATTTGGCAGGTGCCTCATCGCCAATCACCCAGCCGGTTTCGAAAGCGCCGGTTACGGTTCAGCTCTCTCTGACACCGCAAACGGGAGAGAGCGTCTATGGACACGCTGTGACTGTGACCGTGCAGGTAGTGAATGCAGGAAGCGGCGGTTTCGTCCCGATGGGGACGGTAGCTCTCTCGAGCACAGGCAGCTTCAGCCATTGGCCGAGCGAGCTGCTGCTGACGAATGGAACAGCCACTTGGGATACGCAGCAGCTTGATATTGGTACGCATGCGATCGTTGCCCGTTACTCGGGCGATAACGAACACCTCGCGGGGGTATCAACCAGCAGCTCTCTGCGCATTAAACCGATCCCAGTTACTGTTAAGATGACTGCGTCCGTAACGGAAGCTGTTTATTACGGAAGCCCAATTACATTTACGGCTCATGTGACCAATACGAATGAAGAGCCGCAAATTCCTGTCGGCCATATCGTGTTTACGGGAGGGAATTTGCCTGACACAACTATGAATCTGGACTCGGCAGGCTTTGCTTCCATCACGACAGCAGCGCTGCTGCCGGGTACCTACTCCATTCAGGCCGCTTACGTGCCTGACCTGCTGCATGAGGCGAACAAATCGCAGCCTATCACGCAAGCGGTGAAGCCTAATACGCAAGGGACCGTACTTATTCTGAATCACCCGAGCGCAACCTTTCAGCTAGGAGAGACCATTAAATTCTCGGTATCCGTAGGGGACTTGATCGGCGACTTGACTCAACCGGGATATATCTCGTTAAGAGAGAATGGCGCTGAGCGCGCGAGAGTAACGACAGATGTGTATGGAAACGCAGAAATAAGCTTGTCGGACCTTAGCTCCGGTACGCATCGATTCACAGCCCTGTACCAAAGGGAAGGCATCACGGATGGCACGGAATCGCAAGAGGTGACAGTTGTTGTACAACCTGCTTTCACACAACTTTTCCTAGCGAGCGAAGACTATGGAAAAATGCTGCCAACGTCCACGCCGTGGATCTCGGCTGTCGTAAATGGGGCTAGCCCGAGCTTTACGTTCCGTCCAATTTCCGCAGAGGCGGGCACAGGCATCCAACTGACGCGGGTGAATCCGCAGAATGGCGAACTTGGCTCAGCCATCGAACTGACTAATGGGCAGAGCGCACCTGTTCAATTGGCGGAGGGACTTAACCGATTCCAGCTGAAACAAGTAAGCTTGGACGGTACAGCTTCAACGAAACATATCGTGTCCCTCTTTTATCAAAATGGGGACAAAGTATGGGATATCTCCAGTGTTCTGGCTGCGACTCTATCCGGCTATGACATGGATGGCAACGGAACGTTCGACAAAGCTGATGTCATCGAGCTTTTGAAATTAATTGAACCGCTCTCGGCGGGGAATAATCGACCGTAACACAAAAGGCTTGCTCCTAGTGGTTTTTCTACTAGAGAGCGGGCCTTTTTTGGCTCTGGGGTAGGGAATAGCCAGGGGGAAGTCAGATGAGAGTGCCAAAAAGGCTGTCTCGCAGTGTGAAAAGCAGCTAGATGCAGCTGAGAGCGCCGAAAAGGCCGTCTCGGGAGGTGGAATTGGTGTTTTGTGCGTGAAAGTTCTATCACGGAGGGAACTGGAGTCCGCTATATTGGCGATACACGGAGTTTTCGCTTACTGTGGGGAACTACAGGGCCTTATTTCGCTGAATAGGGCGGGATTTTGCCCAATATGAGGAAATAACGGACCATAGTTCCCCATTTCTGTGAAAGTTGTACCTTTTCATGGAAATAGAGCCCTGTAGTTCCCCATTAGCGCGTGGAATTGGAGGACGAGTTGAGCAAATCAGTAATAGAGGCGGGGATCAACATCCCCTCGATATCTTAGCTTGTGTAGGGGCGCGTTATGAGCGACTTTTGGCGGTATAGATAGTTAACGTTGTGGTTGGCGATACGGAGATAAGCTATATTGTGGAGCGGATCGATCAGCACAGTAAAGTTTAGTTTAGTACCCATTGAGCCCGGCAGGTCAAGATTTGAGTGAAAAAAGTCAAAATAACAGGCTAACGATCCATCATTAATTCTTTATAATGAAAGATATATAACTTGTAATGGTAAAAATCACGAAGTCATGATGGGAAAGTGGGTCGTACTATGCCGAAAGTAATTGTAGACAACTTAACCTTGGAAAATGTAAAAGCAGCGCTGCTAGCTGCTCCAAAAGATCCTTCACAGCTGCTCTTTCCGGATGAAACGCCCTTGCAGGTGAAAGCGCGCTTGCTGCAAGGTAAGGAAAGCAAACGGCTTATCGAGGAGATTCGGGAAGAAGGGGACAAGCTGCTGCAGGAAACGATGCCGGAGCTAACTTATTCCTTGTTCCGTTTGTTTTCCACAACGGGCTCTCGGAGGGAATACGAGCTTGTTTATTTTCGCCGCCGAAATCGGTTGACGACATTCGGTTTATTGGCTTGGTTGGAAGGCGCGGATAGTAAGTATATGGATGCGCTTTCAGATACAATAGGGTCCATTGTGGACGAGTATACGTGGTGCTTGCCCGCGCATATTTTGGATGGACCGGAAATGAGGTCCGCCCCGCAGGAGCAATACGCGGCGGAAGGGCTTGTGAACCGCTCGGCGGAGTCGTTCACGATCGATCTTTTCGCGGCGGAGACCGCCTTCGCGCTAAGCGAAATCAGCGCGCTCCTCGGCGCGTCGCTGCCCCAGCTTCTTCGCGTTCGCATCCGCGAAGAAGTGCTGCGCCGCATTCTGCGGCCATTTGTGACGCAGGCTCCCAGCGGCTGGGAGACCGCGACCCACAATTGGGCCTCCGTCTGCGGTGGCTCCATTGCCGCTGCAGCGATCTACACGCTGCAGGATGAGGACGAGCTCGCCGCGGTGCTGGAGCGAGCTTTTCCCGCGCTCGCTTCGTACTTAAGCGGCTTCGAAGAAGACGGAGCATGTACCGAAGGGTACATGTACTGGCAGTACGGCTTCGGTTACTTCACCTATGCCGCTGACTTGATCCTACGGCGCACCGGCGGCGCCGTGAATTGGTTCCAATCGGACAAGGTGCGGCAAGTGGCCTTGTTCCAGCAAAAAAGCTTCCTCCACGGGAGGAAGGTTGTGAACTTCTCCGACTCGCAAGGGGAGGCGGGGATTTTTATGGGATTAAGCGGCTATTTGAAGCGGCTGTATCCCGAGGTCGAGCACCCGGAGCTGTCGCTTCGCGCTGGTTTTCGCGATGACCACTGCAGCCGGTGGGCGCCTGCTCTAAGGAATCTGCTTTGGTCATTAGATGACGTCGAGGGAAGTGCTTGGCAAACAGCGGCGTACTATTTACCGGACGCGCAGTGGCTGGTGTCCAGGCAGCTGCAGGAGCAGGGTGCTTATGTTTTCGCGGCCAAAGGCGGGCATAATAATGAACCGCATAACCATAATGATATCGGACATTTCATCCTGTACGCGCAGGGCGAAACTCTGCTTCCCGATCTGGGGAGCGGGCAGTATTCGCGGAAATATTTTGGGCCGGAGCGCTATGAAATTTTGTGCAACGGATCGCAGAGTCACTCTGTCCCCATCATTGACGGTTTGTATCAGGTAGCTGGCGAGGAGCATCGGGCAGAGCTGCTGGATTATAGCAGTAACGATGAACAGGATGTGTTGGCTTTAGAAATCTCCAGTGCCTACGGCACGAAAAAGCTTAACAAACTGGTGCGGCACTTCACCTGGCGCAAAACGGAGCCACCGACCCTAGAGGTAACGGACAGCTTCGAGTTCGTACAAGCGCCGGCGACGCTGGTGGAGCGCTTCATGGCATGGCATCACCCGCAGCTAGGGGAGGATGGGCGGATTGTGATAGCGGCGTCCGAAGAAGCGCGGGTTTACATCTCCTATAATCCTGATCTTTTTGATTGGGCGGTCGAGGCTCTTCATCACGTGAATCATTTTGATCAGCCGGAAACCTGCTATGCGCTTGATTTCAAGTTGAAGCCAGGCGTGCTGTCCGAGTCAGACCTGAGTGTATCTGCGCCGTTTCGGTTTGCATTTCAATAAAATAAATCCATTAGGAAGTGATGACATGAGTACTTCATTAGATTGGGCTCAGGAAGCTTGGGAAAAGACCGTTCACAAAGTAGCGAGAACAAGCCAAAGAATCGGAGACCGCTTCCCGCATGCCAGTGTAAAAGGCGAGTACCAGCTGGAGCCAGCCTCTTGGTGGACGGCTGGTTTCTGGCCGGGATTGCTGTGGCTGTTGTACCGCGACACGCAAAACGAGCAGCTGAAGCTGCTGGCAGAGTCCTGTGAAGAGCAGCTCGATCAAGTCATCGCGGATTACTACCGCTTAGACCATGATATCGGCTTCATGTGGACACTGACGAGCGTTGCGCGCTATAAGCTGTTAGGCGCGGAGGATTCCAAACGCCGCAGCTTGCTCGCGGCGAACTTGCTCGCTGCACGCTTCAACGTGCAGGGCAACTACATTCGCGCTTGGAACCCGTGGCGCGAAGGGGAGGACAATGCCGGCTGGGCCATCATCGATTGCATGATGAACCTGCCGCTGCTGCACTGGGCCTCCCGAACAACGGGAGACCCGCGTTACAAGCATATCGCCGTTCGGCATGCCGATATGGCGCTGGAGCACTTCATTCGCCCGGATGGTTCTGTGAACCATATCGTGGTCTTCGATCCGCATACGGGCGAGAAGCTCGAAGTGAAAGGCGGACAGGGCTTCGCCCCTGATTCCGGTTGGTCGCGCGGCACGGCGTGGGCGATTTACGGCATGGCGCTCAGCCATCTCCATACGGGAGATGAGCGTTACCTGCATGCCGCTAAGCGCGCAGCGCACTTTTTCATGGCCAACTTGCCGGAGGATAGCGTGCCGCATTGGGATTTCCGTTTGCCGGAGGGGATTACGGCCTACCGTGATACGTCGGCTGGCGCTTGCGCAGCCTGCGGTTTGCTGCTGATCGCTGAGCAGGTGAGCGGTCAAGAGAGCAGCCTGTACCGCCAAGCGGGTGAGCGGATCTTGCACTCGCTCTATACGAACTATGGCGCATGGGATTCAGGGACGGAGGAAGGGCTTATCCTTCATGGCACGAGCCATTACCCGGAAGGCAAGAATATAGATGTGCCGCTCATTTATGGCGATTATTATTTTGTGGAAGGCTTATCCCGCCTGTTAGGGCATGGGGAGCTGTTCTGGTAGGATTTTGAAATAAGCTGTCTGAAGTCAGAGATGACTTTGGGCAGTTTTTTTTTTCGAAAATCAGCTTTTCATATATAGACACGTCATATATCAATATGATATATTAACAATCGAAATATAAAACTGCGTTAGTAATGGAGGAGATTTCACCATGAACAGTCAGGACGTCATTTTAGGCACGCTAATGGATCGTTCGTTAACCGGATATGAAATTAAACAACAATTCGAAACATTATTTTCCTACTTCTATAGCTCAAGTTACGGAACGATTTATCCAACGCTTCACCGGATGGAGAAGGAAGAATTGCTGACGAAGGAAAGTGTCCTGCAGGATGGTAAACCGAACAAAAATGTGTACACCATTACAGAGAAAGGAAGAAAAAAATTCAATGACTACCTATATAGTCCAATTGAGTCGGAAAGTGTGAAGTCGGATTTCCTGATGAGACTGTTTTTTGGCGAACATGTTGGCAATGACAAGGTAGCCGAGTGGCTGGAGATGGCGCAAACCCATACGACCGAGGAATTAAATCAATTGAAAGCTACGGGTACGTTGTACAAAGATGAGATGCAGCCTTCTCAGGTCATCTGTATTCAAATGGGCATGAAGGCGTATGAAGCCAAGTTGGAGGCAATCCAGGAAGGGTTGATCCTACTTCGAAATATAAAGAATGAGGAGAGGAATTAACATGAACGGTTCAGGTTCAAATAAGAATTTGATTATTTTGGCCATGGCGCTCGGCTTATTGATGTCGTCTTTGGATAATACGATTGTGGCATCGTGTATTAACAAGTTAAGCCAGGACTTTAACGTGTTTGATAAAATTAGCTGGGTGTTCACGGCTTATATGTTGGCGGCTACGAGTACCATGCTAGTCTTTGGAAAAATGTCGGATTTATTCGGCAGAAAAATGTTTTACCTGATTGGGATTGGCATGTTTCTAATCGGCTCGGCCTTATGTGGGGTCGCACAAAGCGTAGATCAGCTGATCTGGTTCAGGGTCATCCAGGGGATTGGCTCCGGCGCGCTGTTTCCAATCAGTTTTACAATCATCTATACGATCTTTAATGATCCGAAGGATGCTGCCAAAATGTCCGGGGTATTCGGCGCGATTTTCGGTCTTTCTTCCGTAGCGGGACCGCAGCTGGGCAGTTTTATTGCCGAGCATTTGGGATGGAGATGGAATTTCTACATTAATGTGCCGATCGGTTTGGCTTCCATGCTCGTTCTGATCGTTGCGTTGAAAGAAACGCGCTCGGAACATAAGCCGAAAATCGATTATCTCGGTACGGCATTTCTCATCATAACGACCGTTTCGCTCATGTTGGCGCTCGAATGGGGCGGCAAGGACTATGCCTGGAGTTCCTGGCAGGAAATTGGCTTGTTCGTTGTATCGGCGATTTTCGGGGTTTTGTTTATAATGGTTGAAAAGCGTGCTGCCGAACCGGTTCTCCCGCTTAGCATCTTCAAGAACAAAATGGTGCTCGGAACCAGCATCATCGTCTTCTGCCAAGGCGTGCTGATGTTTTCCGCGATCACCTATCTGCCTATTTTCACCGTTGCGGTGCTGGGGCATTCCAACTCGAACGGCGTGCTGACGCCGATGATGGCCTCCCTCATTTGCGGTGCTATTCTGTTCGGCTTTTTGCAATCCAAATTCGCCTTCCGTCCGCTGCTGATGGTCAGTATGCTCATGACGATTGCCGTTGCGTCACTGCTGATGATGGTGGGTCCGAGTACTTCTAGCGGGTATATGATTGGTCTTATGATTCTGCTTGGTTTTGGTGCTGTCGGTCCGTTAATGAGCGTTGCGCAAAGTGCGATTGCCGCGAACGTCGATCCCAAATACTTGGGCGTCAGCTCCTCCATCGTTGGCTTCTGGCGCAGCATCGGGGGAATCATGGGCGCGTCGATCATGGCGACCATTGTCAATAATAACTTGAGTCACCTGATTACGGACGGTGCGGCTAAGGCCGGCATTCCCGCGGACAAAATCAGCACCTTGGCGAATCCCGAGCTGCTGATGCGCGCAGGCGGGACGATTCCGCCGGAAATCCGGCAGTTCCTGCAAGGGGCGTTGGCAACCGCCATCAACCACGGGTTCATCCTTAGCATTTGCGTAGGGATCATCGGTTTCGTTACTGCCTTGTTCGTGGGTTCAAGCAGACTGGAAGCCGCGAAGAGGCAAGAAGCTAGTCCTGTTCATGTGTAAAAGGCCTCATCTACCCGCCAGTTATTAGGGCGGCTGAGAGAAAGAAAGAGAAAGAGCTGTCAGCTTTAAGCAGGAATTCTGCTTGGGCTGCCAGCTTTTTTGATTGATTGTAATTTGGCGCGAGAAGGAGAAGAAGTGAGGGGGGGAGGAGGGAAATGGAAGGGAGAGATGTGTTGAGTGGAGTTTAGGAGTTACGGCTCATTGGAAGAAATCAGTTGTGTGGCACCTTATGGGGGAAATTCTCATTTCAGTTGGATGAAATCCAACGAAAAGGGGATTTAGCTGGTCTAAACAGACTTCTCATTGGAGTAAATCCACCCAGATCCTCAGAATAGAGGCAAAATGAGTTGATTTTGGAGTGTCTAATTGGAATCCATCCAATGAAACATGGGATTTGAGCTGTTTAAAGGTGTTTTCATTGGAGTTCATCCAATGAGATTATGGGGGAGGAGAAAAGGATGAAGGAGCGGCCGAGGGGAGAGTAAGAGTAAGAGTAAGAGTAAGAGTAAGAGTAAGAGAGGAGCCGGGGTAAGAGAAGAGAGGTAAGTGAGAGGGAGTAAGTGAGGGAGAGTAAGTGAGAGGGAGTAAGTGAGGGAGAGTAAGTGAGAGGGAGTAAGTGAGGGAGAGTAAGTGAGGGAGAGTAAGTGAGGGAGAGTAAGTGAGGGAGAGTAAGTGAGAGGGAGTAAGTAAGAGAGAGTAAGTGAGAAGGGAGTAAGTGTGAGGGAGTAGGTGAGAGAGAGTAAGTGAGAGAGAGTAAGTGAGAGAGAGTAAGTGAGAGGAGAGTAAGTGAGAGGAGAGTAAGTGAGAGGAGAGTAAGTGAGAGGAGAGTAAGTGAGAGGGAGTAAGTGAGAGGGAGTAAGTGAGAGGGAGTAAGTGAGAGAGAGTAAGTGAGAGAGAGTAAGTGAGAGGGAGCAAGTGAGAGTGAGTAAGTAAGAAGGAGTAAGTAAGTGCGGTCCGCTTCAAATAGTGGACGGCTTCCATCTTCGCCACAACACATTGGCCACATCAAGGTCTAGTCTTCGTTGTATTTTATACAACATAGAAGCGCTTTTTACTCAGCGATCCCGCCTACGTTGTACAAAATACAACCATTTGAGTCGAAATGACGAAGAAATCCCCCATTTCAACCCAAATCGTTGTACAAACTGCAACATAGAGGAGCATGTTGCTCGATTAACAGCCATATTGTTGCACAAAGTACAACATAGAGATGAGCCTGGGCAGAGAACACACTCTAGGCACTCAAATGGTTGCATCCAAGGCATCACTGAACTGCGTTCCGCAAGGCCACTCGAAGTGTCCAACGCACGAACGACAGTTCAGACTCGCCAAGCCGCCGTAACTTTGCCGTTACTCCTCCGGGGCGCCATCCGGCCAGCAGCTTCCCGTGCAGCTGCGCCACAGCTTGCTAAGCCGCCGCTACTTTGCCGTTTTTCCGCCGCGCGCCATCCGGCCAGCAGTTACTCGTGCTGCTGCACCGGAACTCGCCAAGCCGCGTTACTCCGCCGTTACTCCGCCGCGCGCCAAGCGGCCAGCAGCTTCTCATGCTGCTGCGCCGCAAGATCAAAGCGGTACGTGGCAAGCAGATTCTCCAGCTTCACCGGCGCAAGAAGCGGGTTCACCGGAATGTCCGGCGCCACGGGAAAGGAGAAGGCGGTGTTCATATAGTCGGTCTGCACCTCGCGGGACAGCATAAAATCAACCAACTGCTTGGCGGCCGCCAGGTTGTTGCCACCCTTCAGGATCGACACGGCGCCGATCTCCCACCCGGCTTGCGGCGGGATGAAGGAGGAGATGTTGTAGCCCGAATTTTTGAAGCGCAGCTGATCGCTTAAGAAGGAGACGGCCGCCGCCATCTCGCCTTCCGCCAAATGCTGCGCGCTCGTGTTGCCCGCGAACGTCATGGAGGCGCTTTGCTTCTTCAGCGCCTGCATCAGAGCGATCGCTTCGCTGTCTCCGCGCTGCTGCGCAAGCGAAGCGAGCAGCGTATAACCGGTTCCCGACGTCTCCGGATCGGGAATCTCGATCTTGCCCTTGAGCTCGGGGCGCAGCAGATCCTCATATCGCTGTGGAAGCGGCAGATTCTTCAGTTGGGGGTCCTGCTGCCAGACGGTTTGATTCACGCCAATGGCCAGCGCCCCCATGTACATGCCGGTCCAGTAGCCGTCGGCATCCTTATATTTGGCGGAAATTCCTCCTGCAGCTGCCGATGAGTAGCGGAGGGATTTGCTTTTGTTTTTAAGCTGCTCATGCAGATCGGCAGGGCCGCCGAGCACCACGTCGATCCCGGTTTTGCCCAGTGTCAGCAGATGGTAGCTGGCTTCGCCGCTCGACATCCGGATGATATCGTACGGCTGGTCCGTTTTTTTCTTGAACGTTTCCATCAGAATACGTCCGGCATCTTCCTGAAAGATCACGTAAACTTTGAGCGGCTGGTTGCTTTTCTTTTCCTCGAGCACGCGAAAGCCAAGGAAGATTCCAATTCCTACGATGAGGATGAGCAGCCCTTTTTTCCACATGATGCAAATCCCTCCTGAACAGCCAAAAAAGGAAACCAAAGTTCCCTTTTCAGCCCATGCTAGTTGTCTGTTGTCTGTGTGTCCTATTGTCTAATCTTAATCAGATGAATTTTATCTTCGGCTGCACGGATCGTGACATTCCCTTGATATCTGGTTAACCCGATGTCATACGCATCGACAATCCATTCTTTCATATTATCATCCAGAATAAAATACCGCTCTTTCTCGCCGAGGAACATCGAGGATTTCACGAACCCTTTAACGAGGAAGCTCCCGGCCTCCGGTGCATTGATTCGCATCGATTCAGGACGAATGCTGAGCAGCACTTTTTCACCAGGCGCCACGGCTTCATCCGTCGTCACGCTCGCTGTGAGGCCGCTAATGCCATAATCAACGGTAGCTTTGCCATTCGCAAACTCGCGGACAACGGCATCGACGAAATTGGTCGTACCGATAAAGTCGGCCACATAAGGCGTGCGAGGCTTATAGTAAATCTCATGCGGCGTGCCGTACTGATCAATCGCGCCTTTATTAAAGACAACGATGGAGTCGGACATCGACAAGGCTTCCAGCTGGTCATGGGTAACGTAGATCACCGTAAGACCAAGCTCTTGCTGAATGCTTCGCAATTCCACGCGAACTTCTTCGCGCAGCTTCGCATCCAAATTACTGAGCGGCTCATCCAGCAGAATGATCGGCGAGTTCATGACCAGGGCGCGAGCCATCGCCACCCGCTGCTGCTGCCCCCCAGACATCTCGTGCGGATAGCGCTCTTCCAGGCCTGTAAGCTTCACCTTGGCCATAGCGGTCTTCACGCGTTCTTGCACTTCCGCTTCTGGGCGTTTCTGGATGTCCAGTCCGTATGCGACATTATCGAACACGGTCATGTGCGGGAACAGAGCATACTCCTGGAACACCATTGGCGTTCCGCGTTTGTAGGGAGGCAGATCGTTGACGAGCTGCCCGTCAATTTTAATCTCACCCTCATCTATCGTATAAAAGCCTGCAATGGAGCGCAGCAGTGTCGTTTTTCCGCATCCGCTCGGTCCGAGGAAGGTAATGAATTTACCGCGTTCGATTTGCAAATCGATCTGTTTGAGTACGTGATTGCTGCCGAACACTTTACTGACATTTTTTAAATCCAACAAAACTTGTGAACTCATCATCACTCACTCCTTGTTTAGAAATCAAATATTTTCACTTTCGAGCGGAAAATGAGCTTCATCACACCGAGCGTAGCCAGTGTTGTTCCCATCAAACCGACGGCAACAGCGGCAGCCCAGTAGTAGGTTCCGGTCTCTGCATAGTTGAAGATCGATACGGCGGCCACGACCCATTTGGGCGTAATCAGAAAGACGATGGTGCTTAAGGTGTTCATATTTTTCATAAATGCGTAGACGAAGTTGGCGACAATGGTCTTTTGCAGCATCGGAAACACGATGGTCGTCAGCGTGCGGCGGCTGTCCGCACCGAGATTCGTTGCGGCTTCCTCGATAGATTTGTCCACCTGCTTGAAGGAAGCGGTGAGCCCCCGGTACCCGACGGGCATCTGTTTCAGCAGCATGGCCACGATAATCAAGACGGCGGAGCCTTGCAGCATAATCGGTCCGTTGCTGAAAGCGACGATCAAGGCTAGACCCACGAAGGTGCCCGGAAGAGCGATCGGCAGGACGGCGGTGAAATCGAGCATTTTTTTGCCCGGAAAAGGCTTGCGTACGACGACATAAGCCAGCACGAGGGCGAAACCGACGGCTAGAATTGAAGCGATGAGCGACAGCACCAAGCTGTTGAGAACAGCGGGGCTGGAGGGGTTGAACACCATTTTAGCCATATGACTCAGTGTAAATGTGTTGTCCCGCCCGAAGTTTTTCGTGAAAGCGAACAAGATGGTGATGGCGAACATCGACAGGATGAAGAGCGCCATGATGCTGTTGAAAATAAACAGAAGGATGTCCGTATTGCGGGACGTCTTCACCCGGTTTAAGCCGGAAACGGGCTTTCCGGTAATGGTGGAATAGGAGCCCTTGGACAGCAGCTTGCTTTGAATAACGAAAACCAACAGGGCGGGAATCACCAGAACGACGCCCATGACGGACGCGAGTCCCGGTTCGTTATTAATGATTTCTCCGTAAATTTCAACAGCCAAAAGGGAGTAATTGCCCCCGATCAGCTTGGGATTGCCGAAGTCGGCAAAGCAATTGATCGCCACAAGCAGGAAGGCGTTGATAACACCGGGGAGCGCTAATTTGAACGTGATGGTGCGGAAAAGCTTGAAGCCGCGTGCGCCTAGGTTCTGGGCGGCAATTTCCAGGTTGGGCGAAATGGAGCGCAGGACGCCGGTAATGGTCATGTAGGCTAATGGGAAATACGAGATCGTCTGAACGATCCAGAGACCGGGCAAGCCGTATAAGTCGAGCTCGACGTTAAACCAGGCTTTGAGCGTTTGCGATACCATGCCGCCTCTGCCGAATAGCAGCAGGAAGGCAAGGCCCGTCATAACGGACGGCGCGAGAATCGGGAGAAAAGCGATAAAGCGGAAAAACTTTTTCCCCACAATGTTGCTGTAATGAATCGAATAGGCATAAATAAAACCGCAAACCGTAGCGGTTAGCGCCGAGAGGGAGGAGCTGACGACTGTGTTCAGCAGGGCGGTGCCATAGCGGCTTTTGCTGAAAAACGTCGTCCAATCCGTCGCTCCCGGAAGGGCAATGACGTAAATGAGCGGATAAATGACGAAGAGACAGAGAACGGCGAAACTGATGAGTACGAGAATCAGCGAGGAGGGATCTTTCACCAGCTTGCTGACCGAGGTGCCCATGCCTTTTTTTTCTATGATCATAAGGGGCTCACGACCGCCTTCCACATTCATTGTTTAGGCGGGCATTGGTCCGTAGAGCCTACGGATTCCAATGCCCTGGAAACGCTTTCTTATTTGAGGTTCTTGAGCGCGTCCTGTAGCTCTTTGCGCTGCTCGGCAGCTTTCCACAGACTGTAGGTCGTATTGTATTTCGTTGTTTTGATGTCGATACCGCCTTTAGGGATCGGTACGGTAGGTTTCACGGAGCTTGCGAAAGCCGATTCGGTGTAAAGAAGTCCCGGTTCATTCGTTAGCATGAAATCCATAAGTTTCTTGGCGCCAGCGGTGTTTGCGCCGCCTTTGACAATGGCAAGTCCGCCAACTTCATAGCCTGCTGCTTCCGGAACGATGGAAATAATCGGGCTGCCCTGATTTTTCATTTTCAGTTGGTCGCCCAGGAAGGTGATGCCGATCGTGTACTCGCCTTTGGCCGCTTTCTGAATCGGCTCGATACCGGATTTCGGTCTCTCTTTCAGGTTCGGAAGCAGTTTCGCCACATAATCCAGCATTTTATCTTTGCCCCACACTTGCGCAAGGGAGGCTACAGCCGTATAGGCAGTACCGGAAGTTGCCGGGTCGGACATGCCGATTTCGCCTTTGAATTTCGGATCAAGCAGCTCTTGGAACGTCTGCGGATAAGGAGCACTAGCGTATTTCTCTTTCCAGCGCTGCTCGTTGATGCCAATAGCAATCGGATTCAGGTAAAAACCGGTCCAAAAGCCTTCTTTATCCTTCATATTGTCCGGAATATCTTTGGCGTTCGTGGAGATGTAGCTCTCAAGAGCGCCGGCTTTTTTCAATACTTCATGCGAATCCGCCGGACCGCCCATCAGGAAGTCGGCCTGCGGTTTGCCCATCTCGTTCTGCACACGCGTCACGGCTTCACCGCTCGGCAGGCGAAGAACATCATAGTCGATTCCGGTCTCTGCCTTGAATTTATCCAAGATCTTGCGCGCTTCTTCTTCTTGGAAAATGGAATACACGGTAATTTTGCCTTTCGCTTTCCCGCCGAAAACACCGGACTTGTACAGGAAGAATCCTGCTATAAGCACGACAACAATAGCGGATAAGATTAGAACGGAGCTGTTACTTTTTTTTCTAGCCATTTCATCAACCATCCCCTCGATAGGTTAGGAGGCGTCACTTAATTTGAAATAGGCTTTATGGTTGGTTTCATCCAGCAAATCAAACACGATGAAGTAAGCGTTGTCATAGAGATCGACATGCAGCCAATGCTTCCCGCTCGCGGCTTCGTCCGTTAACTGCACGACATAGTGGGCGCTCGGGCGCTCCGCCATGAAGTCAAAGTGGCTGAAATCGATCAGCCGGACCGCCGTTCGCATCTGTGCCGTTAGCGCAGCCCGATCGGCACCCAGTAACGCGGTGAGAACGCCGTCCTGCAAACGGAATACTTGATGGGCCGGGTTCGCGATCACGCTGCCGACGGTTTCTGCGGTGAGCGTTTTGTCGATCAGCATATTTTGCAGCTTGCGGATCTCCGCGCTAATTTCCAGCGAATTCACCATATCACTGCCGAAGCGAAAGCCGCTGGTCCCGATTTGGAAGGGTACATCCTCCTGATCCAAGTAAGCCATTGAGCCTGTCAGCAGCAGCCGTGAAGCGTTTGCACGAGTGGGCTGCCCGCCTCCGTTCAATAAACGGGTGAACGATGCTTTCCACGCGATCAGCTCTTTGGGATCATCAATCGTGATGGTTCCGATGCCCGGGTACGTGACATTCATGCTCATGGGAACGCCGTCGAACATGTCGCGGCTGTTTGGATCCTTCGTAACCGTATGTACCTCGTCGACGCCGATTCTGAAAACATAGGCAAAAATGCCGATCAACGTACAACCGATCACGATTTGCAATAAGATAAGACGCAACCATGAAAGCCCTTTCTTCTCCTCTTGCATGTAGATTACTCTCCTTTTATCTCAGAAAAATCATCGATTTGTATCAATTTTGTAACAGACTTTGTGCATGAACAGGCTCCATTTGGAAGCTCAAAATGACTTCCGTACCGCTTCCCTCGCGGCTGTGTACGGTGATGTCGCCGCCCTGCAGCTCCATCAATTGCTTGCAGAGCAGCAGTCCGAGCCCGTGCGAATGGGCCGATACCGGACGTTCCGCTTTCCGGCCGGACGGAAGAAACAGCGTGCTTGCTTCATCCTCGCCCATGCCTTTGCCGTTATCGGTAATGCGCACGAGACATTGATATTCCTGCTGTTCCAGCCGCACGTTCAGCTGCGTGCATTCGCTGTGCTTGATCGCATTCTCGATGACGTTGAACAAGACCTGCTGCGTTCTTTTCGGATCCATGTACACCTCGCAAGGTTCCACATGCACAGCAGTCGTAATCGCAGATTTGTGCAGCGTAGGCTCCAGAATGCGCAGGCTATCCGTCAGGATCGCGGCCAAATCCGCCCGTTCGACCTGCACCCGCCAAGCCTCGTCGCCTTTGAGGGAGGATTGCAGCAGCTCTTCGACCATTTGCAGCAGTCGTGTGCTTTCTTTACGGATGTAAACATTGCATGTTCGAATATCGTCGATGCGCTCCATTTTATCAATGAGATCGGAGAAACCGATGATGGACGTTAGCGGCGTTTTGAGTTCATGGGTCACATTATCGTAAAACTTTTTCTGCTTGCTCTGCTCATAATGGAGCAGCTCGATATGCTCTTGCAGCGCTTCTGACATTTGATTGAAGTCATCGGCCAGTTCCCGCACCTCATCTTGGCTGCGGACCGTAATTTTCCGGCTGAAATCCCCGACGGTCACCAGCTTTAAGGCTTGCTGCAAGGCATGCAGCGGCTGCATGATGAAGAAGGAGAACGAATAGCTGGCAAGCAGGGCAACGAGCAGGCAGCCTAGTGCGACGGCAATAAACCAAGTCCGCATGGCGGAAAGGGTCTCCTCATGTTTGTTCAGATCAAGCAAGTAGCGGAACCCGCCTACAATCTTGCCTTCGTACAGGAAGGGCGAGGCATAGATGAGTATTTTGCTGTTCTCGCCTTCCGTAATGACGGTCGCGGTTTGCCCTGCGAGTGCGGCGTCGATATCGCTCCGCTTCATCAAGTCCTCTTTGTTCCCGCTGTCACCAATAATCGTGCCTTCCGGGTCAAACAGCTGCACTTGGAAGTTGCTGTTGGCGGCCAGATGAGAGGCGATAAGCGGGGCATACGTCCCGGAAAAAAGCTGTTCGATGCTGATTTTCTTATCGTTCACTATTTTGAGCGCCTCGATGCGGTGCAGGTCGTAATATTGACCCAGCGTCTGCGTATCCCGCTCAATCATACTTTTGCTCAGCGTGTAGTTCACGACCACATACATCGCGGCCAGCAGCATGATGATCGTAATCGTGTGCTGAATGAACAGCTTATTGCGCAGCTTCATGGCTTAAACCTCCAGCTTGTAGCCCATCCCGTGAACCGTGGCCAGCACATGATCGTAGGGTTTGATTTTCTCGCGCAGCCGATTCACCATCATATCGACGGAACGCGTTTGACCGTAGTACTCGAATCCCCACACCTGATCCAGAATGTGCTCCCGCGTGAACACTTTCTTCGGATTTTTGCACAGCAGCCAGAGGAAATCGAACTCCTTGCTCGTCGTTTTGATCAGTTGGCCGGCCACTTTCAAAGATCGCTCGGTGCGGTCCATTTCAATGACGCCAGCTTGCAGGACATCGGCCGCTTGCGCCGTTGTATCCGGTGTTATTCGGCGCATGACCGCGCGAATTCGCAGGATAAGCTCCCTCGTCTCAAAGGGCTTGGTCAAATAATCGTCAGCGCCGAGCTGAAAGCCCAGTATTTTGTCGTTCATTTCGTTCTTCGCCGTCAGCACGATGACAGGAATTTCTTTGTAGGATTGCTGAAGCGTTTTCAAAAGCTCAAAGCCGGACTGATCGGGCAGCATCAGATCGAGCAGGATTAAATCGATAGGCTGAGCAGCGAGCGCGTCGAGACCGGAAGCGATGGTGCCGGCTACCATAGGATGGAAGCCTTCAACTTCAAGGCTTAATTTGAGCAGCATTTGGATGCTGGAATCGTCTTCAATAATTAGGATGTTCATGGGAAAGTTCCTTTCCGGCAGCATTTTGCCTAACTCATTCGTTCATGATTAGGCATCTTCCTTGTGTATCCATTCTACACAACAGACCGGCTATGTAAATACGATTGACTTATATTGCATTTTACAAAAAGCGTTTTCAACCGTATGATGAGAGTGCGGTGTAATATTTCTTTCCGCAGGAGGGAACTTAATTTAATCTGCAACGTACTACAACAGGTGACAACAAATTAGATCCGACACGATGTGGAGAGAAGGAGTTCTAAACGGAATGAAAAATGAAGATAAGAGCGGTTGGCGTTCTGACATCGCACCTTACGAGAGACCGCATATGAAGCATAGTATTTGGCAAATTATTAACACGGTGGTTCCTTTTTTCGCACTTTGGTATTTCGCGTATTTAAGCCTTTCCGTTTCCGTCTGGCTTACGCTTGCAATCGATATTATCGCCGCTGGATTTTTGGTGCGTATTTTTATCATTTTCCACGACTGCTGTCATAAATCTTTTTTCAGAAATAAATGGGCTAATGAAATAGTAGGTACGCTGACAGGAATTCTGACATTTGTTCCTTATCATCAGTGGCGCCATACGCACTCTATTCACCACGCATCCAGCGGTAATTTGGACCGCAGAGGTGTAGGTGACATTTGGACACTGACGGTTGACGAATATCAAGACTCGTCGTTGAAGAGAAGAATTCTGTATAGGCTGTACCGTAATCCGGTGATCATGTTTATTGTTGGGCCGGTCTTCATCTTTCTGATCGATTACCGTTTTAACCGCAAGCGTGCGGGAATGAAAGAACGTGTGAATACGTACATCACGAATGTAGGCATTGTGGGAAGTTTAGCCTTGCTTTGCTGGGCGATTGGTTGGCAGTCCGTTCTTCTTATTCAAGGTCCTATGTTTTTTGTCTCAGGCATGTTGGGAATTTGGCTTTTCTACGTTCAACATAACTATGAAGAAACCTACTTTGAGAATGAAGAAGAGTGGGATTACGTGAAAGCCGCGATGCATGGCAGTTCTTTTTACAAGCTGCCTAAAGTGCTGCACTGGATTACCGGCAACATCGGCTTTCACCATATTCATCATCTAAGCCCGCGGGTTCCGAATTATTATTTGGAAAAGGTTCATAACAAAAGCGCTGTGCTGCGCAATGTGCAAACCATTACGCTGATCACCAGCCTAGAGTCACTCAAGTTCCGCATATGGTGCGAGGATACGAAGAAGTTCATCCGCTTCAAGGATATGAAGCCTTTCAAAGCGAAACCGAGTCTCGTTAAAACGTTGGAAATCGATTAAATGGTTGAAGAGCTGGCAGTTAAAGTGGAGTTCTACTTTAGCTGTTGGCTTTTTTTGGTTTGTTTGAGGGTTGGAGGAGCTAAGCTAGTGAGGGATGGGAGCTCACCCTTCATTGGATGAAATCCAATGAAAAGACGGATTGAGCGGCTTCAGCGTGCGGTTCATTGGAGCAAATCCACTGAGATGTGCGATTTTACACCTAAATGAGGCAATTTTACAGTGTTTCGTTGGAATCTATCCAATGAATTATGGGATTTGTGTTAATAAAGGGGGCTTTCATTGGAAATCATCCAATGAAACTCAAGGCTGCGGGGAGGGGATGTAGGTTTTGAATTAAAATATGATTTAATCTCATCATGGCGAATCTTCATTGTACTTTGTACAACATAGAGGCGTCTTGTACCTCGCAATCTTGTGTTTCATTGTACAAAGTGCAACCATTTTACTCAAATATCCAGAAAAAGGCCCATTTCAGAACAAATCATTGCATTTTATACAACATAGAGCAGGGCGGAGGCTTAATATCGGCCAAAGCGTTGCACAAAGTGCAATATAGAGTCCAATCACCCATCAACCTGCGGCTTTCATGCAACTTAGATCAAACCCCATCAACTTGGCACATCATGCAAAATGGAGCCCAATCCCCATCAACCTGCCCACTTCAAGCAACATATAGATCCACCCCTATCAACCCGCACGCTTCAAGCAACATACAGTCCCCCTATCAACCCGCACGCTTCAAGCAACATACAGTCCCCCTATCAACCCGCACGCTTCAAGCAACATACAGTCCCCCTATCAACCCACACGCTTCAAGCAACATACAGTCCCCCTATCAACCCACACGCTTCAAGCAACATATAGTCCCCCCATCAACCCGCACGCTTCAAGCAACATATAGCCCCCCATAAACCTACACCTTTGGCGCAATATAGAATCCACCCACCCCACCCGTGCGCTTACCCACCTAAAAAAAACACAAGTTGGTGAAAAGACATTCCATTGTTGCAAGCGCTTTAGGAAGGTACCATAGGGATATAACATCGACGAAGATTAGTAAGGGGGGCCAGAAGATGGCGGTAGGCGCGCAAGCAGTGAAACAGATGAATCAGCGTGCGCAGGCAAAAAAGGGAAATTCCTTTCTGCGAACGTTTTGGAAGTATAGGGCACTGTATTTAATATCATTGCCGGGGATTTTATATTTTATCGTTTTTAAGTATGTGCCGTTATTAGGGTCGGTTATTGCCTTTCAGGACTATAACATTTTTGACGGCTTTACCGGAAGCAAATGGGTGGGATTAGAGCATTTTGCCCGTATGTTTGCCCATTATGATTTCCTTAAAATTTTGAAAAATACCGTTTTAATCGGCATATACGATCTAGTGCTGGCGTTCCCTGCGCCGATCATTCTTGCTCTCTTGCTTAACGAGTTGCGTGTTGTGTTGTACAAGCGCGTTCTGCAGACAGTTGTCTATATGCCTCACTTCTTGTCTTGGGTTATTGTGAGCGGGATTGCGATTGGTATTCTCTCTCCTTCTACGGGAGCGGTGAACCAATTCATCACTTGGCTGGGCTTTGAGCCGGTTTATTTCTTAGGTGAAGAATCCTGGATCCGCACAGTTCTTATCTCGTCGGGAATTTGGCGGGATTCCGGTTACGGCACGATTATTTATTTGGCTGCCCTTGCGGGAATTAATCCGGATTTATATGAAGCAGCGGAAGTGGATGGGGCGAACCGTTGGAGACAAACGATTTCGATTACGCTTCCATCGCTGCTGCCAACCATTATGATTTTGTTCCTGTTGCATATTGGGAAATTTTTGGATTTCGGCTTTGAGCGCGTCTACGTGTTCTTGAATCCGTTGAATAAAGAAAACGGTGAAATTCTAGATACCTACATTTACACCGCAGGCTTGTTGGGCCAGCAGTTCAGCTATACGACAGCGATCGGGCTTTTCAAAGCATTAGTGGGTGTTATCTTTATTGTTACAGGTAACATTTTAAGCAAAAAAACAACGGGTGAAAGCTTGTACTAAGACGGAGGTGAACGCTTTATGAATCGCAAGCCGACAGCCGGCTGGCAAGTTTTTAACATCTTTAATGTCCTTTTTCTGACTCTCTTATCGCTGGCGATGCTCCTGCCGTTCTTAAACGTGCTGGCTCAATCGTTCAGTTCCTCTCAAGCTATTGTGAATGGTAATGTATTGTTCTGGCCCGTTCAATTTACGCCGATTAACTATCAATACGTGTTCAGCGACGCAGCAATCTGGCGTTCCTTCGGAGTAACTGTGTATATTACAGTAGTGGGTACGCTTATCAATTTAATTGCAACGGCTTCACTGGCTTATCCGGTGTCGCGCCCTGAGTATGCCGGACGCAATGCTGTCGTGATTATGGTTCTGATAACGATGGTGTTCACAGCTCCACTGATTCCTAACTTTATTTTGATGAAGAATTTGCATTTGACGAACTCGCTTTGGGCACTTATGATTCCAGGTGCGATCAGCGCATTCAACTTTTTCGTGATGAGGTCGTTCTTCTTGCAAATTCCGAGCGAACTGATCGATTCCGGCCGTATCGACGGCTGTTCCGAGCTCAGAATGATTTGGAACATCGTGCTTCCGCTGTCCAAGCCGGTTATGGCATCCCTTGGGATTTTCTATGCCGTGGCCCACTGGAATGCGTATCAAAACGCGCTCTACTATATCAATAAACCAGCGCTATGGCCGCTGCAAGTGAAGCTGCGCCAGCTCATTGTATCCGAAGATATCTCCATCGATCCGAACTCGTCACAATTTAGCGGACTGGCCCACATGGATCCGGAAGGCATCAAAATGGCGACAATCATTATTGCGACAATCCCGATTATTCTGATCTATCCGTTCTTGCAGCGGCACTTTGTCAAAGGGATGATGGTTGGATCGGTTAAATCATAAGGTAAAATTCGTTGAGAAATCCTGTATGGGATAACGAGTTTTTACAGAATTCTAAAAAAAAGACAAATCAAACTAAAGACAGTCCATATCGACAAATTGTAAACGCTTTTACAATGAGTTTGTGAAAGCGTCATATTTTAGTGAAACGAAAAGAGGGGTAGAAATGAAAAAATGGATTCCCACGACAATGGCTGCAGTGTTGTTGGCCAGCATGTTGGCTGCTTGCTCTTCGAAGCCTGCCGAACAACCGGCATCCAGCGCGGCAGCTGGCGCAGCTAGCGCAAAGCCGGCAGAAAAAACAAAGTTCTCCATCTCCCTACGTACTTTGGCATTCGGTCACGTAGAGAAATCGCCTGATATCAACCAAGATAAATGGGTGAAGAAGCTTGAAGAACTCACGAACACCGATATGAATATCGTGCTTGTTCCGCACAAAGAATATGAACAAAAAATGATCCAAATGTTCGCAACCAACGATATTCCTGATGTGGTACAAGGCAGCGGCGGTGTGAACGGAAAAGAAATGGCAGGTTCTGTGAAAGCTGGCGTATTCATGCCGCTGGACGATTTGCTGAAGCAGTACGGTCCGAATTTGCTCAAAAAAGTGCCGAAAGAGGCATGGGATAACGTAACGTACAACGGTAAAATTTACGCTATTCCTGAGTATTTGTCGAACCCGTCCCGCCGTGCGATCTTCGTTCGTAAGGACTTGCTGGATAAAGCCGGACTAGGCGTTCCGAAGACGGTTGACGAGTACATGGCCGTGCTTCGCAAGTTCAAAGAAATGGGCGTAGAAAACCCTTACATGGGTCGGGAAAACTTCAAGTATTCGGATTCCTTCTTCGGAGCTTATGACGCATATCCATATCTGTCCATGTTTGAGAAGTCTGGCGACCAAATTGTGCCAAAATTCTTCAATACGGAGAATATGACTAAAGCGCTGCAAACGTATAAAACGATGTTTGACGAAGGCTTAATCAACAAGGAATTTGCAACGATCAACGCAACCGTATTCAAAAACACGATCCTTGCCGGTAAAGCAGGCATGTGGTCTATGAATGCGAATGAAGTGCTGCAATGGGAAACACAGCTGAAAACGACGGTGCCAAACGGCTCGATCGAGATTATTGCAGCTCCTACAGGACCGGACGGTAAAGGCGGTCACTACTTGTACGGACCTGTTCCGCGCGCTTACTTCATCAACAAAAATGTGAAAAATGCTGCGCAAATCATTAAGTTCTACGATTGGATGATGTCCGACGAAGCGGAGAAATTCTTCACATTCGGTATCGAAGGCGACACGTACAAAACGGTAGACGGCAAAATCGAGTACAAAGCGCCAACAGATGCTGCGGGCGTAGATGAAGAGCGTTACCGTCAATCCTTCTTGTGGTTGGTTCAAGATACAACTTATAATAAAGGCACACTTAGTATGACAGAAGACGGCAAGAAATTAATGAACGTATACGACACAACTTTGAAAAACGAAGGACGCGATGGCATCAGCTTCGAGCCGCGTCTGGATTCCTTAATGAAAAACCCTGACATTTCACCGCTGTCCGACCAAGCGCCTCCGGTTATTCTTCAGCACATGGTTAAAATGGTGTACGGCAAAGAGCCGATCTCCGATTGGCCGAAAGTTTTGGAAGAGTGGAAGTCCAAAGGCGGCAACGAAGTGATCAAGGAAGCTACAGAAAAATTCAACAGCAAAGATTCCGGTACAACGGTGTCGATGCCGCGTAAATAAGCTCAAGCCATTGAGCATGACCGACTCCTCACGAGCACACCAGCGCGTGGGGAGTGGGCATTTCAGAAGGGTAAAGAAGGGAGCGCCGCCTCATGTACCGCATACTCATTGTCGATGACGAACCGATGATACGCAAAGGATTGCAAAAACTAGTCGAACAATCGGAGCTGCCGATCGAAAGCCTGCGAACGGCTGAGAATGGTGTCGTCGCATTGCAGCGGATTCAGGAGGATCGACCCGATTTCCTGTTTACAGATATACGCATGCCCAAAATGGACGGCCTGGAACTGTGTGCCCGCGTTGCGGAAATGGATGCGGACATCCAAGTTGTCGTGATTTCCGGGTACAGCGATTTCGAATATGCCCAGAAATGTGTTTCCTATGGTGTCAAAGAGTATTTGTTAAAGCCGGTGAACATCAAAGGCTTCCAGAACGTATTGGAGAAGATGATCCGCAACAAATCCAAAGTAAGTTCCGAAACGTTCGTCGCTGTAACGAAGCTGGAGCAGTGGGCAAGCCGGATGGAACATGCGGTCTGGATGCTGCAGCAAGCGGAATTAGACCGCTTATTAGAAGAAATTTACGTTGAGCTCAGAGATTACAAGCTGAAGCTGAACCGGATTCACGATATTTTGCAGGAGATTCATACGCTGCTGCACCAACGTTTAAATGTGCGGGACGTTTATCTGATTCAGGGCGAGCTTGCCTTAAACGGCGCTGCCACCGAAGAGGAGGCATGGCTCCGTTTCACAACAGCGGTGTATGGCCATTTGGATGAGCTGAAGCTTAAGCGCAAAGGGAAGCTGAAAGACCCTGTAGAGGAAGCGAAGCAGTACATTGAATCACACCTCGCTGAGGAAGTTTCTCTAGAGGAAGTGGCAGAATTCATCGGGCTCAATCCTTCGTATTTTAGCCAATTATTCAAGCAAAATACGTCGGAGACGTTCGTGCAATACCGCACGCGCAGACGCATGGAAAAGGCGAAAAAGCTGCTGGAGCAGCCGCAGTGGCGCATCACGGACATTTCCGGAGAAGTCGGTTACGCCGATCATCCCCATTTTACGAAAACATTCAAGAAGTATGAAGGATGCCTTCCTTCGGAGTACCGCCAGCAGATGGGGATTCGTTCATGAGAGGCAAGACACTGTCACGCCAAATCTTTTCGAACTTTCTGATTGTGATCGTGCTTTCGCTCGTATCTGTCGGGGCGTTCTCTTATGTTCAGTCTTCCAGGGCGCTGGATGGCCAGGTCAAGCAGTATATGGAGCAAATGATCGACAGCGCCAACTATCAGACAGACAGCTATTTGCAGGCTTATGAGCTCTTGAGCAATGCGTTTACTTCCAACCCGGATGTGCGGGCTTTTATGGAAATTGAACCTAACGATTCGTATGAGTTTTATGTGTACAGCGAAAAGATCAAGGAATTCGCACGTATTTCAGTGGTCTCCGTTATTACGTTATATAAACAATTGAACATGATTTATGCGGTCGGCCAGCATGGACGATCGGTTATTTATGATAATCAGAATGTGCTCAACTTCGATCCCGTGCTGGTGAAAGAAAAGTATGATTATTTGATGAAAATGACGCCGGCTGACGGCAAAATCGCGCTGCTGAATATGAGCATTCGCGAAGTCGATCAGGGTTCCGTCGTGACGATGGCCCGCAAAGTGAGAGGACCTTCTTACGGGGATACGAACCGTGGAGTCGTCGCGATCGAGATCAAGCTGGATGAGCTGGCGAAGACATGGGATCGGGTGAGTCTGGGGAAAAAAGGCTTCTTCTTCATCGTAGATGATACCGGGAACTACATCTATCCGCGTTCCATGAGCGAGCGCAAGCCGCAGGATGAATTGGCCTCGCGCGTGCTGCAGAGCGGCAACCAGACATTCACCTACAAATATAACGGCGAAGAGCGAATGTTTGTATCACGCAAATCCGGTTACTCCGATTGGAATCTGGTTGCTTCCATGCCGGTTGAGGAGCTGCGGCGTCCGGTCAATACCATTCGAACGACAACCATCAGTGTGGGGTTGATTACACTTGCCATTGCCTTATGGCTGGCGTCCCGTTTCGGCCGTTCGATTATTGCGCCGATCCGTTGGCTGAAAGACAGTATGAGGGAAACGGAAAAAGGAAACTGGCAGTATATCGACGAGACGGGCCGAACGGACGAAATCGGCGGACTTATTCATAGCTACAACCTAATGGTGACGCGTCTGTCCGATATGATTGGGCGGGTTTACGAGGCGGAGCTGGAGCAGCAAAAGAATGCTTTAGAGTTAGGGGAGACGAAGCTGGAGCGGCAGAGGGCGGAATATCAGTCCCTGCAGCTTCAGATCAATCCTCACTTTTTATATAACACGCTCGAAACGATCAATTGTTATGCCATTGTGCAGGACTCCACGGAAATTACCGAAATGGTCGAGGCCATGGCTTTCATGCTTCGTTACTCCGTTCAGACCAATTTAGAAGAAATTACAGTAGCCAATGAGCTGAACCATGTTCGCAACTATATGATTGTTTTGCAGCACCGAACGGGCAAAGAGTTTGAAATCGATGTAGCGATTCCGCCGAGCCTGCTGTTGGAGAAAATGGTCCGGCTGACGCTGCAGCCGCTGATTGAAAATATTTTTCAGCATGCGTTTCCGGATGGCGTGGAGCCGCATCATTTCATTCGTATTAATGCCAAGAAGGAAAATGGCTTATTCCAAGTGTTCGTAGAGGACAACGGCATCGGCATGAAGCCGGAGCGGCTTGCCGAGCTGCGGAAGAAGCTGGAGCAGAACCGTTTGGCGGAGCCGGAAGAGAACGGCGCCTCACAACGCGGCGGTATTGGGCTCATGAACGTCCATCGGCGAATTCAGATGGTGTTTGGCGAGGCTTACGGGCTGTCTGTTGACAGCGAGTGGGGGCGCGGCACTTGTCTGATGATGACGATGCCGGAAACGGCGCGGCCGAAGATGCGGGGTTGAGGCGTGAGGATATACACCTAAAACACAGACATGGGAGGAATTCATATGAACATCGATTTAACGGGGAAAATTGCACTGGTAACAGGATCTAACGCGGGAATTGGACGCGCAATCGCCATAGCTTTAGCAAGCAATGGAGCGAAAGTTGGCGTGAACTGCTTGAACAATGTAGCACAAGGACAAGAAGTTGTCGCAGCGATTCAAGCGGCAGGCGGAGAAGCTGTGCTGGTGCAAGCGGATGTGACTGATTTGGAGCAGATCGACAGACTCGTTAGTGAAGTGGAGCAGGCACTAGGCGGCACGATTGATATTTTGGTCAACAATGCCGGTCATCTGGTACAGCGCGTACCGAATTCCGAAATGTTTGAAGAGATGTACCACCGCATTATGGACGTTAATTTGAAAAGCACCGTGTTCATGAGCAAAAGAGTGCTTGCCGGCATGAAAGCGAAAGGCTATGGCCGCATCGTCAACATGACATCCGTTGCTGCGCACAATGGCGGCGGTCCGGGATCAAGCGTCTATGCAGCAAGCAAAGCAGCCGTTCTTACATACTCCAAGGGCTTGGCGAAAGAAGTTGCGGCAAGCGGCATTACCGTGAATAACGTATCTCCCGGCTTTATCGGCAATACGATGTTCCACGCAACGTTTACGACTGACGCAGCTCGGACAGCAACGATTAACGGCATTCCGCTGCAGCGTGAAGGAACGCCGGACGATGTAGCTGGAGCAGTGCTTTACCTTGCTTCCGACTTGGCTGCTTATGTAACAGGTGAAACGATTGAAATCAACGGCGGGATGATGATGCGATGAGCACCGTACTGAGACCGGACCGTATAGCACGCATATTAAAAGAGGAAATCGACAGGCTGCAGCAAGCAGGCAGCCTGTTTATTCCTAAAGAACCTGGTGGCTGGTGGCACCAGTATGTTTGTCCGCACCATCATACCGAACTGGTGTTCGACGACGAGCGGGCAGATGCCTTCGAATTTGCCTGCCCGCACGGCTGCCAAATCGAAGGCGAGGCTTACCGCGGTGCTTGGCTCGTGTTCAAGCACCAATCGTTGGCGCGCGCAGCTCTGCAGGCAGCCGCTGTGTATGCGGCGCTTGGCGATGCTTCCTACGCGCAGCTCAGCAAAAAACTGCTCGTCGAATACGCCGAGCAGTTCCCGCTCTACCCCGTGCATCCGGAAGCGCAAAGCTGGATGCTGAAGGGGCGCGCTTTCCATCAGGCGCTCACAGAGGCGATCTGGTCTACGACACTGATTCGCGCTTATCTGTTATTGCGTGATAAAGGCGTTGTGTTCGAGGCGGAGGAGCAGGCGGCTATCGACGTCTTTTTGGGCTTGCTTGCCGGGAGCATGGAAGAATACCGGCACATTCTCATTCATGAGCGGAACAATGCAGAGAACAATTACACCGCTTGGCTGAACGCGTCATTGTCATGCGTTTACGCCGCGCGAGATGAGCAAGCGGCGCTGGAGGCGCTGATTGAAGGCCAAGGCGGCTTCAAGCATCACTTGTCGATCGGCGTGAAACCCGATCAGCTTGAATTCGAGGGAAGCACGTATTACCACGTTTTCGTGCTTCGGGCGTACTTGATCTCCGCGGAGATGGCGCAGCGCTTCGGCATGGACCTTTACGCCGTCACAGGCACTGACGGCCAATCGATGCGCGGCATGCTGGAGGCGCTGGCCGATCTTGCCGACGACCGGGGCGCGCTGCCCGCCCTGCATGACGGGCCGCTCGCGAGGGCTCCCTACGCCCGCGAGATCGCCGAGATCGCGGAGCAGGGGCTCGCGATCTACGGCATTGCCGGCCTCGCGCCGGTGCTGCGCGAAGCCTACCGGCAGCTGGACGCTGCCGG
The DNA here is from genome assembly GCF_013141725.1 of Paenibacillus planticolens. Classification (GTDB taxonomy): domain Bacteria; phylum Bacillota; class Bacilli; order Paenibacillales; family NBRC-103111; genus Paenibacillus_E; species Paenibacillus_E planticolens. Next base: position 201,226 of record NZ_WHNZ01000045.1, on the reverse strand, counting down.
AGGCGAGCAGCTCGAGGCGCTGCTCTACGGCACTGCTGACCGCACGTCGGTTCCGCCAGAGCCGCGCGCTTCGCGGCTCTGGCCCCATGCCGGCTTCGTCATCGGCCGAGTGCCCGGGAACCCGCTGTCGTTCCTCGCTGATTTCGGCGAGCATGGCGGTTCCCATGGTCATTACGACAAGCTGCATCTGACTTTGATGCACCCTGCGCAAACCCTAACCCCCGATTTCGGGATGGTGCCTTACGGCTCGCCGATGCGGAAATCGTGGTTTGCCGAAACCGCCAGCCACAATACGGTGTCGCTGGACGGCTTCTCCCAAGCGCCGCATGAAGGGCGCTGCGTCCGCTATGAGGCGGACGAGAACTCCGTCTACGCCTGGATGCAAACGACGGGGGCCTACGAAGGCTGCACGATGAATCGTCATCTGCTGCTCACGGGAGAGTGGCTCCTGGATTGGTTCCGGGTTGAGCTGACCGGGGAGGAGTCTCGGAGCATCGAGTGGTGGATGCATCCTGCCGTTCAGCCGATCGCTGACGGAGTGGTCGATCGGGAGGGTGTCTGCCTGCTGCGGATTCAAGAGCAGCAGGCCTCAATCGCTGCCGAGCGGAAATTGCCGATTATCGGCGGGTTCGCGGCGGATGCAGAGCAGCTGCACTTGTCTTACCAGCTTGGGACTGATGCCGCTGTGTTCCACACGGCGTTGGCAGAGCCGGGCTACGAGCTGCTTGCGGTTCATACGCCAGGGGACTCTGTGGACCCTAGCCAACCTCTTACGGCGATCCTGCATCGTCGCCATGAGCGCATCGCTGATTTCATCCATGTATACCGTGCAGGCAGCAGTGCCGAGCTCACCCGCGTTTCTCCGCAGGAAATTGTGGTTTCGGTGCCCGGTCAGCCGGAAAGCGCAGCCCATATTCAATTAACGGAAGATAAAGGTTTGATTTTCATATAGAGAAGGGAGAATCGATATGACAACCCTGTTGCCATTATACGAACCGCAAAGCGGCGTATTAACTGTACAATACGAACCGAACGAGCAAACTGTACTCTTGGAAAACCCGCCACGTTTCACGTGGATTCCCGCCCAATTGGAGAATGACCGTTACGTACTGCAAATTTCGCAGTCGGACGTATTTGACGAGGCTGACACGCAAACCATTAAGCCGATTCCCTATAATCTATATACGCCCGATGACGCCCTAAAACCGGGAGCTTATTTCTGGCGCTACGCGCTGCTTGGAGAGAATGGCGAACATACCGCTTGGAGTAAGGTGAGGCGCTTCGAAGTCCCGGCTGACCTGCCGGAAACTCCGCTGCCTAGCCGGGCGCGCAGATACGCCGAGGCATCGCTGCAGCACCCCCGTTTGTGGCTGCAATCTGCGGAGCTTGCGGCTTTCCGTAAGGAACTGGCGGCCGATCCGACGTATTGCGGCTTCGACGTATTTTATGAGAAGTCCGTTAAGCCGTGGATCGACCGGGAGTTAATGGCAGAGCCTCTGCCATACCCGGACAATAAGCGGGTTGCGAAGCTGTGGCGCCAAATGTACATGGACACGCAAGAGGTACTGTATGCGATCCGTCATCTGGCGGTGGCGGGAACGATTTTGGCTGACGCCAATTTGCTCGGTCGCGCCAAAACCTGGCTGCTGCATGTCTGCTCCTGGGACGTTAACGGCCCAACATGCCGCGATTACAACGATGAGGCATCCTTCCGGATGACCGGCGCTATCGCATGGGGCTATGACTGGTTGCACGGTCAGTTAACGGAGCTTGAGCGGAAGCTGGTGCGAGAGGTTCTGCTGGCCCGTGCGCGTCAAATCGCTACACACGTTATCGATCATTCCAAAATCCATCACGTGCCGTTCGACAGCCATGCCGTTCGTTCGTTGTCCAGCGTCCTGGTACCTAGCTGCATCGCATTGTTAGAGGAAGAGCCGGAAGCGCGTGAGTGGCTGGACTATACACTTGAATACTATGCAGGCATCTATTCGCCTTGGGGCGGACCGGATGGAGGCTGGGCGGAAGGTCCGATGTATTGGACGACGGGGATGGCTTTTGTTACGGAAGCGATGAACTTGCTGAAAAAATATACGGGCATTAACTTTTACAAACGGCCGTTTTTTACAAAAACAGGCGATTTCCCGCTGTACGCGTTCAGCCCGGATACGCTTCGCGCAAGCTTTGGCGATCAGTCCACGCTGGGAGATCCCGTGAGTTTGAAAACAGGATTTAACATCCGCCAGTTCGCCGGGGTGACCGGAAATGGCTTGTACCAATGGTATTTCGAGCGGGTGCGGGAGACGGATACCGATTCCGAAATGAAATTTTACAACTACGGCTGGTGGGATTTCCGTTTTGACGAGATGGTGTACCGCCATGATTATCCGCAGGTGGAAGCTATCGCTCCAACCGATGCAAATATCGAGCAGGTCAAATGGTTCCGCGACATCGGCTGGGTGGCGTTCCACTCCAATATGGCGGATCCCGAGCGTCATATCATGCTGCTAACGAAGAGCAGCAAATACGGCTCCGTGAGCCACAGCCACGGCGATCAAAACGGCTTCCTGCTGCACGCATACGGCGAGCCGCTTGCCATTGAGAGCGGTTATTACGTGGCGTTCAGCTCCACGATGCATATGAACTGGCGCAGGCAGACGCGATCGACGAACAATATTTTGATCGATGGACTTGGACAATACGCCGAGAAAAACAAAGTGCTGAACATGGCCGCGAGCGGCTTCGTCGAAGTGGCTGAGCAGCGTAAGGGCTACAGCTACTCCCGCAGTAATGCCACCGCTGCGTATAAGGAGTACGTGCCGTATCTTGACCGCTACGTTCGCGAGCTGTATTTCTTCGGCACATACGTCGTCGTCGTGGATCACATCGACCTGGCGCAGACGGGCACGGTGGATTGGCTGTTCCAGACGCTATACGAAATGAAGCTGAACGGGCAAGCCTTCAAAGTTCAAGGACGCAAAGCCGATATGGACGGCCGCTTCGTCTATTGCTCCTCCGGTGAGTTGGAGCTGACGCAGCATGAAGGCTTCCAGGACGTAGACCTGGCTGAGATCGAAGGCTTGCCGCTGCACTGGCATCTCAAGGCAACGACCAAGCCGGCGCGCAGCCACCGGATCGCTACGCTCCTCGTGCCTATTAAGCATGGCGAGCCGAAGTATGTGTCCTATTTCATGGACGATCAAGGGTTCGACACGCATATTTACTTCACGGAAGACGGCATTACGCACCGTGTTGAGGTGCCTAAGGCTTACTAGATTTTAGGCAAGCTGCACTTATTGATTAGATCGACTCTCCTTCGCCGGTTTGGCGGGTGGGTCGGTCTTTTTTTTGTAAGCCTTTTGTCGCGTTATGGAAAATTTAGAGGGAAATTCTCCCGTTATTCGAGTGAATTTTGATTGGTGGAGCCAATTAACAGGAAAAACTCCAGTTAAATTGCTATACTTCCGTGCGTAAGTAAATCAATCTGGAAATTAACGGGAGAAATTCCATTTAAATTAGTGAAAACTCCTATGCTAATCGAATTAGTGGTAGTTTTTCCTGTTAATCTGAATGCACCATACATTGTTGTGCTGTTAGTTGCTGATCATTGCCCAATCACAACAACCTATAAAAACTTAACATGATTCCTAAAGTTCACACATTGTAAGGGCTGCCAATTTCGAGCGATAATAAGGGCATCAAGTTCATCAAACAAACGAGGGGGATTTACATTGGTAAAAAAATATAAAGCACTTCAAGTAGCGGCAGCAAGTTTACTGGCTATCTCCTTAACAGCATGCGGCTCGGCCACCAGCAGCAAAACCACAAGCACAAGCACACCGTCACAGGGCGCGACCGCAACGACGACACCGAGCGGCGGAAGCACGACAGAGAAGAAAGAAAACATCACGATCACGTTCCAAAACATATATCCGGATCCGACAGATCCGAAAAACGGCATGCTGAAAAAGATCGTAAACGACTACCAAACGAAAAACCCGAACATCAAAATCGAGCTTGATTCCCTGAACACGGATCAACAAAAGCTGAAACTCAAAACGCAAGCAGCTTCCAAAGAAGTTCCGGATATCACGATCGTGAATCCATCCGCGCAAATGAAGCCTTTCGTAGATGCAGGACTTTTCGCGCCGCTGAACGATATGGTTGAGCAAAATGGGTTGAAAGGAACGTTCCAAGAAGGCATTTTGAACTGGTACACATTCAACAACAACCTTTACGCATTACCTGACGGCAACAACATCGGTCTCGTTTATTACAATAAAGACTTGTTTAAGCAAGCCGGCGTAGAAGTGCCGAAAACATTCGAAGAAATGGTCGCAGCTGTCAAAACGCTGAAAGGCAAAGGCATTCAGCCAATGGCCATCGGTGAAAAAGATTCCTGGACAGGATCCTTCTTATTCATGAACGTCCTGCTTCGCACGAATGGCGGCCCTGGCTTCCTGCAGGCGGTTGTTGACGGCAAGAAAACTTTCGCAGATCCGGCATTCACAGATGCGGTAAGCTCCTTCCAAGACTTGGTTCAAGCGGGTGCTTTCCAAGAAGGCGCAACTTCTTTTGACTACAACGCAGGTGAAAACTTATTCAAAACAGGCAAAGCCGCTATGTACTACATGGGCTCATGGGCCACAGGCGGTATCGAGACTTCTTCCGTTAACGGTAAAGTCGGCGTATTCAAGTTCCCGACAGTTAAAGGCAAAGGCAACCCTGACGAGTTCATGCTTGCTCCGGGAAGCGCGTTCGCTATTTCTGCTAACAGCAAACATTTGAAAGAAACCAAAGATTTCTTGAACTACTTCATGCTGAACTTCCCAAAAGAAGCTTTCGCGGTTAAAGGCGCAGTAGGTATCGCGCAAAAAGTTGACGGCGACTTCAAAGCCGCAGGATACTCCGATATGGCTATGGAAGTACTGGGCATGTTCAAACAAGTAAAAGGCGGCGACCTTGCGTTCGATAACACGATGAACCCGGGAACAGCACAAGGCCACTTAACAAGCATCCAAAACCTCTTCGTGCAGAAGAAAGATCCTGCTGAAGTTGCCAAAGAACACCAAACTGCATACGACACAAACAAAAAATAAGATGAATTAGCAGCCAAATCGGAATTTATCCTAAGCGCCGCAAGTGGCAAAAGGGTAAGTTCCGATTGGTATATCCCATGAAGGAGGCGAGCCAAGTGAATGTGTTAAGAGTCTCCAAGTGGACGATTGCCATGTTTGTACTGCCGTGTTTGCTGATCTATGTCGGTCTCGTTTTCGTTCCGATTCTCGTATCGATGTACAGCGGATTGCTCGATTGGAACGGTATCGGCGATTCCACATTTGTTGGTTTGAAAAATTTTCATACGCTGCTTTTTGCAGACCCCGTTTTCTGGCCGTCTGTGAAACGGACGCTGATGTTTGCTGTATTTTCAATGGCTGAAATTCCAATTGCTTTGGCTGTGGCCATTCTGTTGAACCGTTTTATCAAAAAACCGAATTTTCTCGTTTCAGCTTACTTCCTACCGGTCATTTTGTCGGTCGTTATTATCGGCCAGTTGTGGAAAACAATCTATAACCCTGCGGCAATGGGGGGGATGCTGAACCAGGTTCTCGACATGCTGAATCTTCATAGTTGGACGAGATCATGGCTGACGGATCCGAAGATTGCGATGTATTCCCTTTACTTCGTGGCCCTGTGGCAGTACCTGGGGTACCACACTTTAATCCAGTTTACCGGCATTCAGAACATCCCCGCGGATATTTATGAGGCGGCCAGGATTGACGGAGCCGAGGGCCTTAAGGCCGACTGGCACATTACTTTCCCTATGAACATTCCGATTTTCAAAATATCGATTGTCCTCGCCTTCATCGGCTCGCTGCAAGCATTCGACATGGTCATGGTCATGACCGCTGGCGGCCCGGCGCACGCGACGGACGTCATCTCGACACATATGTACAACATGTCTTTCCTCTCCATGAAATATGGATACGGAAGCGCGATTGCCGCTTTCTTGGTCGGCCTGTGCCTCGTTGCTACCGTCATTATCAACTTTATTTTTAACCGCTTAGAGAGAAGATTTTCATGAAGGAGGGGAGTGTCACCATGAATCATGCTGGGGAAATAGCTTCGGCTAAACCTGTCACAATACGGAGACGCAAAAGCCTCTCTATCTTAAAAATCATTGTAATCGCGTTCCTGTCTCTACTCGTGGTTACGCAAGTATATCCGCTGCTCTGGTTGTTTATTTACTCGCTCAAAAGCAATGAAGAGATTCTGTCGGGCAAATTTTTCGCGCTGCCTCACACGCTCATGTGGAAGAACTTCACGGATGCGATTGGCGCAGGCCACTATTTTCAATATTTGAAAAACAGTTTGTTCGTAACGTCGGTGACAATGGTATGCGTCCTGCTGCTGGCTTCATTGGCTTCGTTCGCAATCGCCAGATTCCGCTGGAAATACGGCCAGCTCGTCATGGTGATCTTCCTGATCGGGATGATGGTGCCGCTGCAAGCGACGCTGCTGCCGCTCATGATTATTTTCAAAAACCTGCATGTGCTGAACACGCATTTGTCGATCATATTGCCTTATATCGCGTTTCAGACGCCGATTGCGGTCTTTATTCTGAGCGGGTTCATGAAGTCGATTCCGTCTGAGATCGAAGAGTCCGCAGTCATGGACGGCGCGGGGGTTATCCGGATTTTCCGCAGCATTGTTCTGCCGATTTCCGTTCCTCCGATGATGACGGTTTGTATTTTGACGTTCATTAATATTTGGAACGAGTACATTCTCGCGGCGACGTTCATTTCGTCCGAGCGGCTCAAAACGCTGCCCTTCGGCGTGAACAGCTTCGTCAGCCAATATTCCGTCAACTACGGGGCTATCGGGGCGTTTCTGGTACTGGGCGCGCTGCCGGTCATTATCATTTATTTCTTATTAGCCGATAAAATTACAAAAGGGATGGTAGCGGGAGCGGTGAAGGGTTAACTTCACCTCTCGCTTTTTGCTGTTTGGAAGGCGGCCTGTGGTATGATAGCCTGAAACGACTAAGGAAAGGGGACCGAATTCTCACGTGACACGGGGCTTTCATTCCATACATAACCGGCTGTTTCTGCTTTTTATCTCGAGCATGCTGATCCTTTCAACATTGGTGAGCGTCGTCTATTACAAGAAAACAACGGACATCATTCATAGTAAAATCAGCGATTTGGCGGAGAAAAATATTTCTCAAACCGTCGGCCTCTTTGATTTGCTGCTTCAAGGTTATGACAGCATTTCGAAGTCGCTGAACAGCAATTATGAGATGCTAAGGCTAATCCATGACCGGGACACAAGCAAGGACGAAGCGGTTAACATTATTAATGAACGGACCATTACGAACATTTTGGGCGCCGCCTATTATTCCCGGGACGATATCGTAGGCATTCATGTCATCACGAACGCGGGGAAAAACTATAATTATGAACGAGGCTTCGATAGTGTCATAGAAACGAATTATGCCAGCACAGAGTGGTACCACAAGCTGCAGGAATCATCGGGAGAAATGGTTTGGCTCGGCCTGTCTCAGGGCTCGATGATCAACCGGTTTCAGCGCGATCCCTTGTTTGTGTTTGGGCGCAAGCTGTACGATTTAACGGACCACCGGGTGATTGGCGTTTTGGTTATCGAAACGAACCCGCAGCCGATTCTTGCCGCGCTTTCGAACGTGAGGATCTCTCCGAACAGCCAGGTGTACATTGTCGACCGGGAAGATCACATGATTGCTACTACGGCGGGGGAAAAAGGCAGTCCGCCATCTTTCGGAGGGCTGCCGCGCCCCCGAAGCAATGAGATTATCGTCGATGACCGGACCGATCAGTTGATTGTTTCGGCCAAGGCGAAAATGGCTGACTGGACCGTGTTCGGCTTGACTCCTAAAGGGGATATTAATGGCGAGGTTGTGAAAACAAGGGAATATCTGTACTTGGTCATTTTGGCGCTTGTCTTCTTATCTTTGGTGCTGGCGAGCATTATTTCCCGCAATATTGCCTCGCCGCTCAAGCTGCTGATCCGTGAGATGAAGCAGGTGGAGATGGGGAATTTCAAAGGCTCCGTCACGGTCAAATCGTTTGAAGAAATCAATTCGTTAGTTTCTTCTTTTAACCGGATGGTGAACCGGATGGATGAGCTTATCGAGCGTATGACCCTTGCCACGGTGAGTGAGAAGAATGCAGAGCTGCAGGCGCTGCAGTCCCAGGTGAACCCGCATTTTCTTTATAACACGCTGGATATGATTTATTGGATGCTGGATGAGCGCGAGAACGACCGGCTGGGCAAAGTTATCTTAGCCTTGTCCCACATGTTCCGCTACAGCAGTGACTGGCAGGAAGCCTCGAAGACAACGCTGCGCCAAGAGCTGGATCAAATGCGTCATTACATGACGATCATCGAGAACCGCCTGGAAGGCAGGGTCAGCACCGTTCTGGACGTTGCGCCGGAGTGTCTGGATGTTGTTCTGCCGAAAATGACGCTTCAGCCCATCATTGAGAATGCTGTGAAATATGGGCTGGAGCCGCTCAACCGGCCCGGTGTGCTTCGCGTCTACACGGAGCTTGGCGAGCAGGAGCTGCGGATTGTCATTGAGGATAACGGCGTTGGCATCGAGGAGAGCACGCTTGCGAGCATGCAGGAGCAGCTCATTAAGGACGCAACGGACATCGAAGGAGCGATGACTTCTTTGCGAACCGAACAGGCCCAGAATGCCTTGCAGGCGTCAGATCCAACCGGCCGAACAAGACGAGGCATCGGGCTTACCAATGTGCACCGCCGCATCGTGCTCATGTTCGGAGACATGTATGGACTCCGCATTCATAGTAAGCAGGGGGAAGGAACGACCGTCATCATCGCGATGCCGCTTCCTCGGAGAGGAGAGTAAAACCATGGACATTCTCATTGTGGATGACGAAACCGTCATTCGTGAGGGCATTCAGCGCACGCTGCAGACCCGGTTCCCCGAACATGGGGTTCATCTCGCGGCGAATGCCGAGCAGGCGATCGCCTTGCTGAGGAGTCAGCGCATTCAAATCGTCCTAACCGACATTCTGATGCCGGGCATGACCGGTCTGGAGCTGATGAATCTGTCCCGCAGCCGGCACCCGCATGTGAAATGGGTGGTCATTTCGGCGTATTCCGAATTCTCGTATGCACAGGAGGCTGTGCGGCTTGGAGCAAAGGATTATTTGCTGAAGCCTATCGGCAAAGAGGTGCTGAGCGAGATGATTCGAAAGCTCGGCGATGAAATCGCTCATGAAACCGAGTTGATCGAAGAGGCAGAGCTCCTGAAGGCGAATCGGAAATATTTGCAGGAAGCCGTCTTCCACCGCTTTGCGCAGGGGCTGGATACCGGCCGCATCGATATGGACCCTTTCATGGAGCAGCACCCGTATTTCCACCTCATCATGGTGAAAATGGAGAGCGACAAGGCCGTTTATCTCGAAAATTTCATTATCGAGAACGTCCTGCTCGAGTTGACCGAGCGCTACGGCAAAGGCTTCGTGACGGTGCACGACGGCAAAAGCCTGCTCGGCCTCGTCACCTTGCCGGACGCAGCTCTCTTGCCTGCGCTCGTCGATGAGCTGCGCAGCCACCTCGTCAAATATCTGAAGGTGCCCTTTCAGATTATGAGCTCGGAGAAGATTGACCGCATCGAGGCGGTGCCGGCGGAAGTGCAGCGCATGCGTCAAGCTTCTACGACGCAGGTCTACGAACATCATGCGAGCGGCAGCGACCGCTCTGTCGACGTCGCGCTGCAATATATTCGCACGCATTATCATGACGACCTGTCGCTGGAGAAGGTCGCGGCGATCGTTTACCTGAACCCGGTTTACTTCAGTCAGTTGTTCAAGCAGAAGACGGGGCAGGGGTTCAAGGAATATGTCACCCATCTCCGCCTGGAACAGGCGAAGCAGCTCCTGATGAATCCTAAGCTGAAGCTGGCGGATGTCGCCGACCGGATTGGCTATCAGGACATGCGTCATTTCTCCCAGGTATTCCGCAAAAAGTATGGCGTGACGCCGTCCGAGTACCGTCTGGAACAGACACCTAACTCGGTATAATTTGCTGTCAAGGAAGAAAGGCAAAGAAAATTCTCATCGAATTCTAATTATTGCGGATAAAGCTAGACGCCGCTTGGATATCCTTTTCTGCTGGTAAATACCGGGCAGTTCCTATGTGATATGGTGGATACAGGGCCAAATAAGCCCAACACCACGATCCATGAAGGAGGATATCCAATCATGCAACTAGTGAAAAAGAACCGCCTTAGCAAATCGTTAGTGGGGATCAGCCTGGCCTTTTCCTTATTAACTTCCGGTACGATGCTCCTTGAGCCGCAATCTGCTCATGCGGCTGCGGATACCGCGGCATCTACAGCCTATAGTGCTGTGAGCGCCAGCAAATCCGATCAAATTGTGAGCACAGCGAAATCCTATATCGGTAAAGTTCGTTACAAGTTCGGCGTAAGGGATACGAAGCGTTTAATCTTGGACTGCTCATCTTTTACACAGCTGGTATTTAAGAAAAACGGCATCGATATTCCATGGGGTTCGAAAGCCCAAGCCAAGGTTGGAACAGCGGTTAAAACCAAATCGAGCCTGCGCAAAGGCGATCTCGTCCTGTTCAGTACGTCAAAACCAGGAACCGTTAATCATGTCGGCATCTATATCGGCAATGGCAAGTTCATCAGCAACACAACGAGCTCCGGTGTCGTCATTAGTGATATAAATACAGGCTACTGGGGAAGTCGGTTCATCTCAGGTCGTCGTTTGTAATTGACCGTTGGCTCTCTTTAATGGTATATAGAAGTAAACTTACGTAAGGGAGCAGGAACAACGAAATGACCTTGAAGAATGCATTCGACGATGTGAAGAAGTTTCACGAGATTTTTGAGCACCCGGTAGGTACGACCCCGCAGCGCTTGTCCGAGAGCCGCAAGGCAGCCCGTTTGGCTTGGATGCAAGAGGAGCTGGACGAGTTTAAAGAAGCAACGACGCTGGAAGACGAAGTGGATGCGATGATCGATGAGCTATATTTCGTTCTGGGCACCTTGGTCGAGTTAGGGGTCGAGCCGGGGCCGATTTTTGACATTGTGCATCACGCGAACATGTCCAAGGTATGGCCGGACGGTCTAGTCCATAAGAACGAACTTGGCAAAACGATCAAGCCGCCCGACTGGCAGGACCCATTCGACAAAATTAGAGCAGAAATTCGCCGGCAGCAGGGGAAGTAGACGAAGGGGGAATGGGCTAAATGTTTCACACAAGGCTGAAAGAGTTGAGACAACAGCAAAATCTGACGCTTCGCAAGCTTGGCGAGAAAGCTGGCGTCAGTTATTCCATCCTGAATGGTATCGAAAACGGTCGAATTCAACCGTCGAAAGATGTCGTAATGGCGCTAACAATTGCCTTGAAATTAGAGGATAAAGAGGAACTCTTATCCTTAGTAAGAAATGCCTCCGAAGGATAATTGCATTACCCAAATTTGTGTGGTACAGTATTAATAGTCTTTGGGATAAAACCTGAATTGCTTATTGCAAAGGGTTATCATTTTAGTTTGTGAAACCTTTTCCAATGTGTAATTTTTTTGTTCGAAACAAGAAAAAAGACATGTTAATTAAAACTTTGGAGGTATTACCCATGGCAGTAGGAACAGTTAAATGGTTTAACGCAGAAAAAGGATTTGGCTTTATCGAAGTTGAAGGCGGCAACGATGTATTCGTACACTTCTCCGCAATTCAAGGCGACGGCTTCAAAACTTTGGACGAAGGTCAACAAGTTGAGTTCAACGTTGTTCAAGGCAACCGCGGACCACAAGCTGAGAACGTTGTAAAGCTGTAAGCTTTAGCTTGCATAGATAGCAGTTCGGAGAGCGACTCTTAACATTATGTTAAGGGTCGTTCTTTTTTTGCGTTTTTGTTGCTGAGGGTGCTGCAATCCCGCGTCGACATTCCGCATCCACGAACCACACTTCAGCCCGCGCCCCCCAATGTGCGAATGGGAACTACAGGGCCTTATTTTTGTTAAATCTGCTGCTTTTTGCATGCAGGGGGAACTACAGGGTCTTATTGTGCCCGCGCGAGCAGGTATATAACCTGAATCAGGAAAATAAAGGACCATAGTTCCCCAAGATAGGCCAAATCTGCGTTTCAACGCAACATAGCGGATCATAGTTCCCTCTCACTACGCCTGATCGATGAGAGAGGGATGTAGGCCGTAGATGAGGAGGCTGCGGGTGCTCGACACGGAGGAGAGAGCAGAGGCCGCAGAGGCCGCAGAGGCCGTTCTGGAAGCGCCTGATGCGCCGCGGCAAGCAGCAGGCGCTGCGCACCGTCGCCCTCAAGAGCGGCTTACCGCATGCTTTCAGCATATCAAACGCTAAAAAGGGCTGCCCGCAAGTAGATTTATCTACTTAGGGGACAGCCCTTGCATTCCTATGAAAGTTTATTGATACTCTTTGGCTTTTTTCACTAGCTCGTCATAAGCCGCTTCCGGCGTAATTTTGTTGAACATGACTTTTTCGCCGATCGTTTTGAAATCCTTAGCGGTATAGTTGCTCCAACCTTTAGCTCCGGGATTAAAAGGTTGAGCGTCGGGAGCAACCGTCTTAATGAGCTCAATTTGCATTTTATCTGCAGGGGTAAGCTTCGGCGTTAAATATTCGAGCATTTTCTTGGAAACCGGCACGCCTCTTGTCGTCGTCAGAATATCGGCCGCTTCGCTGTCATTCACGAACCAGTCGATGAATTTCTTGGACTCTTCGGCATACTTGGAATCTGCGCTCACGGACCAGAACATGGAAGGCTTCAGCCAGCCGCTGGACTGTGTTCCTTTAGGCTGATTCACTAGCGAATAAACGCCGGGCTTAACACCTTCATACCCAGGCAGAAGAGCGGCGAAGGTACGTTTCATAAGCACGTTGTCATTATTCATCAAATCCAGCTTCGCGTCGGACTCTTTATCCGTGGACGCGATTTCTGCGGGAGGGACGACGCCGGCCGTGCGAAGTTCGGTATATTTTTTAACAAAAGTTAAATAGGTGTCTTTGTCGATATTGAATTTGCCGTCAACGGTGATCGGATAGCCTTTGCCTTGACTGATTTGATAAGCGGAATATGTCGTATAATCATAAGTATAGTCCATTAAAACGTATTTATCTTTATCCAGCTTGGCTTTGGCATCTTTACCGAATTGGAAATACTCATCCCATGTCCAGTTGTTTTTGGGCGGGGTGATACCAAGTTTATCTACGGCATTCTTGTTGTAAATCATACCGGTTGCGTTATTGCCTAGAGGAATAGCGTACAGTTTATCTTTGAACTTGCCTGAGTCTACGAGCGATTTATCAATATCTTCCGTGCGGATGCCTTGGGATAAGTCGGCAAGCTGGTTTCTGCCCGCGTACTCGGAAAGCCAAGCCGGATCCATTTGGATGATATCAGGGGCATTTTTGGCAGCTGCTTGGGTAGCCAGTTTGTCTGCATAGCCGTCAAAACCCGAAAATTCCGGTTCAAAGGTCACATTCGGATGTTTTTTCGTATAAGCATCCAGCGCTTTCAGTGTAGCGTCATGCCTTGCTTGCGAACCCCACCATACAATACGAAGCTTAACGGGCTGAGTGCTTGCAGTGGCTGGCGCTTTGGTTGCAGCAGCTGTGCTGCTTGGTGTCGTACTTGGTGTATTTCCTGAACCGCATGCGCTTAAAGACAGCGCTATCATGGCAGTCATACCGAGCATGCTCCATTGTCTCATCTGCACTTTCATAGATAATCCCCTTTCGCTACCTCATCATCTCTACAATTTCATTATAGGAGTAACGGAAACAATGAAGAAGGAGAGTAATGAACACACTTCTTTCACTTTTGATCACAAATCGGATGTCAAGCAGCCTAAATGGGAGCTATCCGCTTTTACCGACTTCGCTAGGACTCATGCCCGTATACTTTTTGAAAATGGAGCTGAAGTAAGGAACGTTCTTGTAGCCGACTTTTTCGGCGATCTCATAGATGAGATGCTTGCCTTCGGCCAGCAGGGCCTGCGCTTTTTTCATCCGTACCTGGATCAAATAGTTGGTGAATGTTTCGCCGGTCGCCTTTTTGAAAATTTGATTTAGATAGTTCCGGGACAAGTACAGCTGCTTCGACATATCTTCCAAGGAAACCTCTTCGGCATAGTGGTCATGGGCGTATTGAATCATGAAATCCACGGCTTCCTTATGCTTTGAGTTCTCGCTCCAGTGCCGGCTCGTTGCGATGATATGAATTTTGGCGCGCAGCCACTCCTGCAATTGGGCAGGCGTTTGGATCTGACTAATTTCGGACGGCAGGTGCGCCTCTGGAAAAAGCTCATCCAGCACAATGCCAACGCTGTACAAGGAATAGGCGAAGATGGTCCATAGCTCCGTACATAAATACTGCAAGTATGCCGGCGTAATCGATGGCATTATTTGCAGTTGGCGAATATAGGCGTCTACAATTTGCGCCGCGGTTTCTTCTTTCGAATAGACAATGGCTTCCGCAAGCTCTTGGTAAAATTTTATGGGCCGGATCGCCAGATTCGATGGCAAGGAGGACGGCTTGCCTGGCGAAGGGATAATGGTCATCTGCAGCAAATCCAGAAACGCTTCCTCCGTGGAATCCGATATTTCTTGCCAAGCGGCCTTTATTTGACCTAATCCGATCCGGATGTTGAGCTGAAGATACGTAAGGATACAGACCGCAATACGGTCGCCAATTGTTTTGATCCGGGCGAGGGCTGTGTCCATAGGTTCCGAACGCTCGATATGAAACATAATCGCTGCATGGTGGCTGTGAAGCTCAATGAAGTCCGATTCAGGCCAATCTTCCGTCAAAATTTCTTGTATAATGTTAGCCAACGCAAAACGGAATAAGTTCCAGTCGATCAGCGATAGATTCGCCGTGCGAATCGTGCTCATCAGCTCAATGCCCATGACAAGGTGATTGCGGTGAAGCCAGTACTGCTGCTCGGAAGGAGGAGGATTCAGAGCGGCAGCCCACTTCTGGAAAGTGCCGGTAATCACTGACTTCAGCCATTCCTGTTGGCCGAAGGGCTCATAGAGCATCAGCCTTTTTTTGATTTCTTCTTGTTCCATCTTAATAAGCTCTTTCGCTTCCAGTTCTTTAATGACTTTCTCCAGAACAGTCCGCAGCTCATCTACGGTAACCGGTTTGGATAAATAATCGCTGACCTGCAGCCGCAAAGCCTGGCGGGCATATTGGAAATCGGTGTATCCGCTGAGGATAATCAATTCGCCGGGAAAGTTCGCTTCCCGCAGTCTTTCAATCATTTCAAGGCCGTTCATGACAGGCATATAAATGTCCGTAATGACGATATCCGGCTTAGTTCGGCCGATCATCTCCAGCCCTTCGGCGCCATCGCTGGCCTCCCCTACGAATTCGGCGTCGATCGCTTCCCAGGGGATCGCTTTCTTCATCCCTTCGAGCACTTGAAAGTCGTCGTCAATGATCAGTATTTTCCACATAATACCGCTCCTCCACCTGTTCTTTGTATTGAATTTGCGGCAGCAGAACCGTGACTACGGTACCCCCGCCCTCAGATTTGGCCATTTGAACGCCGTAGGGCGGGCCGAAATAGGCATCAATTCGTTCCTTCACATTGCGTACGCCGTAGCCGCCTGTTTTCCTAACTTTCGGTTGATTCCAGTCCGGACGCAGCCCGACGCCGTTATCCCAAATGTAGAATTGGATGTCTTGATTGACCAGTTGTACACTCACTCGGATCTCCCCTGTTTTCCTGCCATGGAAGCCGTGAATAATGGCATTTTCAATAAAAGGCTGCAGCGTTAATCTCGGTATAAAAAGGTCTCTTGCGGATTCGTCGACGTTCAGGGTGAACGATAATCGATCTCCCCAGCGGATTTGTTGAATTTGCAAATAGCATTCGACATGCGTGATCTCGTCGGCGATCGGAATGAGCGTCTCCCCGTTGGACAGGCCGATGCGGAACATTTTGCCCATTAAGGAAAGAATCTTGGAGATCTTGTCTTGACCCGAATCTATGGCCAACCAGTTCAATTGATCCAGCGTATTATAGAGAAAATGGGGATTGATCATCGCTTGCAGCGCTTGAATTTCCGCTTCACGCTGGCGTTTATGCTGAGCCTTCAAGGAATCCATCAGCTCTTCAATACGTTCCATCTGCTTGCGGTAGCCGTTAAACAGGTTTCCGAACTCATTGGTGTAGTCTTTCGGCAAGTCCGTGGTAAAACCCCGGTCGGGAAGCTTGCCCATGAAGGCAAGAAGTAATTTGATAGGCTTGGTAAACTGCCTGGAAATAAAATACGTCACGAAAAAGCCGATAATAATTGCGGAAAGCCCGACGGTTAGCAGGATCAAGGCTAATTGAATACTCCCGTTAATGATGTTCTTCCAAGGCGTAACCTCAACCAGCATCCAGTTGGAAGGCGATTTGCTCCAAACCAGGAGGGAATCGCTCTGTTTATTGGCTGACAGACGGGCGCTTCCAGACTTCTCGCTAACTAATTTTAATTTCTCCAGCTCGCTCTCTTGCAGGTTGGAGTCCCCGATCGCAGCAATTTCCCTGCCGCCTGCATCAAATAATAACCGGCTTCGGCCTTCCGTTTCGCCGCGAATCAGATTTTGAATTTCGGATGATTTCACATTGAGCAGAAGCATTCCGTAGTAAATGCCGGAGTTATTGTAAAGCTTCCTAGCAAAGCCGATGACAGGCATCTGGCCTTTCATCGTCTGAATCGTGCGTTCTTTGATCCAAGCGGAATCGTTATTCTGAATTTCCGGGAACCAGTCTTCTTCCCGTACTTTTTCCAAATTGAAGACCTGAATGGGGCCTTGTGAATCCGGTGCAAAAGGATGTTCTGTATACAAATAAACCGATTGAACCATCATGGTGCTGTAGGTAATGCCGGCAAGCAATTTCTCTAAATCCGTCTTTCGGCGATTGCGCTCAAATAAGTCACTTTCCAATTGATCATACCCGATGATATCGATGTTCCGATAAGCGGCCAGAGACATTTGCTCTATCGAGTTCAACTGAATGACTAGACGTTTATTTAACTCGTTTAATAGATCCTGCTGATAATTGGCGGTATTGTCTGCCAGTTCACGCGACGTGAGGCTGTAACTAATCCATGAGGTGACGAGCAGAAGCACGGCGATGAATGCGGCGAAGCTGCCGAAGAACAGCCGGCCGATGCGGACTCGCTTGAACATAGTAAACAAAGCTGATCCCCCTCATAAGCGTCTGTTAAACTGGAAAAAGGCTGCCAATTTCGCAACCTTTTACATAGTTAATTCATTTTAGCCTTTCACAGCACCCGAGGCAATGCCATCGACAAAATGGCGCTGCGCCATAAAGAAGATGATGAGAGAAGGAACGATGGAGACCAGCGACATCGCCAGCAATTGTCCCCATGGAAGCGCAGATTGACTATCCACGAACAGCTTTAGGGCAAGTCCGACCGTGTATTTATCAACCGAGTTAATATACAGCAAATGTCCGAAGAAGTCGTCCCAATTCCAGAGGAAACAGTAGATTGCGACTGTGACCAGGGCTGGTTTCGTAAGCGGGAGGATGATGCGCCAGTAGATGCCGAGCCAGCTGCAGCCGTCCATTTTGGCCGATTCGTCGAGCTCCCGCGGAATACCGCGGATAAATTGAACGAGCAGGAAGATGAAGAAAGGTCCTCCGATACCGCCAGCTAAGGCATGAGGAACATAGAAGGGCAGGTAGGTATTCACCCAACCCCAGGCATTAAACATGATGTATTGCGGCACCAAAGTCACTTGGCTAGGCAGCATAAGCGTAACCATAAGGATCGAAAACCAGAAATTTTTCAGCGGAAAATCCAACCGCGCGAAGCCGAAAGCCACGAAGCTGCAGGAGAGGATGGATGTGACAAGCACTCCGGCAATGAGCTCAAACGTATTTAAATAGAAATGAGTAAAAGTAAACTTAGGAATCGCGACCCAGCCATCGCTGAAGTTGCTCCACAACCACTTGGTCGGCCAAAAGGAGGGTGAGCTCATTTCCGCGTTGGATTTAAAGGCAGCCCCAAACCACCACAGCATGGGATAGATCATGATTAAGCTAAATAAGGCCAAGAGGGAATGAGTTCTTAACGTGCGGATAGAGATCAATGGGTTTCTCATTTACCTTTCGCTCCTTCTGTTTCGTAGAATACCCAATAGCGGGATGAGGCGAAAATTAACGCTGTTACGATTCCGATGACCACGAGCAGAATCCAGGCCAGCGCCGATGCATAACCCATCTCATAGCGGGAAAAGGCGCGCTCATAGAGGTACAAAGCGTACATAAACGTCGAGTTGATAGGGCCGCCTTTGGTAATGATGAAGGCCTGAGTAAACATTTGGAAAGAGCCGATGGTTTGCAACACGAGATTAAACAGCAGCACAGGGGACAGCATGGGCAAGGTAATGCGGAAAAATTGTCTCAGTTTCGAAGCGCCGTCAACGGAGGATGCTTCGTATAATTCGGTTGGGATTTGTTTGAGGCCGGCAAGGAAAATGACCATGGACGAGCCGAATTGCCAAGCGACCAGGATAATCAATGTGCCTAGAGCCGTTTTGGGATTGCTGATCCAACTGCTGCCGCTAAAACCCAGCATGACTAGAAATCTGTTGATGAAGCCTTCTATGCCAAATATATTTTGCCATAGAATCGCGACCGCGATACTGCTGCCAATCAAAGACGGCAAATAGATGAACGTTCGATATATCGAGATTCCTTTGATTTTCTTATTGAGTATCATGGCGACCATAAGCGCGCTGAAAAGTTTGAGGGGAACAGATAATACGACAAAAAGAATCGTTATTTTCAGAGATTGGCGAAAAATCTCGTCATCTGCGAAAATGCGCTCATAATTGCGCAAGCCGATCCATTCCGGCGCGTCTAACAGCGTATATTTGGTAAAAGAGTAGTACATCGATTGCACCATTGGCCAGAGCGTCAGCAGCAGGAAGCCAAGGAGCCAAGGGGAAATAAACAGATACCCGGCTAGTGGTGATTCCCAGCGGCCTTTCAGAGTGAAGGGCGCTGTTATTTTACGGGATTGGACTTTTTGTGGTTCAGCTTTCATCGGGAATAACCGCCTTTCATGTCAAAAACACCTTTATGCTTAGTATAGAAGGTATCAGTCACCTGAAGAATGAGAGTAATGAACACAATTCATTCACAATCGAACAATGGAGAAAATAACCCATATGGATGCCCATGCCCTGCACAGATTGGCACCTATCTCACACCAACCAGTGGTCCGCGGCTCGGTTTGGTCGGCTTACAGCCAGGGTTTGCTTGTGTTCCTCCCTCTTTTTGCCCTTAATTATTGCATTGATTTTGCGTTTTTTTAAAGTTTTTTGGGATTTATTACTAGTTTTAAATAAATTGAATTTTTAATCTAATATAATGAAATTGGGAGATCTCTTGTTTCGTGGGTCTACTTAGGGGTTTATTCATTTTTTGTCTGATAATTATGAGGAGGACAGCAGTGATGTACAATAATGTCGCGACCGCAATAAGGTATTTGAAATAGATCATTTATTTATAATGAATGAGCTGTTTGACTTAGCCTATCCAAATGTCTTGAAAAATGATTACCGACAGTTTAATTGATTTTGACGAGCACTTTTGAATTGAAACGTTATTTATAGAGTGAATATTCGAAATATTTATTTTCTGTCGAATAAAAAAATAAGCCTCCAAGAGCCCACGTGATGTGGGTTTTTGGAGGCTTATTTGTTAACGCGAATCCTGAACGACCGTAATCGATTTTTCGTTTCCGACATAGATCCTGTTACTTCGCGTATTCAAAGCCATGTTCCCGGCGGAACGCCCGGTGCGCAGCTTAGCAAGCAGCGTATTCGTTAGCCCGCTATAGACGAACAAATCGCGGGTCTCCGTATCTCCGACATAATAGCGGTTCGTCAATGGGTTGACGAGGAGTGAAGAGAAAGTAGGAATCGATATGGAAGCAATAACCTTGTTCGTTTGTCCATTTATAATGTACAGCTTGCCCTTACTCGTCTGTTGAGCGCTCGTTATATAGATGTGATTCGTGAGAGGGTTTACGGCAATATCGCTTTGAAGCCTTCCGAGTTGAATGGGGGTGCTTCTCCCAAGGGTGGTGCCCGATATAACCGAAGCAAAGCGGCTGAGGTTGTTAGCCACGAAGACCCGATTTGTCTGTGGAAGGACAGCCGGTGTAATAATAGGGTTGTTTCCGACTTTGATTGTCTTGATCAAGCGCATCGTAGAGCCATTGATGACATGAACGGAATCGTTGCCTACATTTGTGACAAAGATGCGATTCGTTCGTTCATTAATGGCGACAAGAGCCGGCGATCCGCCAACCTTTAAAGTTTGAAGGATACGGTTCGTGCGGCCGTCGATAACGCTGATGGTTCCGTTCGTATCGGCAGCATAAATGCGGTTGCTTCCGCGATGGATGGCGATGCCGAAAGGGTGCTTGCCGACAGACACGTTCGTGATCAGGCGATTCGTGATTCCGTTGATCACGGAGACGGTGGCAGCGCGGAAGTTAGTCGCATAGACCCGATTGGTGCGTGGGTTCACTGCCAGGAATGCGGTGCCGTCACCTGTCTGTACATTGCCCATCACATGGTTAGTGTTACCGTCCAGAACGCCTACTTGATTGTCGCTATGAACGTAATAAACGCGGTCTGTCGCCGAATTGACGCGGATATCGCCAACTTGAGCAGTCATGGGTACAATCTTGAGCACTCGCGGATTGTGGGTTTGCAAGAGCCGGATACCTTGTTCGGGCAGATTGGCTCCCCCGGCCAGTCTCACCTGAGCGTCGGTTTGTAAAAGAGGTTTTGAGACGTGAGTCATAGGAGTCCCCTTCCCTGTTCATAAATGTTTGCAATAGTATATGGCTGAAACTGAAAATGGGAACTTGTTTACAGCCGTCACAAATCTCGGATCAGCTCGTTGTATATATTTTACATTGTGGGAGATGTGGTATAATTTGGGAGGTTAAAGATGAAGGGGAATGAACAAGGGAGTGTTTGGGATGCCGAAAATGAGGGCAAGAAGTGTCGCGATTGTAAGCGTGGCATGCGTGTGTATTGGAGTTGGGATTTGGAGTTTGGGTTCCTTTGATTACTGGGACAGGACAAGCAGGTCGGCGCAAGTTTTGCCATCTCCGGCGGCGACAGCCGAAGTGGCAGAGGTCGCGGTAACAGCGTCTGCGAGAAAAAGCTTTGACGATCTGCTCAGGCAGTATGGCTCAGTACCGCTCGCCGATGCGCATAACCATGATGCGAGTGATTTCAGGTATTTGGACATGCCAAGTATGTGGAAAAAGGACGCGGTGGATCGCGTTATTCTCTTTGGGGATGTTTCGGAGTCGAGCGCGATTCGAACCGATGCCTATGCATGGAAAGCCTATACGGACAGCCCTGACTTCTTCGTTCCTTACTTTTCCGGCTTTGATCTGCATGATCCATCCAGTCTTCAGGTCGTAAGGGAAAATCTCGAACAAGGCTATTTTGGACTTGGCGAAATCGCCGCAGCTTCCTATAACTCTCCGGTCGTGTCGAAGGTAGAATGGAAGGCGAAGGACCCCATGGACGGCTTTCTCCCGCAAATTTATGACCTGTGTGCTGAGTTTCAGGCGCCGATTCTGCTCCATATGGATCCTCCGAATGGCTTCGTCATAGATAAATTGGAAGAAGCGTTGTCTGCCCATCCGAAAACGATCTTTATTTTCGGCCATGCCAACGCCTATAACTCACCTGAGAATATCAAAAGATTACTAGAGAAGCATGATAATATTTATATGGACTTTTTTGCCGGGTTTACCGTGTTCAATTTGGAAAGCGCGAATCGGATCGAGGATTTTCTGCCCGTTATCCGGCAATTCCCGGACAAGTTTATGCTAAGCACTGATTCCGGTTATGGCCTTGCCAGCGAAGAAGCGGCTATCGAGGCGATGTACCGTGTTTTGGATGCTATCGGCGATCCTGCATTGATCAAGAAAGTGGCTTACGATAACTTAGATGCGATCATCCGGAATGAACCGGCTACCCAAACGCAGAAGGAAGCTGTTCAGAAGCAGGATGCAGCGCGGGATGTTGCGAAGCTTACGAAGCTGGAGGCTGGGAAGCTGCTGTGGGGTAAATAATGGGGTGCATTGCTTACATGAGGTTGCGGCGGCAATAGGCGGAGTATGCCCAAAAAAAGGCGTGCCAACCAACCAGCATTCGAACGCCGGTTGGTTAACACGCCTGTGTCTGTTAACGCAAGTTGGCACGCTTCAGCAACCGCTGTATCGAGCGGTTCGCTTCCGGCAGGACGATGTCCTTGTCGATGGTCCGCATGATGCGGTTCTCCATGACGATCCGGCCGTTAATGATCGTCGTTTCCACATCGGCGCGTGTCGCAGAGTATACGATGCGCGAAATCGGGTCCACGTCGAAGGACGGATACGTGTGGAAGTTGATCAGATCGAGGATCGCCAGGTCGGCTTTCTTGCCGACTTCCAGACTCCCGATCTCTTTCTCCATACCGACCGCGCGGGCGCCGCCGATGGTCGCCATACGGAAGACCGTCTGCGCGTTCATCGCCGTCGGTCCGTGCACGGGCTTCTGAATGAGCGCCGCCAAACGCATCTCGTTGAACATGTCGAGATTGTTATTGCACGGCGCGCCATCTGCGCCCAGCGAGACGGAAATGTCGAGCTTCAGCATGTCAGGCGTCTCGGCGATACCCGAAGCCAGCTTCAGGTTGGAGCCGGGGCAGTGGCTGACATGGACGCCGCGCTCATGGATGATGCGCTTCTCCTCGTCATCCAGCCAAATGCAATGAGCCAGAATGAGGCGCTCATTCGCTAAGCCCAGATGGTCGAGATAAACGACATTGCGCATGCCGGTCTCGGCTTGCACAATCTCGATCTCGCCGAGATTCTCGGAAGCGTGCGTATGCACCTTCACTTGATACTGCTCGGACAAGCTGCGAACCTCGCGCAGCAGCTCCTCCGTACACGAGATGACGAATCGCGGAGAAAACGCGTATTGGATTCGGCCGCCGTCGTGACCGTTCCATTTCTCAAGCAAATCTACGCTTTGCTGAAGCGATTCGGACGTTTTCTCTTGCAGAGGGAACGGGACCTCATCGCCCTTATCCATCATCACTTTGCCGGATAAGGCGCGGATTCCGCTCGATGCGATGGCTTGAAAGGCAAAGTCGGTATGGTGCACCGTCTCCATATCCACGATGGTCGTCGTACCGCTTTGAATCAACTCGCCGATCCCGAGCAAGGCGGAATAATAGATGGATTCCTCGTCATGGGAGGCTTCCAAGGGCCAGATCCGCTGTTTCAGCCAATCCATCAGCTCCAGGTCGTCCCCTTTGCCGCGAAACAACGTTTGGCACAAATGAATATGGGTTTGCACGAAGCCCGGAATAACCGTACGGTTCGTGGCATCAATGACCTTATCCACCTTCGCCGTATCCACATGCAAGTTAGGACCGATGGCCTTAATCCTGTCGTCTTCAATGAGCATGTCTCCGATGTAAATTTCCCCGTCACGGTTCATCGTTACTATTTCTGCGTTTTTAATAAGAATCGTCGCCATGGGCATAAACCTCCTGCTTCTTTATTATTATATGAAGCTGGGAACGCAAAAAAACTAGCCATGAAAAATATGCAAAGGCGCACATTTTTCGTAGCTAGAAATTTACGGTTTCTAAGTAGAGACCCTTAATCCGATTATTAAGGTTATACGAAAGAGTGTATTCGGTTTTTGTTGTTCCTGCTTTCCTATAGCGTAAACGGATTTCTCTCGTTTGTCAACAATATGTTATATAAAGTGACACAAACCCTACATGCCCTCCCTCTTTTTACTGGATCTATCCATAATCCCGGATTATCGGCGACGAAGGCGACCTCATACGTCTCACCAGGCTGGACGTCCAGCGTATCCGACCACCAAGGGCTCCCGGTTGAAGGTTTGCCGTTGCGCGACAGGACAAGCACATGATGCCCTTGCAAGTGCATCGGATACGCGACATCCCCGCGGTTCAGGATGGTCGTTTTGACAAGATCCCCTTCCTTCATCATAAACATCGGTGTATCCGGAAATACTTCCCCGTTCAATGTGTAGAGGAAACCGAAGTTGCGGTTAAAAATGCCGAGTTTATTATCCAAAATTAAAGTAAACTCCCTGTCAAAGCGGCTGTGAGCGTTAAAAGCGGTTGCCGCTGGGCTTCCGTAAGTTAAGGGATTAAAGGGAACGGTCTGCCCAATCTCCGGAAGGTCCCCGCTGCCATCGGAGGACATTAGAATGCCGCCGTTGCCATTCTCTCCTATATGAAGGTATACGGGACGCTCCGGCATCACGAAGGTAATATCGTAACG
The DNA here is from genome assembly GCF_013141725.1 of Paenibacillus planticolens. Classification (GTDB taxonomy): domain Bacteria; phylum Bacillota; class Bacilli; order Paenibacillales; family NBRC-103111; genus Paenibacillus_E; species Paenibacillus_E planticolens. The sequence goes on along the minus strand of NZ_WHNZ01000045.1, from coordinate 176,782 downwards.
GCCGCCGGTAGGCACGACCACGCGGGTATTGGTCAACACATCCGGTTTATTCAGATCCCTTCCGTCAATGGCCGCCACTTCGAAATGCGTACCAACGAGCGTATAGGTTTGATTCACCCAATCGTCCGTGTTAATCAACCGCATACGGACAGGCGTTCCTGGGGCGATCGTCATGCATTCGAGTTGGTCGGATGCGCCGATTGCTATCGCAGCGCCCTGCCAACGATGCGTCATGACGGTGATGTCTTTCACCGGCTGTAAAGGTTCCGTTTTTGGCTCCACGATCAGCACCCCGAAAAGTCCCATACTGACGGCCTCGCGGGAGTCCTGGTGCGAATGGTACCAGAATGTGCCGGCCTGTTCGGCGCGGAAGCGGTACGTATACGATTCGCCGGGCATGACCGCATGTTGCGTGGCTCCGGCAACGCCGTCCTCTGCGTTCGGCACATCCAGACCATGCCAATCCGCCGTAACGCCCTGCTCGATATCTTGGTTGAGGAGCGTAACCTCGATCAGCTCTCCCTCTTTCATGCGGAGCTCCGGGCCGGGAATTTGCCCGTTGTATGTCCAGGCATCGACGGTTTTGCCAGAGCTCAGCGTGACGGTTTTCTTCTGAGCGGTCAGTGTGAAACGACGATCGGGCGTCCCTTTGCGCAGACCTGTCAGGTCGGCGACAGAGATTATTTGGCTCGGGGAGCTGGCCGCCTCTGCCATCGCGCTGTGGTTATGCAGGCTCATGTCGATGAGCGTCCCGCCATAATCATGCGTTCCGCTTGCCATGTCAATTTCGGCTGGCAGCTCGCTTTTGTCCATTGCATACGTAAAGAGGTAATAGCCTGATGCCCCCAGCACAGCGAATACAGTGAGCATGGCTAAGCTGCGTTTCCAAAAGGCAGGAGCTGCATAAGTTTCCATCTTGCTTACTTGCTGGAAGCGAATCCGGTGTCTTAACCAAAGTCCTGCCGTTGCCAGTACGAAGACCGCTAGCGGAACGGAAATATCGAGCCATTTGAAAGGCAGCGCCGGAACTAAGGCGAAATAAAACGAAGTCAAAGCGGCTAGCGCCATCATTTGAAAAGGAAGGATGAGTCCGGGACTGGCGGCTCTCTGATGCACACTAGCATCCGTGGGGATTACTGCATCGCTTTCTTCTGGCATTGGCTTTGTAAGTGCGCGCAGTTTGAACAGTTTAGGCACAGATACAAGCCAGATGATTAGCAGAGGCAGAAGGACCAGCGGAGCTTGAATAAGCACATGATCGATCCAAAAGGCAGGGGACATCGTTTGCTGCATCCAAGCAATAGCGCCTAGAATAGCAGCGGCCGGAATGACAGGAAACCATGACCAGAACAGCAGTTTGCGTGTTTTGCGGTGCATGCGTTCGATAGTGCGGCTATAAAGCAGTCGGGAAGCTTTGACGCTCCCGATCCAAGTGAAAATGACGAGCAGCAAAGATGCTAACAATATGGTTTCAATACTTATGCTGTACAAAATGAAAACCCTCCTAAGTGCTTACGATACATTCAGTATAGAGTCCATAGTTTAAGCGGCAAACGGTCCCGGGACTAAGTACGTACCTAGACTAAAGTTGGGGTAGTTTTACCTGAATAACCCGCCTGCTGTTTGCAGATAATGAATCCTGTTGTAATTTCTATTTGAAGAGGAGAGGGCTCATATGAAGCATATCGTTCGAGATCATGTTGCTAAAGAAGCGGGTATATCGGAATTCCAAGCCGAAAAAGCCGTCGATGCTGTCGTTGATTATTTCAAGACGAGGCTTAACGTAGAAGTTAACAATGAAATACAAGGCGTCTTATTTGGCGAGGATCGCCATGAATAACTCCCGCAAGGGAGTTTTTTATTAACTTGTGGGAAAGCGATTTCATCAGCATGTAAGAATTGGAAATAGTTTGCGTTTTCAAATGCGATATGTTATGATGAATCCAATCGACAAAAAGAACCTGAATTCACATATTGTAAAGGGTTTTCATTTTTGTTAGTGAACCTTTTGCAATGTGTGAATTTTTTCTCTTTGAAGAATAAAAAACATGTTAATAATTTTTGGAGGTATTTCTCATGGCTACTGGTACAGTAAAATGGTTTAACGCAGAAAAAGGTTTCGGTTTCATCGAAGTTGAAGGCGGCAACGATGTATTCGTTCACTTCTCCGCTATTCAAGGCGACGGCTTCAAAACTTTGGATGAAGGCCAACAAGTTGAGTTCAGCGTTGTTCAAGGCAACCGCGGACCACAAGCAGAAAACGTTGTAAAACTGTAATATAATTTAAAAGACTGCCTTTACTTGTGTAATGGCAGTCTTTTTCAATTTAGCTATTGAAGTGTAACTTAAGTAAAACGCTGAGGAGGTTCATCATGTATTCCAGAAAAAAGTCCTTTGAAGAGATGCCTCTAGAAAATGTGACGATATGGTCTTGTGAACAAGAAGGCTGTAAAGGCTGGATGCGAGATAATTTTACATTCGATCACGTTCCGACTTGTCACTTGTGTCAGTCCACCATGGTTCGAAGCGTCAAGTTACTTCCTTTAGTTAATAACACGAGCAGTGATCAGAAAACGCTCAAAAAAGGCGTGCAAATATAGTAGAACAAAAGCCCGGAGACACTGCTGTCTTCGGTTTTTTTATGTTATTATGGAGTCGTATTGGAAGACTAGCCCATCGCAAGCGAGGGAGGAATAGATGCTGTGAAATCAAAAAAACGCCGCTGGCCGCTCTTGGTTGGCGCATGTCTGCTCGCGGCTTGTGCTGTGGTAGCAATAGGCAAATCTCCGTTCGGTTCCTTCTCTTCATGGAAGGCTGTGAAAGATATGCCGGCCGCAGCAACACCGGCGCCGACGCCTCCGCCCAGAGAGGCCTTAGAGTTCCGCATGGTGGATCTGGACCATGGCTGGGTGAAGTATGCCGACGGTGTCGCTGCCACGGAAGATGGCGGAGGCCAGTGGCAGCCTGCGACAGGTGACGCAGCGGCTGCCGAAACAGCGGTTGATAGCTCTATAGCGGAGCTTTTAAGTTTAGAGCCGGTTGCGGAAGGCGGGGTCGGTTCGTCTGGTTCCAGCCCTATGCCGACAGTTACTTTAGGAGCTGCAACGTTTCCAGTGAAGCAAACGCAGTTCCTGACGCCCCGTATTGGCTGGGCGCTGCCCGCGAGCAGCAAGGATGCGAAGAATCCGCTGCTCGTTACCGCAGACGGGGGACAGACTTGGGTGGATGGTATGACCCCGGAGGTCAAGGAAGCCATCCTCAAAGAGAAGAGCCATTTACAGCAGCTTGCCAAGGAAAGGGAACTTTACGCTACGAAGGAAGCGGCCAAAGGGATCATGAGCGCCAAATGGAAGCTCGTGCCGGAAAGCGCGGCACCCGGAGATGCGGTGCTTGTGCGCTCCGCTGAGCCAGGGACCATTACCTGGCTGAACAAAACGTACACGCTCCAGCCATACGGAGCGGGGTATTTCACCTACTTGCCGATTTCGATGAGTGCGAAGCCGGGCAAGTATCCGATCGGCGATCAGACGCTGACCATCGTGCCGAAGAAGTTCGAAACCCAGTATCTGAAGGTCACGTCTGAGATGGAGAGCATGAAGCAGGATACGGCGCGGATTGCAGCCGATCAGAAGAAGATCGATCTGGCGCGCAGCAAGTCCGAGCCGGAGTTTCTGTTCAGCGGGCCATTCGTGAAGCCCATCGAGGGGATTTTGACGACGCCGTATGGGTACACCCGTTATGTTAACGGGAAGTACGATAGCGCGCATATGGCGGTAGATTTGGCCGCGAAGGAAGGCACGCCGATCAAAGCGACCAATGATGGGGTCGTGGCGCTGGCCGAGAGCCTGTATTTGACCGGAAATTCCATCTATCTTGATCATGGGATGGGGCTTTTTTCGCAGTATGCGCATCTTTCCGAACTGCGTGTGAAAACCGGTGACCGGGTGAAGCAAGGGGACATCATCGGTCTCGTCGGTACGACCGGTTTTTCGACCGGACCTCATCTGCATTTCACTTTTTGGGCGCATAATGTGCAGGTCAACCCGGATTTATTTTGGAATACGACACCGTTTCGTTGGGTTCAGCCTCCGGCACAGCCTAAGGGATAGCTTTTTAAGGACAAAGGGTAAGGATAAAGGACACCATTTCTCTCTGAGAGAGTTTGGTGCCCTTTTTCGTTATTTTAGCGCGGAAATTCGCTCGAAGGTCTCCACGTCACAGATCACGAAAAGCTGCGCTTCCTCGGGAATGAGCTGATCCAGCTTGCGGTTGATATTCAGTTGGTCGCGGTCGGAAATGAGTGTCGCCCCCTCAAGAAGCAGCTGCTCAAACGCGTCGCGGTAGGTGTGCCAAGCGCTCCTTTTGCCAAGCACATGAAGATTGCTTCTGGACTGTCTGGTCAAGAGCTGCGACACAATCCGGGACGATCCCGGTGAGAAGGCCGACCGAACGGCAAGCTGCGAAATGGTTTCGGAGCCGAGGATAAATTCGTTCACATTGACATGCTGGAAATTTTGCAAATTATCGCTGTTCTTAATCTCGACGATGGAGTTGACATTGCGGTAATTGCGCTCGATGGTCGTGGCGACAAGCAGTGTTTTGCCATCGACGAAGGAGGGGTCGCGCAGCATAGTCTTGTCTTGGGTGATCTCATCGGCAAAAATAAAAACGGAGCGGGCTTTCTCCATATTCGCCATTTCCAAAGTCTCGATATGAGTGGGATTGCCGCGAATATAGTGGACCCTGTTATGTACGACCGGTGTTCTCTCGAGGATATCGATCAGTACGATCTCTGTTGTCGTGTCGGTGTGCAAAATTTCTTGGATCGCCAGCTCGGCATTTTTGCTCCAAACAATGATGACGAAATGCTGCTCGCCCTGATATCTCAATTTGCCCGCTTCCTTTCGCTGTCTGTATACGAATAGTGAGTCAATGACTTTACTGATCGTGACCGAAATAAGACCGATTCCGAAAATGTAAAGAAAAATGCCGAGGCATTTGCCCGCCACTGTTTTGGGCGTGTAATCCCCGTACCCCGTGGTGGTCACGGTTGCCATCACCCACCAGAGCCCGTTGAAGACGCTGCCGAACGTATCTTTCTCCAGGAGATAAGCGCCGGTGGCGGACAGCAGGATAAAAAGAAAAGCTAGACTATAGATGAACTTGTTGTTCATCCGCAGCAGTTTAAGGAAGATTTTGCTGAAATAAAACATAGGGGCTCCTTTCCGGGAAAAGTAGATATTGGGTCCCGCTGCATGCTACAATAAAGAACAAATGTTCTGGAACGGAGAAGGACGAATAGCCGCAACAATTAACATTTCCGTACGGTCCCTGGTGGAATATGTGTTTCGCAGCGGAAGTATCGAGTCCGGCTTTCGGACAAGCACTGCGCTGATTGAAGGCACCAAAGCGCATCAAAAACTGCAGAAGCAATACGGCGAGTCGGATCAGCATGAAGTATATGTTTCCGCTGAGATTGCCTATCGAGAGCTCCTTTTCGTCATTGACGGGCGGTGCGACGGCCTACTTCAAGATACGGACGGCGGCCCGATGACGGTGGACGAGATCAAATCAACTTCGTCGGATATTGGCGAGATTGAGGAGAATGCCTACCCCGTCCATTGGGCGCAAGCGATGTGCTATGCCTATATGGTAGCCAAAGATCGAGGTCTTCATCAGATGCGCGTTCAACTTACTTATATGCAGGTCGAGACGGAAGCTACGCGCCGATTTGTGCGGGAAGTCTCGCTTGGCGAGCTGGAGCGGTTCGTACATAACGTAGTAGAGGGTTATTACCCCTATGCGCAGGCGAGGTACGAGCATGAACAGCGGAGGAATCGCAGCATCAAGGAGCTGCCTTTTCCGTTTCCGGCGTACAGGGAAGGGCAGCGAAAGCTTGCCGGGGCTGTGTACAAAACGATTGGCGAAGGGCGCAAGCTGTTCGCCAAAGCGCCGACCGGTATCGGGAAGACGATGTCGACCCTTTTTCCATCGGTCAAAGCGATCGGCGAGGAGCTGCTGCAGCGGATTTTTTATTTGACGGCCAAGACGATTACCCGCACGGCAGCGGAGGAGGCGTATGCGCTCCTTCAGGAACAGGGGCTTCGCATGCATGTCGTGACCATAACGGCGAAGGACAAAGTATGCTTGAAAGAGGAAGTCCGCTGCTCGAAGGAGCATTGTGAATTTGCTGACGGCTATTATGATCGGATTAACGACGCCGTGCTTGATCTTCTTGAATCGGAGACGATTATGACACGTACGGTGATTGAGGCGTATGCGCGGAAGCATCGGGTTTGTCCTTTTGAATTTTCACTGGATGTCGCGTATGCTGCAGATGCGGTAATTTGTGACTACAACTATATTTTTGATCCTCGTGTCAATTTAAAACGACTGTTTGAGGAACAGAAGCGGCATACCACATTGCTCGTGGATGAAGCTCATAATTTGATTGACCGGTCGAGGGAGATGTACAGCAGCACACTCTCCAAGTCCGGGTTTCTCGCTCTGCAGCGGGAGTTTAAGGGTGTTCGCGCAGATGTGCATGATGCGGCTAAGGCTATTAACCAATATTTCATCACGCTGCGCAAAAGGATCGGGGAGCGCCAGATGCTGGTGGAGCCTGAGCTGCCAGAGGAGCTTTTGGCGCTGCTGGACGGCTTTCTTACAGCCGCGGAGAAAGAGCTGGCGGCAAGCGCCGGGAACTCGGCGAGCCCGCTGCTGCTGGAGACCTACTTCGAAGCGCACAATTTCGTGCGCATCGCCAAGCTGTACGATGAACGGTATACGACGCTGTTCACGTCAGACCGGAACGAGGTTAGCGTGAAACTGTTCTGCCTGGACCCTTCTCATCTGCTCCGGCAGATGGGGAAAGGCTATCGCTCGCATGTGTTCTTCTCGGCGACGCTTTCGCCGTTGTCCTATTTCATGGATACGCTGGGAGCCGGCGAGGAGGATTACTCCGTGAGCGTGCCTTCGCCTTTTGCCAAGGAGCAGCTGGAGGTTTTCGTCCAGCCGCTGTCGACGCGCTATCAGGACCGCGAGCGCAGCCGGGAGCGAATAGCCCGCTCGATTTATGACATGGCGACACGGCATGAATCGGGCAATCATCTGGTGTTTTTTCCTTCGTATGCGTATATGAGCAGTGTATATGAAGCTTTTACGGATCTTGTTAGCGAGCAGGGGGATGACGGCGGGCTGCATGTTCTAGTCCAGACGACTCAGATGTCGGAAGAGGAGCGGGAAAGCTACTTAGCTGAGTTTCAGGCTGGCCGGGCAGGAACGCTAGTTGGCTTCGCCGTGATGGGCGGTATTTTCTCGGAGGGCATTGATCTGGTGGGCGAGCGGCTCACCGGCGTCGCGGTCGTTGGCGTAGGCTTGCCGCAGCTGGGGCCGGAGCGCAACTTGATCAAGGCTTACCTCGAGGATACGGGCAAAAACGGATACGAGTACGCCTATGTCTTCCCCGGCATGAACAAGGTGCAGCAGGCCGGTGGCAGGCTGATTCGCTCCGAATCGGACCGCGGCGTGCTGCTGCTGATCGATGACCGCTATCTGCAGCCGCTTTATCAGCGGTTGCTGCCGGAGGAGTGGCGCGATTATACGGTGCTGCGGTGAACTTGTGCGAGAGGGAAGGCAGGGGTCATTTGTTCCAATGAAACTACCCCACATGTCGGGAGGGAACTACGTTCCTCTATTTGGAGCATAAGCGGCCATTTGGCAGATTAGAGGGAACTAGGATCCCTTATTTCGCCGATTTTGGCTGAAATCAGCTGTTTGTGGGTAAATAGGGCCCTGTAGTTCCCCTTTGATGGCGAAAGCTGTTGATTTGGCTCAAATAGCGCCCTGTAGTTCCCTTTTGCGATGAGGGTAAGGGAAGGGATTGGGATAGTGGAAGCGGGAGTGGACGGGACAAAGGGATACGGGAAGTTGGAGTGGAATAGAGCAGGGCAACGAGATTGGGATAGTGGGAGTGGAATTGGACGACGATGATCCATAATTGCAAAAACAAAGGGGCAATCCACAAGTAGATGAATCTACTTAAGGACAGCCCCTTTCCTATACTGGTCAGCTACTTGCACGCTGAGCCTGTAAATAGCATTATTCGTCTACAGCGACATACGGTAAATGTTAACGACATCCTCGCGAGTCAGCTTCTTAAAGTTACCGAAATCGCCGTACACCATGGCTTTATCGGCCATTAGCTCGATCGTGGAATCATCGATGTCGTAATCCGCCAACCGGCTTGGTGCGCCGATGACGTTGAAGAATCCGCGGAGCTCGGCGATACCTTCCTCGGCGACCTGACGGTCCGTTTTGCCAGTGGTCGTAACGCCAAAAACGCGCTGCGCGAACTGTTTGAACCGCGCTTCATTGGCATCAAGCGTGTAGGTCATCCAATTCGGGAATAATATCGCAAGGCCTCCGCCATGCGGGATGTCATGAACGGCCGAGACGGCATGCTCCAAATTATGCGTCGCCCAATCGCCGCGCACTCCCATGCTGAGGATTCCGTTAAGCGCCATGGTGCCGCTGTAAAGAATTGTCGCGCGATTGTCCAAATCGTTCAGATCCTGCAATAAACGAGGCGCTGTATCTATTACAGTACGCAATATAGTTTCGCAGAAGCCGTCTTGAATAGGCGTGTTGGCGCCATGATGGAAGTATTGCTCGAACACGTGAGACATGATGTCCACCATACCATAAACGGTTTGATTTTCAGGCAATGAAGTTGTGTGCGCAGGATCTAGGATCGAAAATTTTGGATAGGAGAAGGGGCTGCCCCAACCGAGTTTCTCTTTGGTTTCCCAGTTCGTAATGACGGAACCGGAGTTCATTTCCGAGCCGGTTGCGGCAATGGTGAGCACAGTGCCTAGCGGCAGTGCGTCTTTAGCTGCAGCTTTGCGCTTAACGATATCCCAGAAGTCGCCATCGTATTTGGCACCGACGGCAATCGCTTTGGCACAATCGATGACGCTGCCTCCGCCAACGGCGAGGATCAAGTCGATGTGCTGTGTGCGGCATAAGTCAACGCCACGATGAACCGTCGTAAGTCTTGGGTTAGGTTCGACGCCGCCCAGCTCGACAATCGAAGCATCGATACTCTTCAGCAGGTGAACAACCTGGGTGTAGATGCCGTTCTGCTTAATGCTGCCGCCGCCGTATACAAGCAGCACGTTTTTACCGTATTTGGGTACCTCCGCCGTTAATTTCTCGAGCTGCCCCTGACCGAAATGCAGCGTGGTTGGATTATAAAAAGTAAAAGTGTTCATCGAAATACCTCCTTAAGAATCATCTGACGCTATATCTTGCTCTTTTATTGTATAGAAAGCAACTGGAAAAAACAAAAATCAGCACCCCAAAAAGGCACCGGGTCAGTCCCTGCTTTTAGGAAAGGCGCACATAGATTGCTTGAAGAAGGAGTTCCTAGGACCACTCTAGAAACTCTGATGAGATAGATTCCATTTTCAGGGAAGTGATTGCAACGTGTTAACTACTCGAAGGTCTGATCATATTTTGGAGATCGCTTATAGTTGTGTACGGTGGTTTTTTGTGCCGGCATCAACCATTCTATTCCTGAAATACTATCATCATGCGACGCGTGATCTGATCCTTTTCTGCATGCTGTTCGTCTTTGGGGTTATTTATATGAGCATTACAGAATTTGTTCTCCATCGCAGCCCGATTCAATCAATGATCTACCGCTATGTCACGAGAATTGGCGTGTTCATGGATTACGTGGCTTTTATTATGCTTATTTCATTGACAGGGGGCACGAACAGCCCGCTGTATCCGATTGCCTATCTCCTCCTCCTGCACGCTTCGCTCTACTGGAGCTTCACAGGTGCAATGGTGGCAACGTGCATGGTAATTATCGGTTATATCGGCGTGGTGCTTTTGGTGGATGGCGGTTTTATGGCGGAGGAGCTGCCGCGGCATTTGTTTAATTTTGCTTTCACGATTATGATGGGCGTGATTGGCGGCATCATTGTGGCGCGGGAAAGGAAACATTTTGTAGAGAAAGGAATCTTCGAGAATTTAGCTAAAAAAGACTATCTCACAGGGCTCTACAATCACCGCAGCTTTCAAGAACAAATCAGGGAAACGATTACGAATAAGCGGTATTTTACCCTCATTATGGGGGATATCGATTATTTCAAGAAAGTAAATGACCGATACGGTCATCAGGTCGGGGACTCGGTGCTGCGAACGATCGGAAGCTTGTTTGACTCCGTCATTCCCAGAGCCCATGGCAGTGCTTTCCGCTATGGCGGCGAAGAATTTGCCGTCATTTTGTATACCGAGGACCGGCTTCTGGCGGGCGAGCTGATGCAGCAATTCAGAGAGAAGCTGAAGGCGCTGGAATTCGGTTCGGAAGATGAGAAGTTTCATGTTACGATGAGCTTTGGAGCTACGATTCGCGTGAAGGACCAAAGAACGGCGGAGCTCGTGGCTGCTGCGGATGCACTGTTGTATACAGCCAAGGAGCAGGGCAGAGACCGCTTAGTATGGGGGTAGCCTTATTTATGCAGGAGAAAATAGCAAGATAAATTCGGTATCGACTAAACCTTAGGAGGAATTCACATGGCAACGTTAACACCTTATTTGTATAGCAGCAGTGCAAGGAAACAAGCGGACTTTTATGTAAAAGCGCTCGGCGGGGAAATCGTCAGCCTGCGTACGTTCGCGGATATGCCGGGAGCCGACGAGTCGATGAACGATCGCGTGATGCATCTGGAGCTTCATGCTCTTGGTCTGCGCTTTTTCATGGCGGATGCAGGTACGGAGACGGTGGATCGGGGCCGCGGCATGGATTTGACGTTGGAATTCCAAAGTGAAGAGGAAGCCCGCCAGATTTTCGCAGGATTATCCGATGGCGGTAAAGTCATGATGCCGTTCGAGCGCATGTTCTGGGGAACGATGTTCGGCCGCCTGGAAGATCCGTTTGGCGTGGTTTGGCAGATTTCAACTGAGGCTTAGTTGCATCGCATGTTATGAAGCCCTCTACATCTGCGGACCGATTCGAGTCTGTTTATATTCCGTTTAAAATACAAGTGTATGATTCTTTTGCAAAGAGATACTGAAAAGATCATTCACAAGACGGATGAACATCCGATCGGGTAAAGGAGTAGAGATATATGGCATCTGTAAGAAAACAAGCGACTGAGGGCGCGGGCAACTGGCGAGGGTTCGTCCGCTTGCTGATGCAGGCGAATCCGCCAAAGCTGTTGCTAAGTATAGCGCTAGGGTTAAGCATTATTTCAACGTTGGTAGGTCTGGTAATTCCGCTGTTTACAAAAAATGTCGTAGACAGCTTTTCCATCGATGCATTGAATTGGATGCAGATTACCGGGATGGCGATCGCCTTTGTAGGTTCGGCTGTAGCATCGGGTATTTCCGTGTATTTATTGAACTACGCGGGGCAAAGTGTGGTAGCCAGCATTCGGGATCGCCTATGGAAAAAGCTGCTGGTGCTGCCGGTCGGCTATTATGATAATCACCAGACGGGGGATACGATCTCCCGGATGACGAACGATACGGCGGTTATTAAAGGGCTTATCGCAGAGCATACGTCAGGATTCGTTACGGGCGTCATTTCGATTATAGGTTCAGTAGCGGTTCTTCTGTATATGGATTGGAAAATGACGCTCATCATGTTCAGCGTATTCCCGCTGGCGTTCCTCATCTTATTCCCATTGGGACGGCAAATGTTCAAAATCTCTAAGGGCATGCAGGCGGAGACCGCAAGCTTTACATCTGTGCTGAATCGCGTCCTGTCGGAGATCCGCTTGGTGAAAGCAGCCAACGCGGAGCCGGTCGAGTACCAGGAAGGCAGCTCGGGGATTCAAAAACTGTTTAAGTTCGGGCTGCGCGAAGGCAAAATTCAAGCATTAATGGCGCCGCTTGTTACGTTTGTTATGCTCATGTTGTTTGTTGTCTTGTTCGGCTACGGTGGGATGCGGGTCGCTTCAGGCGCGATATCCGCAGGTCAGCTAGTGGCTTTCATGCTCTATTTATTTCAAATTGTGATGCCGATTACGCAAATTACCCAGTTTTTCAATCAAGCGCAGAAAGCGATGGGAGCGACGGACACGATCCTCAATGTGCTCGATTACGAAGAGGAGAATCCGCATGCAGGCGTGCCCGTAGCGAACGCTTCACAGTCGATCGTTTTCGATCGGGTGACTTATGGCTACAAAGCAGGGGAATCTGTCCTGAAAAATGTCAGCTTTACGATGGAAGCGGGCAAAGTGACGGCCATTGTCGGTCCGAGCGGAAGCGGGAAGACGACAACGTTCTCGCTGTTGGAGAGGTTCTACGCGCCTCAGAAGGGTTCCATCACTTTAGGTGCGGATGCCATCGATCAGTTCTCGCTCATTTCCTGGCGGAATCAGATCGGGTATGTTTCACAGGAGAGTCCGCTGATTGCAGGCACGATCCGGGATAATATTTGTTACGGGCTGCAGCGTGAGGTGACGCTGGAGGAGTTGCAGCGGGCTTCGCAGATGGCGTATGCCGACACCTTTATTGAGGAGCTGCCGCAGAAGTATGAGACGGAAGTCGGCGAGCGCGGCATCAAGCTGTCCGGCGGACAGCGGCAGCGGATTGCGATTGCGCGTGCTTTGCTGCGAGATCCGAAAATTTTGATGCTGGACGAAGCGACATCGAGTCTGGACAGCAAGTCCGAGGTTGTTGTGCAGCAAGCGCTGCAAAACCTTATGCAGGGCCGGACGACGCTGGTCATCGCACATCGCTTGTCGACGGTTGTCGATGCTGACCAGATCATCTTCCTGGACAAAGGCGTCGTGACAGGAAGCGGTACGCATCAGGAGCTGCTGGAGTCGCACGACATGTACCGCGAGTTTGCTACGCAGCAGCTTCAACTGCAGGAGCAATTGTCTGCTGATTCGGGTATTGTGCAGGTGGAGGGTCTGCCTCCTGCGGAGGTTTCTACCCATTCGTGAAATTCCATTGGAGTAGGATAGAACCTGCTGGGGCAAGCAAAAAAGGGTTGACAGATGATATCTGTTCAACCCTTTTTGTCGTTCTGTCATCGAGTGCTGTGAGATTCAAGATTTCCTTTCATCAGGGCGGCGATTTTGCGCTCGTTCTCTCTATTCAGAGCTTCCAGCCTTTGGATGACAAGCTCTTGGCGTTCCGCGGGATGGTTTTGGCTTAGTTTGGCCTTGCCCTCCATGCTCGTAATGTTGATTTTGAAGCCCTGAATGCCTTGGTTTAATCCGGCCAAATAGGCGGGATCTACAGAACCTAACTCATAGGGACTGTCGGGCTCTTCATATTTTGCAATCAAACTTTGCATGGAAGCCATCACTTCTTGCTCGTCATCAATAAGATGGGCTTGACCGTATACATGAACAGCCACATAGTTCCATGTGGGAACGGACTTGCTTGTTTCGTACCAAGAGGGGGAAATGTAGCTGTGCGGTCCCTGGAAAATGACGAGAACCTCCTGCTGCCCGAGTTCCCTCCATTGCGGGTTGGGGCGTGCAACATGTCCATATAAGCATTCATTTGTGCGATCCAATATAAGCGGCAGGTGGGTCGCGAACGGGCGGTTTTGATGCTGGGAAATGAGTGTGGCGAAGCCGTTTTGTTCAATAATATCGTGCATGAGGCTGCGGTCTTTTATTTCAAAATAGGGAGGGATGTACATAGCTGCTATTCACCTGCTTCTTTAGGTTTTACGACATTATAGCAATGGACACAGTATTTACACAGGGCCAATTTCGGCGAAATGTAGTGTGCCACCTGAAGAAAGGGCGCAGAAAGGAAGAAGAACGCAAATGGCGAATAGGTACAGTAGAAACAGAAGATGATCTGGAGGGGATGCGGCAATGGATAAAGTACGGTGGGGAATTATTGGCTGCGGCGATGTGACCGAAGTAAAAAGCGGACCGGCTTTGCAGAAGGTGACAGGCTCAGAGCTGGTTGCCGTCATGCGGCGCAATGGCCGATTGGCTGAAGATTATGCGAGAAGACATGGCGTAGCCAAATGGTACGATGATGCGAATGCGCTAATCCACGATCCGGATGTGAACGCTATTTATGTCGCAACGCCGCCCGGTTTTCATCATGAATATACGTTGATGGCGGCCAAGGCAGGAAAGCCTGTTTACGTGGAAAAGCCAATGGCTAGAAATCATGGGGAGTGTCTGGAGATGATCGCGGCCTGCGAAGAAGCAGGGGTACCGCTGTTTGTTGCCTATTACCGCAGAGGCCTGCCTAAATTTGTCCGGATTAAAGAATTGTTAGACAGCGGCGTACTGGGGGAAATTCGTTTCGTTAGCACCACTTATCTGCAAATGCTGCGGGAGGAGCAAGGGCAGGATCTGCCATGGCGCTTGCAGCCTGAGCTTTCGGGCGGCGGGCTCTTCGTTGATTTGGCCAGCCACACGCTGGACATTCTGGACTATTTGCTGGGTATGATCGGCGAGGTCAAGGGTTTTGCCAGAAATCAGAGCGGGCGGCATCAAGTTGAGGATATGGTGACAACAGCCTACGCGTTTGAATCCGGTGTAATGGGAACGGGAATTTGGAGTTTCAACAGCTTCAAGCGCAGCGATGTGAACGAGATTGTGGGCAGTCTCGGCAAGGTCACGTTTTCTACGTTTGGCGAGGACGTTCGCGTGGAGACGGCGGATGGTCAGGTGCAGGAAATGACGATTCCGGGTCCGGCGCATGTTCAGCAGCCTTTAATCGGAATGGTCGTTGATGAGCTTAGAGGCGTGGGGCAAAGCCCGAGCACGGGGCGGTCGGCAGCTAGGACGAATCGGGTCATGGATGAGCTGCTTCACGACTTTTATCGACAGTAATCACCGGGGATCGCGTACCTATATGACCAGAATTGATAAAACGATTGACGGAAACACGCAAGCCAATTAAACTATGGTAAATTAGACTCACTTGGATACCTGACAGCGCCTTCACACTTTGCCGAACGAAAGCGTTAAAGTGGTGAGCGGGCAGTGGATTCAAGCTGGCCAATAGGATACAAAAAGAGAGGGGTAATTAGGTTGAAAAAGAAAGCACTCGCATCACTTGTATTATCAGCAGCTCTTATGGTCGTAGCCGGTTGTGGTCAAAAGGCAGCAACAACTCCTGCCGCAGGAGGTGCGTCAACAGCTCCGGCAGCAACGGCAGCTGCGCAAAAGACGTACAAAATCGCGATTTCGCAAATCGTGGAACATCCTTCTTTGGATGCAACCCGTCAAGGGTTTCTGGCAGCGCTTAAAGATGCCGGAATTGTCGAAGGCACGAACTTGAAGGTTGACTTCAACAACGCACAAGGCGATCAAACGAACAATTTATCAATCGCGCAAAAAATCGCTTCCGCCGACAATGATCTGGTGCTCGGTATTGCAACTCCATCCGCTCAAGCGGTTGTACAACAAGTGAAAAAAGCGCCTGTTCTGTTTGCGGCCGTTACGGATCCGGTTGCAGCTAAAATCGTGACGAATGTGGATAAGCCGGGCGGTACCGTTTCCGGAGCATCCGATACGAACCCTATGGCGGTCGCTCAATTGATGGATTTCGTTGCAGCTAACATGCCGAAAGTGAAAACGGTCGGTCTTGTTATCAATGAAGGAGAGCCGAACGCTGTCATCATGGCGAAAAATGCGGAGCAAGCTCTGGCGAAGCACAACATCAAGCTGGTTAAAGCACCTGTAACGAATACATCCGAAGTAAAGCAAGCCGCTCAATCGCTGGTTGGACGCGCGGATGCATTCTTGATTACGCTGGACAACACAGTTGTTAGCGGTGTAGATGGCATCATTCAAATTGCTAATGATAAGAAAATTCCGTTCTTCTCCAGCGACCGCGATACCGTGGAAAAAGGAGCTTTTGCAACGGTTGGTTTCAAATACTATGATCATGGCTATCAAGTAGGTCAAATGGCTGTTGATATTTTGAAAAACGGCAAGAAACCAGCGGACATGAAAGTAACGGTTCCCGATAAGCTGGATCTGATCTTGAACCTGAAAGCTGCTAAAGATCAAGGTATTGAAGTTACGGACGCTATGAAAAATGCGGTGAAAGATAAAGAGAAAAACATCATTCAGTAATGTTTTGGATACAAGAGGGGTGGACGACACTTTCGTTCGCCTCTTTTTTCTCCCATTGGGGCGTAGTGACGGACGTTGTTTAATTTTAAAATAGGAGGTTGTTAAACTATGATGAGTTCCATGAGCGGCGCCGTCGAGCTGGGTCTTCTTTACGCCCTGATGGCACTTGGTGTCTATATCACTTTTCGCATTCTCGATTTCCCGGATTTAACGGTGGACGGGAGTTTTACGACTGGCGGCGCTATCGCGGCTATTATGATTTCGCACGGCTATTCGCCTTTGCTCGCGTGTCTGGCTGCTTTTGCCGGTGGACTTGCTGCAGGGGCTTGTACGGGATTGCTTCATACAAAGGGGAAAATTAACGGGCTTTTGTCCGGTATTCTGATGATGATCGCCTTGTACTCGATTAATATGCGGATTATGGGGAAACCGAACATTTCGCTGCTTGGGGCGGATACGATGTTCACGTCGATCTCTCCGATTGCGGCGGGGTTCATCGTTGTAATTGTGTTCAAACTGCTGCTGGATGCGTTCCTTCATACCGATTTGGGGCTGTCTCTGCGTGCAACGGGGGATAACGCCCGAATGATTCGCAGCTTCGGAGCGAATACACATAACACGACGATTCTTGGCGTTAGCTTATCCAATGGATTAGTAGCGCTTTCCGGTGCGATGATTGCACAGCAATCAGGGTTTGCCGATATCTCCATGGGGATCGGGATGATCGTTATTGGCTTGGCTTCGGTCATTATCGGGGAAGCGATTTTCGGTTCCCAGAGCGTGTTCCGTGCGACACTTGCGGCTGTTCTTGGCTCGATTGTGTACCGTATCGTCGTAGCGTTGGCGCTGCGTGTGGAGTGGCTCAATGCCTCCGATTTGAAGCTGATTACCGCCATTATCGTTATCATCGCGCTCGTGCTGCCGTCTGTGCAGAGGTCCATTAGGCAAAAGGCAACCGCCAAACGGCGTTCCGCCGAGATCATCGCCCGCGCTGTGCAAATAAATAAGGGAGGTGGCCGCTGATGCTGAAGCTCTCGAATGTTTCCAAGCTTTTTAACCCGGGTTCGGCCGATGAGAAAATTGCGCTGATCGGCATTAACTTAACCCTGAAGCCCGGCGACTTCGTCACGGTCATTGGCAGTAACGGCGCTGGCAAATCGACGCTCATGAACATCATCTCCGGCGTGATGACGCCGGATGCCGGCGAAGTGGCGATTAATGGTGAGACCATCCATCACCTGCCGGAATACGAGCGCAGCCGTTGGATCGGCCGCGTCTTCCAAGATCCCATGGCGGGGACAGCTCCTCGAATGACGATCGAGGAGAATCTCGCCATGGCGTACTCCCGCGGCAAGAGGCGCGGGCTCAGCTTCGGTACTAACGCGCGTAGACGTGCGTTATTTTTGGAACAGCTGCAGCGCCTGGGCATCGGCTTGGAAAGTCGTCTGCGCGCGAAGGTGGGCCTGCTCTCCGGTGGAGAGCGGCAAGCCCTCAGCTTGCTGATGGCGACCTTTACCAAGCCGCAGATTCTGCTGCTGGATGAGCACACCGCCGCGCTTGATCCCGCGCGGGCCGAGCTCATTACACGATTGACCGAGGAGATCGTGCGCGAGATGAAGCTGACCACGCTCATGGTCACGCACAACATGGAGCAGGCGATTCGTCTGGGCAATCGCCTGATCATGATGGATAAGGGCCGCATCATCCTTGACGTGAGCGAGGAGAGGAAGAAGGATCTCACCGTGGAGCAGCTGCTCGGTGAGTTCGAACAGATCAGCGGCAGCAAGCTGTCGGATGACCGCGTGGTGCTTGGGTAATTAGAGAAGCCTTTGGCGCAAGGAGAAATCCTTGGCTGAAGGCTTTTTGCTGTGTGTGATAAGGGAGCGGTACATGTGCTCGTTAGTGAAAGGGAGTGAGATGAGGGGTTAAACAAGTTGAACATGAATCGGAGCGGGGCCTCCGGTGCGAGAGATAGCTGCTGTAAGTGACAAGAGAGAGGCAAATGTGCTCGTTAGTGAAATGGGGGCTAGATGAGGGAGTTGAACAAGTTGAACATGATTGGAGCGGGGCCTCCGATGCGAGAGATAGCTACTGTTAGTGACAAGGGAGAGGCAAATGTGCTCGTTAGTGAAATGGGGGCGAGATGAGGGAGTTGAACAAGTTGAACATGAATCGGAGTGGGGCCTCCAATGCGAGAGATAGCTGCTGTAAGTCACAAGGAGAGGCAAATGTGCTCGTTAGTGAGATTGGTGCGAGATGAGGAAGTTGAACAAGTTGAACATGAATCGGAGTTGGGCCTCCGATGAGTCTTGGTTGCACTTTATACAATCATTTGTGCCTTTTCTTGCTGCAGCAGCATGCTACGTTGCATTTTATACAATCATTTTCCCTTTGAAGCTGACTAATCAGCAGAATCAGGAGAAATGAGTGTATTTTATACAATGAAGGGTTGCTCTAGAGCATGAAAGTAACCAAATCGTTGCATAAAATACAACATACGTCTTGAATTCACCTGCCACTCCACGATTTATCCCATATCTGGAAGCTGAGAGAGCCCCAAAGGCCGTCTCAGGGCCGAAATTGAGCCAGTCCCAAGCTGAGAAGTCCCCAAAAGCTGTCTCGTATTGAAATCACCGGATTTATGCCACATCTGCAAGCCGAGAGAGCCCAAAGGGCCGTCTCAGGTCCGAAATTGGGCTAATCTCAAGCTGAGAAGTCCAAAAAAAGCCGTCTCACATTAAAATCACCCGATTAAGTCCACATCCGAAAGCTGAGAGAGCCCAAAAGGCCATCTCAGAATCCGCCAGGAAGAAAAAAGCCCTTACCCTCTGTGTAATACACACAGCAAAGGCAAGGACTTTCCCAAAACATATTATTTAGCCGCTTCAGGTTTGATAACCGCAGCTACTGCTGCAGGGGATTCTTTCTCGATCGGTCGTTTGCTGATGAAAAGGCTGAGTGGCAGCGCAACGAGCACAATGAATGTAGCAAGCAAATACACATCATTCACACTCATCGTAAAGGAATGCATGCCGATCACGGCTTTATCTTTGATTCCGCTGGCAACGAGTTCCTTGGAGTGGGTCGCGGTTTGAGATGCCAGTACCGAAGTGAACAGGGCGATAGCGAAAGAACCAAAGACGTTGCGCACCCAGTTGCTCATGGATGTGGCATGACCGGACAGCGTCCGCGGTATTTGTTCCATACCGGCATTGCTCGCTGGCATCGTCGCAAAAGCGATCCCGACGTTCCGAACGATCATCCAGAATAAGATATAGCCGCGGGATACGTCGACGCTTAGCCAACTAAGTGTCAATGTTCCAATTGCAATCAAGGAAATACCGACAAAAATAAGAATGCGCGGACCAAGAATGCTGTATAATTTACCTACAATCGGCATACAGAGCGCCATGGCCAGGGAAGCTGGCAGCAGGATCAAGCCAGTGTCCAGCGGCGTTACGTGCTGAATGTTTTGCAGGAAAATAGGAGTCAGAAAAGTTCCCGAGTACAAGCTGATCGTAACAATACTAGAGATAATCAGCGTTAAAGAGTAACGCGCATTAGACAAGACACGAACATTCAGCAAAGGAGAATCTGCTTTCAGCTCTCTCCAAATGAATAGTCCGAGCATGATGATACCTGTTGCGAACAGACCAACTACACGGCCGGATGACCATCCCCACGCATGGCCTTGGGAGAAGGCAACGAGCAGAGAAAGACTGCCGATAACAACGGTGAATAAACCGATGGCATCGAACCTTTTAGGAACAGAAAGACGGTAGAAAGGAATTAATTTAATAACGAGATAAGTTGCAATGAGTCCAACTGGTACATTAAGTAGGAATAACCAATGCCAGCTCCAATTTTGCAGAAGCCAGCCGCTCAAAGTAGGTCCGATGGCAGGTGCCATCATAGCGGATAAGGACCATAGGGAAATCGCAATCGGCTGCTTTTCGCGTGGAATGACCTGATACACGATAGTCATCGTTGCCGGCATGATGAGACCACTGAAAGCCCCTTGGATAATACGGAAAGCAATCAGGGAAGAAGCGTCCCATGCAATCGCGCAAAGCAATGAAAAAACAGTAAAGCCTACGAGTGCCAAAACGTACAGACGCTTATAACTGAATCGCTCACCTAAGTAACCGGTAAGAGGGGCAATTGTACCGCTCGCAAGCATAAATCCTGTGATCGTCCATTGGATTTTACTCAAATCGGAATGAAAATGTTCACTCAATATCGGTATAGCAATATTAATTGTACTCATACTCAGGATCGACACGAAAGATCCAAAGAAGATTGCAATCATGATCGGCCAAAAACGGACTTGCTGTAAATCATCTTTACTCACTTGCTACCTCCACTCTCCATTGATCTTACTCTCCGGATTCTCTATAATTTGAATGAAAATCATCATACTACCAAAGTTCATATATGTCAATTATGACATAACAAGGAGTTTTCTATGAATACCCTTTCTTATGGCTTACTGAGCCTACTGTCTAAAGATTCCCGAACAGGCTATGAGCTTATGCAGCATATTCAGCCTTTTTGGCCGGCAAAGCACAGTCAAATATACCCACTCCTGGCTCAGCTGGAGCAGATGGGGTATGTTGAGTTTGTGCATGTGCCACAGTCGGATAAACCGGATAAAAAAGTATATTCGTTAACAGCTAGCGGATTAAAAGCGCTTCAAGAGTGGATCGGGCTGCCTACCGATGCGCCTGTGACCCGTGATGAGTTCGCGTTGAAAGTATACTGCATTGGTCTCGTAGATAAAGATGAGGCTATGAAAATGCTGCTAGAGCGCGAGAATTACTATATACAGAAAAAAGAGCAATACGGGGAGAGTTTTGAGAAAGTCAAACGCCTGAGTAAGAAGCCGCTTGAAGAGCTGGAGATCCATGACCCTTTGTTCGGCAATTATGTTCTTATAAGAAAAGCTACCCTTAAAGTAGAAGCAGATCTGTTCTGGTGTGAGTGGATGAAGTCGAAGTTGAAATGAGGCATTTTAGATTTATTTAAGAAACTGTTTAGAAGGCATTTAGATGAAAGAGTTACACTAACGGAGGAGTGAAGATCAGATCATAAACGGGGGCTAAACGATGAGCAAGATGTTGGGGATATTCGTTATTCTTATTATTTTGGGCGTGGCGGTTGCCGCGGTGTTTCCTTATGTTACATTAAATCCTGCCAATAGCCGAGTTGAGCTCAATGGAAACTTTCCATTATTTTATACATTTCTTGTACTGCATATCGGTACTGCTCTTCTTGCACTTGTTAGCGGCTTGTTCCAATTCAGCGAGCGGTTTCGAATCCGTTTCCCGGCCAGACACAGGGTATTAGGACGAATTTATGTCGTCAGCGTCATGGTCAGTGGATGCTTAGGGCTCGTAATTACCGTATACGTCGATAACTTTACCAAAGCTATGGCATTTCTAGCGTTAAGCTTTCTATGGCTGTTTACAACATGGAAAGGATTCCGCTACGCAGTGTCCAAACAATTCCCCGAGCATCGCATTTGGATGATTCGCAGCTACGCCGTTACGCTGGTTGCTACATCAGCAAGACTGATTGTTCCGCTCTGTATGCTGTTATATGCAGCTATGCGAGGGTTCCATCTCCCTGAAGGCGGTATCCAGCAAATGGTGGCTGAAATTTTGCAAGTGAACATTTGGATCGGATTGCTTATCAACTTCTGCCTCGTGGAATGGGTGCTGCTTAAACCCCGAAAAGCCCGATAATGGGCTTCTAGTCCTTCCTCTTCCTTCTTCTAGCGCCCAAGTTCCTGAATGACGGTTTGGATTTTCTGCAGGCGGATATACTCCGACTTTTCCAGTTGTGGGCGGAAATAGGCGTATAGGTATGCGGCGTCATGGAAGTCCAGGCCAGGGTAGCACACAACTTCCTGAACCACCTGAGGATTATCCATGATGACCTGCCATTCGCCGCTGCGCTCAGCCGGTGAAATGCTCGATAGGACATGCTTTTTCGCAGTCAAGGTAGCCTCAAGCTCCGCCCAAATGCACTCCCACGAGGGGCTGAATTGAACCGGCTCAGGGAACAAGCGGCTAGCTTTGGCCAATGCCTGTTCAAGCCCAGGGATGTCCGCATCGGCGGCAGCTTTGATGGCCTCGGTCAAGCCGTCGAGCAGGCGGCGGAAGCCGGCATATCCTTCGGCGCGCACCTCTTGCTGATAAGCAGCTTCGGCTTCCTCGCCTATAAGCATGGAAAACTGGGAATAGGTATTATTAAGCATAAGGTGAGATCCCCCCATAACGGATACTGTCTCCAAAATGTATCACAAATTTTTTACCAAAAAAAGCCCTTACATCGCGATATGCCCTCATTGGTTTAAATTCAGTTTATAAAAGCCCCTTATGCTACTTTCATACAATGAAATTTGCAAGATAGGCAATAGACCCAACATGAAGTGATAAAGTGAGGCTGGATAAAATGGCTCCAATATTAATCGTAGATGATGATCCCTATATCCGTGAGCTGGTCCGCGTCTTTATGCTGAACGAAGGCTTCGATGTCGTCGAAGCTTCGGACGGCGCGGAAGCGCTCAAACTGCTCGAAACCGTCCAAGTGGACTTGGTGATTATGGATATCATGATGCCGAATATGGACGGATGGGAGTTGTGCAAAGAGCTGCGGGAGCATTATGAGATGCCGCTGCTTATGCTCACTGCCAAAGGCGAAACCTCGCAGAAGGTCAGAGGCTTCGAGCTGGGCACCGACGATTACCTCGTCAAGCCCTTCGAACCTGTGGAGCTGGCGATGCGGGTTAAAGCGCTCCTGAAGCGCTATAAAATTGCCTCGTCCCAAACCGTTCAGGTCGGAGACCTCAGCATGAACAAGAAAACCTACGAGGTAACCGTCGGCTCGGAGAGCTTGACGCTGCCTCTCAAAGAATTTGAGCTGCTTTACAAGCTGGCGAGCTATCCAGGTAAAACATTTTCGCGCGACCAACTGATCGAGCAAATCTGGGGCTTCGACTATGAGGGCAACGAACGGACTGTCGATGTTCATATCAACAGGCTCCGTGAGCGGTTTCCGGAGGAGCAGCATGCTTTCCGCATTGCCACGATTCGGGGGCTCGGCTATCGGATGGAGGTGCTGAGGTCATGAGCAGGAGAACGCCGAGGGACAGAAAGCCACCGAGGGAAAGAAGGCCGGCGAGGGACCGGAAAAACAAGATGTCACTCGGGAAGCGTGTGCGCGGCACTTTGTTCGCTTTAGGAATTTTTATTCTCATCATCCTGTACTGGCTGGCGGTCTTCTACGCGACAGAGTGGATCTTCACCTATATGAATAAACGCCCCCCGGAAGTGGTTGTCCAATTGATTAACTGTATCGGCGGGATGTTTCTTTGGGGCATTACGATGGCGTGCCTGGGCAGGTTTTTCCGCAGCGAGCAGATGAAGTTTTTTCAATCGCTGATTCATGCGATCAGGAGTATGTCCAGAGGAGATTTCAATGTGTTTGTTGACAGTAATCCGCATAATGGGCCTTTCGTAGAGTTGGTTGACTCCATCAACAACATGGCGGTGGAGCTGGGGCAGTTGGAGAAAATGAGACAGGAATTCATCTCGAATGTATCCCATGAAATTCAATCGCCTCTCACCTCCATCAGCGGTTTCTCGCGTGCACTGCAGAACGAGATGATCACCCCAGCGGAGCGTAAGCACTATTTGGAAATCATCGAAGCTGAGAGTACGCGGCTTTCCAAGCTGAGCGATAACTTGCTCAAATTATCGTCGTTAGAGTCGCAGCATCACCCTTTCGAACCGAAAAGCTACCGGCTTGACAAGCAAATCCGCAATCATATTCTGGCCTGTGAAGTGCAGTGGGTTGAAAAAAATATCGAAATGGACATCGAGCTGGAGCCGGTGACGCTGATAGCCGATGAGGACCTGCTCGGCCAGGTATGGACGAATTTAATTCATAACGCGATCAAATTCACGCCGGTAGGCGGAACGATCGGTGTCCATGCGACAAGCAACCGGAAAGAAGCTATTATTCGAATTTCCAATAACGGAGCTTGTATTTCAGAGGAAGATTTGCCACATATTTTTGAACGATTCTACAAAGCGGACAAATCGAGAAACCGGGCATCCGGCGGCAACGGTTTGGGGCTGTCCATTGTCAAGAAGATCATCGACATGCATGCCGGTACGATCTCCGTAGAGAGCAAGCCGGAGGAGATGACAACTTTCATAGTTCGGCTATCATTACCAGAATGAAAAAAGCGCACAAATAGAGACCCCCGCTTATCTATGATAACCGGTGGTCTCTAAGTTTCACTAAAGGTATTCAATTGTCCCTACACACACTCCAATCAACCAACTCACGTTGCAAATTACGACTTTACGTTGTTACGGATCCTTTCCTCGAATAAACGCTTAACACATTTACCGCCTCTGGATTCCCACATGCCCTATGAACGTAACCCGTTCCCGCACCTTTTCTTCCGTCGTTTGAAGGAAAAGTGGGCATGTTTCGCTAACGTTGTCCATTGGACTATCCCCTTCCTAAGTTGAGAATATCCTGGCTACTCTTGGGGGTCCTTACCAGCTGTAAGGCTTGTCCTTCAAGTGAGCCTAAGACAACTATAGCCTAATATTAAAATATTGTAAATATTCAGAATATTTGCTAAAAAGAGATTTTTACTGACTTTTTTAGCGGTTTCGTCGATTTGCTTCGAATTGCGTAGTTTTTGTAAAGGATGCGCAGTTTTTCGCCTTAAACGGACAAATCGCGAGAAAATCCTTTGAACCTAGTGCCTTGATAGGTCAGCATTCCCTCATCTCCCTCAACGATATACCCAAACTGATCGCGTCCCACGCGTAGTTCTAATCTGCGGCGATCTTCAAATTCAAATGTGGCATAATAACTCGTATTTGAACTGGAATCTCCAGACCCGCCGCTAACTTGCATTCTTTTGGCAACGACCTTGCAGACCAGGCTTTGGATGGGGGAGGCATTATTGGATGACCAAACGAGAAGTCCTTTAATGATCATAAATAAGATAAAGCCGCCAATAAGCACAGCCATAATCGTAAAAATAAGAATAAAAAGATTTACGCCGCTTTGGTTAGTAAACGGCCCTGTGTTAAACCCTGTTGACATAGCAAATCACTCCTCAAAGTTTTGTAGTAAATTTCGGCATTTTAGAGGAATCTTTTGACGAATCGATATCCTGTTTCATGAAAACCAAGCGGTTCATTGGCTCTTCGGCTATCGCTATTGTTCTCTGAACCTGTGATCCACCACATCCCTGAGCAAGCGTGCTCTTGGGTCAACTGCTCCGCATAGCTTTTTAACTTCTCGGCAGCAGTTTGGCTCTGGTTAGTCTCCTCTATGGAAATAACGGAGATTTCACTGAACTTCACAACGGCATCGTCGGCTTGGCGAATACGAAAGCCTAACGTGCCGAGGATCTGGTTCTCCTCCTCATACACATAGAGCGATTCATCCGGGTTTCCACGCATAAAATGCAGCCTGTTCTCAATGTGTAAGGGAGAAATCAACTTGCCAGTCCGTTTGAAAACTAAGCTGCTGATTTCCTTGGTATCCCGGGAGTTTGCTTCGCGAATGATATACGTCATATACAGCCTTCTTTCTTCGATCCTATGATTCTACTAATTATACCATAAATTGGAACATGAGTTCTACATTTCATGAAAAAACCCGCCGTGAAGGCGGGTTATGCGCAGTGATTACGCTTGTTCGTGAATCGTATTCAGTGTTGTTCGATCGCTCGCCTGCACGAGCTTGATGAGCAGCTCTTTGGCAGCGGCGTAGTCATCCACGTGAAGAATTGACGCGGATGTGTGAATATAGCGCGCGCAGACGCCGATAACGGCCGAAGGGATACCGCTGCCCTGCACGTGCACCAGTCCGGCGTCGGTTCCTCCCGCCGAAATAAAATATTGATACGGGATCTTATGCGTCTCCGCCGTATCCAGAATGAATTCGACCATCCCACGGTGGGTGATCATCGTGGGATCGAAAATGCGCAGCAGCGCCCCTCGCCCCAGCTGCCCAAAAGCACTGCGGTCGCCGGTCGTATCTCCGGCGGCACTGGCATCCAGCGCGTAGAACAAGTCCGGCTGGATGAGATTCGCCGCCGTGCGTCCGCCGCGCACGCCAACTTCTTCCTGTACGGTAGCGCCCGCGTACAGCACATTCGGGAGCTTCGGCCCGCCGTGAAGCTCCTTCATTAGTTCAATCGCCAGGCCGACACCGTAGCGATTGTCCCATGCCTTGGCCATAATCCGCTTCGGATTGGCCATGGGCGTGAACGGGCAGATGGGAACAATCTGCTGCCCGAGCTTGATGCCGATGGCGAGGGCATCGGCTTTATCTTCTGCGCCGATGTCGATGTACATCGTCTTGATGTCCGCAGGCTTGCTGCGCGCCGCTTCGTCCAGCAAGTGCACGGGCACTGAGCCGATCACGCCGATGATCGGCCCTTGCTCGGTCATGATCTGCACGCGCTGCGCGGGCAGAACTTGACTGAACCAGCCGCCGAGGGGCTGGAACTTGATGGTGCCGTGCTCGGTGATGCCGCTCACCATGAAGCCAACCTCGTCGAAATGTCCGGCGACCATGACTTTGGGACCGGCTTCATCGCCCCGCAGAACGCCGAACAAGCTGCCGAGGCCGTCTTGGACGAACTCGTTTGTATATTTCTCCAATTCACCGCGGACGAACTTGCGAATTTCTCGTTCAAACCCAGGAGCTGCCTGCATTTCAGTCAGCGTTCGAAAAAGCTCTAATGTTTCAGTATTCATAGGATGTCCTCACTTTTAGCAAGATTAGGTATAGCGATAAGCTTTATTTTAGCACAACGGTAAAAGAAATGAGATTTAGGCGGCATGCCCCTTTACAAAACTAATGTTATTAGTTATTATACTAATATAAATAGTAAGCAGGAGGCGTTCAGAATGAAAATAACGCAAAGCGGTTTTTTATATCAGGTGGCTTTTATGCCGAGGTTCTTTCCGGTAAATTGTTATTTGGTTGAGGAAGAAAATGAATTAACGCTTGTCGATGCGGCACTGCCATTCAGTGTCAAAGGGATTCTTGAGGCAGCGGCGCGCATCGGTAAGCCAATTACCCGCATTGTGCTTACGCATGCACACGGCGACCATGTTGGGGCGCTGGACGGTTTGAAAAATGTACTGCCGCAGGCAAAGGTCTACATCTCTAGAAGAGATGCCAAGCTTCTGGCGGGCAGCAAGGAACTGGAAGCCGGTGAACCGAATTTACCGATTAAGGGAGATGTTCCGAAGTCGGTACGGACGAAGCCGGATGTTTTGCTGGAGGAGGGTGACCGTATAGGCTCACTGCAGGCTATTACTGCTCCCGGACATACGCCTGGGTTGATGGCTTTTCTGGATGTTCGCAGCCGGGCCTTGATTGCCGGAGATGCGTTTCAAGTTCGCGGCGGGGTGGCGGTTTCGGGATTGATGAAGTTGTGGTTCCCTTTCCCAGCCATGGCTACTTGGAACAAAGAGTTGTCACTGGAGAGTGCTCGGAAGCTGAGAGGGCTTGCGCCTAGTGTTCTGGCGGTCGGGCACGGTATGATGATTGAGCAGCCTCTTGCGGCAATGGACCGCGCAATTGAGGAAGCCGCTAGAAAGTTTCAGTTGGCAGCAGCCAACGTGTAGAGAAGAGGGATGGGACATTTATGGCACAACGACCAGGATTAGACGCAGAAAATGTACTGCAAGCAGCTGTTGAAATCGCAGACGCCCAAGGGGTGGAAGGGCTGACTTTAGCCGCGTTAGCAGCCAAATTAAACGTAAAAACACCATCACTTTATAATCATATCAAAGGCTTGCCTGACCTTCGGAGGCAGCTTTCCCGGCGTGGGCTGGTGCTTATTAAAGCCGCCATGGTTGAGGCGGTGATCGGCAAAGCGGAAGACGATGCCTTGCTTGCCGCGGGCTTTGCTTACGTGAAATTCGCGAGAATTCATCCGGGCTTATATGAGGCGATCTCTTTCTTGCCTGACTATGAGGATCCTGAATTGAAGGAGGCGGGCAGCGAGGTTGTGTTTTTTTTGCTGCGGATTCTTGCGCCGTACGGGTTGAGCGAGGAAGATGCGCTGCATGTGGTGCGCGGTTTCCGGAGTATGGTGCATGGGTTCGCGTCGCTTGAACATAGAAACGGGTTCCGCATGGAGCTCGAGCGTGATGAGAGCTTGCGGCGACTGCTGCAGACGTATTTGCGGGGATTGCGGGTGCCGGTGGAGTGAGGGAAGGTTTGGTGTGCGGTAGCGAGTGGAACGAAAGGTAGGAGGAGAGAGGGCCTTTTGGGGAGCAGAGCGGGGCAAAGTGCGTGGGAAAGAGTGGAGCATGACAAAAGAGCGATATTGTCTCGCGAGAGGTCCGAAAAGGCTCCCTCAGCAGCGTTGGCGTGGTGAAATCTCTGTGAGAGGTCCGAAAAGGACGTCTCAGGGGAGAAAGAGCATGACAAAAGAGTGATATTGTCCCGCGAGAGGCCGAAAAAAGCTCTCTCAGCAGCGTTTGTGTGGTGAAATCTCTGTGAGACGTCCGAAAAGGACTTCTCAGATGAGAAAGAGCATGAGAAAGCGCGATTTTGTCCCGCGAGAGGTCGAAAAAGGCCCTCTCAACAGCGTTTGTGTGGTGAAATCTCTGTGAGACGTCCGAAAAGGACGTCTCACTTTTTTTCCAACTGCTTCCTTAACACTAAGTCACTCTGTAACGCCGTTTTCATCGCTAACTTACGCCAAAACCGCAAATTGCCCTCAATAACGCTGTAAAACAAGCTAAACGCAAGGGAGAGGCCCCTCTCTACCGATTTTGAAAGTCTGAAACGCTACCGTGGGACCGCCTAGCCTATAACAGCATGCTCAAGCGAGGCTCGCATTCAGACAATCCTCCACCGGAAGGCCGGAGTCCACGAAGCCCATATCGACGGCTCGCCATAAAAAGAGGGAAGCGAAGCTGCGGTAGGGGGTCCATGGCGGTGCGATTTGCGCCAAATAGTTGCCGTCTTTGCGCTCTTCCAGCTGGTGAAGCCAGCGGGCAGCACGCTGGAGGCCGGCATCGCCGACGGACATGACGTCCGGTCTGCCTAAGGCGAAAATCATGAACATTTCGGCTGTCCATACGCCAATGCCTTTGACACTTGTGAGCTGTTTCAGAAGTTCGGCGTTATCCAGCTCCTGCAAAGAGTCCAGACGCACCTCTCCGGCCAAAATTTTGCTGCTGAGATCGCGAATGTAGCGGATCTTAGGGAAGGAGACCCCGCACTGCCGGATGGCAACTTCATCTGCGGCAAGGATCAGCTCAGGCGTGAACTCCGGTACGATAAGCTTCACTCTGGCCTTAATGGTCGCTGCCGCTTTAGCGGAGAGCTGTTGGGAAATAATTGACATGGCCAGCGACTCGAAGGGAGAGGAGCTTGGTGTCAAAGTCAGTTCGCCGACAAGGCGGATGAGGCAGGCTAATCGGCTGTCGGCCTCAGAAAGCGCTAGGATGGCTGGATGTTCCTTATGAAGCAGGATGGCTGTGTGTGTTGAAACAGATGGATCTTGTTCATCAGAATGAGCATTGTCCGTCATAGCAGCTTGCCTCCTTGAAAGTCGCTTTGATTGTTGTGGGCAGATGTACTTCTGGTATAAGGATTCATTGGTGTCTGTTCTTCAAGTATAATAGGAGGACAAAGACTGGTAAATAGAAGGAGCAGAGCACTTCAATGACCGACGAAAAGGGCAAGGAGCTACGAATTCCGCGAAGAAATGTGGGAATTTTCGCCCACGTAGACGCGGGTAAAACGACGACGACTGAGCATCTGCTGTATCATAGCGGGAGAATCCGCGCCCTAGGCAGTGTGGATAGCGGCACCGCGCAAACGGATTCCATGGATGTGGAGCGGGAGCGCGGTATTTCGGTGCGCAGTGCGACGACCTCTTTTACATGGAAGGATACGTCTATTAATGTGGTAGATACCCCAGGACACGTAGACTTCCTATCGGAGGTGGAGCGCTCCCTACGAGTAATGGACGGGGCGATTCTGATTGTTTCCGCGGTTGAAGGCGTGCAGTCGCAGACGGAGATGATCTGGCATGCGCTTCAGTCGCTCAAGATTCCAACTCTGCTGTACGTGAATAAAATGGACCGCGTCGGCGCCGACGCCGAGAGGGTGCTGCGCGACATTCACAAGCAGCTCACGGGCATGGCGGTGCCGATCTATGCGCCGCTCGGCACCGAAGACACGTTCCGCGGCGCGGCGAGCGTGTTCCAAGAGGGCGCGCAGGCGCCCGGCTTCGACCTAGCGGCAGCGGTCGAAAAGCTGTCCGAGCTCGACGAGCACCTGCTCGCGAGCTACATCGAAGGCGTGCCCATCCCGGCACGCGAAGTCAAAGCAGCCCTGCAGCGATACGCGCGGCAGGGGCTGGCTTATCCTTTGCTCGTGGGAGCATCGAGCAAAGGGCTTGGCATCGAGGAACTGATGGAAGCCATCCTCGATTATTTACCCGGGCCGGGCGGCAGCGCAGAGCAGCCGCTTTCGGCCGTGGTGTTCAAGGTCGAGCGGGACAAGACCATGGGCAGAATGGCATACGTCCGCCTCTACGAGGGGGCGATCCGCAACCGGGACACCGTGCTCAACGCCACGCAGGGCGTGGAGGAGAAGGTGACCCAGATTCGCAAAATCGACGGGCGCCGCGCCGAAGATATCGGTTTTGTCGCGGCGGGCGATATCGCGGCCGTCTGCGGATTGACGCAGGTGCGGATCGGCGACGTGCTGGGCTGCCCTGACGCTGTACCGCCGGCTCCGCGGCTCGCGGTGCCCCTGCTGACCGTGCAGGTGCATGCAGAGAGCGATGCGCAGTACCCGGCGCTCGTCGCCGCGCTGCAAGAGCTTACGGACGAGGATCCGCTGCTCGACCTCCAATGGCTGCAGGAGGAACGCGAGCTGCACGTGAAGGTGATGGGCGCGATCCAATTGGAGATTTTGACGAGCCTTCTGGCTTCCCGTTTTGGACTGCAGGCAAGGTTCGATCAGCCTTCCGTCATTTATAAAGAAACGCCTTCGCAGCCGGGCGAAGGCTTCATCGCTTATACGATGCCCAAGCCGTGCTGGGCCATTTTGCGCTTTCGCATCGAGCCGGGTGCTCCGGGCAGCGGTTTCGTCTACGCGTCGCAAGTACGCGCCGATCAGCTGCTGGCGCAGTACCAGAGCGAGGTGGAGCGCCGCGTACCGGAGGCGCTGCAGCAGGGTCTGCTCGGTTGGGAAGTTACCGACCTTAAGGTAACTCTCACCTACGGCGAACACCATGTGTGGCATACGCATCCGCTCGATTTTGCCGTCGCCACCCCGATGGGCCTTATGCAAGGCTTAGCGCAGACCGGGACGACGCTGCTCGAGCCGATGCTGCAAGTTCGGATTACGGTTCCCGAGGCATACGGGGGGAAGGTGCTCAGCGATTTGGTACAGATGCGGGCGAGCTTCGATCCGCCGGAGATTAGCGGCGACCGGTTCGTGGTAGAGGGCCGGCTGCCCGTTGCCACTTCGCTGGACTATCCGGTGAAGCTCAGCGCGATGTCCGGCGGCCGGGGTGTCATTACGTCGTCGTTCGGCGGTTATCAGCCGAGTCCGCCGGACGTACATGCGGAGCGCAGGCGGAGGGGCGTAAATCCGCTCGACCAATCGAAATACATTTTAGCCGTACGCAAGGCGCTGTCAACATAACTGAAATGGGTACTGTTCTCATTGACAGGCGAAGCAGGTGTCAGTAGAATGAGAAGTAAGTTAATAACATGTGACGGAGAACAGGAGACTCACGGAGGATGCCAATTGCATATAATTGGTACATCTTTTCGTGAGTTTTTTGTTGTCTAAACCCGCAGGGGCGCGCACACGAAGAATGAACGGAGATGATGAGCTTGTCTTTGCAGAAGCAACGGATTTTACCGGCGATTCGCAAAATGAAGGATTTGGAGAAGCTGCTGAAATCCTCTTATACCTATATCGTGCTGCTGGACAGCCATATCGGACAGTTGAAAAATATTGTAGATCTGGGCCGGGCAAACGGCAAAAAGCTGCTGCTGCACGCGGATTTAATTGAAGGACTCAAAAACGACGAATATGCGGCTGAGTTTCTGTGCCAAAGCATTCGCCCTGCCGGGATCATTTCTACGCGGGGGACGGTCATTACGAAGACGAAACAGAATGGGCTCATCGCCATTCAGCGGCTGTTTCTCCTTGACAGCAGCGCACTTGAAAAAAGCTACACCCTTCTGGAGAGAACGCAGCCAGATTACATCGAGGTGCTTCCCGGCATCATTCCGCACATTATTAAAGAAGTGAAGGAGCGTTCGGGCATTCCTATTTTTGCAGGAGGACTCATTCGTTCAGTGGGGGATGTAGAGCAGGCGTTGGAGGCCGGAGCGACAGCCGTTACGACTTCGAATACGGAGCTGTGGCAGCATTATCAAGGGCGATCCTAACTTTTGGAGGTATGACTAATGGCAGCAGCCGCTTCCTATATTCTTTCGCTTGATCAGGGAACGACTAGTTCCAGAGCGATTTTGTTCAATCAAAAAGGGAGCATCGTGCACACGGCGCAGATGGAGTTTAAGCAGCATTTTCCGAAGCCGGGCTGGGTTGAGCATGATGCGAATGAAATATGGTTGTCGATTCAGGGCGTGATGGCGGCGGTTGTGTCGGAATCGGGGGTGCAGCCGGCGGAAATCGCGGGTATCGGCATCACCAACCAACGGGAAACGGCGGTTGTCTGGGATCGGCACACCGGAATGCCGGTTTATCATGCGATCGTATGGCAGTCGCGGCAGACGGCCGAAATTTGCGAAGCGCTCAAAGAGCAGGGGCTTAGCGACCTTTTTCGGGAACGTACAGGACTTTTAATTGACGCTTATTTCTCGGGGACCAAAATCAAATGGATTCTCGATCACGTAGAAGGAGCCAGAGCGAAGGCCGAGCAGGGCGATCTGCTGTTTGGCACGATGGACACCTGGCTGATCTGGAAACTGACCGGCGGCAAAGCGCACGTAACGGACTATTCCAACGCTTCGCGAACGCTGCTGTATAACATTCACGAGCTGAAGTGGGATGAAGAGCTGCTTGGCCATCTGGACATTCCGGCTTCCATGCTGCCGGAGGTTCGTTCTTCTTCGGAGGTGTATGGACATACGTTGGAGAGCCTCTTTTTCGGCTCGGCGATTCCGATCGCGGGTGCGGCTGGGGATCAGCAGGCGGCGTTGTTCGGGCAGGCTTGCTTTGAAAAAGGGATGGCCAAGAACACCTATGGCACGGGCTGTTTTATGCTGATGAACACGGGAAATTACGCGATACCGTCGCGCAGCGGTCTTTTGACGACCATTGCTTGGGGGCTGAACGGGAAGGTCGAATACGCGCTGGAAGGCAGTATTTTTGTAGCGGGCTCGGCGATTCAGTGGCTGCGTGACGGGCTGCGGATGATCGAAACGGCTCAAGACAGCGAGGCCTATGCGCAGCGCGTGGAGTCGACGGACGGCGTGTATGTCGTTCCGGCTTTTGTAGGTCTGGGTACGCCTTACTGGGATAGTGACGTGCGCGGCGCAGTTTTCGGGCTGACACGCGGGACGTCGAAGGAGCATTTTATCCGGGCTACGCTCGAATCCCTTGCTTATCAAACGAAGGATGTGCTGCAGGCGATGGAGGACGATTCCGGCATTGAGCTGACGAAGCTGCGGGTCGATGGGGGAGTGGTGAAAAACAATTTCCTCATGCAGTTCCAAAGCGACATGCTGGGCGTTACGGTAGAACGTCCGGTCATTAGTGAGACAACGGCGCTGGGCGCAGCTTTTTTGGCTGGGCTGGCGGTTGGCTTTTGGAAGGACCAGGCGGAGATTGCCGCGCAGTGGCAGGTGGATGAGGCTTTTGAGCCTGCGATGGATGCTGAGCGGCAGGAAAAGCTTTACGGCGGTTGGAAAAAAGCGGTTGGAGCCGCGATGGCTTTTAAATGATTGGGCAATGATATCTTTTATAACAAGTTAATATTCGGTTGGAGACTGGGAGAAGCCATGGCGACCTGCACGTAATAAACGTGTCTAGGTCTGTTATGGCTTTTATTTTCATAATTCGAGGGGAGAGATTGGGATGACAGAGATGACAGAGATGGCACACAACTTTAGCGGGTTAAAAAGAAATGACATCCTGCAAAGCATGTCGGAGCAGACATTTGATCTAATTGTAATCGGCGGGGGGATAACCGGAGCGGGTATTGCGCTCGATGCGCAAAGCAGAGGACTTCGTACGGCGCTTATTGACATGCAAGATTTTGCTGCAGGGACGTCGAGCCGGTCGACGAAGCTTGTGCACGGGGGACTGCGTTATTTGAAGCAGCTGGATGTGAAAGTGGTTGCTGAAGTGGGCAAAGAGCGGGCGATTGTGTACGAAAATGGTCCGCATGTGACGACGCCGGAGTGGATGCTGCTGCCTTTTTATAAAGGGGGAACGTTCGGCAAGCTGTCTACATCCCTTGGTTTAAGGGTCTATGATTTCTTAGCGGGAGTCAAACGAGCGGAGCGCCGCAAAATGTTCAGTCCTCAGGAAACGCTGGGTCATGAGCCTCTTTTGAAAAAGAAAGACCTGCGAGGCGGCGGCTATTATGTGGAATATCGGACGGACGATGCGCGGCTGACGATCGAGGTTATGAAAAAAGCCGTGGAGTTGGGAGCTCAAGCTGTGAATTACGCCAAGGTGGAGGAGCTGCTTGTCGAAAATGGCAAGCTGATTGGCGTTCGGGTGGCTGATCAGCTCGGCGGAAACGGCTCGGGAGAAAAGCCGTCTTACTCGTTGTATGCGGGTAAGATCGTGAATGCGGCTGGTCCTTGGGTGGATACGCTGCGCGAAATGGACCGTTCCAAGAAGGGCAAAACGCTCCATCTGACCAAAGGCGTGCATTTGGTGTTCGATCAGAGCAAGTTTCCGCTGCGGCAGGCGGTTTATTTTGATACGCCGGACGGGCGGATGGTGTTCGCTATTCCGCGTGACGGTAAAACCTACGTGGGGACCACGGACACGAACTATACAGGGGATATCGTGAATCCCCGGATTACGAAGGCGGATCGCGCGTATGTGCTGCGAGCCGCCAACGAGATGTTCCCGACCCTCGGGTTGACGGAGGCTGACGTCGAGTCGAGCTGGACCGGGCTGCGCCCGCTGATCCACCAGGAGGGCAAAGATCCTTCCGAGATTTCGCGCCGCGATGAAATCTTCGTATCGGACTCCGGCCTCATCTCGATGGCCGGGGGCAAGCTGACCGGCTACCGCAAGATGGCGGAGACGGTCGTGGACCAAATCGCCGCCATGCTGGTGGCGGAGGGAGCGGCCTCGGCGGCTGAGCTGACGCCGAGCCGTACCCGCACGCTGCCGATTTCCGGCGGCGATGTCGGCGGCTCCGTGAGGCTGGAGCCGTTCTTGCAGAGCAAGGTCAGCCAAGGCCAGCGGCTGGGGCTGACGTATGCCGAAGCTGCGCTGCTGGCGCGGCGGTACGGCTCCAACGTGGATGCCGTGTTCGAGCTGCTGGCGCAGTACTGGGATGAGGCGGCATACCGGGGGATGCCCGCCGCTGTGCTCGCTGCGCTCGTGTACGCGATCGAGTGCGAGATGGCTGTGAAGCCGGCGGATTTCTTCATCCGCCGCACGGGGGCCCTCTTCTTCGATATCGCGTGGGCACGGCAGTGGAAGGCGCCTGCGGTCGCCTTCATGGCGGAGCGCTTCGGCTGGGACGAAGCGCAGCGTGCGGCTTACACCGCCGAGCTGGAGCAGCTGCTCCATGAGGCGGTGAGCCCGCTCGAGGCGTGAGGATGTAGCCTCCAAAATCCCGCGTTACGCCTAATCATAGCCTAACACGTGTCTGAAGCAGCCAATGGTTCATCAAAGCCCCCAACCAACATGGTTGAGGGCTCTTTCACTTTTATGGCTCCGCCAGCTCATCTTCACTCAAAAGTGCTCATGTCTTGCAGAATGTGCTATCATGCCTATAGACGGCGGAGCTTCCGCCATTCATTATTGCAAGCAAAGTAGGTGTGTCCCCTATGGGATTGACAGAGCTTTTGTCCTATATGACGGAAGAGAATTTGGCCATGCTGGTCGATAAATACCGGTCGCTGGGCCCTTTACCCGGCCTTCTTCTTCCTTTTATGAAATCGTTCGTTCCGCCTCTGCCGACGCTTGTCATTATTAGCGTTAACGCGGCAGTATATGGGCTGTGGCTCGGCTTTTTGTACTCATGGATCGGGATTGTGGGCGGCTGTTTGGTCACCTTTGCGATTGTAAAAAAAGTGGCTGGCCATCCCTACTTAGTGCGGTGGTCACAAAAGCCCAAGGTGCAGAAAAGTCTGGTTTGGGCTCGCCGGCAGGCTTTTAATTATGTGTTCCTGCTTAGTCTTTTTCCAGTCGGTCCGTTCGTCGTTATCAATATGGCGGCTGGGCTAGTCGGAATGAGATTCCGTTCGTTTCTCGTTGCGGTTCTTGCCGGCAAAGCGGTTATGGTCATGTCGGTTTCTTTTATCGGCTATGATATTCACCGGTTTATCGAGAATCCATTCAGGCTTCTCTATGTGGTCCTATTCGTAGGGGTTTCAATGGTGTTAAGTAAGAAAATCGAGAAGAGATTTTCTCATTAATTGCAGCGGTCGATGCCTTTAGTCGGTCAGCACTTGAAGCTTTAGCTTCGGATACAGCGCTGAAAGCTCGGCTGCTTGTTTTTGGAGGACAGGAAGCTCGAAGCTTCTGCCAAAAATGTCCCGATCCGGCAGGAACGTTAGACGGGTGCCGGTCTCTTTGGTGATGCCGACGGTCTGCAGCTCGCTTTGCGGGATGCCATGTTTGTAGTGCTGCTCGAACACTTTGCCCTCACGCCGAATTTCGACCGTTAGACTGCGGGACAGTGCGTTGACGATCGGCATGCTGATGCCCTTTTCACCGCCGGGGGCCAGGAAAGAAGCGCTTGCGCTTAGGCGGCTCATGTCCGTGAGCACAGCTTGAACGCGGGGCTGCTGGTCCGGCAGAGCTTGCACGGGGATGCCCCGGCCGTTGTCGGCTACGGTCATGCTGCCGTTCCGGTGCAGGAAGAGCTGAATCTCAGTGCAGGTGCCATGCAGATGCTCCAAAAGGGAGTTCTCCACCACGGCCCACAGCAAATAATGTGGATCGTAGGTTTCGCCGGCTTCGGAGGTATCTCCTAAGTAGGAACGCGCATCATTTCGAACCTCGAACATATCCAAGTAGTCGCTGGTATCTATAAAATCCGATGCGGCTGCAAACAGCAGCAGCAGCGGAAGCACGCGATGACCGGGGATGGCGTATTTGCCGCCTCTTTCCTCCTGCACTAAGAGGTCGGCTCCAGCGAGGGCCTTCATATGATGATAAAGCTGTCCCGTTGTGCCCATGTTCAATCGTTCGACGAGCTCAGGCCCCGTCAGCGGCTCCTGCAAAACCGTTCTTAAAATATCCAACCGCTGCTTATGGCCTAAAGCGGCAAGGATTTTGGCGGCTTTATCGCCGTCCAGCTCGAGAAGCTGGTCCACTCCTCTCTCCTGGGGCTCCCACCGGTATTGGGATTGCCCGTTTTGAAACTGCCCCGAGTAGTAAACTCCGCCTCGTTTTTTGTCCGTCGGCTGCTCTTGCTCCTGCTGCAAGTGCTGCTTAATCATCCTGTTCGATTGTTCCCTTGCGGGCATGTTGTACGCTTCCATCAGCTGCTGCAGTTTGTTCAGTTGATCGCGCATCGCATCGAGTTCGGCTCCATAATCCCTTGTTTCAGTCAAAAGGATCACCTCTTTTTTATTTTTTAAATACGTAAATACGTAATTACGTAAAACAATAATAACATGTTTGGCGGAAAAAGTACACAGTTGCAACTCGGAATTCAGCCCAAAAATAAAAAGGACGAACGCCCCTTGGTAGGGATCGGTTCGTCCTTTTGTTTTGGGTTTTCTTCCGCTTGTCCCAAGCGCAACGGCTAGCCGCCGTCCAACCCGACTTCCCGCTCACTCCATGCCCAAAAGCGTGCGGCCCATTCATCATCCTTGGCTCTGTCCGAAACAGGGGCAATCTTCTTCTTGTAAAAATATTCGCCACTCACTGTGCGCACATCCGGACTGGATGCCAAATAGATGGCCGTCTCCGCGCCCTGCGCCGGCGTCAGGAAAAAAGGCCGGAGCAATCGGTGAACGGCCTTGCCGAACCCGGTGTCCCGATCGACACCGATATTCGTGCCGACCGCGCCCGGATGCAGCGCGTTGACCGTTACGGCTGTGCCGGCCAGCCGCTTGGCCAGCTCGCGCGTGAACCAAATATTCGCGATTTTGGACTGCGCGTAGCCTCTCCACACACTGAACCCCCGGGTCAGGTAGGTGTTGTCGAAATCGAAGCGCCCTATTTTGTGGGCGCCGGAGGACACATTGACGATCCGCCCTTGCGGGGCGCGGAGGATGGCTTCCAACAAGAGCCGGGTCAGCAGGAAGTGGCCCAGGTGGTTAACGCCGGTCATCGCTTCGAAGCCGTCCGACGTGGTTTGCCGTTTCACGGTGACGACGCCTGCGTTGTTCACCAGCACGTCCAGAACTCTGTGCTTGGCGAGGAAGGCGTCAGCGAAAGCGCGAATGCTGGCTAGTTCGCCTAGATCGCAGAGCATCAGCTCGATCAGCTCGGACCCGCTCTGACGGAGTGCTTCGGCAAGCGCCAGCTCGCCTCTTTGGCGGCTGCGGCACAGCATAATCACATGCGCGCCCTTGCGGGCGAGCTCCACGGTCGTAGCCAGTCCCATGCCGGAATTGGCGCCGGTGACGATAACGGTTTGATTGCGCATACGACTCCTCCTTGGGGTTTTCTTCCATTATAGCTGATGGAAGGCCGCAAGGCTTGAGTTGTTATTAGATAAGCGGCTGCATCCCACGTTCCAGCCAATCCTCGCGAGTCGGTCCGTATATATCCGGCACGCGCAAGCCAGCTTGACGCATCAGCACGATCATTTCACCGCGGTGGTGAATTTCGTGCGAGATAAAGATTCGCAGTGTTGTCGCATTCAGCCACGTTTCGCCATACATGTCGGTGGACTCCGCCAGCTTCGCATCTGTCCACTGGGACTGGATGGCGTTCGTCAGTGCAGCCGCTTGGGCGCGGTAGGCATCGGCGATGGTTTTGGCGGAGGAAGGCGCATGCTCTTCGCCTTCGGGCGCTTCAAAGGAGAGTCCCATGCGGGAAGTCATTTCATGGATGGTTGTGGCGATGTGCCAAGCCAGCTGCCCGAGTGGGCGGAAGTCCGGCGCGATTTGTTGGGTAAGGGATGCATCGGTCAGTGTGTCGAATACGCGCTGAGTCGCTTGGGATTCATTGTTCCATTCATTTACGAAATCTTGAATTGTTCTAAACATAGGGAAAGCCTCCTTAGATTGGATATACCCTCAGTATAGACAAACCCGACTGACAGCATAATGTCAGGGTTATGAATAGAGCTGAACGATTTTTTCAGCTTTTTCTTTAATGGCTGCCGCCAGATGTGCGGGCTCTAGAACACGGACGCCTGGACCCAAGCCGAGCAGCATGCCTAGCAGCCATGGCTCGTCCGGCTGTTGGGCGGTAATCAGCATGGAGCCGTCCGGCTGATAAGCGATCTGCTTCGGCTGGAAGTAATCTTCAATCTGCGCCTGAATGCTCTGCTGCGCATGCAGCACCATGGTGATCAGGGTAGAGGGGTCACTTTTGCCCCAGCCATAATGCAGCGGTCCTACAGCTTCCGTTCGGCGTTCAAACGTCTCGGGAAGCACCTCAATTTCCTTCATACGGGATAACCGGAATATGCGGAAATCTTGGCGAAGCAGGCAGTATCCGTACAAATACCAGCCAAATCCCTTGGCTACGATGCTCATAGGCTCCGTTGTGCGGACGGATTGCTCGCTTTGGGAAGAGACATACTGAAAAGTGATCTGCCTCGATTCCTTAATCGCATTCCGCAGCGTAGTCAGCTTTTCTTTATCCTCGTTGCCTCGCCGCCACGGGTTCATGTCAATGATGAGCTGATCGTCCAGCCTGGCGGCTGTGTTTTGCTCCGATTTGGCTACGAGCGCGCCGACTTTATCGAGCAGGTTGCCGACTTCCTGGTCACCGACCGTGGAACGAATCCCTTTTAGCCCGACGATGATCGATTGCAGCTCTTCCAGTGACAGGAATTGGCGCTCCAACCGGTACTGGTCCATAATTTCGTACCCGCCGCTTAAGCCGGCAAATGATACGACAGGAATACCCGCTTGGTTAATGGCTTCTACGTCCCGGTATATCGTTCGCAAAGACACTTCGAAACGCTCTGAAAGTTCCTTTGCGCTTATTCTTCTACGGTTTAATAGCAGCATGGTAATGGCAAGCAAACGGTCAATCTTCAAAAATAGCACCTCACTGATTCAATACGTTTCATAAGCGTTGCCTTGTCCGGCGAAAAGGTTAATCGCATGCTCAAGTATAGTTTTATCGCGCAAAAGCATAAATTTCGCCGAATAACGATGGCATTTGTGCAGGGAGTCATTCATCGCTTCCAATGCTTGGCCCAGCGTCATCCATACGGACGACATTCCCAGCCGCAATTCATTTTCCGTCAGTGTTGGCGCACTGGAAAGATGATGCGCTTTGGCTATATAGCAGTAGGAGAGCTGCATAAAGCCATTGCGGTTCTTATGTTCCTCAATAATGCCCAGCTCATGCGTAATTTCAGCGCCGTACCCTGTTTCTTCCTTAAT
The DNA here is from genome assembly GCF_013141725.1 of Paenibacillus planticolens. GTDB lineage: Bacteria > Bacillota > Bacilli > Paenibacillales > NBRC-103111 > Paenibacillus_E > Paenibacillus_E planticolens. The sequence goes on along the minus strand of NZ_WHNZ01000045.1, from coordinate 135,912 downwards.
TTCACGTATAAAAGCAGCTTCCGGATGTTCGCTATTCTCGATCCCACCGCCAGGCAGCTTGTAAAGATCGGATTCCGACATGTACATCATCGCAACATTCATCAGGCTATCGACCAAAATACCTCTCGACGCATAGCGAGATACCTGGATCATAAATTGAGGCTCGCCGCCCAGCATATCGCTGTCCGTTATTCGTTTGATCAATTGCATGAGATCACCTGCCTTATTTAGAAGAGCGGAGGATGTCCGCTGAAATGTATTCCAAAAATACCCACACAAAGAGTATAGTATAACTCAGGTAGTCATGTCTCGAATCTTACAGGAGGCGATCAAATATGTCGGAAAAACCGGATAACTGGATTGTAGAAGCTGATATTACAACCATGCAAAAGGCCATGGAAGCGGGGGAAATCCGTGCTGCCGAGCTGGTTGCTTTGTATGTGAAAAGAATAGAAAAGTTTAACAAGCGTATTAACGCTGTGCTGGAAATCAATCCGGATGCGCTCCGGATCGCACAAGAGCTTGATGACGAACGTCAAAGGCAAGGAAGCCGGGGACCACTCCATGGCATCCCGATCCTGCTTAAAGATAATATCGACACAGGCGACCGCATGCATACGAGTGCGGGTTCTTTGGCGCTGGCACAATCGCTGGCGGCTGAAGATGCCTTCATCGCCGCCAAGCTGCGGGAGTCCGGAGCCGTCCTGCTCGGGAAGGTGAATATGACGGAATGGGCCAACTTCATGTCCGGGCCGATGCCGTCAGGCTACAGCTCCCGAGGCGGGCAAGTCTTGAACCCGTACGGACCGGGGCAGTTCGAGGTTGGCGGGTCCAGCTCGGGCTCCGGCGCAGCGGCCGCAGCCAGCTTCGCGGCAGCGACTATCGGAACGGAAACGTCCGGTTCCATCGTAAATCCTGCGCATCACAACAGCTTGGTCGGCCTAAAGCCGACAGTGGGATTGCTCAGCCGCACAGGCATTATTCCGATCTCTCACTCGCAGGACACGCCGGGTCCAATGTCTCGGACAGTCACCGATGCAGCGCTGATGCTTGGCGCACTGACCGGCGTTGATGCGCGGGACCCCCTGAGTTTGGCCAGCGAAGGGGTTTGCCGTCCGAGCGACTATATAACCTTCCTGGACGCAAAAAGTCTGCAAGGGGCAAGAATTGGCATTCCCCGCTGGTTCTATAAGGGTTTGAGCGAGGAGGCCCGGCTTATTGCCGAAAAGGCCATTGGTACACTGCGCGAGCAGGGAGCGGTTGTGATCGACCCTGTATCGCTGCCATGCGAGCAGGCCGAGTGGAATTATGAAGTGCTGCGCTATGAATTCAAAAAAGATCTCAACGACTATTTATCCAAGCTCGACGCATCCGTTCCTGTACATACTTTGCAGGAGGTCATTGCGTTCAATAGCGAGAATGCAGAAAAGGCGCTGGTCTATGGACAGAATACGCTGATTTGGTCGGACGAAACAAGCGGCACACTGACGGAGGAGGAGTATCTCCATAATTTGGCTGCCTATCAGGAGCTTACCCGTGCTCGCGGCATCGATCATGTACTGGCGGAGCATCAGTTGGATGCGCTGTTATTTCCCGGCGACGAAGGCTATGACATTGCCGCCCGTGCCGGCTATCCGCTGCTGAACGTACCTGCCGGCTATACGGCTGAGGGGCCGATGGGCGTTATGTTCTCTGCAGGGGCTTTCAGCGAAGGGAAGCTGCTCGCCTTGGGGTATGCTTTTGAACAAGCGACGAAGTATCGTCGGCCTCCTGTTTTGTAAGACATCAGGTTCCCGCATACATACATCTTGGGAAAATTTGAAACAATAAGCCGTATTCAAATCCAAGATTAAGGGAGTCTGATGATTCACATGTTTCAAAATAGCGCTAAAATAGCTCTGCGAGCAGCGGCGATCGGCCTGCTCCTGGGCTGTCTATCTTTCGGAGGGCAGGGCGCAGCCCAAGCGGAAACGAACGATGAACGATCCCCTTCACCGTCAGCCCAGCCCGGACAGCAGGGGCAGCAAGGGCAGCTCATCCAGACCCGTGATATCGATGTGACCGGCGACGGAGTGAAGGATCATGTGGCCCTCGTCGGTTCCAAGTTGGACATGAACAGCCCGTACTATGACAAACTGTTCATTGTTGTCTCGAGCCCGGGTCAGACGCAGGTCGTCATCCCTCTGCAAGGGGGATACAATCCGAACATGCAGTTTTGCGATTTTATCGGGGAGAAGCTGCCTCAAATTTATGTCTCTGCGGAAAATGGCGGAAGCGGCGGGTTATCAACCTTTTACATGTATTCGCTGAAAAATAACGTGCCGACCGCGATTCCGCTGCCTGAGCCGCTTCGGGTTCATGCCACCTTCAAGAATAACTATGTGGTGAAAATGAAGATCGAAGCGACCGGAAAATCGTTCAAAATCGACATCAAAGACCGCAAAGACGATTACGAGAAGTTCGGCGTATACAAAAACGGCAAGGTGGTCAAACCGATTACCGTGAGCGTGGATGCATACAGTCTCTTGATGCCGGTGGATAAGAAGGGCGACGGTAACTGTGAGCTGAAGGGTGTCCAGCGAATTACCGGTATTGCGAACGCCGATACACTCGGTTATGCAACCTCCGTATGGAAATGGCATAAAGGCCGGTGGATATTGAAAGAGTCTGCTGTCGTCAAGACTTACCGGTATCACAAACGCGAAGAGCATTAATAAATAAAAGACCGCCATGTTAAGGAGCCTGCGCTCCTGATTTGGCGGTCTTCTTGCTGCTTAAGCTTTTGGCTTGTGACTTTTAGACCCAGTTGCCTTTGCGGAATAAAGGCTCGCGCGTTCCATCTTCAGCTAGGCCATCAATGTCCATGTCGGCAGAGCCGATCATGAAATCGACGTGGATTAAACTTTTATTAAAGCCATTTTGGGCAAGCTCTTCAAGACTCATAGAAGTTCCGCCTTCAATTGTGAAAGGGTACGAATTACCTAACGCAATGTGGCAGGAAGCATTTTCGTCGAATAAGGTATTGTAGTAAATCAGTCCGGAATTTGAAATCGGCGAATCAAACGGTACGAGTGCGACTTCGCCTAAGTAGCGGGCGCCTTCATCCATATCCAGCATTTTGTTCAGCACTTCTTGCCCAACTTCGGCGGTTGCTTTCACGACTTTGCCGTTCTCGAAAGTGAGCGTGAAGCCATCGATAAGGGAGCCTTGATAGCTCAAAGGCAGCGTGCTGCGCACGGTTCCGTTCGTGCCTGTTTTGGCAGGCATGGTGAACACTTCCTCCGTTGGGATGTTCGGAATGAAGAAGGTGCCGTTTTCGGTTTCGCTTCCTGCGGCAACCCATTGATGCTTAGGTGCAAGCTCGATGTACAGATCGGTGCCTTCCGCTTTGAAGTGAAGTTGTTTGTACTTCTTGCTGTTCAGCAGGTTTTGCTTATCGGTCAAGGTTTTAATGTGCTGGTTCCATGCGGCAACCGGATCCTCTTTGTCTACGCGGGTAAGCTTGAAAATCTGCTCCCAAAGCTTCTGAATGCGCTCAGCTTCGCTCAAATCCGGGAATACTTTAGCGGACCATTCCGCTGTCGGGTAAGAGACCATCAACCAACTGACTTTATTGTTGCGCATGTAGTTTAGGAAGCCTTCGCGTGCAGTAGCCGCGGTTTTGCTGGAAATGGCCACACGTTCAGGGTCTACATCTTTAAGTAAATCGGAATTCGGTGCGTAAATTTGTAAAAAAGCTGCGCCGTTCTCGGCCATCTCTTCGAGGCCGTTAGCCCGCCACATCGGGTATTCTCGAAGTGTGGATTCCGGGGCATGCTTCAGACGAAGCGCCTTCACTTCATCGTCATCCCAATCAATGACGACGTCTTTGGCACCGGCATCATACGCTTTCTTGGTCAACTTCCTGACGAAGTCGGCACAAGAAATCGGCGTCATGATGACGACCGTTTGATCCTTTTGTACATTTAATCCAACACGAATTGCGAGTTCTGCGTATTTATCCAAATAATGCTCGAATGTTTCCATCGCTAGGGCTCCTTTATATTTATGTAACTTTTAGTGTATGATAGAAAATAAAACTTTAACCACTGGGAGAAAGGCTGGCACAATATGGAAACGAAGACTCCAACGAGCACCACATCCAATTTCATTAAGAACATTGTAATCGAAGATTTGAATTCAGGCAAAGTCAGCCAGGTCGTAACCCGATTCCCCCCAGAGCCGAACGGATACCTTCATATAGGGCATGCGAAGTCGATTATTCTAAATTTTGAATTGGCGGATGAGTTCAAGGGACGAGCGAACCTCCGTTTTGACGATACGAATCCTGTCAAGGAAGATACGGAATACGTGGAATCCATTAAAGCGGATGTCGAATGGCTCGGTTTTAAATGGGACGGTCTCTTCTTTGCTTCGAATTATTTCGAGGAAATGTACAACCGCGCGGTGGTTTTGATTCGCAAAGGCTTGGCTTATGTAGATGATCAAACGGCGGAGCAAATTCGCGAAACCCGTGGAACATTGACACAACCCGGCACCAACAGCCCGCACCGTGACCGCAGCGTGGAAGAAAACCTCAGCTTGTTCGAGCGCATGCGCGCAGGGGAATTCAAAGACGGCGAACGCGTGCTTCGCGCGAAGATTGACATGTCCTCGCCGAATATCAACTTCCGTGATCCGGTGATCTATCGTGTCGTTCATGCGCACCACCACAATACAGGGGATACTTGGTGCATCTATCCGATGTACGCTTACGCTCATCCGATTGAGGATGCGATCGAAGGCGTCACGCATTCCATTTGTACTTTGGAGTTCGAGGATCAACGTCCGTTCTACGACTGGGTTATCCGCGAGTGTGAAATGCCGAATGTGCCGAGACAGTATGAATTTGCACGGTTGAATCTCACGAACACTGTGATGAGCAAAAGAAAGCTGAAACAGCTCGTGGACGAACAAGCTGTCGACGGCTGGGACGATCCGCGGATGCCGACCATTTCCGGACTGCGCCGCAGAGGTTTTACGGCTGAAGCGATTCGGAACTTTGCCCGTGAAATCGGGGTTGCCCGCAGCAACAGTACGGTCGATGCCAAGATGCTGGATCATTTTATCCGCGAGGATTTGAAATTGAAGGCGCTCCGCACGATGGGGATTCTTAATCCGCTTAAAGTGGTTATCACCAACTATCCGGAGGATGGCGTTGAAATGCTGGATGCCGAGAACAATTCGGAGAACCCGGAAATGGGCCATCGCCAAATTCCATTCTCCCGTGAGATCTACATCGAGCAAGACGACTTCATGGAAAATCCGCCGAATAAATATTTCCGTTTATTTCCGGGCAATGAAGTGCGTCTGAAACATGCTTACTTTATCAAATGCAACGATTTCGTCAAAGATGACACTGGTAAAGTGATCGAGCTTCACTGTACGTATGACGTAGAGACGAAGAGCGGCAGCGGCTTTACAGGCCGTAAAGTGAAAGGCACGATCCACTGGGTCGATGCGAAAAGCGCCGTGCCGGCGGAGTTCCGTCTGTATGAGCCGCTCATTTTGGATGACCAAGAGGATGAGAATGCCTCCTTCATGGAAAACCTGAACCCGAACTCGCTGCAAATCGTGCAAGGGTTCGTGGAGGCTGGTATGAAGGAAGCGAAGCCGCATGATAAATTCCAGTTTTTCCGCCACGGCTACTTTAACGTGGATCCGAAGTATACGACAAGCGAGAAACTCGTGTTTAACCTGATTGTTTCGCTGAAGAGCTCTTTTGAGGTGTAATGTTGGAAGGTGTAGAGGAAAATCCTAGCTTAGGCTAGGATTTTTTTTGTTTGTTTGGGCGTGCGTTGGGAGGGCGGCGCACCCCTTATTTTCCAGCAAAAATAAATTTTTTGTTCACAAATATCCAGTATGATGGAGTCATAGATCCTATGTTCAGGGGAAGGTGTCGTGTGAAAAACGTTTTGGTGGTAGACGATGATCATAATATTTGCCGGATCACGAAGCTGTATTTGGAGAAAAGCGGCTATGCGGTGGTGACCGCAAATGACGGCGAGCAGGCACTCACGCAGTTTGAGCAGCTGCAGCCTGACTTTATCGTGCTTGATATTATGCTGCCGAAGCGGGACGGCTGGTCGGTGTGCAAGAAGATTCGCACGGCGAGCGATGTGCCGATCCTGATGCTGACAGCAAGGGGCCACGTGGATGAGCGGATTGAGGGGTTGCAAATGGGAGCGGACGATTACCTGGTCAAGCCATTCGACCCGAACGAGCTGGTCGCACGCGTCACGACGATCCTCCGCAGAACGATGATTCGGACGGAAGCGGCGGTGCCCGCTCATCTTTATGAGGTCGGCAGTCTGCGCATAGACGCTTTGTCCCACGACGTAACCGTGGAAGGGCAACTTGTCGCTTTACCCAAAAAAGAGTACGAGCTGCTGTTGTTTTTCGTGCGCAATCCGAATCAAGTTTTTACCCGGGAAGATCTCATCGCCAAGATATGGGGCTGGGATTTTGAAGGGGAGGACCGCGTTGTAGATTTATATATTAAGCGTCTAAGACAGAAGCTCACAGCGCTCACGGAACGAAAAGTGGACTGGAACATTCGAACCGTTTGGGGCATCGGCTATAAGTTTGAGGGACCGGATGCATGCTGAACTCTTTTTACCGCAAGCTATTGTTTATCTACATGTCCATTACGATTGTGTCGATTTTGGCGATTTCAGGTACGATTGGCTATTCGATGAATCAGAAAACGTATGACCGAAGCGAAAAGCTCCTGCTGGAAAAAACCGTACAAGTCGATGAACTGGCGAAGGGACTGTTCGACGGTTCCACGCTGCAGAGGGATTTCCGCAAGCAAATAAGCGCCATAGAGAAATCGTCCAACGTTCGCGTGGCACTTATTAAGCATCCAAAAGCCAATCTGGATAAAATCCAGTCGATCGGCGAGTCCCCGGCACAGAAGGAATGGGTGGACGAAGTGCTGGCAGGGAATCAGGTGACACTGAGGAGTAATTTTGCTCAAAACAGTACGGTGAAAATGCTGATTGTAGGGCGGCCTGTGGTGCAGGAGAACCACGTGCTTGGGGCTATTTTTCTGTATACGCCGCTTATAAATATTCAAGGTACGATCAACGATATCAATCGTGCGATCTTCGTCTCGGCGGTGTCGGTCGCGCTGCTGGCGATGGCTGTGCTGTACTTTGTTTCACGGCATTTTGTGAAGCCGATTCAGCTCATGAGTAAGACAGCGGAGGCGCTGGCTTTGGGGGATTTTAGCGGGAGGGTCCCTGTCAGAGGGAAGGACGAAATTGCATCGCTGTCAGGGTCGCTGAATCGGATGGCCGGCAAATTGCAGAAAGTCGAAGAGGGGCGCAAAAGGTTTCTCTCCGAAATATCCCATGAACTGCGGACGCCGCTGACGACGATACGAGCCTCATTGCAGGGCATAACGGACGGCGTTGTAGAGCCGGAGGATGCGAAGGAGTTCATTCAAGTTTCCCTCCAGGAGACGCTGCGGCTAAGCAGCTTAGTGGATGATTTGATGGAGCTGTCGTCGTTTGAAGAGAAGCAGGTGAAGCTCAGCTTTCAACCCATGAACGTGTCCGATGTCATTGTCCTTGTCGTCACTCAGATGAAGATGAAAGCCAAGTCCAAACGGATCGAACTTAGCGCGGATGCCGAAATGCCCTTCATGGTGAATGGGGATGCCGATCGGCTAAAACAGGTATTCATTAATCTGCTGGATAACGCCATCAATCACATCCCAGAGGGAGCGGAGGCAGGAATTCGGGTGAAAGCGGTCAAAAATGAGCGTTGGATCGAAATATGGGATAACGGTCAGGGGATTGCGCCAGAGAAGCTGCCGCATCTTTTTGATCGCTTCTATAAAGCGGATGAAAGCCGCAACCGCTCCGGCGCGGGGCTCGGTTTGACGATTTGTAAACATATCATAGAAGCGCATAACGGTTCTATAAGGGTAGAGTCCAAGCTTGGGGTAGGGACAGTTTTTAAAATATTTTTGCCGGCCGCGTCGGATTCGCACCATGACAAACTTATGACATAACTATCCGTTAAGATAAGGTTCGTAAGGAAAAATATAACCATAGACGAATCGAGGAGTGATATTTATGTTAAAAAAACTAACAGGACTGGCGTTGGCAGGCGCGATTGCATTAACCATTCCGGTGGCGGCTTTCGCGGCGGGGACGCAAGGGAACTCTTTGCATCCTTTGAAGCAATTGCTGCAGGATAAAGCGCAAGCTTTTGGCATATCGACCGATGGGAAAACGAACGAACAAATCAAAGCGGAGTTGAAAACAGCAAGTGCAGCCAAACAGACCGAGCGTTTGAACAAAGCGGCAGCAAAGCTGGGCATCTCCACGGATGGCAAAACAGCGGACCAACTGAAAGCCGATATTCAGGTAGCCGTGCAGGTGAAGCTGCAGGAGAAGGCGACTAAGCTGGGGATCAGTGCGGAAGGGAAAACGAACAAAGAATTGAGAGAGGCGCTGCAAGCAGCGGCGCAGACGAAATTGCAAGAGAAAGCGGCTAAGCTCGGTGTCAGCACAGACGGCAAAACGAGTAAAGAGCTCAGAGAGGCACTGCAAGCAGCGGAATTGACGAAACTGCAAGAGAAAGCAACGGCGGCTGGCATCGCAACTGACGGCAAAACAGCGAAAGAGATCCGCGCTGCTCTCAAAGCAAGCCAAGATGCGAAGAAATCCGCCGCTTTGAACAAAAGAGCCGCGAAGCTAGGCATCTCTACGGATGGTAAAACCGCCGAGCAGGTTTTTGCAGAAGTGGAAAGCGCCCTGAAAGCGAAATGGGAAAAACAAGCGAAATAGGCACTGGCAGAAAGTAAGGAGAACTACAGGGCGCTATTTGAGCCAAATGGGCCTATTTCAGGGGTAAGACGGAACTGCAGGGCCTTATTTGCCCTAGATAGCTTACATATGGGCCAATATGGATAAAATAGCGGAACGTAGTTCCCACCTACATGAAGGAAATGCTGATCATTGGAAAATAGCGGACCATAGTTCCCGCTCGCTCAGAATTTGCATAGCGGAAGGCTGTCTTAAAGGGTTGTTCCTGACCTTTTGGGGCAGCCTTTTTTAGCTGCAAAGAAGGAGTTTATCCTAATGTCGGGCATGCGCATGACGACTCTCTTTAACTGTATAATACTGTAAGTTTACTGTATAAAAATGTAAATTTATTTGTATAATACATACAACATGAGAAGGAGACATGCTGCTATGCACTTATTTATAGCTATTTGCATGATTTGGTTGTCATATCGATGGGGGGATTGGCGGAACTGGCAAAAGTACCAGCCGACCATGATGTACTTCGCTATAGGCAATTTGTTATACAACTATTTATGCGCAGAGCGAATGCTGTGGACGCTGACCCCGGACTGGTTCGGGGATACATGCCTTACGGAATTGATGTATACCTTTATCATTTTCCCGGCAACAGCGCTGCTGTTTCTGACGAATTATCCGCAAGGCCGGATGAAAATCTTTTTTCATTATGTCCAATGGGTGCTGATCTATGGCGGGGTGGAGTACATTTTCTCCCTAACCGGCCGGATTCAGTATCAGTATGGATGGACATTAGGATGGTCGATTGTTTTCAATGTCATCATGTTTCCTATGCTCAAGTTGTTTTCTGTCAGACCCCTGTTAGCGTATGGTTTTTCGGCTGTGCTGACTGTGTTTTGGATGAAGTTGTTTCATGTATCGTTTTAGGTGCAGGGCGTGTGACAAAATATATCCTTTTAAATTATAAAATTTCCTAAATTTCCATATTTTTATCCCGAAGTTTAGTATAATAGTTTCGAAGTCATAAGACTACAAGACTATCTATTAGACATTTGGAGGAGACTTTTAATGAGGTTTAAACGTTTTATTGTTGTTCTGCTATTGTTGACCATGGTCTTCAGCAGTGCAATGCCTGCCTTCGTATCCGGGGCCGAGAAAGTGGAATTAAAAGATACGAGCAATTCTTATGCAAAGAAAGAGATTGATGATCTGGTAGATACAGGAATTATTTTGGGATATGCGGATGGTACCTTTCAGCCACTGAAGGCGATGACCAGAGCAGAATTAGCTAAAATTTTAGTACTCTCACTGGGAGTGAAAGAAGATCCGGCGAAAGCGAACGATTTCTTGGATGTAGATGAGAACAGCTGGTATCGGGGATACGTTGGCGCTCTGGTCACTTCAGGCATCACACAGGGAACCTCGCTTACGACTTTCTCTCCGGAAGCCAACGTGACACGTCAAGAACTGGTCGTTTTCTTCATTCGAGCGCTCGGATTGGAAGAATTGGCAGCTAAACTGCCTGTAACCCATACATTTTCTGATAAGGATCAGATTGCCGATTGGGCGAAAAACCAAGTTTCCTTAGCGGCCCAGATTGGTTTCGTTCAGGGGACCGAGGGTGCTGATCATACTCTTCTCTTTAATCCTAATGACAATGCAGAGCGTCAAGCTCTTGCTAGATTAGCCTATGAATTTAAGACGAATGCCTCAAAGTACGTTGCGAAAGCTAAAGAACTAGCTAATGGACAAAAGGAATCTATCGTTACATCGATAGAGGCCGTAAGCAACACCAGTATTGAGGTGACCTTTTCATCAGAGCTTGCTTCTGTGAGTAAAAGCGATTTTGTTTTCGATAACGATTTGAAGGTCATTGAGGCGGCGTTCAAAGCCGGCAGTAAATCGATCGTTGTTTTGACGACTTCCGCGCAAACAAAGGATGTGTCCTATCAACTCACTTTTAAAGGCATCTCTATAGCTAAAAGTGTGTTAGGCGTAGCCGCAGCCGGCTTTGGTGGGGGCGGCGGTGGAGGCGGTGGAGGTGGCGGATTCCCGTCTGTGGAGCAGCAATTAGCCAGCGGTACCGCGCAAGATACAATCACTGTTAAAGCTTCAGGTACATACGGTCCTGTCAGCGGGCCTGTCACTACCGTTCAAAAATTAATTATTGATCCGGGCCCATCTGGCGAAGTTACACTCAGGAACATTAATCCTGGGCAGTTGGAGGTTCTTTCCGGAAATGTAAGTTCAATTAAATTACAGAATACTGTCGTAAAACGGTTGAAAGTAAATGCAATTAATAACAATGGCCAAAATGTACGGATTGAAGCACAGGGCGGAGCATCTGTCGAGGATACGGAAGTAAGCTCCCAGGCCATCCTGGAATCCTCATCTAAACAGGGGACATTAGGCAAAATTAGACTATCTTCCACTGCAGCAGGAAAACAGGTTACGCTCAAAGGCAACATTGATGGAGACGTGACGGTAGAAGCACCTGGTGTGCGAATTAATCTCGATCCACCATCTGGCGGGAACTCGCTTCCTACGGTCGTTAAGTCTCTTGTGCTGAAAAGCAATGCTGAAATCATCGCAGCAGAGGGGACGGTTACAGAAGGTGTGAACGTGGCCTCTCCAAATCTTACATTGAAAGTGGATGGTCCGGGAGAGATCAATCGTGTGGAGGTGCCTAGCGGATCAACAGGCACAATTATTCAATTTGGCGCATCGGCTAATATTAAGACAGTAAATGCGGCCGCGAATGTTACGGTTGAGGGTGATCCTGGAGCCATTGCCAAAGTCTTGAGTGAAAATGGGGCTTTGCAGATGAGTGATGAGCTTAAAACACAAGTCAAAGCGAAGGCTATTCAGCTTGCGAATCAAGCTATTGACCAAATTTTCTATAACAATACAGACCTTACAACCCTGCTTACTAATATTGAAAATGCGGATAGAGCCATAGCAATTGCAAAGAAATACGGGGCATTCGATGCCGATTTCGGAAGACTTAGTACTTATAAAGTCTGGAGGCAAATCGCTCTTGATTTAAGAGATGATGTTAATGGACAAAAGGGATCTATCGTTACATCGATAGAGGCCGTAAGCAACACCAGTATTGAAGTGACCTTTCTATTAGAGCTTGCTTCTGTGAGTAAAAATGATTTTGTTTTCGATCACGATTTGCAGGTCGTTGAGGCAGCGTTCAAAGCCGGCAGTAAATCAATCGTTGTTTTGGCGACTTCCGCGCAAACAAAGGATGTGTCCTATCAACTCACTTTTAAAGGCATTTCTATAGATAAAAGTGTGTTAGGCGTAGCTGCAACCGGAGGGGGAGGCGGCGGATTCCCGTCTGTGGAGCAGCAATTAGCCAGCGGTACCGCGCAAGATACAATCACTGTGAGAGCTTCTGGTACATACGGTCCTGTCAGCGGGCCAGCCACTACCGTTCAAAAACTAATTATTGATCCGGGCCCATCTGGCGAAGTTACACTCAGGAACATTAATCCTGCGCAGTTGGAGGTTCTTTCCGGAAATGTAAGTTCAATTAAATTGCAGAATACTGTCGTAAAACAGTTGAAAGTAAACGCGGTTAATAACAAAGGCCAAAATGTACGGATTGAAGCACAGGGCGGAGCATCTGTCGAGGACACCGAGGTAAGCTCCCAGGCCATCCTGGAATCCTCATCTAAGCAGGGTACATTAGGCAGAATTAGACTTTCTTCCGCAGCAGTAGGAAAACAGGTTACGCTCAAAGGTAACATTGATGGAGACGTGACGGTAGAAGCACCTGGTGTGCGAATTAATCTCGATCCACCATCTGGCGGGAACTCGCTTCCTACGGTTGTTAAGTCTCTTGTGTTGAAAAGCAATGCAGAAATCACCGCTGCTGAAGGGACGGTTACAGAAGGTGTGAACGTGGCCTCTCCAAATCTTACATTGAAAGTGGATGGTCCGGGAGAGATCAATCGTGTGGAGGTGCCTAGCGGTTTAACAGGCACAATTATTCAATTTGGCGCATCGGCTAATATTAAGACAGTAAATGCGGCCGCGAATGTTACGGTTGAGGGTGATCCTGGAGCCATTGCCAAAGTTTCGAGTGAAAACGGGGCTTTGCAGATGAGTGATGAGCTTAAAACACAAGTCAAAGCGAAGGCTATTCAGCTTGCGAATCAAGCTATTTCCCGATTTATCAGTGACCGACCAGACTTTGCAACCATGTTTGTTAATATTGAAAATGCGGATAGAGCAATAGCAATTGCAAAGAAATATGAGGCACTCGATTCCGATTTGTATAACCTTAGTTTGTATAAAGATTGGAGGCAAACAGCTTTTGATTTAAGAGATGAGGTCAACGCCCTTCAGCTGCAGTACCAACCAGGCGATACGGCTTCTTCTGTTACAAAAGACATTATTTTTCCTTCACTAAGTGGGAATGGCACTGTTGTCGCATGGAGTTCGGATCGACCGGACCTTGTTTCCTCGTGGTCTCCGTTAGGAAGACCTGCATCGGGAGAAGGGGATGCCACGGTAACGATAACCGCGGTTTTGTATAAGGGGGCTTTTACAACCACAAAAACGTTTATAGTAAAAGTGAAGCAATACGATTCTAAAGTAGTTGCAGTCGAAAGCCTGCGATCTGATCTAGTATTGGTTTCATTCGACTATCCCGTAGTGAATTCCCGTGTGACGGACTTCCGCATCGATCATGATCTTAACGTTATAAATGTTACACAGTATCCATATCTAAAGAACTATGTGTTATTAACGGTTGACCAACAAACGAAAGATATGAACTATCAAGTGACATACAAGCAGCAGAATACGAATGTATCTTTCGTCGGGAGTACGGAGAATAAGTGTTCAGACACCGTATGTCCATTGCCATATCCATCCCTGATTAAAGCCATTCCGCTTCCGGGCGTAAATGTACCGGGCTTTGTACAGGGTATGGTCCAAGAACAAACCGAAAATGGGCTTCTAAGTATTCAAAATGCAAAAGTAGAGTTAATTGGAACAGATCGTTCCGTTCTAACGAACGCAGACGGAGTCTTCAACTTTGATCAGGTTCCCCCAGGAATATCCTATAAGATACGTGTTTCAAAAGACAAGTATTCGGAAGCTCAATCCGCTGAGTTCACCCTTTTATCAGGCGAGCCTTATTGGGGAGGTATGTTCTTATTGCATACGGCACCGAAGCCTGTTATTAAATTGAATACACATGTAATGAGTTCAAGGGTATATTTATCATGGGAGCCAGCTTCTTGGACAATGAATGAGAATTATTATGAAGTCTATATCAATGACCGCAAAATAGAGTCTCCATATGGACAGACCTCGATGATCATTGATACACTTCAAGAAAATCAAGCTTATACGATTGCTGTCAAAGCTTGTAATGACGTGGGTTGTGCAGCGCCAACTACAATTTCTTTACAAATGCCGCTGCTCCTCCATATTGATCAAATAAAACCGTATAACTCTGTTACTAAGCAGGTGTATGCTCCATTAGTTGTTGATGCAGAGATAAGTGAATACCGATTTCTACTACCTAAAGCTTCTAGCTCTGCTGACTATTTACTGCTTAGTTTGAAGGATAGTGACTATGTGCCAGGTACAGGGACGGGATTGTTAAAAGGAACATTGGACATTTCCGGAGCTGAAATTGGATTAGTTGCTTCACCAACAGGGGCTACAGTTACAGGCACAACTGAAATTATAGAAGGTAAATCATACTACAAAATAAGCTTCTACAACCAGCCGGTTCCGTATATAAATGCCAATTTATACAACATATACGGGTTAAAATATGTACTAAATGGCCAAGTACTCCAGGTTGGTGGATTTGATTTTGCAATTATATTTGAATAAGCAATTCCTCTTAGGCTCCTTCCACCGACTCCTCGGCTGGGCGGAGCCTTAGTTGTCCTATATCCCCCGCGAAAGTTACAATAAAGAAAAAGAGAAGCAAAGGAGGGAACTTATCATGATCAATATCGGACTCGCCGGGTGGGGTGATCACGAGCTTGGCGGCAGCAGAGGGAAACTGCGCGAGTACGGCGCACATTTTCCGGTAGTGGAGGTGGACACCTCCTTTTACGCCATTCAACCGGAACGCAATTATATCAAATGGAACCAAGAAACGCCGGACGGTTTCGGTTTCATCATTAAAGCCTATCAAGGCATGACGGGGCATCTGCGGGGAGAGACTCCTTTTGCCGGTGGCATAGGTGAGATGTTCGAGGCTTTCTTGCAGTCAATCCGTCCTGTCCAAGAAGCGGGAAAGCTGAAGACGGTGCTGTTTCAATACCCGCCTTGGTTTGATTGCTGCAAAGCGAATGTTGATATTCTTCGTGACGCCAGGGAGCGAATGGGGCTTGTTCCAGTGGCTTTGGAATTCCGCCATCAGAGCTGGTTTACAGAGGACATGCGAGATAAGACGCTTGCGTTCATGAAGCGCGAGGGTTGGATGCACAGCATTTGCGATGAGCCGCAGGCGGGACTAGGCTCTGTTCCTACGGTGCTGGAAGTCACGCATCCAGAGATGACGATGGTTCGGCTCCACGGGCGGAATGTCGGCGGTTGGGTGCAAAATAACGAGGCGAATTGGCGCGACGTGAGGTATCTGTACAACTACAATCGACAGGAACTACTGGAATGGAAGAATTGGCTGCTGCAACTTCAAGAGCAGACGCGGGAAGTATGTGTGGTGTTCAACAATAACTCGGGCGGGCACGCGGCAGGGAATGCCAAGGAGCTTATGGCGATGCTGGGGCTCGATTACGAAGGGCTGGCGCCTAGGCAGTTGGATTTGTTTTAACCAGTGTCTTTTTTTCTCATTTAGTTTTAACAATTATAGGGTATATTAGTTTCATTCTAGTAAGGGGGGATCTAAGATGAATACAAAAGAAGCCCATAATTCGAAAACGGCATGGATCCCGCCAAAAGAACGGCTATGGGTGTTCGGCGCCATCCTGGTATCTGTCTTGTTTGTGCTATGGGAGCTTTGGGGCTTGACCCATCTGCCGTCGGCAACTTTGCACAATCGTCGATTCGAACAGACGTATAAGAGCTTTGGCTCGAACGCAAGGTTAGCCTTGTTCTTCGTACTAGCTAATTATGTGCTTGTTTTTATTGTTAAACTCCGTATTTGGGATCAAAGGGACAGGGTCAAAAAGGGGATCGTAGTTTTACTTCGATTTGCTAAAAGATGGCATACTCCTATCGCGATAATCGCGATTGCTCTTATTTTGCTTCATACGGTTGCTGTGTTTATGTATGGCTTCAAATTCGATTTCAACAATATTAGCGGGCTGCTTGCGCTTTTGGTGCTGCTTCCGGTGCCGGTTTCAGGCTTGTTTAGATATAAGCGGCTGGATCGGAAATGGCATTTGCGTTCCGGACTGGCATTCGCGGTTTTATTTCTAATTCACGCTTTTCTGTAAAATCATCATAAAAGAAAAACTGTCCCTCAGGTCGAGTTACAGACCCTTTGGGACAGTTATAAGCTTGGTGCCAGCGGCAATACCTACCACTCAGCCACTGTACCGTCCGCTTGGCGCCAAACCGGGTTCTTCCAGTTATGTCCGATTGCGGCCATTTCGCGGACTTTGTCTTCGTTGATTTCGATGCCGAGGCCCGGCGCGGTTAAGTTTTTGACGAAGCCGTCTTCATATTGGAACACCGCCGGATTGATGAGGTAATCGAGCAGGTCGCTGCCCTGATTATAGTGAATGCCCAAGCTTTGCTCCTGGATGAAAGCGTTCGGAGAGCAGGTATCGAGCTGCAAGCAGGACGCCAGCGCAATAGGACCTAACGGGCAATGCGGCGCAACGGCCACGTCATAGGCTTCCGCCATGGCGGCGATTTTGCGCGTCTCCAGGATTCCTCCCGCATGGGAAAGATCAGGCTGGATAATGTCCACATATCCTTGCGCCAACAGATCTTTGAAGCCCCAACGCGTATACATGCGCTCACCGGTAGCGATCGGGCACGAGGTGTGGCGGGCGATCTCCCGCAGCGCTTCATTATTTTCCGGCAAAACAGGCTCCTCAATGAACATTGGCCGGTACGGCTCCAGTTCTTTGACGAGGATTTTGGCCATGGATTTATGAATACGCCCGTGGAAGTCGATGCCGATGCCGACGTCTTTGCCAACGGCTTCGCGCACAGCGGCGATGCGGGCGATAGCCTCGTCCACCTTGCTGAGCGAGTCGATATAATGCATCTCTTCCGTGGCATTCATCTTCACGGCTGTGAATCCGGCGGCTACTTGCTGCTTAGCGGCCTGCCCGACATCGCTCGGACGGTCTCCGCCGATCCACGAATACACGCGGGTGCGCTCGCGGCAAGCACCGCCCAACAAATCATAGACAGGGGCATTGTAAAACTTGCCCTTAATGTCCCAAAGCGCCTGCTCGATGCCGGAGATGGCACTCGTCAGGATCGGACCTCCGCGATAGAAACCGCCGCGGTACAGCACCTGAAACATGTCTTCGATCCGCATCGGATCTTTGCCGATAATCTGCTCGCTCATTTCCATGACCGCTGCCGCGACTGTATCCGCTTTCCCCTCGACAATAGGCTCGCCCCAACCCGTAATGCCCTCATCCGTTTCTATTTTCAAAAACAACCATCTTGGCGGCACTTTAAACAGTTCTAACTTCGTAATTTTCATGGTATTTCTTCCTCTCCCATACCTAAGAATGATTTACAGGTCTTACTGATTTACTGCCGCCATAAGCTGCTTGGCGTATGTTGTAATCGCAGAGTAGTTTCCGTTTTGAATTTCGCTAAGCGAAATCAAACTTCCTCCTATGCCGACGGAAAAGGCCCCAGCTTCCAGATAAGCGGCAGCATTCTCCTTCGTGATCCCGCCAACGGCGAGAAGATTAACATCGCTCAGAGGTCCTTTTAACTCTTTCAGATAAGAAGGGCCTAAAGAAGAGCAGGGGAACAGCTTCACGGTCGAAGCGCCGAAGTTCATGGCCTGCACAATTTCAGTTGGCGTCAGAGCCCCGGGAATCGGGAGCACTCTACTAGCCAATGCCCGTTCTATCATGCCCTGATCCACATTGGGGGAAATGAGGAACTGCGCACCGGCCCGAATCGCTTCATCGGCATAGGCGGCGTTCAGCACTGTGCCGGCACCGATCGCCATGCGGCCTTCATACTTATTGCGCATCATCTGGATGATCTGGAGCGCATTCGGCGTGTTCAGCGTCACTTCGGCCAGCTCGATGCCGCCGCTCTCTAGCGCCTCAAAGAGAGGCTGTGCTTGTGCGGGCTCGATTCCCCGGATGATGGCAATGACTTTTGAGTTTTTCAATCGTTGCAAGACGTCAGACATAAAGCTGCGCATCCTCCGTTTCTATGAATATTGATCGCGGTACTCCTGCGGAGTCATGCCATAATGCTTTTTGAAGGCGTGATTGAAGGAGTGCGGACGTTGGTACCCGAGCTGCGTAGCGATTTCATAAATTTTGCCCTGGCCTCTTTTCAGCAGATAGGCTGCTTTATCCATCCGCACCCGATTGACATAATCGCTTAGGTTGTCGCCGGTTTCCAGCTTATAAATTTTGGACACATACACAGGGTGCAGATAAACATGATCCGCAATGGACTGCAGCGAAACATCGCCGGCCAGATGCTGCTCGATAAAGGACCTGATGTCATTTATTAAGGTGACTCTGCTGTCCTTCCGCTCCTGATCCATATCCTCCCTCATCCGGTGCAAGGAACGAATGCTCCATTCACGCAGTTGATTGACGGTGCGGAAAGGGATGCCTTCGATCATACGGTCGTAATCTCCGCCGATGAGCTGGTGCAGGGGCCTGCCATTTTTATGAGCAATATAGGCAAAAGCGGACGCGATCGAGAAGTAAACCTCCAGTAAATGCTCCTGCGACTCGGAAAATTTCGTATCCATTTCGTCGAAAATCAGGGTCAACTTGTCGATCGTATCTCCCCAGCGGGCAGCCTCCAGCAGATGGTTAAGCGTAGGAGGTTCGTACAGTCTTTGCAGCGCCGAAAGCTCAGGATGGACAGACTCTTCGCCGAGTCGTATCAATAGTTCATGCTCGCTGCCAATCTGTTTGCGAAAAGCGCTCAAAGAGGCGTTGTACAAGGTCGTAATATCCCGTGGGAATTCCCCCCAACTGCTCAACAGAATGGAGATTTTCCCTTTCAAATAGTTGTTAACGGCTGATTGAAGCACGGAGGCGGTACGTTCGAGCCAAGCCGGATCCTCTTGATCAGCGCTCAGCGACTTCTTTTTCATTACAAAAATCAAATAATCATGTGCATCCTTCGTGTGCCAGCTATCAAAGTTCTCTGCGAATAATTCCTCCACCATATTGCTGATGGCATATTCCATTAAGGAGAGGCGGCTCATGTCGTACTCCAGAAAATCAGACTCAAGCCGGATCATCATCAGCACACAGGGCTGTTCATGGAAATCGGGGAGTTCCAGCATCTGCATTTTGTCCCGGAGGGATTGCCCGGTTAATTTGCGCCCCAGAAGCAGGTCGCTCAGCAAATTCCCCCGCAGCAGAGGGAGGTTCTCCTTGACGGTATAGCTGAGACGCTGTTTGGAGAAAACCTCCTGCCACTCTTTCCGCAGCTTGTCCATCACTCGCCCGACAGCGGCTAACAGATCGTGCTCCGTGACGGGCTTGAGCAAATAATCCTCCGTCCCTTGAAGGATCGCTTCTTTGGCATAGTTAAAATCGGAGTAGCCCGATAAGAGAATGCATTTCGTTTTCTGCCATCTGCGGTTAATTTCAGCAATGAGCTGCAAGCCGGATATGCCCGGCATCTGAATGTCCGTAAGGACAATATCGATGGAGAATTGCTCCAGCAGCTCCAGCGCTTCCTTGCCCGAGTAGGCTTTGAAAACTTGCTCAATACCAAGCGACGCCCAGTCAATGGTGGCATGAAGCCGATCAACGACGTGCGCTTCATCATCGACGATCAAAAGTTGAATCATAGCCTGTTCTCCCCGCTATCAGCCGGAAGGCTCGCCTGCGCACCGCGCTTCCAAGTTAACACAGCCTTCAAGCCTCCTTGGTCACCGGGATAAAAAGTCAGTCCCGATCCTTCCCCGAATTGGTAGTAAAGCCGATGGTGCACATTCCAAGTCCCGCAGCCGATGTCGTCGGACATCGGGGAATGCAGCTGCTGCAGAAGCTGAATCAATCCAGCCTCGTCAAGCCCTGCGCCGTTATCTTCAATAATGATGCGGTTCCAATACTCATCCTGCTCGCCGGTGATGGCGATACGGTCGCCTTCTGCACTGCGCTCGATCCCGTGGATAATGGCATTCTCCACCAAAGGCTGGAGGATCAGGCGGGGGACCCATTCGTCCAACATCTCATCGGGAACGGAAATGTCATATTTCAGCCGATGAATTCTAAGGTGCTGAATGTTCAGGTAGTGCCCGACCAAGTCGAGCTCATCTCCTAACCTGACGGCCTGCTTCTCAACCCTTGTCGTATACCGGTAAAACTCGGCCAAATTTTGCGCCATCGCTACGACAGACTCTTTGTCCTCCATCTCGGCCGAATTGATGATGAAGAACAGGGAGTTATATAGAAAGTGCGGATGAATTTGCGATTGCAGCTGCTTAAGGGTCGCCTCGCGGGACCGTATTTTCTCGGCATAGACGTCTTCGACCAGCACTTGTATTTGCTCTGCCATTTCATTGAAACGTTGAATGAGAAAGTCAAATTCGTTCTTGGCACTGTAGTTAATGCGGGCCGACAAATCGCCCCGTTTCACCTTTTGCACACTTTGAATCATCTTGCCGATCGGGATTTGGACATTTCGATACAGCAGGAAAGAAGCCAGTACACTCATTACAAGCAGAAGCCCAATAGAGATGTAAAATAATTTGCGTGTCATGGTAATAGGGGAGAGAATCTTCTCGACTGGCACATAATCCACCAAATACCAACCGAGCTGCGCCGATTTCACATAGCTGATCAAATACTGCTGTTGGTCGATCTTGAATTGAACTTGACCGGAGCCCTGGAGACTCTGTCCGATGAGCTGATCCCTCACGGTTGTAATAAACTTCGAGTTAGAGGAGCTGTTCACGATCAACCCCTGTTGACCATTCATAAAAAAAGGATCGCTTCGCTTGTCCTGCTTGTACACATCCAACAGCTGCACCATGTTTTGTACGCTGAACCTCACCTGATAGAGCACATTGGCCTGATCCACCGTCTGCGCGCGAATCGGCTCGCTAATTTCCCGGATGAAAGACCCGACGCCTTTGTCGCCTTCGCGTTCCTCATAGGTCCAAGTGCGCTGAATCGCTCTATGCCAAGGCCATACATCCGTGCCATTGACGAAAATACTGGAGGAAAGCACCTGCTTCCCCTTCGGAATAGCCACGGTGAGCTCATTGACCCATCCGCTGGATACGCTTTGCAGGCTAAGCTTTTGAATGATTCGCGATTGTTCCTTTAACACGTCATAGTTCGGCGAGTCGCTCCGGTTGATATATTCCCGCATATAAGGATCGCTGCCCAGAATAACCGGAGACATCGCTAGCCGCTCCACATCCGTATCCAGTTGATGCATAAAGAAGGACAACTGATTTAAATTCGATGATTGAATTTGATCCTGCACCACGTTGTTCGTGATCCGGTTCGTATAGCTGTAGAGAAGTACGATAGGAATGAGCAGTAAGACCAGCATGATTAAGATTTTGCTGAAAATATTTAGTTTATAGGGCATGCCAAATCACCTTCCGGTTCTGCTAAGCGTTATAACTAAGAGTATACGCCTACAAGAGAAGCCATCCAAATGAAGAACCATGAATGATTAGCCTTTAACAGCACCTGCGGAAAGTCCGCTGACAACATAACGCTGTGAAACAAGAGCGATGATCAACACCGGAAGCGTAATGATACAGGCGGCAGCCATGAGAGCACCCCAATTAATTTCCGAATAAGACATAAAGTTAAATACGGCAATCGGCAGCGTCTTCGTTTTTTCTCCGGCCAGAATGACCGAGAACATGAAGTTGTTCCAAGAGAAGATAAACGAAAGCAAAGATGCTGTAATGACGCCCGGACCGGAGATCGGCAAAATAATCCGCAGAAATACCTGATGATGCGTACAGCCGTCAATAAGCCCGGATTCCTCGATTTCCGTTGGCAGCGCCTCGAAGAAAGAGATCATAATCCAGATGATAAAAGGCAGACCGACGAGCATATGGCTTAAAATGAGTGCGGTATACGTGTCCACCAAGTGGATTTTGGAAAACAAAATAAACCAAGGAATCAGGAACGTAATCCCAGGGATGATCCGTGCGACAAGAATGAGAAGCCCAAGCTTCTGCAGATGATGCCTTGCAATCGCGTAGGCCGCCGGGAGGCCTAAGATAAGGGATAACAGCGTTGAACCAAAAGCCACGAGGAAGCTGTTCCAGATGAATTTCAAGAAATCGTATTCCTGAAACACGCTGACATAGTTATGAAACGTTGGTTTGAAAATAAACATTTGACCTGTCGACAAAATTTGCGATTGTGTCTTAAAGGAGGCGAGCAGCATCCAGACAAACGGGAATGCAAACACGATGAGAACGATGAAGGTGAGCAAAGTTTGCAGGAATCTTGAACCTCTTTTTTTCTTCATGATGTCGCTCCCTCCATTCGTTTACGCATCCAAATCATGAATAAAGTAAGCCCCATCACCAAGGCGAAGAAAATGACAAGCAGGGACGAAGCCATGCCGAGCTTAAAGTATTGGAAGCCGAGCACATAGCCGTATAGATTGAGCGTCTCCGATGCAAAGTTAGGCCCGCCTTGCGTTGTTGCGTAGATGATATCGAATGTTTTCAAAACGTCGATTAAACGGAGCATAGCTGCCACAATAATCGTTGGTCTTAAAAGCGGAAGTGTGATGGAAACAAACTTTCTCCACGTACTTGCGCCGTCTACATCAGCGGCTTCATAAGGGTCTGATGGCAGCGTAGCCAAACCGGCCATGATGATGAGCGCGATCATCGGCGTCCATTCCCAGACGTCTACAATGACAAGAGAAGGGATGACCTGATTCGGGGAAGCCAGCCATAGCAGAGGTTCGAGTCCGAATGTTTTGAGCAGCATGTTGGCGACACCGATGGTCGGCTCGTAGATGAGCATCCAGACCAAGCCCATGGCTACCGGTGTGGCGACCATCGGAAGCAGGAAAACGGTTTTGACGAGATTTTTCCCGCGGAACTCTCTGGAAAGCAGCAAAGCGATGGCGATGCCAAGAATAACCTCCAGAGCAAGCGCCGCAAAGGTGAAATAAAACGTTGAGCCGGCGGCATGCCAGAAGCGCTCATCTTTGAATAAGGCTAAATAGTTGGACAGGCCCACCCAAACGGGAGGCGAAGTAGCTGACATGCTCCATTCGTAGAAGCTGATTCGAACCGTGTAGATGATTGGAAACAGCATCATCAGCATGACGAAGATGACGGCCGGGAGTGTATAAATCCATTTTAAGTTGCGGTTAAACCAACTGTATTGCACGCTGCATTCACCCTTCCTGATGGTATTGAATTCCCGTATGAAAGGAGAAAAGGGTCATCAGATGACCCTTTTCACCCATCAAACAGCTATTTATCTCGTTTTATCTTTATCGATAATTGTTTGCAGCGCTTGATTCGCCTTGTCTGCAACCGGCTGGATATTCGTTTCGCCAGTCATCACTTTTTGTACGATTTCACCGACAGCATCACGGGCTTCGCCTACGCTAATAACCGTTGGGCGGTCGTGGTCAATACCGGTTTTGGCACTTTCCTTGATAACCGGTACAAGCTCAGCCGGGAAGCCGGTTGTGCCTTCCGGTTTATCCCAGACCGAAGCGCGGGCGCCGGGGTTGCCTTTTTGCTGCGTTTTCAGCACGATATCTTTGCTCGTTGCCCACTGGATGAACGCCCAAGTCGCATCTTTATTGTTCGATTTGGCATTCATCGCAAGTCCCCACGAAGTGATGCTGTAAGGCTTGGAGCCTGCTTTGCCGCCAGGGAAAACAGCGAAGCCAACTTGATCGGAGATTTTGGATTTCGTCGGATCTGTCGCATTTTGATACAGGGAGTTCGCATCCGTTAAGAAAGCAACCTTCCCTTGAGCGAAGATACCGAAAGCTTGCGGCCAGGACATGTTAAGCACACCCGGAGGCGCGAAGTCTTTCAGCAGCGTACCGTAAGTCGTAAAAGCTTTGATCGCTTCAGGCGTATTGATGCTGGCTTTCTCGCCCGTAGTGAAGTCCGCACCTTCCGAATACAGGAAGGAAGACACCTGGGTAACGAGTGGCGAGCGTTGGCCCCTAGCGACGAATCCGTACATTTCATTCTTCGGATCGTGCAGTTTTTTCACCGCAGCCGTAA
The DNA here is from genome assembly GCF_013141725.1 of Paenibacillus planticolens. Taxonomy (GTDB): domain Bacteria; phylum Bacillota; class Bacilli; order Paenibacillales; family NBRC-103111; genus Paenibacillus_E; species Paenibacillus_E planticolens. Next base: position 111,717 of record NZ_WHNZ01000045.1, on the reverse strand, counting down.
GCTCATCCATCGTTTTTGGCACGGCAATGCCTGCCTTTTGCAGCAGATCCTTGCGGTAGTACAAAATCTCTTGCTCCGTAATAATCGGAATACCCGCTAATTTAGATTCAACCGTTGTCGAGCCGATGGCTGACTTGGAGAAATCGTTAAAGTCGTAATCCTTTGCTTTTTGTGCGTAGTCATCAAGGGGTTGTACCCAGCCGTTTTTGTAAAAAAGCTTGCCTTCTTGCAGAGGGCGGTACATGAAAACATCAGGCGTTGCGGAACCGGACGTGAATTGAACCGTCAGCTTCTGTGTCAGCTGATCTTCGAAGAAGCTTTCAACATTCACCTTGATGCCCGTCTCTTTCTCAAAGTCCGGCAATAACGGCTTGATGGCCTCTCCCCAAGGATGGTTGGCTGTCACGAGCGAGATCGTTTTACCTGCATATGGCTTTGCGTTAGCCGTTGCTGCTGCTCCCGCAGTTGGTTGAGTAGAGGGTTGCGCCGTGTTCGCCGTACTGCCGCAGCCTGCCAATAACGTTGCAGCCATAACAGCCGTCGTCCCGGCACCGATCCATTGTTTGAGTGATTTTTTCATCTAATCTATGACCTCCCAAGTACTTAGAAATGAATGTGTTTACATCTCTAAGAGTACCCGATACCTGTATGGTGTTGATATAACTAAGATTCAAGATGCATAACTAGGGCTGAAGATAATTTATGTTAGGGATAGGATGCCCTGATTGAGTGCTGATTTACTTCCTTCAAGCATAAAAAGCCCTATTAGGAGGGCACCTTCCTAAGTGAATAGACATACTCACCCAGTTTAAAATGCAATCCAATACGGCGCTATGCAAGCGGGAATGAACGTGCGGCAGAGCATCACGAAGAGCAGTCAATGCAATAAGCTCCAAAACAATGCGGCAGGAGAAACGGGAGTAGTTGAAGATCCGACAGTTCATTGCGGCTGTGCAGGGGAAACGTGGTAGCAGTTTTGGAAATAGAAATCGTTAGCTAGCTTTATTTTTTTCTCTTTTAACATAATTGAGAATCAAACTAGCAATATTCACGATTATAAATATAGTAAGCAAAATATTCGTGGTATGCAGTTCTCCCTTTAACTGGGCTATATCTGTTTGTAATCTTAGTGAAAGGTTATTGGTTTGATCAGCTACATTTCCAATCCTGCTGCTAATATCGTTAAAAAACTGGTGAAGTTCCGAAAAGTCCAAATCACTCATCCTCCTAATATAGATTCTATTTTCTATATAATACAATATATTTCTATTAATTTACATTTATTATAGTATATTATCTATACCTTGCCGTGAACGACTACTGTGGCAGAATCCGGAAGGTCAAATAAAAGAGCTGCTCTCGAGTAGAATCTTCTACGGAGAACAGCTCTTTATATTATGAATCTACTGAAAGGGAACTAGAGTCCGCTATTTAAGTGAAATCAGCTGATTTCAGTATGGAAGCGGAACTACAGGGCTCTATTTGCCCGTTGAGAGGCCCCAATAGGCCAATTCCCTTTAAATAACGGATCATAGTTCCTCTTAAGCCGATCAAAAGCCGCTTTTGCCGGAAATAGCGGACTCTAGTTCCCGCTCCAGTGACAGGGAAGGTACTGCCCAAAGCTAAAGCGAGCTAACCTGGCTGAATTGGTTGGCATACAATTCATAATAATGCCCACGGAGCTCCAGCAGCTCCTCGTGCGTGCCCCGTTCCACGATCTCGCCGCCGTGGATGACGAGAATCGCACTCGCTTCGCGAATCGTGCTGAGCCGGTGGGCGATCACGAAGCTCGTGCGCCCTTTCATCAGAACGCCCATCGCCTGCTGGATGTGCAGCTCAGTGCGCGTGTCGACGGAACTCGTCGCCTCGTCGAGCACAAGAATCGCGGGGTCGGCGAGGATCGCCCGCGCGATGGTCAGCAGCTGCCGCTGGCCCTGACTCAGGTTGCCGCCTCCGGCGGTCAACATGGCGTCATAGCCGTTAGGCAGCTTGCGAATGAACCCGTCCGCGTTCGCCAGCTTCGCGGCGGCTTCGACTTCTTCGTCCGTCGCGTCCAAGCGGCCGAACCGGATATTTTCTCGGACCGTATCCGAGAACAGGTACACATCCTGCAGCACGATGCCGAGGCGGCTGCGCAGGCTGTCTTTGTCGAGGCTGCGAATATCGCGGCCGTCGATCGTGATGGAGCCTTCGCCGATGTCGTAGAAGCGGGTCAGCAGGTTGATGATCGTCGTTTTGCCCGCGCCCGTCGGCCCAACCAGGGCGATCAAATCGCCGGGTTCTGCGGCGAACGAAACATCGCTTAGCGTAGGCACATCGTCCGTATAACGAAAGGATACGTTTTGAAAAACGACTTCCCCCTTAACGTCCGTTAGCTGCTGAGCACTAACGCTCGCATCGTATTCCGTCTCGCGATCCATCACCTCAAAAACACGCTCAGCCCCCGCAATGCCGGACTGAATCATATTATACTGATTGGCGAGATCGTTGATGGGACGGCTGAACTGTTTGGAATAGTTCAAAAAGCTAATAATAACCCCAACCATCGTCCAACCTTTAAGCACCATCCAGCCGCCGATGGCAGCCAGCAAAATAAAGCTGAAATGATTGATCATATTCATGCTGGGTCCCATCATGCCCGAAAGCTGCTGAGCCCCAGTGCCGGCTGCACGCAGCTGCTTGTTGATCGTATCGAGCTGACGGACAGTTGCGGCTTCGCGGCGGAACGTTTTGACGACCTTTTGCCCGGAAATCGTTTCTTCGATTAGGCCGTTAAGCTCGCCGAGCCGCTGCTGCTGTTCTTTGAACAGGCGCTGGGTGTGTTTGGTGATTTGCTTCGTTGTGAAGAGGACGATCGGAACGGTAATCAACGCGACGAGAGTAAGCCAAATATTCAAAGTCAGCATCATGATAAAAGACCCGGCAATCATAATGATACTTGTGATAATCTGCGTTAAATTTTGACTAAGCGTGGTCGCAACGTTATCGACGTCATTTGTCGTACGGCTCATAAGCTCGCCGTGCGAAGTTTTGTCGAAATAGGAGATGGGCAGCTTGTGCAGATGACGAAACAAATCCTGCCTCATTTCCCAAACGGTCCGCTGGGAGACTCCGGCCATGACATACGACTGGATCCACGTCGCGGCGCCGCTGAACAAATAACAGCCAAGCAAAAGGAGACAGAGCCCAAGCAATCCGCTCCGGTCCCGCGGTACGATGTAATCGTCAATCGCGACGCCGATTAAATAAGGTCCGAGCAGGGCAAGACCGCTGCCGAGCACAGTAAGAATAATGACGGTAAGCAATCCGGCACGTTGATGCTGCAGGTAGCCCCACATGCGAAGGAGGGTTGTGCCGATATGTTTGGCACGCGGCTTGCGCGGCGGTGTCATCTTTTTAGCCATGAAGGGCAGTCTCCTTTCCTTGCTGGGAGCGGTAAATGTCTTGATAAACGGCGCTTGTCGCCAGCAGCTCCTCATGAGTTCCGCGGGCGGCGACGCGGCCCTCGTCCAGAACAAGAATTTGATCGGCATGCAGAACCGATGAGACGCGCTGCGCGATAATGATGCGTGTGCTGCCGGCCATCAAATCTTGCAGGGAGCACTGGATGCGTTTCTCCGTGCCGAGATCGATGGCGCTGGTGCTGTCATCCAGCACAAGGAGCGGCGATCGCATAAGCAGAGCTCGCGCTATCGCGATTCGCTGCTTTTGACCGCCGGACAGATTCACGCCGCGCTGTCCCAGCTTCGCCTCGTACCCCTCGGGCAGCTGGCGGATGAAGCTATCCGCTTCGGCTGCCTTAGCGGCTGCTTCGATTTCGGCATCGGAAGCTCCCGGCTTGCCGAAAAGCAGGTTGTCGCGAATCGTCCCGCTAAACAAAATGGACTGCTGCAGCACGATCCCGATTTGACTGCGCAGCTGCTCCACGGGCATCTCTTTAATATCGACGCCATTCAGGAGAATCCGCCCTTTCGTTGCGTCATAGAGCCGGGGGATCAAGCTGACGAGCGTCGATTTACCGGACCCGGTCGCTCCAAGGATCCCGATCGTTTGGCCTGGCAGCAATTTAAAAGAAATATTCTCGAGCACAGGCTGATCAGGAGCCGACTCGTAAACGAAAGAGACGCGCTCAAATTCCAGCTCACAGCCGGCCATTGGCGATTTAGGCTCCGCATGGGCTTCATGCCGCTCCTGCACAGGTTCGTTCATGTCAGGTTCCGTCTCCAGCACTTCACGGATGCGTTCGGCGGAAACTTGAGCCCGGGAAATATTCATCAGCGTATTGCTGATCGAAACAAGCGAATACAAAACTTGCGTGATATAGATGATAAAAGCGGCCAAATCGCCAATAGCCATAGAGCCGCTCCAGGTCTGTCCGCCGCCGAACCAGAGAACCGCTACGATGCTCATGTTCAGAATCAATGTCATCAGCGGGCCGCTTGTCGCCAAGGCGCGGGCGGAGCTGAGACTGGCGTCGAGCAAAGCGGTGTTCGCTTTGCCGAAGCGGGTCCGCTCGAAGGCGGCGCGAACGAAAGCTTTGATCACCCGAATGCCTGTGGTGCTTTCCTGCATAACGGTATTGACGCGATCGAGCCTCGTCTGCATTAGGCGAAACAGTGGCGTAGAGCGTTTCATTAGTACATACAAAATAAGAAATTGAATCGGGACGACGGCCAGCAAAATCAAGGAAAGCCGCGGCGAGATGACAATCGCCATGATGATGCTGCCAATGAGCAGCGATGTTTCCCGCGTAAATTGGCGCAGAAGAATTTGCAGGATATTCAGCATTTGCATGACATCGCCGGTCAAGCGGGTGATCAGGGAACCGGTTGAAAAAGTATCCAGCTGCCGGAACGAGAAGGATTGCACTTTCTCAAATACGCTCAGCCGCAGGTCTGCGCCGAAGCTCTGAGCGGCTTTCACTGTAAAAAACGTACAGCCGACCCCGCCGACAAGACCGACAAGGGCGACGCCAAGCATGTGCAGGCCTGTCGACCACACCAAGGCAAGATTGCCATCGGCAACCCCGTGATTCACAATAGTCGCCATGAGGCGGGGCTGGGACAGATCCATGCAGACCTCCAACACCATCAGCAAGGGGGCAAGCAGCGTAATCAGCCAATAAGGTTTAACAAACGATCGTAGTTTCCACATCGCAAGATATCCTTTCTTTTGTTTGTCGGCTAACTAATTTCATTCTTCTTTGGGGCGCAAATTCTCCTGCATTTGAAGCAGAAGACGGCGAAATAAGAGCAATTCCTCCGGTAAAAAGTGAGAAAAGGTTAACTCGTCCGTCGCCTTAATCGCTTCTTTGACATGGACGGTGACTTCCCGGCCCTTATCCGTTAGATAGACGCGAGTCACCCGCTGATCATCAGGATCAGGCCGGCGCTCAACAAGGCCAGTCTTCTCCATACGGTCAACCATGACCGTTAGTGTGGCGGGTTTGTTGTGAATGCGCGAAGCAAGATCGCGTTGGCTGAGGCCATCCTCGACGGACAAGGCAAGCAGCAAAGGGGGTTGGCCGGGATAGACGTCATACGGATGAATGATCTGATCGATCGTGCGGCGGTGCATTTTTAGCAAATGAGACATCATATGGGTGAGAGATTCTGGATTAGTGTGACGGGACAATGGAACACCCTCCTTTTTTAATTAGTCGGCTAATTAATATCTTAGAGAGGTCTTTCCCTCCTGTCAATACGATGTTTCGTTTTGCATTCAAAGAAAAATGTTCTTTGCGCGCCTCGGCGCTTTTCAGTTATTGTATAGATAAGGCATAAAGGAGAGTGGAAGGAAATGACGAGTGCTATCATTTGGAGCATTATTGCCCTTGTTATCATACTTGGGGCAACGTTCTGGATAACGCGGAAGGCTTACTCCCGCAGATGGGATGAAGAGGATCACGATTGAGGTTGAGGAGAGCATCCTCCCCCTAGTCAGGTATGCGCTTTCTTGCTATGATTGAAGCAGCAAACATAAAGGTGGCTGGCCGATGAACCGAGTAGAGGCCGAATTCAGTAACCTGGTCAAAGCTTATCGTAAGAAGCATATGGGCAAAGGGCCGGAGCGTGTAATAACGACTTTCTGCAAGTGTTGGGCGATCTGCGAGATGGCGGGAAACCTTTCTCCGGTGGAGAAGTTTATGGCGAAGACGGGCGATGGCAGACAAATGCTCCGCACGGCTCGCACGGAAATGGTCAAAGAAATATACCGCGACCATCCTCCTGTGGAGATGGAGGAACTGCTTGGCGCGAAATTCGTTCAGCTGTTCGTTGACATTGACATTGAGCAGGATTTGGGGATGTCGGTATTCGTCTTTGATCAGGATTTGGAAAAGAAGTTCAGCGGGAAGTAGGCTGTTACAGCAAAGGCCAACCTGCATAAGGCGCCGTATCGGATGATCCGGACCCTGCGTGGCGAACCTCATCTATCATGTAAAAAAATAAAAGTGCTTGGCACTTGGTAGCGAACCTGCCGGAGACTAACCACTGTGAAACATTGCTGTGAGACTTCCTTATGAAGGAAGCCGTAGGGCGTGTTTTGCGGTGGTTTTTTTGCTACATGCACGAATACACGAAATATATAACCAATACCGCGATAAAGGAGCTGCTCAAAATGGGAAAAACGAAGCACACCGGGCCGATCAAGCTGCCCGCCAAACCAGATCCGAAGCTGTGGGTCAGCAAGGTGCCGTTCGGACTTGGCAAAGTGAAGCCGCAGCATATTCGGGAAACGGCGAAAATCGCCTGGCAGAACCGGGATAATCTCCCGTATGCGTACCGGATTTTGACACAGGGGGTATGCGACGGCTGCGCGCTTGGGGTATCCGGACTGTACGACCAGACGCTGGCAGGACCGCATCTTTGCACGACGCGGCTGAACGTGCTGCGGCTGAATACGATGCCGGCGATTCGCGAGGAGCTGCTGCATGCAGACATCGACGAGCTGAGCCGCATGAGCAGCACCGAGCTTAGACAGCTCGGGCGTATTCCCTATCCGCTCATTCGCCGGCAAGGGGAGCGGAAATTCAGCCGCGCCACATGGGATGAGGCGCTGGATACCATCGCAGCGAAGGCCCGGGCGATTGACCCGAAGGGGATGGCTTTCTATCTGACGGCTCGCGGGATTACGAACGAGTCGTATTATGCGGCAGCGAAGGTGGCGAGGCTGCTTGGGACGAACAACATCGACAACGCCTCGCGCATCTGCCATTCGCCGTCAAAGACGGCTTTGAAGCGCTCCGTGGGTGTGGGCGCTTCGACATGCAATTACAAGGACTGGATCGGCACGGACGTCCTTGTGTTCTGGGGCAGCGTGGCCGCGAACAATCAGCCGGTCTCGACGAAGTATATGTATGCGGCCAAACGCAAAGGGACGAAGATCATTGTCATTAACCCGTACTACGAGCCGTCCATGGAGCAGTACTGGATTCCTTCCATTCCCGAATCCGCGCTATTCGGGACAAAGCTCGCCGACGATGTGTACCAAGTGAACATCGGCGGAGACATTGCCTTCATGAACGGCGTCATGAAGGTCTGGTTCGAGATGGAGGAGGCTGCGCAAGGCTCCGCCATCGACCATGCGTTCGTGCAGGCGCACACGAACGGCTACGAGCAGCTGCGCGCCCATGTCGCGCAGCAGGACTGGACGACGCTAGAACAGTCGTCCGGGCTCTCCCGCGAGCGCATGCGCGAGTTCGCGCAACTGCTGGCGCGTGCCGCCTCCGCGGTTTTCGTGTGGAGCATGGGGCTCACACAGCACCGCTTCGGCACGGACAACATCTCGCAGGTGGCGAATCTCGCCCTCCTGCGGGGCTTCCTCGGCCGCGAACACTGCGGGCTGATGCCCATTCGCGGCCACAGCGGCGTACAGGGCTCCGGCGAAATGGGCACGGATCCCTTCTCCCTGCCCGGCGGCGATATGAGCAGCGCCGCCGACCGCAGCCGCATCGAGCAGCTTTGGGGCTTCGCGCTGCCAAGCTGGCAGGGTGACATCGTCGGTGTCACCTTGGAGAACGCGCTCCTGCCTGAGGATCAGGAGCGGAAGCTCCGGCTGTTTTACACATCCGGCGGCAACTTCCTGGAGACGATGCCGGACCCGGCATTCGTCCGCGAAGCCCTAACGGCCGTCGATGTCCGTGTTCACCAGGACATCATTCTGAACACCTCCACGCTGCTGGACGCGCGGGAGGCCGTGGTGGTGCTGCCGGCGATGACGCGCTACGAGCAGCCCGGGGGAGGCACATCCACCTCGACGGAGCGGATGGTTTACTTCTCGCCCGAGATCGCCGGCCCGCGCATCGGCGAGGCTCGCGCGGAGTGGGCGATCTACGCGGATCTCGCGCGCCGCGTGAAGCCCGAGGCCGCCGCGCTGCATCTGGGCTGCGGCAGCGCCGAAGCGATCCGCGCGGAGATTGCCCTGGCCGCGCCGAGCTACAACGGCATTCAGCACCTGAAGGAGCGCGGTGATGTGTTTCAGTACGGCGGCGCGTGGCTGTGCGAGGATGGCGTCTGTCCGACGCCGGATGGCCGCGGCGCGCTGCTGCCGATCGAGCTTCCGCAGCTGCGGAAGCCGGAGGGGCACTTTGCCGTGACGACGCGGCGCGGCAAGCAGTTCAATTCGATGATCTACAGCGACATCGATCCGTTCAATGAAGCGGATCGCTACGATGTGCTGATTCATCCCGGGGACGCGGCCCCCCTTGCTCTAAGCGAAGGGGAGGCGATTGTGGTCTATAACCGGTTCGGCAGCATGCACGGTCGTGTCAAATTTGCCGAGGTCAAAACCGGCAACATTGAAGTGCATTGGCCTGAGGGGAACAGCTTGATTCCCAAAGGCGTCTACGAGCCGCACGCGGGCATCCCCGAATATAATACCGCCGTCATCGTTGAGAAGGCGGAAACATACCATGCGCACAAGGATACGCGATACGTGGAGAAACGGATTGAGGAACTGGAGATCGAAGCGGGGTGAAGACGATGGATAACGGACAGGAACGGGAACAGGAGCAGAAGCAGGAGCAGGAGCAGGCGGGGGCCATGCTTTCTTCAACGACAACTTGGCCCATCTACCGCTATAACGGTATGGAGATTCTCCCTCAGGAGGACACGATCGCCACAGAAGCGCCGCTTACGATCAAAGTGGATGGCGAGGAGTTTGCCACGCTGGTGTACACGCCTAAGGATACGGTTGATTTGGTTACCGGCTTTCTGGCTTCCGAGGGCTTGATTCGATTCGTAGATCAGATCGAGTCGCTGGTATTGGAAGAGGAGCGTGGCTTTGCGCATGTGAAGCTGCGTCATTTGCACCAGTTAAGCCGGCAAATGGTGTCCAAACGGTTCATCGGCTCCTGCTGCGGCAAAAGCCGTCAGTTTTATTTTCACAATGACGCCCGCACGGCCAAAACCGTTAGTACGAAGCTTCAGCTATCTGTTCGGCAGTGTTTTCATCTCATGAACCAACTGCAGGAGCAATCGTCGGATTTCCGGGCGACAGGCGGTCTGCACAATGCAGCCCTGTGTACGGCTGATGAGCTGCTTATGAGCAGGTCGGATATCGGACGTCATAATGCTTTGGATAAAATATACGGCCACCTGCTGAGGCAGCGAATTTCTGTCCGGGATAAGGTGATCGCTTTTAGCGGAAGAGTCTCTTCCGAGGTCGCTCTCAAGGCCGCCAAAATCGGAGTCGGCATACTGCTTTCGAAATCCGCTCCTACCGATTTGGCGCTTCGGCTCGCCCATGATTTGGGTATTACGGTTGTTGGATTCATCCGAAGAGATCAGTTAGCGGTCTACACCCATCCGCAGCGCATCATGGATTGTCGGTAAAGCCGTCATTTTTGGGAAAATATGTATTGTCTCTCTATCACAAATATGCTAGATTCTAGCTACTGCCATATTTTGTTAAGAGAGGAAGACCATCATGGGAATTTGGAGTACATGTACGAAAAAAGGGATCACCGTACTGATTGCAGCTTTCTTGCTTGTGTCCGTCACGGGGCCGTCGCCATCATTTGCAGCCGAAACGAATGCGGAGGTTCCTAAGGTTATTGAGAAGACTTCGCCGTCGGTCGTTGCGATTATTGGCAAGCCTTCCTACGATTCAAATAAAACACTAGAGAAGAACCGTTTTAATCTTGCGCACGGCACTGGCGTAATTGTTGAATCCAATGGGGTCATTGTGACGAATGCGCATGTTGTCAAAAATATGAAGAATATCGTCGTTGTTACATCGGACGGAACTACCTATAACGGGCATGCCACAAATATCGATGAGGAAAGCGATTTGGCATTAGTCAAAATCGATGCCTCCGGCTTATCGCCGGCGACTTTCGCTGCCTCCTCCGATATTAAAGTGGGGGAAACCGTAGCTGCTATCGGCACGCCGATTTCTTTTGCTTTGCGCAATTCCGTTACGGTTGGGATTGTCAGCGGACTTGACCGCTCGGTGAGCTCGCAGTATCAGCTTATCCAAACGGATGCCGCCATTAATCCCGGAAACAGCGGAGGCGCTTTGATCAACATGAACGGCGAGGTTATCGGTATTAATACGATGAAATATGCCGAATTCGGCGTTGAAAATCTCGGGTTTGCCATTCCGGTGGACACCGTCAAATATGTACTGAAACATTTTCAGCTGTACGGTAAAGTGAAACGCCCTTATTTGGGACTTGAGCTGGAAGAAAGCTGGGAAGCCGTCGTTGGCTTGCCAAGTTCCACAGGCCTCCGGGTTGCTTACGTCGATCCGGATTCTCCGGCGGCTGCAGCCGGCATCGAGCAGGATAATCTGATCGTTTCCATCGGTGCGAACAAGGTGAAGACATTGGTCGACTACAATGAAACGATTAAGAAATATTTGCCGGATGATAAAGTGGATATCACCGTCCAGTCGGGAAGTTCGACCGTCACTAAGACTATCACGCTGGGAGAAGCGCTTCATTCCGAAACGAAATGGAAGGAAGACGCCGATGGTTCCGATTTGGATGCAGACCGCGGCAAAACAAAAATCGGCGACAGCCATTTCGGATGGTCGATGAAATACCCGGCCGGCCTAGTGAAAGGGCGGCAGTCCGAGGATGGGAACTCCGTTAACTTCGTGGATGCCAAAGGAGAATTTTCCCTGTCCATTCAGGTAGACAATGAGAGCGACGAGCTGTCCCCGTCTGCGCTTTTGAATAAATTAACCGGGGGCAATGAGGATGATTACGGCGATGACATGCCGTCGACCATTCTGGAGCGTCAATATGTGAAGCGCGAGGGCAGTCCTTTTGCCAAAATAGTCGGTCGCTCCGGGGACCGCGGCTATATTCAAACCCGCGGCTTCCTTCACCAGGGGCGCTTGTACAAAGTGCAGTTATTTGTAATGAAAGACCACTACAACAATGATTTTAAACAAAATAGCTATAATGATTTGCTGGATTCTTTTAAGCTTTCCTTTAACGCACAGGATGAATCGCTCAAGGATATCTCTGTTTTCTCTAACGGCAATACGACCTACACGAATGAGTACGGCTTGACCTTCGAACTGCCCTCCAGCTGGCAGAAAAGCAGTTACACCGGAAGCTCGTCTTTCTTTAACGACGATTATTCCCAAATGCTTCAGGTGCACGTCACCTCCGCTTCTTCCGGCGATACGCTTGCCGCTTGGGTTGACCGTGAACGCAAGCAATTCGAAGCGCAGTATGTGTCGAAATACCGTAAAATCGCGGACCCTGAAGAGCTTACTGTGGCCGGTGTTCCGGCTCTGAAGGTAGCTTATGCTCAAACGCTAGGCAACAAGTGGAACGCGGGGTATTCCCTTTTATTCATCAAGGATAAATATAAGTACGAGCTCGAAGTCAGCTATCCGCAGGATGACGAGGGGGCTGAGCTGAATGATCTTCTGCATACCTTAACCTCCACGGTCGAAGTGGATAAAGCCAGCATGGATCAGGAGCTTGGTTTCATTCAAGATTTGAATGAGCTGATGGATCCGAATCGTACCGTTACTTATAAAAATGAGAAATATAAATATTCGCTGCAAATTCCGGAGATGTGGACAAGCAGCAAGTCATACAACAACAAAGATCAAGTGAATAAGTCCTTCCTCTTCACAGGCGGTTACTTGACGATCGGGGCGGACACCAAAACATCTTATGAAGATGCGGTAAAAGAAGGAGACGCCGCGCATAAGAAGAGTCATGATAACGATAAGGAATATGCCTTTACCGCTGAGGACACCACTGTATTAGGCGGCGTGAAGGCCAAAAAATACGAAGTACACTATACAAGCGCTAAAATTCCTTATACGGAAACAACCTACATCTTCAATCAAAATCAGATTTCGTATACCGTAACGCTGCGCATAGACGAAGCGGTTCGAACGGAAGCCAATGAGGCCCGGTTGAATAAAGCTTTTGCTTCTCTTACATTTTTGGATCTTGTGAAAAAATAGCGCTCCGTTTGAACCCTCTCATCAGCTTGAGGCTGAAGGGAGGGTTCTTATGTTGGCTGAAGAGGGGACGGTCATCATGAGGAAGAAGCTTGTCCGGCTGCTTGTATGGCTGTGTTTTATAGGTTACACGAGCTGTTTGCTGTACTGGATGTTTTTGGGATTTGGGCGGCGGAGTCTGCTGGCTTTCGATCATTTCGACTACGATTACAATGTAGTTCCTTTCAGGACCATTGGGATGTATATATGGAATTCCGATTCATTGCCAATACGGACGCGGGTGATTAATTTATTAGGCAATATCGTCGTCTTCATGCCTTTTGGGGTTCTGCTTCCGCTCTTGTTTGGGAAGGCGCGAAGGTACCGTGCTTTTCTGTTGGTTTTTTGCTGTCCGCTTGTTGTCTTGGAAGTGCTGCAAATGTTGCTCAGGGTGGGGAGCATGGACGTGGATGATGTGATTTTGAACACGATGGGGGCAAGTTTGGCTTATGGCTTATATGTGGTTTTCGAAAGGCGGTATGGCTCAGATCGGATTGAAATGAAATACAGGGTATAAAATGTGAGCAATTGCCTCAATATAGCCCTTGTAACGATTTCAATTCTGAGGAGGTTTCTATTCGCGATGACCAAGCAAGATTCAAGCTTACAGTCACAAAACCCGATATCATCCGCGCAAAATTCAGTCGATAATGTTCACCAAGCCGTTAATCATGCCATGTCACACCCTACGCCTCAAACACTGCAAGAGGCCCGGAATGCCATCGGCAAAGCGGAAAATTCGTTGGAGCAGGCAACGGATCAATCCGATGCGCCTGCTGTGCAGCAAGCAATTGAATCCCTCAGCGAGGATGAAGCTAGGCTTCAGTCGCTGGAATAAAGCCAAAAGGGGCTTGCCCATTAGTAGGTTTTCTACTTTGGGGAAGCCCCTTTGGTTTTTTTTGCTGAGTTAGCGCGGTGCTATGTGTATATTTCGTTATTGTCGCAATGAATATTGCCGTGATGACTTGTATGAGGGAACTACAGGGCTCTATTTGAGCTGGATGGGCCATTATCAGGGATTAGGTGGAACTGTAGGGTCTTATTTGGCTGAAAAGCTGACAATTTAGGGGGAATTGATCAAATAGAGGATCATAGTTCCCTTCAACTAGCTGGATTTTCGATTATCTGGAAAATAAGGGATCATAGTTCCCATTCGCCCCATTTTCGCCCAGTCCGCCCACAGCTCCATCGTCCCACCGCTCAGTCTGCCCCGTACCAGCTCCAGAGTCCGCCCCGCCCAGTCCCCGCACTAGCCCCAGAGTCCGCATCACCCAGTCCGCCCCATACCAGCCCCCGCACCAGCCCCAGAGTCCGCACCACCCAGACCTGCGCCGCGAACCCCGCACCAAAACAGCCGCCCAACCTTACTTGCGGTACAGCGCGTACCCCGGGTCCACCGGCACTTCGATCGCGATGATCCGTAGGCCTTGCTCGCTATCCGCCTTCAGTTGAAGCGTTTCGCCTGCCGGGTTATCCGGCCCGACAACGACAAAATCCTTATGAGACAAAGCTTGAGGCGCTTTGCCAGCCGCGGTGGCTTCGCTGAACCCTTGCCCTCTAATAACCAAAAAGGCCAGCTGCCGCTTTGGATCAAGGGAGTAAGTGAACGATGTGCCCGGTTCGAAGCTCCAATCATACATGTTCGCATCGGTGTCCAGTTGAATCGGAGCGTCACCGCCAATGACATGTTTCACTGTTACGCCGTCGTGCTGGCGGACTGGGAATCGGTCATGCTCGTACTGATTGTAAGTGGCAGGCTTCTTCACCGTCTCGCTGAGATGAGGCTCGAACCAGATTTGCATGCCCTCGGACCCAACGGTCCGGAACGCTTCCGCGTGATAGACGCCTGAACCGGCTTGAATGACTTGAGCGCCCCCGTTTGTCACGGTCTCAAGAGAGCCCAGCGAATCGCGGTGTTCCACGAGTCCTTCAATCACATACGTAACGATTTCGAACGCTTTGTGCGGGTGCATCCCGATTTCCGCAACATCGGCAGCTTTCCCCCATGCCCAGTAAAATAAGGAACCTACCCGATCTACCGCTGTTTTCTCGCCCGGAAAGCTGATTGCTCGCTGCTCCATAAATTTGCCCCCGTCAAATGCGCCAACACCTTGTTGATCAGCCGAAAATACTTGTATATGCATAAGAATCGCTCCTTCACTATAAAATATTTAATTACTAACTATATGTAAGTATTATAAATCTTTTTTAACCCTATGTAAAGTGTTATCCCATTTCTTCAAAGGCGTATCTTGACTTCTCTGCACAACTCAACCTACAATTTGTAGTGTAAGGAGTGTGTATATCATGAAAATGCAAAATTTTAAATATGAAGGAAGCGGACTTAACCGTTTTTTCGGCCCCTTGGAAGCCAGAATTATGGAGATTCTTTGGGATAAAGCTCAGGAAATGACGATTAAGGACGTCCAACAGAAGCTTGATAACGACAACGATAACAAAGCGAATAATTTCAACACCGTCATGACCGTGATGAACCGTCTGGTGGACAAAGGTATTTTGCAAAAGAAAGCCATTGTCCGTTCCTCTCGCTACAAGCCGGTTGTAACAAGAGATGAATTCATGGAAGCTCAGTCCAAAGAGCTCACACTTGATCTCATTGAAGAGTTCGGCTCGCTGGCAGTAACCCATATGGTGGATGCGCTGGATAAAGTAGATCCCGGTTTGCTGGACCAATTGGAGCAGAAAATCAAAGAAATGAAAAAGGATCGATAACCGACATGGAAAAGCGATTGAAATGGCTGTATGCGGCTTCTTTAGGCTTGTCAGGGGCTGTTTTGGGACAAATGCTGCTGTTTGTTGGCCAGTTTCTCTTCAACTCGAAAGCTCGCTACAACATCTTTGATTTGTGTGTCATCCTATTTAAAAATCTCCATGTTCCTGCGCCTCTTGCACTTACTTTGGTGAATGTTGTGATCATTTATACGCTCAGTGCCGTTGTTTGGTTGACGGTTCGGCAGGCGTTTCAGGCGGCTAAAGCGAAGAAACTGGTTGAAAAACATCAAAATGATCAGCTCGCCTTGCAGTACCGCGGCATTCACCGGCTGGACGAGCATCAACTGCGAATTATGTCTATCAAAACGCCAACGGCCATGACGATAGGCTTCTGGAAGCCGCAGATCATTCTGTCAACCGGACTGCTCAATATGCTGGAACCGGGTGAGCTTCAGGCTGTGATCGAACATGAAAAAAGCCACATGAAGCACCGCGATCCGCTCGCTGTCTTCCTGCTTTCCGTCATCTCCAAGGCGTTTTGGTACATTCCGTTATTCGCTTGGCTGGCTGAGAAATACCCTATCATGATTGAGCTTAGGGCGGATAAGTATGCGATTGGCCAAATGAATCAATCTGCAGATTTAGGCAGCGCTCTCCTCAAACTGCTCAAACAACAAGCGCCGACACAGCATCTATCCTTATCGCATGCTTCATTCGCCGAAACGTCCATGAATGTTCGCATCCAGCATATTCTTGATCCGCAAATGAACTTAGTTCCTCCTTGGCCTTTGCTTCGAATGGCGATTTCGCTGCTCACCTTTATCCTGCTGATGGGGCTCATTTAGAGCCCTTTTTGGTTTGGCAGCACCGGCAAGTAGAATAAGGTGCTGAACGTTCCCGCTCATACAAAAAAGCTATCCACTAGGTCCATTCAGACCCAATAAGATAGCTCCCTTTTAGCCCCTTTTTAGCTCATAATGCTATATGGTCAAACAGGCTCGTCCAGCTCCAACTCCTCCAACGTGAAACGGTTATCCCACAGAAAAGCCATATCATACTTTGTCGAATCGCGGCTAACAAACCGGGCAATGAGTGCAACAACACCTCCGATGGCCACCCCGAATGCGGCAATCCATCCTATCAAAGCAATTACTTGGTCGACCATGCCCATCCACTCCCCCAGCGCGATATGAACCCATATGCTATGAATATGCCGGAAGATTTTGAAACATGTGTGACAATGGAAAAGGGGCTCAATGGCAAGTAAATGCATCCGAAATGTCGAGGTAAGAGAGTTCTTTTATAGTTTTTTTCTCCGATTGACAGGGGCTTGAAAAGGGTGTTAAGATCACCTCTGTAAGCGCGAATATACAACTTTTGTAAATTATAAAGACGCAAGCTGATTGCGGTTAAGAAGGAGGGTTTCAAGATGATTAAGATGGTTCTGGATCCAATTGTTCATTTTGAGCACGAAGATATCGACCTGCCAATTTCATACTTAGTAACCCGTCTGTTGGCCGAAACAGAAGCTCCTTAACGGTGCTTTTTATTTGGCTGCTGCAACCCCTTCACATACGCTGATGAAGAAGCGCGGGTTACGAAGAAGTTCGTAACGAGCGCTTTTCTGTTTTTAGAAAGGGCATATCGCTGCGTGCGGTGTGCCTTTTTTGCGTGAAGAAGTAAAGTAAAGGAGTGACGAAATTCATGTTTACCGTATTGAAAAAATTAGCCTGGTTTTTCCGAATGAACTGGAAGCGGTACACGTTAGCGATTGTGCTTCTGATTATCGTCGGAATCATTGATGTGATACCTCCGAAGCTGATTGGCTACGCGATTGACGGAATACACATGGGGACTTTAACAGGCAGCAAGCTGTTCCAACTGCTCGCCTTCTGGGGGACGTTAATTGTAGCCGGCTATGGATTGTCCTATGTCTGGCTGTACCAACTGTTCGGGGGCGCTTTTGTCCTGGAGCGCGTGCTTCGCTCGCGATTAATGAGGCATCTGCTGCGGATGACGCCGACCTTCTATGAGCGCAACCGTACGGGAGATCTCATGGCCAGGGCCACGAACGACTTGCAGGCGGTCTCGACAACAGCAGGTTTCGGGATTTTGACCTTCGTCGATTCAACGTTGTTCATGCTGACCATTCTCTGTATGATGGGCTTCTTCATTAGCTGGAAGCTGACGCTCGCGGCGATCTTGCCGCTGCCTTTTATGGCTGCTGCCATCACGATCTATGGGGAGCGCATCCACGAGAGGTTCATCCGAGCTCAGGACGCTTTCGGTCAAATGAACGACCGGGTGCTCGAGACGATTGCCGGGGTGCGCGTCATACGTGCTTTTGTCCAGGAAAAAGCCAGTGAACAAAGCTTCAAAACAATGACTGACGACGTATTCCGCAAAAATATAGCGGTTGCTCTGATCGACGCCCTTTTTGAACCAACGGTCAAAATTCTCGTAGGGATCTCCTATTTAATCGGACTCTGCTACGGAGGGTACATGGTGTTCCATAGTGAATTAACGCTTGGGGAGCTTGTTTCCTTCAATACGTTCCTTGGCATGCTGATTTGGCCGATGTTCGCAATCGGAGAGCTCATGAACATCATGCAGCGCGGCAATGCTTCCCTGGATCGGGTGAATGAGACGCTTGGCTATAAGCCGGATGTCAAAGACGAGCCGAATGCTACGACCCTGCTGCTGCCCAACTCCATTAGCTTCAAAAGCGTTACCTTCCGCTATCCGTCATCTTCCATTGATAATCTCGTCAATATTTCCTTTCACCTTAAACGCGGGCAGACGCTCGGCATTGTAGGCCGTACTGGAAGCGGTAAAACGACGCTCCTCAAACAGCTGCTGCGCGAGTATCCGCTAGGAAAGGGCACGGTTGCTGTCTCGGATACACCGATTGAGCAGCTGAAGATCGACACGATGCACGGGTGGATCGGGTATGTTCCGCAGGAACCGATTCTTTTCTCCAAAACGGTGAGAGAGAACATTATGTTCGGCGGCAGCCAAGGCACGGAGCAACAGCTCATTCAAGCGCTGGAGCTTGCGGCTTTCCGCAAGGACGTCCAGTTCCTGCCGGACGGCTTGGAAACTTTGGTTGGCGAAAAAGGCGTGGCCTTATCCGGCGGCCAGAAGCAGCGCGTATCGATTGCGCGGGCGCTCTATGTAGATCCGGAAATCCTCATGCTGGATGACGCTCTTTCCGCAGTGGACGCCAAGACAGAGGCGGAAATCATCCGCGGCATCCGCTCCGAGCGCGCCGGCAAAACGACGCTGATCACGACGCACCGGCTGTCTGCGGTTCAGCATGCCGATTTGATTTTGGTGCTGGATGAGGGGTATATCGTGGAGCAAGGCACACATGAAGAGCTGCTGGCACTCGGCGGCTGGTATAAAGAGCAGTATGACCGTCAGCAATTAGAGGAGCAGGTTAGCTGAACGGAAGAAATAGAGGAACGAAGACATCTAGTGAAAAGAAGGTGAGAACCCTTATGAAACAAACAGGGAAGCGGTTATTTCAATATGCTGCGATTTTCAAAAAGCCTCTGCTGATCGCGCTGCTGTGCTTATCCGTCGCGGTAGCCACGGAGCTGGCTGGCCCTTTCATCGCCAAGAAGATGATCGACACGCACATCCTTGGCATTGAGAAGCCTTGGTATGAGACGGCGTCAGCAACGCAAACCGAGAAGGCTGTCCCATGGAACGGGACCTTCTATAAGCGGATCGATCATTTCGTAGCAGGGGAGCCGAAGGGGCAGGAGGTTCGCATTCTGCAGGCAGGCACCCAGTTTGTCTGGTTGGATCAGCCGCTCGCATTTGACGGCGCCCGCAAGCTGACGCCGGACGGGAAGCTTACGATTACGCAGGGAACGGAACAGGCGGAGTATACGGTTAAAAAGCTCGGGATTCAGGAGCTCTACACGTTCTACGAGCCTGAATTTACCAGCCTAATGAAGCTGGCAGCCCTTTATTTTGTGCTGATTCTCATTGGCGCAGGTTTTACTTATGGTCAGCGCTATTTGCTGCAGTCCGCGGCGAATCGGATCATTCAGCGGATGCGGAGCGATGTGTTTGCCCAGATTCAACGGCTGCCAATCAACTATTTTGACAATCAGCCGGCGGGAAAAATTGTTTCCCGGATCACGAACGATACGGAGTCTGTCAAAGACCTGTACGTTCAGGTGTTAGCAAACTTTTTTACAGGTACGATTTATATCGTGGGTATCATAGCGGCCTTGTTCATTCTAGATTATAGATTAGCGTTATTTACGCTGCCTGTTCTGCCGTTGCTCTATGTATGGATTATTGTTTACCGCAAATATGCCTCGCACTATAATCATGAAATTCGGGAGCGGATCGGTTCCATCAACGGGATGATTAATGAGGCGATTCAAGGGATGACGATCATTCAGGCTTTTCGCAGACAAAAGGAAACGACGCAAGAGTTTGAGCAATTGAACGAAGAGTACACGAAGTATCAAAATAAATTGCTCAGCTTAAACTCGCTGACTTCCCATAACTTGATGAACGTTGTACGGAACTTGTTCTTCTTCGGTCTCATCTGGTATGTCGGCGGCAGTTCGTTGCATTCGTTAATCACGGTCGGCGTTCTATACGCATTCGTTGATTATTTGAATCGCATGTTCCACCCGATGGTCGGCATTGTGAATCAACTGCCAAACCTGGAGCGGGCCATTGTTTCGGCTGATCGCGTATTCGAGCTGCTGGATGAGCAGGGCATTAACGTAGAGACCGGGAAATCAGAGCGCTATCTGGGCAACGTGAAGTTCGAGCATGTTCGTTTTGCTTACAAAGAAGGCGAAAATGTTCTGAAGGATATCACGTTCGAGGCCAAACAGGGGCAGACGGTAGCGCTTGTGGGGCATACCGGATCGGGCAAAAGCTCCATCTTGAATTTGCTCTTCCGCTTCTACGATGTGAACGAAGGCCGCATCACGGTGGACGGCCGCGATGTGCGCGAGATGCCCAAACAGCTGCTGCGGCAGCATATGGGCATCGTGCTGCAAGATCCGTTCCTGTTCACGGGGACGATTGCGTCCAATGTCTCCTTGGACGATCCGTCCATCACCCGGGAACGGGTCGAGGCGGCGCTGCGCGAGGTCGGCGCAGCGGAGATGTTTCAAAGTCTGCCGCACGGCATCGATGAGCCCGTGATCGAGAAGGGCAGCACGCTGTCGGCCGGGCAGCGGCAGCTGATTTCTTTTGCTCGGGCGCTGGCGTTCGACCCGGCGATTTTGATTCTCGATGAGGCGACGGCCTCCATCGACACCGAGACCGAGGCCGTCATTCAGGCGGCGCTCGAGGTGCTGTCGAAGGGGCGGACCACCTTCATCATTGCCCATCGCTTGTCGACGATTAAGAACGCCGACCAGATTCTTGTGCTCGACCACGGCGAAATCGTCGAGCGGGGCAGTCACGAGGAGTTGATGGGGCTCCTCGGGCGGTATTATCAGATGTACCAGCTGCAGCAGGGACATCCGGAGACAGCCGCCGCTGGCGAAGACGGACTGCGGAGCGGCTTGTAGGCGCGCGGGCGTACAACGTAGACTCGAACAGCACGCCGAGGCTCCGCACTACGTTGCACTTTGTACAACGTAAGAGCGGCTTATTCGCCGAAATCCCGCACTTCGTTGTACAAAGTGCAACCATTTAGCCGGAAAAACCCCCAATATGGCCATTTTCCGCCTGAAGCGTTGCAGAAAGTACAATATAGCTGCGTGCGGAGGCCTAATTACAGCTATAATGTTGCACAAAGTACAACATAAAAAAGACCGTTAGGCGGGAATGCCAAGCGGTCTTTTTTTATGCTGATGTTTAGCCCTTGTTGTACATCTCATGCTTGTAGGTACCCGATTCGCCGTATCCCTGCCCGCTCAGGCTGTCTGTTAGACTTCTTCCTTAAAATTGGGTCTACCGGTATTTCGAGAACACACAGCCCTGTGCTACAATATGGTATAGAAATAATTTCCTTATTGAATTGGAGGAGCTGTATGCGTTCAGATACAATTCGTTTACTCAACTTGCTTCAGCTGCTATCGGAAATCGCGATTGCGGTTGGGTATTTGCTGGGGCTTATCCCTTTCGTGTACCTGTGGTCCTGTGCGTGGGTAATCCCGCTCGTTTTCGTCAATTTAGTGTTTGCTATTCTCACTAACAATGGTACAACGATGAAGTCGATTATCAACATCATTATGGCTTTTTTAAGTTTTATTCCGGTAGCGGGGTATGTGTTCCGCATTGTCGGCATTGTGATCTCGGGGCTCAACATCGCAGCCTTATCTAGGGAAAGAGGCAGACGCTACTAAACCGCAAAAAAGGATGGACGCCCAACCGGCAGCCATCCTTTTCTTATGCCTACTCTTTCCGATCTAGCTCTAGTAGGCCAATCCCACGCGGTGCCCGATGTGCTCGTCTGCGCAAGCGGTAAGGTAGGTAAAAGCCGCCGTGTCGCCTACGGAGATGGATTTACCGTCATCCGGCAAGAAATCCCGTGCCACACGGTAGATTCCAAGCGCCTCGCCGTCTGGCAAGTAGGTTGGGCAGACGATGGTCCACGCCAAGCCAGAGGCCTGCAGCAGCTCCCATGCTTTACGATGCTCCTCGGCGGCCCGTGTAGAGGAGCGTCTGGTTTCCGGCGTTTCATAGCGGAGCAGTCCGGGGTGCTCCTTGCTTTGCAGGATGCCGGCCGTACCGACCGTGACGATTCGGCTCACGCCATGAGATTCCATAGCCCGGATGAGAAGGGGCGTGACCTCCGTCAGTACGGTACCGCCATCGGTGCCGAGGCAGCTGATTACGATATCTACGCCGTCAAGGGAGCGGCGGATGTTGTCAGGGTCACAGGCGTCTCCTTGCAGCAAGGTCAGCTGTTCGGACCTGATTTTTACCTTATGAGGATCACGCACAAGCACGGTTGCTTTGTGGTTGTCTGCCAACGCTTGCTCCAGAACGCGAGACCCTACTCTTCCAGTAGCTCCCAATATAAGAAAATGCATGCTAGCCTCCATGTTGGATCAGTGTGGTTTCTATTATACGCTCCTTGCCTGCCAGGAGGAAATGTTCCTTGCCACTACTGACTTGAACCGTCGAGGTGAATCCAGCATAATAGAAGATACCTAGGGAATAGGATCACGGCATAGAAGGGGATTTCCCAAGCATGAGAATCAATAAGTTTATCAGTGAAACAGGGGTTTGCTCCAGGCGGGAAGCGGACAAGTGGGTGGAAGCGAAACGCGTTACCATCAACGGCGAGCTTGCTGGACTGGGGAGCGTTGTAGGTCCGGGTGACGAAGTTCGGATCGATGGCAAACCGATTGGCGAGAAGAAGGAGCACGTCTACATTGCGCTCAACAAGCCTGTGGGCATTACAAGCACGACAGAAGCTCAAATTCGAGGCAATATTGTAGATTTTGTCGGGCATTCGGAACGTATTTTTCCGATAGGCCGACTCGATAAAGATTCCGAGGGTCTTATCCTTCTAACGAATAACGGGGACATCGTGAATCAGATCTTGCGTGCGGAAAATAATCATGACAAAGAGTACATCGTGACGGTGAACCGCCCGATAACGCCGATGTTTTTGAAGGGAATGGCGAGCGGAGTTCGAATTCTCGGTACGGTCACGAAGCCTTGCGAAATTTATCCGGTTGGCGACCGTGTTTTTCGGATTATTCTTACACAAGGTCTTAATCGGCAAATCCGCCGCATGTGCGAAGCGTTCGGTTACCGGGTGGTGCGCTTGCAGCGTGTGCGGATTATGCATATTCATCTGGGGAATCTGAAGGTGGGCAGATGGCGCGATTTAACGCAAGGGGAAATGAAGGATCTCATGCTCACCCTGAGCAAAGAAAACGCAAAAACGAACAATTCTCCAAACGATCTATAAACCACAACACATGTCCATGCATCCTTGAGGGGTGCTTGGAGATGTGTTTTTTAATTTTTGTGCGGGTTGTCAGCAACTTTCTGTTCGTCACCTGCGTCAAGGAGTATTATGGGAATTTTTACGTTCAAAAAGGAGGAAGAGGACTTTGAAATTAGTCAAACAAGCAGGAACGCTGGCACTTGCTTCAAGTTTGCTGCTCACAGCTGCTCCGGCCGTTTGGGCCAATGAGGTGAGTGTGGGTAGCAAGGCCATTTCACTACCCGTTATGCCTGGTGGCGACGCTAAGACGCTGGATGCCAAAATCACGAAAGAGCAAGCGCTGGAACGGGCGAAAGCCTACATTACGCTGCCTGAAGGCTACACATTTCAATCGATCAGCTTAAACGCTTATTATGGGATCAACGGCCGAAATTTTCCGACGTGGAACATTAACTATGTGAAAAAGGTGAAGGATCAAAACTATGGTTATATGAACGTAGCCATTAATGGCATGGACGGGTCGCTAACCTCTTATTCCATGAACGACAATGATCCCGACCGTAAGCCAAGTTATCCGCCAAAGGTTGACTTCAAAGCAGCCAAAGATGTCGCTTCCGCTTTCATCGCTAAAGTTAACCCAGACAAGCAAAAAGAGCTCATTTACAACGATTCGGAAGAGAAGGCGTTCCGCACGCCTCTGAATGGCAATTATCAATATAATATCCGGTACGACCGAGCGGTTGACGGTGTTCCATTTGCCATCAATGGTATTTCGGTAAGCGTCAATGGAGAAGGCCAAGTTACGAGTTATAACTTTAACTGGATGGATAACGTGACATTCCAGCAGAACGTGACGCCAGTTACGAAAGAGAAAGCCGCACAATTGTTCCGTGACAAAGCTGATTTATCGCTGGTTTACCAGATTCCATACGGCGCCAAAGGAAAGAAATTGCCGATTATTTCTTATATGATGAACGCGTTCTCGCTGAATGCGGTAACGGGAGACGTGTGGCAGGCAGTTCCGCAGACGGAGGAAAGCAAGCCGTTGACGGACAAACCATTAGCCGAACGCCCGACGGCAACATTGAATCTGACCAAGGATGAGGCTGTTAAAAAGGTAAGCAGCGTGTTCAATCTTTCATCGAACTACAAGCTCCAGGAGGCTTCCTACAACGAAGGGACGAACCCTGAAACCGAGGAAACGAATTCCAGTTGGAACCTGAGCTGGAACACAGTTTCTGAGAATGACCCTACAGGTAAACTGGGTAGTGGGAGCGCTTGGGCCGGTGTGAACAGCAAAACCGGTGAAATTACGAATTTCAATAGCTATGTGCCGTACGGACCTGACACTGCTAAGGAGATTGAAGGCAAAATTTCCTTAGAGGAGGCAGTGGCCAAGAGCATTGATTTCGTAAAAAAACAAATCCCTGCATATACCGATCAATTGGTGCTCAGCAAACAATCCGCAAAGGATTACCCGGAAGAGCAGCTTAAACATATGCGGAATTGGGATATCCGCTTCAATCGCGTCATCGACGGCGTTGCAGCAGGCTATGAGGCTGTGTCGATCGGCATTGACCGTGTAACCGGCCAAATCGTGAACTATCAGTTCGGACTCAGCGACATGACGTATCCGAGCCAAAAACCGGAGGTTCTGGCCCTTGATACAGCCAAGGATCTATGGCTCTCCCAGTTCGATATTCAATTAAACTATGTACTCGAAAACGGCGGGTACAACGGCGTCATTCCGATTGAGAAATACAATGTCATGGTAGCCGCAGGAGAGATTCCTCCAACTGCAGTTCCGACTAATGCCAATGAGAAAGTGGAAGCTAAGCTTGTTTACTCGCTCATTCCGAAGTTCAACCGTGAGGCGTTCCTGCTCGATGCGCAAACCGGAAAGTGGAGAAACAGCCAAACCGGTGAAGCCATGTCTTTGGATAAGGTAACCGTAAGCGATATCGACAGCCACTGGGCGAAAAACGAACTTCAACTGATGGTGGATTATCAAGCGCTTGATGTGAAAGACGGCAAAGTCAACCCGGACCAACTAATCAAGCGGGGCGAGCTGGTCAAAATGCTTGTCATCGCCATGAATGGCGGGAACGGGGGCATTTATTACGGAGCGGAACGCAAAGCCTCGTTTGTGGATGTAGGCAGCGCTTCGCCTTACTTCGCATATGTCGAGAATGCGGTCGACCGCGGTTTGCTGGAGGTTGGCTCTGAATTCAATCCAGAAGCTACGCTGGATCGCGAAGAGGTGGCCAAACTGATCGTGAAGGCGCTTGGGTACCAAAACTTGGCGAAATTCGACGGCGTATTCAACAACCGGTTTTCGGATGCCGCTGAAATCAAGCAAGTGGGTGTGGCAGCCATTGTTGTCGGGCTGAACATTATGTCTCTTGACGGCGGCAAGTTTGCGCCGAAGCAAGAAGTTTCGAAGGCTCAAGCAGCCAGCGCCTTTTACCGCTTCCTGCAAAAACGTGCGGAGCTGCAGGATTCGCCGCGTTACTATTACTAGGACGCTGCAAGGAAAAAAAAGAGCTGTCCTCAAGCGGAGTGTTCTACTTGAGGGCAGCTTTTTGCGCTTGGCAGTACCTGCCCACTTGTGCGAAAGGGAACTGTAGGGCATTATTTGGGCTATATCGAGGAGTTCAAAAAATGTTCCAATAATATTTTCTTACAGGCGCTCTCCAGTATGCTACAATAATCTTTAAAATTTATTAAGCATTTGGTGAGAAAGGAAGTAAGAGAAAATGGTTGTTTCCGGAAAAGTAGGTTTGGAAGATATTATTAGGGCCAATCATGTGCTCAGCAAGGTGATCGAACCATCGCCTCTGCAACGCAATGAGCAGCTCTCTAACTTGTATGAATGCAACGTTTATTTGAAACGTGAAGATATGCAAGTCGTACGGTCTTTTAAAATTCGCGGAGCGTACAATGTGATTCAAAGCTTGACGCCGGAGGAACGCGAAGCGGGCGTTGTGTGCGCAAGCGCCGGCAATCATGCACAGGGCGTGGCCTACTCCTGTAAGCAGCTTGGCATCGAAGGGAAAATCTTCATGCCGACGACTACGCCAAGACAAAAAATCTCTCAAGTGAAACTGTTTGGCGGAGCTTTTGTAGAAGTGATTCTGACCGGGGATTCGTTCGATGATTCCTCCAATCATGCGAAGGCGTATTGTGCGAAAGAAAATAAAGTGTTTATTCACCCGTTTGACGACGTGCGTACGATTGCCGGGCAAGGCACTGTCGGTCTGGAGATCATGAATCAAATGTCCGAGACGCCGGACTTTATCTTCGCGACGATTGGCGGAGGCGGCCTTGTAGCGGGCGTGGCGACTTATGTGGATAGCGTTTCTCCGCGCACACGAATCGTTGGCGTCGAGCCGGAGGGCGCAGCCAGCATGCAGGAATCGCTGAAGCAGGGCAAAGTCGTAACCTTGTCTACGATCGAAAAGTTTGTAGATGGAGCTGCAGTCAAACAGGTAGGCGAGCTGACCTTTGACATTTGCAAAGAGAAACTGGAGGATATCGTCATCGTCCCTTCAGGCAAAGAGTGTACGACGATTCTGGAACTTTACAATAACAATGCCATTGTCATCGAGCCCGCAGGCGCGCTTCCTGTTGCGGCGCTTGATGCGTACAGGGATCAGATTCGCGGCAAGAACGTGGTTTGCATCATTAGCGGCGGCAATAATGATATTGACCGGATGCAGCAAATCAAGGAAAGATCGCTCGTGTACGAGGGTTTGAAGCACTATTTTATTCTCAATTTCCCGCAGCGTGCAGGTTCCTTACGTGAATTTCTGGAAGAAGTCCTGGGACCGACTGACGATATTACCCGATTTGAGTATACGAAAAAAAATAACCGGGATGATGCTCCTGCACTAGTCGGTATTGAGCTCAAAAATAAAGACGATTACGAAGGGCTCATCGAGCGCCTGTCCCAGAAGGACTATGGTTACATCGAAATCAATAAGGATCCGAAACTGTTTAATTTGCTGATTTAAGAAAGAATAGCCAGGCTAGGAATAACTATGATATAGTTAATTAGTCCCGTTTTTTACGTTTTTAACCTGAATATCGCTATAGGCGTCTAAGGTTGCCATGCCAACAACGACGGCTGGGCAGCCAATGGGATGCTGTTTACGACACCGAGGCTATTCCCATTTGGAATAGCCTTTTTTGATCACCGGAATGGAGGTTCCCCCCCAATGAGAAGCTTTTTTATAAAGTGGATCCAACGGACCAAAGCGCAGGAGCTCCGCTATTTGGGCATACTGGGCTTTTTTCTGCTGACAGTCAATCTGCTTGCCGTTGCTTCTTTTAAAGTTACCCCTAAAGTTTTATTGTTCGTCCTCATCCAAGCGTTTATCTGCTTCTTTTTTGCCGTATTTATACGTCACTTGCGGTTAAGAGGACTCGAGCAGGAGGAGAAGAGTAAAGAGCTTGCCTATCTGGCCTACCATGATACATTAACGGGACTGCCTAACCGCCGGTTGTTCGAAGACCGGTTGAACAGTGTGCTGCTTCATGCTCAGCGACATGATCATCTTGCGGCCGTTGTCTTTCTGGATATGGACAGGTTCAAGGAAGTCAATGATTCTTTGGGGCACGCTTGCGGAGACCGTCTCATTCGATTGGCCGCCGAAAGATTGCTAGGCTGTCTGCGGGGATCTGACACGGTCTATCGGCAGGGCGGCGATGAGTTTATTATTTTGCTTGAATCTTTTACCAAACCGGAAGATGTGAGAGTGGTAGCTACGCGCATTCAATCGGTTTTGGAGGAGCCATTTATACTGGATGGAAAGCCCGTCGCGATCACAGCCAGCATGGGAATTGCGCTTTATCCGCTAGATGGCACACGGCCCGAGCATCTCTTGCAGCGTGCGGATGAGGCTATGTATGAGGCCAAAAGCCAGGAGAACAGCCGTTTTCAATTCTATGCATCGGACATTGATGTCAGGGTGAAGAGCAAAGCCCATATGGAGAACGAGCTCCGTGCGGCCCTAGAGCAGGAACGATTTGAATTACGGTATCAGCCGCAATATGAAATTGCCGGACGTAAGCTGATCGGCATGGAAGTCAGCCTTCACTGGGAGAAAGGGAGCAGTCAGCTGCGCACCGTCATGGATTGGCGGAAAGCAGCCGAAGAATTGGGCTTCATGGTACCAATCGGCCATTGGGCGATTCGGACGGCGTGCAAGCAGATGAGAACCTGGCAGGACGCAGGCCATGAACCGCTAAGGATGACGATTGCGATTACGGCTTCACAATTCAAAAGTGACTATTTCACCGGAGAAATTGCTGATATCCTGCAAGAGACGGGAATTGATCCCGGGCAGATCGAGCTTGACCTGACAGAGAGCATTACGTCGTCGAATGTGCAAGAAGCGAGCAAGAAGTTGATAATGCTGAAGAAGCTTGGCGTACGCATTACGATGGATGATTTGTGTACCGGGCTGTTTGCGCGAAGCGGCTTGGAGGGCATGCCGTTTGACAGTGTGAAGCTGGACAGCACGTTGATCAGGGATCTGGTCGATGATGACGAAAATCAACTGCTCGCTGCAGCTATCGTTCGGATGGCTAACCGCTTGGGATTAAATCTGATTGCGAAAGGTGTCGAAACGGAAGAACAGTTCGAATACCTGAAATTTTTGCAATGTACGGAGGTGCAAGGAGAACTATTTAGCCAACCGCTGGTACCTGATCAATTTATGACATTAATAGTCGAAAAATAAAAGAAAAGGTCATCTAGATTTTATTAACCGGCGGTAGTATAATAAGTCATTGGGTCTTAAAACCTATATTGTAGGGGCTTACAAAAAAGGCCGTGTCAACTTGTTTGACATCACGAATTATGCTGTGGATTGCTTTTAACTTTCGTTATAAAGTGATACACTCGGTTATAGCCAAACACGCATAATTATGGTGGTTCTGGTCAACCTAGAATGTGGGATTTAAGGTACAATTTTAAATTTATTTTTTGGGGGTAGAAATGATGAAGAAAGTACTCACAACAGCACTGATGGCTGTCACTGTTTCCGCGCTTGCTCTGACTGGTTGCGCCAAAAAAGAAGAAACTAAACCGGCGGCATCCGCAACTCCAGCAGCTAGTTCATCCGCAGCACCAAGCAACAACAGCGGTAAAGATTTCAAAATCGGGATGGTTACAGACATTGGTGGGGTCAACGATAAATCCTTTAACCAAAGCGCATGGGAAGGCTTACAACAACTGAAAAAGCAAACCGGCGCTAACGTGAAGAACCTGGAAAGTAAAAGCGATGCTGACTACACGCCTAACTTGAACCAATTCGTTAAAGACGGCTACAACTTGACATGGGGTATCGGTTTCTTGATGGGCGATGCACTTAAAACGGTTGCAACGCAAAACCCGAACGCGAAATTAGCGATCATTGACAACGTTGTTGAAGCTCCAAACGTAGAATCCGTTACTTTCTCCGAGCAAGAAGGTTCTTACCTTGTAGGTGTGGTTGCAGGTCTTACGACAAAATCCAACAAAATCGGATTCGTCGGCGGTATCGACATCCCAGTTATCAAGCGTTTTGAAGCCGGTTTCGTAGCTGGTGTGAAAGCGGTAAATCCAAATGCGAAGATCCAAATTAACTACACAGGCGCATTCGACAAGCCTGACCTTGGTAAAGCGGCAGCAGCTACGATCTACAACGACGGCGCTGATATCATTTTCCACGCAGCTGGTTCCACAGGTAACGGCGTATTCAACGAAGCTAAAGACCGTGCGAAAAACGGTAAAAAAGTTTGGGTTATCGGCGTAGATAAAGACCAATCCCTTGAGTTCGGCGATGAAGTGACACTGACTTCCATGTTGAAACGTGTTGACAACGCGGTTGCTCGTGTTTCCAAAGACGTAATCGACAACAAATTCCAAGGCGGCAAAACCGTTACACTTGGTCTGAAAGATGACGGTGTAGGCCTTCCTGAGACTTCCAAGAAAAATGTAACAGCCGATATCATGAAAAAGGTTGACGAGTACAAAGCAAAAATCATCAGCGGCGAAATCAAAGTTCCTGAAACACCATAATAAGTGTATAAATGGCATAGCGGTTACGAACGATAGATTTGCTTTCTGTTCAAACAAGGCTAGTTACAATAACTAGCCTTGTTCTTAGTTTAAAGTAATAAAAAATTGATCCTTAGGGTGATCTGATGAGCGAAGTAGTCCCTGTTGTTGAACTTAGCAACATAACGAAGCGGTTTCCGGGCATTGTAGCGAATGATGCCATCAGCTTGAAGCTGATGAAGGGTGAAATCCATGCCCTGCTGGGCGAGAACGGTGCAGGTAAATCCACACTGATGAATATTTTGTTCGGGCTGTATCAGCCTGAAGAAGGCATTATTAAAGTACAAGGCAAGGAAGTTTTTATTGATAGCCCCAATCGGGCGATTGAGTTAGGTATCGGGATGGTGCATCAGCATTTCAAGCTGGTTCAGCCATTTACCGTAACGGAAAATATTATTTTGGGCATGGAGCCTAAAAAAGGGTTTAATGTCGACATTAAAACAGCGCAAGACAAAGTGCGCCGGCTATCCGAGCAATACGGGTTGCGCGTTGATCCAAAAGCAAGAATTGAAGATATTTCCGTCGGCATGCAGCAGCGCGTTGAAATATTGAAAACGCTGTATCGCGGCGCCGATATTCTCATTTTTGATGAACCAACAGCTGTACTAACGCCGCAAGAAATTAGCGAATTGATGGTCATCATGCGCAATTTGGTCAAAGAAGGTAAATCCATCATTCTCATTACACATAAGCTGAAAGAAATCATGGAGATTGCCGATACCGTGACGATTATTCGCCGTGGGAAAGTAATCGGTTCCATTGCAAGCGCAGACGCGAATCCGCAGATTTTGGCGGAGAAGATGGTCGGGCGCGATGTTTCTTTCAAGGTTGAGAAAAAAGAAGTGAAACTAGGGGAATCCGTTCTTAAAGTTAAGGATTTGGTTGTGCGGAATCATCAAGGGCTTGCTGCTTTGAAAGGGCTTAACTTCGAGGTAAAAGCCGGAGAAATTCTGGGCATCGCCGGAGTCGATGGCAATGGACAAAGTGAATTGATCGAGGCGTTAACAGGACTGCGATCCATCGATAGCGGACAAGTCATGCTGACAGGAAGCGACATCACGAACTGGACACCGCGGGAGATCTCCGAGGCAGGCTTGTCTCATATTCCAGAGGATAGGCACAAACACGGACTGGTACTCGATTTCTCGATGAGTGAAAACATGGTGTTGGAAACGTACTTCCACCCTGCTTATAACAAAGCGGGCTTCCTTAATTATGAAGCGATTGACCGCCACGCGGAAGCGCTTATTAAGGAGTTCGATGTAAGAACGCCAACCATTTACAATAAGGCCCGTTCCTTATCGGGGGGCAACCAGCAAAAAGCAATTATTGCCAGGGAAATACACAAGAATCCAAATCTGTTGATTGCCGCTCAACCTACGCGCGGATTGGACGTCGGTGCCATTGAATTCGTGCATCGCCAACTGATTGAGCAGCGGAATAAGGGTAAAGCTGTTTTGCTGATTTCTTTTGAGCTGGATGAAATTATGAATGTGTCGGATCGCATTGCCGTTATCTATGAAGGACAGATTGTGGGAGAAGTGCTGCCGCAAGAGACGAACGATCAAGAGATCGGACTTCTGATGGCTGGCAGCAAGCGCACAGGGAAAGGAGCTGCTCATGAATAAGGTTGTTCGTATTTTTACAAGTGAATCAGCGGTGAATCCCATCGTGGCGATTGTGCTCGGGCTGTTATTCGGAGCGCTCGTCATGCTGGCAGGGGGCTACAACCCGATTGCTGCCTATGGGGCGTTGTTTTCCCGTGTTTTTGGTAATTCATATGACATCGGTGAATCGATTCGTGCGATTACCCCTTTGATTTTGACGGGATTATCCGTTGCATTTGCGTTCCGGACAGGCTTATTTAATATCGGAGCCGAGGGACAATTCGTCATGGGCATGACGGGAGCTACTTTTATTGGTGTAAAAGTAACAGGGCTTCCATGGATCATTCATGCTCCGCTAGCCGTTATCGTCGGTGCGCTCGCTGGAGGACTCTGGGGAGCAATCGCGGGTTATTTAAAAGCGAAACGCGGGGTTAACGAAGTTATCACAACGATCATGCTCAACTGGATCGCGTTATTCCTGTCGAACTATATCGTAAATGCGTTCCTGTTGGAGCCGAAGCAGCAGCGTTCCTACATGATTCAGGACTCGGCTTCGTTAAGCATTACTTGGCTCTCAGACCTTATGAATCATGCCAGGGTTCACTGGGGGACCGTGATTGCGATTCTTGCAGCAGTCGTCTTCTATGTGATCTTATGGAGAACAAAGCAGGGCTACGAGCTGCGTGCCGTCGGCCATAACATTGATGCTGCGAAGTATGCGGGTATGAATGTAAATCGAAATATTGTTAAAGCGATGTTTATTTCGGGTATTTTTGCCGGACTTGGCGGCGTTTTTGAAATTTTGGGCGTATTCCATTATCAAGTTGTTGCAGCAGGTTCGCCGGGTTACGGATTCGATGGCATTGCAGTATCCTTGCTGGGCGCTAACAATCCGATCGGGATTATCCTCGGTGCTGCGCTATTCGGCGGCTTATCCTACGGATCAGCGGGAATGAGCTTTGGTGCCGATGTGCCACCTGAGATTATCCGTATCGTCATCGGTTCGGTAATCTTCTTCGTTGCCACACAAGGGATTGTCAAATGGGTGCTCATCCCGTTCTATAGCAAACGCAAGAAAGAGAGGGCGTCGTAACATGGACCTGCTCACAATGCTCAACGCGTTCTTCACGAAATTCAGTGAACTTATTAACACAACACTCGTATACTCGACGGCGCTGATCTTCGGAGCTCTTGCCGGTATTTTCTCGGAGCGTTCCGGTGTCGTCAATATCGGGATTGAGGGTCTTATGGTGTCGGGTGCCTTTGCATCCGCGGTTGGCACATATTATGCGGAACAGGCGGACATGGGCGTATGGTCTCCTTGGATCGGGTTGCTGACAGCGATGTTGTTTGCGCTAATTTTCGCTCTCATTCATGCGGTAGCGACAATTACCTTCAAGGCCAATCAAGTAATCAGCGGTGTGGTCATTAACTTCTTGGCCGCTGGTGTTACGCTGTATCTGGTTAAAGTATTGTTCAACGGTGCTGGTCAAACCGAAACGTTAAACGATGTGTTTTCCAAATGGGAAATTCCGCTATTGTCGAAAATCCCGTATCTCGGATACGCGTTATTTACCGCTTATCCAACCACTTATATTGCGCTAATTCTAGTAGCTTTAACGTACTACGTTCTTTTCAAAACCCCATTCGGCTTGCGCCTGCGTTCCGTAGGTGAGCATCCGAGTGCCGCGGATACCGTTGGGATTAAAGTTAAACGCGTGCGTTACATCGCTGTATTGATTAGCGGTCTGTTGGGCGGGCTTGGCGGCGCGACAATTACGTTGACGACAACAAGCGCCTTCTCGCATAACACCATTTCCGGTCAAGGTTTTATCGCGATGGCTGCGATGATCTTCGGTAAGTGGCACCCGTTTGGCGCCCTTGGCGCTGCCGTATTCTTCGGTATGGCGCAGGCACTGAACAACTTCATGCGATTGTTCGAATTCTCGAAAAACATTCCGCAAGAATTCCTCTACATGCTGCCTTACGTGCTGACGATCTTAGTGTTGGCAGGCGCAGTAGGCCGTGCTAAAGCACCGTCGGCTCTTGGCGAGCCTTACGATCCGGGCAAACGGTAAAAGATACGAGAAACACCACCTTGGGAGCACGCTCCTGGGGTGGTGTTTTGCTTTTCTTTCGTTTGTAGAGCATTAGCAGGAAAAATTCCCGTTATTTAAGTGATTTTTAGTTATATGTGCCAGTTAGCAGGAAAAACTCCTGTTAATTTGCCCTTATCCCATGTGTGTGTGAT
Organism: Paenibacillus planticolens; assembly: GCF_013141725.1. GTDB lineage: Bacteria > Bacillota > Bacilli > Paenibacillales > NBRC-103111 > Paenibacillus_E > Paenibacillus_E planticolens. The sequence continues at coordinate 77,653 of NZ_WHNZ01000045.1, read as the reverse complement.
TAATTCTAGCCAATAACAGGAGGAATTCCATTTAATCGTGCAATTTTCCTGAATGTGCGCGAAATAGCAGGAACATTTCCCGTTAATCAGATGGAATGAAATAGCTTGTTTTGAAGAGATAGCATCAATCCTCAAAGAGATTTGATTTGATTTCGATACTCGCTGGGTGAAACGCCGTATAATCGCCGGAATTGCTTGGAAAAATATAGCGGATCATAAAAGCCCACAGAAGCTGCGATCTGCTCAATCGTCAGCTCCAACCGTTCGCGCAGCAGTTGGCGCGCTTTATCTACTCGAAGCTTGAGCAGAAACGTAACCGGAGTGACCTTCGTATGCCGTTTGAACAAGCGTGACAGATAGGCGCGGTTATAGCCCAAGCTTTCCGCCATCATTTCAATGGTGATAGGCTCGGCATATTGCGTAGACAAATAGTGAATAGCCTGCTGAACAATCCGGTCGCTCTCAACTTCCGTGACGATGCCGGTAGTTGTGGAGGCGGATAAAGCTTCGCAGTACTCACCTAATAGAAGCAGCAAGTATCCGACGGATTTCAGCTGTGCGTTCGCTTTTCTGGTACGCAAGGCTCGTTGAATATGCCGAAACAGCACAGGAATATGCCGGTTGCGGGTGGTATGAAGAATAGGCCGCATGGGATTGACGCCTGTTGAAGCAAGCAGCGCAGGAGCTTGCTCGCCTGTAAAAGCAATCCAGCAGTAATGCCAAGGATCGCTCTCATCCGAAACGTAGCTGATGAGCTGCTCAGGCTCTATGACGAAGCTGTCGCCGGCGCCTAGCGCATACTCCTCCCCTTGCGTAGAAAACACGCCTTTCCCTGAAATAACATAGTGAATCAAGTAGTAGTCGTACACTTTGGGACCTAACCGGTGCACAGGCTTTGTCTGGCTCTCTCCGGCAAACAGCACGGTCAGAGCGCTCTCTCCGGACGGTAACGGGTTCGAAACGACGTAGTAGCTTTCCTGCTTTGACATGACGTATCCTCAGCTCCCATTGATATGGCCTTATGGTCTTTCTAATTTACCATATTTCGCAGAAGGGAAGAAAGGTTGAAATCACATTTTTCCATGCGAAAATAACATGCCTCCATAGCCAATTGCACGTACTTCTCTTATACTGAAGTTACAAACTTGCTCCTGCAGCAATCCTAAATAAACTAAAGGCGGTGCCAGAATGGCAGATTTGCAAACTTTAAAAGACACGTTTATTGAAATTTACGGGGAAACCGCAGCGCCAATTTCAGCGTTTCATGCTCCTGGCCGGGTAAACCTGATCGGTGAGCACACGGATTACAACGGCGGTTATGTATTCCCGGCGGCGTTAACGTTCGGAACAACGCTGCTTATCCGTCCAAGACAAGACCGTGTCATCGGATTTGCATCGACCAACATGGCGCTTTGCAAACAAATATCCATAGATGACATGTCCTATCGAGAAGAAGATAACTGGATCAACTACCCGAAGGGAATCTTCGTTCACTTGGCCAAAGCGGGCTTACCGGTCACACAAGGCTACGATCTGTTGTTCCACGGTGAAATTCCGAACGGTGCCGGACTTTCGTCCTCGGCTTCCATCGAGGTTGTTACGGCTTTTGCATTGGAAACGCTTGAGAAATATCCGGTAGACACGGTGAAAATCGCCCTGCTGGCACAACAAACAGAGAACCAATTCGTTGGCGTAAATTGTGGAATCATGGACCAGTTTGCTGTAGCTAACGGCAAGAAGGATCATGCGATTCTGCTCATGTGCGACACGCTGGAGTACCGCCATGTGCCGTTCCAAAGCGGCAGCTATAAGCTGGTGATCGGAAACACCAACAAACGCAGAGGCCTTGTCGATTCCGCTTACAACGAGAGAAGAAGCCAGTGTGAGCAAGCCGTTGCTTATCTGCAAACGCAGTTCCCTGCGATCACGCTGCTGGGCCAATTGAACCTTGATCAGTTCAACGCATACAAGCATCTCATTCCGGACGAAACGGTCCGCCGCAGAGCGCAGCACGTCATAGAAGAAATTGATCGCGTGCTCAAATCGATCGAAGTTCTGGAAAAGAACGATCTTGAAGCCTTCGGCAAACTGATGATCGGTTCCCACGACTCCCTGCGTGATCTGTATGAAGTTACCGGTCTCGAGCTGGATACGATGGTTGCGGCAGCATTGAAGGTTCCGGGTGTGCTTGGTGCGCGCATGACAGGCGCAGGCTTCGGCGGATGTACGGTTTCCTTGGTTCATGAGGACAGCGTGCAAACATTTATCGATCAAGTCGGCAAAGAATATACAGAACAAACAGGTTTAACACCAAGCTTCTATGTATGTGAAATCGGAAATGGTGTCGAACAGGTCAAGGAGGCGTTGTAAAATGGCGATATTAGTAACGGGCGGAGCCGGCTACATCGGTTCGCATGCAGTAGCTGAGCTGCTGGAAAAAGGGGAAGAAGTCGTTATTGTCGATAACTTGCAGCAAGGACACCGAGATGCTGTGCTTGGCGGCAAGCTGTATGTCGGCGATCTGCGTGACGGCGAGTTTTTGGATACGGTTTTCACGGAAAACAACATTGACGCGATTATCCATTTTGCGGCGAATTCGCTGGTTGGCGAGAGTATGACGAACCCTGCCAAATACTATCATAATAACGTGTACGGAACGCTATGCCTGCTTGAGAAAATGAACCAATACGGCGTGAAAAATATCGTGTTCTCCTCGACAGCCGCCACCTACGGCGAGCCTGAGAACATTCCGATTCTGGAGAGCGACCGGACCTTGCCTACGAATACGTATGGCGAGACGAAGCTGGCGATGGAAAAAATGATGAAATGGTTCGACACGGCCCATGGCATCAAATATGTATCCCTTCGCTACTTCAATGCGGCTGGCGCGCATGCCGGCGGCAAAATCGGCGAGGATCACAGTCCGGAGACGCACCTTATTCCAATCATCCTGCAAGTAGCGTTAGGTCAACGAGCGCATATCTCCATCTACGGAGATGACTACGCAACGGAAGACGGAACCTGTGTGCGCGACTACATTCATGTCAGCGATTTGGCGAGCGCTCATGTGCTTGCGGTTGAGAAGCTTCGCGGCGGAGCGGAAAGCAATATTTATAACCTTGGCAACGGTACGGGATTCTCGGTCAAGCAAGTCATCGATATCGCCCGCAAAGTAACCGGGCATGCGATTCCGGCAGTAATTGAACCGCGCAGAGCGGGCGACCCGGCTACGCTGATCGCCTCCTCCGAGCGTGCAAGAACGGAGCTTGGCTGGAAGCCGAGCCGCGATTCCTTGGAATCCATCATTGAAAGCGCATGGAACTGGCACCAAAATAACCCGAGCGGTTATGCCGAGTAGGCTTGTTTAAGAAAGGAATGTGGCACATGGAACGGACAGTTGAAGCATCGCAATCTGCAGCATTGACCATAGAAAGGCTCCTTCAGTTCGCGCAGCAAAATGGCCTGATTGAGCAGTTGGATGTTTATACGTCACGCAATGCTTTGCTTGATTTATTCGGTCTTGCCGAGCCTTATGCAGGAGCAGTGCCGGCTGAGAAGCTAAGCAGTCCTGTTGCCCTGCTGGAAGAGCTGTTGGATGCGGCTTATGAGGCAGGTCTTCTGGAGGAGAATACAACGACGTACCGCGATTTGCTGGACGCACGGATTATGGGGCTGCTTATGCCCCGTCCTTCCGAGGTTGTGAATCAATTCTGGAGCACGGCCAAGACCACCGGGGTCGAGGCGGCAACGAATTATTTTTACAAGCAATCCATTGATTCGAACTATATTCGGATGGACCGTATTCAGAAGAATGAATACTGGCTGGCGGATACGGCCTACGGCGATCTTGAAATCACGATCAATCTCTCGAAACCGGAGAAGGATCCGAAGGAAATTGCTCTGCTCAAAACGCTGCCCCAAAGCAGCTATCCCGCATGCCTGCTTTGCGCGGACAACTTAGGCTATGCAGGCCGTGTGAATCACCCGGCAAGGCAAAATCTGCGCATTATTCCGTTAGAGCTGGATAATGAGAAATGGTACTTCCAGTACTCGCCTTACGTGTATTACAACGAGCACAGCATTATTTTCCATGAGAAGCATATCCCGATGAAAACGACGGCAAATACGTTCTACCGCTTGCTGGATTTCATCGATCAATTCCCGCATTACTTCATCGGATCGAATGCGGATCTGCCAATCGTGGGAGGTTCGATTCTGAACCACGATCATTTCCAGGGCGGCCGCCATCAATTCCCGATGGAGAAAGCTGCGAGCGAGAACATGTTCGCTCACGCTGAATTTGCCGGCGTGAAGGCCGCCATCGTGAAGTGGCCGATGTCGGTTGTGCGCTTGAGCGGCCATAACAAGCTGCTGCTGTATAAGCTGGCCAGCAAGCTGCTCGACGACTGGCGCGCATACAGCGATGCGGAAGCGGACGTCCTCGCTTTCAGCGAGAAGGACGGACAGCGTGTCCCGCATAACACGATTACCCCGATCGCCCGCAACAATGCGCGCGGCGAATACGAGCTTGACCTGGTGCTGCGGAACAACCGCACCAGCGAAGAGCATCCGGATGGCATCTTCCATCCGCACCAGCACTTGCACCACATCAAGAAGGAGAACATCGGCTTGATTGAGGTCATGGGGCTGGCGGTACTGCCAGGCCGCCTGCAAGAGGAGCTGGCGGATATCGCCAAGATCCTCACCCGCGAAGCCGACTTCGACAGAGCGATCCGCGAGGAGGCCGGTCATCCGCTGCATAAGCATGAGGCATGGATCGATGCGCTGCTTGCGAAGCACGGCGCTGCGCTGACGGCAGACGGCGCGAAGGCGGCGCTGCAGGCGGAGGTCGGCAGCAAGTTCATGGACGTGCTGCTCGACGCAGGCGTGTTCAAGCGTGATGAAGTCGGGCAAGCGGCTTTTGGACGGTTTTTGGAAGCTGCGGGCTTTGCCCAGCAGCAGTAAGGGGAACTCCCTGGTCATGAGTCATGAGGCCGGGGAGTTTTTTTTGCGTTTTTCCGCTGTTAGCGGGAAAACCTCCTGCTATTTCGAGCGACCTGCGGCTGTGTCGGTAGATTAACAGGAAAAACTCCAGTAAATTGCTCCTGCAACGAGCTTTCTTCATTGGATTCGACACATAAACCGGAGAAAATCCTTTTAATCTTCTCCTACTGTTCCGAAAAGAGTCGAATTAGCAGTAGCTTTTCCTGTTAATGAGTCAGTCGCTTCAAAGTGCGCCAACTTCTGCGTTAAAGACTAGCGTTTTGATGCATTGCAAACCCTTTGAATCCTGCTCCCGATTCTAGTACACTAAATAGGTAGTTGATGGAAATTTACCTGATCGAAACCTATATGGATCGAGGATCGAGGAGGCTAAACCGAATGGAAAGCTTTAATGCGTTGGTGGTGGAGCGGACGGAGGAGCGTTTTTCCGCACAAGTGAAAGAGCTGCGAATGGAAGATTTACCGCCGGGTGAAGTGACGATTCGTGTGCGATACTCGGGTATTAATTATAAAGATGCGTTGGCCTGCAGTCCGAACGGACGCGTCGTGCGCACGTACCCTATGGTGCCGGGCATCGATCTGGCAGGGACGGTTGCCGCTTCGTCGGACCCGCGCTTTCGCGAGGGCGATGAGGTGCTTGTGACCAGCTATGAGCTGGGAACGGGACATTTCGGCGGATTTAGCGCCTATGCGCGTGTTCCGGCCGATTGGGTCGTGCCCCTGCCGAAAGGGCTGTCCGCTCGCGAGGCGATGATCTTGGGAACGGCAGGCTTTACGGCAGCGCTCTCGATTCAGCGAATGGAAGAGAACGGACTGAGCAAGGAGAAGGGCCCCGTGCTCGTTCGCGGCGCAACGGGCGGGGTAGGGAGCAACAGCGTGTCGATGCTGGCCGCACTTGGCTATGAGGTAGAAGCAAGCACAGGCAAGTCCGCCGATCATGCGTATTTGCTTGAGCTGGGGGCGAAGCGTGTCGTGCCGCGGGAAGAGCTTTCCCCGTCCGTGAGGAAGCCGATGGACAAGGAGTACTGGGCCGGCTGCGTGGACCCCGTTGGCGGCGAGTCGCTCGCCTATGTGCTGAGCCGGATCAAATACGGCGGTTCCGTCGCTTTGAGCGGTCTGACGGGCGGTGGCGATTTTGCAGCGACAGTGTTTCCTTTTATTCTGCGAGGCGTGAATGTATTGGGCATTGATTCGGTGTATTGTCCGGCGGAGATCCGGAAGCCCCTTTGGGAGCGGATAGCCGCTGAATTGAAGCCGCAGCTGCTTGAGCGGATGGTGTACAGAGAAGTTGCGCTGGACGGGGCTCCCGAGGCGGCGCAAGAGGTGCTGGATGGGAAAGTAAGAGGACGGGTGCTTGTTAGTCTGTAAATCCGGTACTGGAACAATGACAAGATAAGGAGAGATAAACGTTGAAAATGAGAGTTTCGGCTGTACAATATCATTTGCACTCGATACGTAATTTTGAGGAGTTCGCCGCGCAGGTGGAGCATTATGTGAAGGTGGCTCAAGAGTTTGAGGCGGATTTTGTGCTGTTTCCTGAGTTGTTTACGACACAGCTCATGTCCATTGGCGATGAGAACGGCAAAGCGCTGCCGATTGAGGCGTTGCCTACATATACGGATGCTTACCGGACGCTTTTCCAAGGGTTGGCGAAGACGACGGGCATGCACATCATTGGCGGTACGCACATTACCTCTGAGGAAGGCAAGCTGTATAACACGGCGTTTTTATTTTATCCCGACGGGCGGATTGGGGAGCAGAAGAAGCTCCATATTACCCCGACCGAGGTGAAGGAGTGGAATATGGGCGCCGGCGATTCGCTGCAGGTTTTTGACACGGACAAAGGGCGTATTGCGATACTCGTCTGTTATGACGTGGAGTTCCCGGAAATTGTCCGGATTGCCAGAGCCCGCGGCGCCGATGTGCTGTTCGCTCCGTCCTGTACGGATGACCGGCATGGTTTCCACCGGGTGCGTTACACGTGCCATGCGCGAACGATCGAAAATCAAATCTATGTCGTCACAACGGGGACGGTCGGCGCTCTGCCGACGGTAGATTTTATGCGCGCGAACTTTGGCCAGGCGGCTGTCATTACCCCGAACGACGTGCCTTTTCCGCCAAAAGGCATTATGGTTGAAGGCGAAATCAACGGCGACATGGTGGTCACGGCTGATTTGGATCTAGACCTGCTGACGCTTGTCCGCGAAAAAGGCTCTGTCACTACGTGGCGTGACCGCAGAACGGATCTGTACACCGATTGGGCGTAATCAAAGCTGGGGGGTTCCATAGTGTTATGGACGTAAATTCGCACCGATTTTATGCTAAAAAGCTGTATGTCTTCGACGGAGACAAGCCGATCGAGGCGATCATACGCAATTATGAAAAAGCGGATTTCGACGCGCTGATCCGCGTCCAGCAGGAAAGCTTTCCGCCGCCGTTTCCGTCAGAGCTTTGGTGGAACGAAGAGCAGCTCACGGAGCACGTCTCGCGTTTCCCCCAAGGCGCACTTTGTGTCGAGGTGGAAGGCCGGATTGTCGGGTCGATCACGGGGCTGCTCGTCAGCTACGAGGAAGGGCACGCTAGCGATCATAGCTGGTCGACGTTGACAGACGATGGCTACATCCGCACGCATCGGCCGGACGGCGATACGTTATACATTGTGGATATCTGCGTGATGCCCGCCTACCGCAAGTTCGGCCTCGGCAAATGGATGATGCAATCCATGTATGAGGTGGTTGTGCATTTGGGGCTGCGCAGACTGCTCGGGGGCGGGCGCATGCCGGGTTACCACAAGTATGCCGAAGCCATGAGTGCGGAGGAATATGGGAAAGCGGTCATGTCAGGGACCTGCAAGGACCCAGTTATTACCTTCCTGCTGCGCTGCGGCAGGACGCCGGTACAGGTGGTGCCGGACTATTTGGAGGATAAAGAGTCGCAGAACTATGCGCTTTTGATGGAGTGGCGAAATCCATTTCGAATTTTGACATAAAGGAGCTTGAGAAGCTAATGGAGTACATACGGATTACAAGTATAGACAACCCTTTGTTTCGCGCGATGCATGATCTGATGAAAGAGGTATTCCCGCCTGAGGAGGTACTGGAATACGCGTTGTGGAAAGAGCCGCTGGAGGACCCCGGTATTCGGGTGTTCGTCGCCGTCCATGAAGGGAAGGTCGTTGGCACGACAGAGTACCGCTATTACGAAGACTTTCAGGTAGCGATGACGGATTTCACGATTATCGGTCAAGCGGGACTGGGCATTGGCCGTTTCCTGGCGCGCAAGCGCTGGAACGACCTGGAGGCCTTAGCAGCTGAATCGGGTAAGCCGATGCTGGGGATGTTTGCCGAGATCTATGATCCGTATCGGATCGAAAGCCATGCATTTGGCGGCGTGAAGCCGATGGATCCTTATGTGCGGCGTGAAGTGTTGTCGCATCTCGGTTACAAACGGATTGATTTCCCATACGTTCATCCTTCTTGGGAGAACAACGGGCAAGCGGTGGAGGAGCTGGATCTCTGTTTTCTACCAACAGATGAGGACATGTCACAGCTTGACGCAGCGATTGTTGTGAACTTCTTGAAACGCTACTATTCCGTCCTGGCGAATAAACCACAGGCTTGGCATGATATGGTTGCCGGGCTGGAGGAGAAAACATCGCTCGCGCTTTTGCCGTTATAAAGGCGATTTGAAAAAGGCTATCTCAAAAGGTCTGAAAGGATGACCTTCTGGGATAGCCGCAATTTTACCAGCCGAAATCCAATGTTTTACCCGTCTCCGCAAGTGTTTTAATATTGCTTAGAATCATCCACCAGCTTGCTTTTGTTCTCTCGAAGCTAGGGTGGTTCGGCGTCCACTCGTCATTGACGAGCGTCATTTTCGTGCAGCTGCCGACCGTCTCCAGGGTAAATGTCATCCGGGATTGGAAATCCGCATGATTCGGGTTGTAGGACGGACCGGCATGTTCGATGCAGGACAAATGCTTTCCCGGTTCATAGGCCAGAATCGTGCCGTATACATGAACGGTTTCATCGCCGTCGTTGCCAGGCCCGATGTATCTGAAATCAGAGCCGATCTCGAATGTGGACTCCAGCACGCTTCCGAACAAAATTTTACGCGTCCCCTCCGGTGTCACCAGAATATCCCACACTTCTTTGCATGTTGCACCAATATAAAATTCGTATCTCAGTTCCACTGCCACTCACTCCCTCGTTATGTGTTAAATTCATGATATAGGATTGTACGCCTCAAGTATTGTAAAAACGCGACAAGGAGTGATCGGCATCATGTCTGACCTCATTACACCTAGTCTGGGCATTATGAATCTCCAGCAAGTACCGAGGAAATTTCAGCTTTCCAGAGTGACTCCCTCGGAGGATTTGGCCTTTTTCATTCGCCATTTCTGGATCGTACGGTGGGATTTAAGGGGCCAAGAACCTTACGAGCAGCATGTCATTCCGAATCCCTGCGTCAATCTGATCGTGGAGCCGGGGCGAACAGCTATTTACGGTCCAGGCAAAGAGAAATACGGACATTACCTGGAAGGGCAAGGCTGCGTATTTGGCGTCAAATTCAAGCCTGGCGGTTTTTATCCGTTCGTGGGGCGGGCGGTTTCCGACATGCAGCTCAGTCCGCTGAGCGTTCGGAGCGTTTTTGACGTCGACCCGCTTGCGTTGGAGACGGCTATGTTTGCTGCAGAAGATGAGCAGGGAATGGTAGCGCTTATGGAGCAAATGATCCGGCTGAAGCTGCCCGGGCGGGATGCGCAGGTGACTTTTATCAATGAAATCATTGATTTCATTAACGAGCAGCCTGACGTCACGAAGGTAGATGCCCTTTGCGACCGCTTCGGCGTAAACAAAAGAACGCTGCAGCGCTTGTTCGACCACTATGTAGGCGTTAGCCCTAAGTGGGTCATTAAGCTGGCGCGCATCCAGAATGCGGCGGAGGCGACTGATGTCAGCGTGAAGCCGAACTGGTCCAAGCTGTCGATGGATCTTGGCTATCACGATCAGTCGCATTTTATTAAAGATTTTAAATCCATTACCGGCCAAACGCCGGATGAGTACGCCCGGCAGGCGCAATAAGATGAGCCGGCTCCTTAGGGGGCTAAGGGTCAATCGTTCACAGTGACGAAACTTTCTGTAAAACGATTTATTAGCTTACCACGCCGCAGACCAGACCTGTATAATGACAGTAGGCAAGTAATTAAGTCTTATGGAGGACAACCTAGTGAAACAAGGCATTATTCCACGGGCAGGACTGTCGCCGCAGGAGCTGAAGGAAGTTAGGGAATTATGGGAGGCTTGCAACAGCCATGATCATATTGATATAAAACTGAACTGGAGCACATTATCAGATCGTCCGCCAGGCGTGGTGAATGACTTTTTATTTTACCGGGATGACCGGATTGTCGGCTTTCTGGCGATATACAGCTTCCTGTCTACGGAAGTGGAAATTAGCGGAATGGTGCATCCGGATGTGCGGAATCAAGGTATTTTTGGCCAATTGGTGCAGGTGGCGCTGGAAGCGTGCAGAGGCAGGGGAGTGCCGAAAGCGATTTTCATTAATGAACGCGGATCGGCGAGCGGCAAGGCATTTTTGGCGGAGCTTGGAGCGGGCTGCAGTTTCTCCGAGTATGTGATGGAGCTTCAGGAGGATGCGGCAGGGGCTCCGCAAACCGGCGAACAGCCGATCACGCTTCGTTCCGCCAGTGTGCAGGATACGGAGCTGCTCGTTGAACTTAACACGTCTGGCTTCAACATGCCGGAGGACGATGCGAGAGAATACGTCAATCAAACGATTACCGGTGACAAAGAACGAACCTGGGTCGCAGAGCTTGGGCTCGGCGAGCAGAAAGAACCGATTGCTAAAATCGGAGCCATGATCGGGGAGGATAGCAGCGGATTCATCTACGGCTTTTGCGTCCTGCCGGCCTATCGTGGCAAGGGGTACGGGCGTCAAATACTGAGCCAGACCATTGTAGAGCTTAAGCAGCGGCATCAGGCAGGCAAGGTCAAGCTTGAAGTAGCGGTCGAGAACGAGAAAGCACTCGGTTTATATGAATCCTGCGGCTTTAGAACGAAGAATGCGAATGACTATTACGTGCTAATGCTGGACAAAAACGAATAAACAAAGAGGATAGAGCGGCAGTTGTAAACTGATCTCTATCCTTTTTTATTGGTGAAGTTTTACGTCGTCCGGTTATCCCTAATGATAAATGAGCTGGGAGGAGCCGCTGATAATCGTGCCTGTATTTTGCCCTGCACAAATTTCTTTCATGGAGCCGGGTTTGTCGAAATTGAACACATGAATGGGAATGTGATAATCACGTGCGAGAATGAAGGCGGACTGATCCATGACCTTCAAATTATGATGGATAACGTCGTTGTAGTGGAGAGATTTGTACTGAAGCGCCTCTTTATGATGCTTAGGGTCTTTATCGAACACACCGTCAACGCCCTGTTTCGCCACGAAAATGGCTTCGCAGTTCACTTCAATGGCTCTTTGGACCGACGGATAGTCGGTGGTGACGAAGGGCTGTCCGTTGCCGCCTGCAAAAATCACGATGTACCCTTTTTCCAAATGATGAATGGCACGAAGCCGGATAAAAGGCTCCGCCACAGAAGCAATCGGAATGGCTGTCATGACGCGCACTTCCGCGTTGGTCTTCGCTTTCAGCACCCCGCGCAGCATCAGGCTGTTGATGACGGTAGCCAGCGTACCGATATTGTCGGCCTCCGCCTTCTCGATCCCCCAGCTCTCGCCCATATTGCCGCGAAAAATATTGCCTCCGCCAATGACAAGACACACCTCAACGCCTAACTGAACGACAGTCATAATCTCGTTCGCGATATGATCCAGCTGTTTAGGATCGAAGCCGAACTCGCTTTCTCCCGCAACAGCCCCGCCGCTTAGTTTAATGAGGACCCGTTTATACCGCATGTCGATCTCTCCTCCCTTTGAGATAATCTGTATTCTTGCTTTAAAATCACCGCTGCCCGCTTAGGAAGATCAGCTTCGGCGCGAAAAAAAACACTAAAGCAGCGAACGCTTTAGTGTTTAACGGGAATGAGAAATAGGAAACGTTTCTGCTTGATCACAGGACCCTTCATACTCCTCACACCTTTCGCTTATGATTAAAAGCTATTGTACACGAACTAAGTGGAAGAATGCAATTTCTGCGGCACGCGCATATGCACAAGGAGTCCGATGACGACCAGCACCAGCAGGGAACCGAGCGCGACGCGGCTGGCGAGATTGCCTGTAGAAGCGAGTGCCCAGGTGATTGATCCGTATAGCGCAGGCCCGACAATCGAGGATACTTTGCCGGAGAAGGCGAATAAGCCGAAAAACTGGCCGCGTTTCTCCTCGGGCGTTAATTGCACGATCAGTGTACGGGACGTTACCCACATGGCTCCCATGGATACGCCATAGAGGCTGCCGGCCGCCCAGAACAGGCTTTGGCTTGTCGCAAGAGCCGCTATGGCAATCGCGATGATGAGGATGAAGGCAACGATGGTCACGGCCTTCTTAGGCCCCACACTGCGGGTGACATAGCCGAAGAGGAAGGAGCCGATGATGCTCGATACGGTCGACACTAAGTAGAGAAGAATGAACTGCCCGGTGGTGAAGCCCATCACCGTATTCGCATAAATCGCCATGACGGCAATTGCCGTGGCAATGGCATCGTTAAAGAAGAAGTAGGCGATCATGAACAGAAACGCGGCGCGGTACTTACGCGCCTCTTTGAACGTAGCCCAGATCTCGCGATAGCCGCTCATGAGTGATTTTTTCTCGCTAACCGGCTTATGCGGCTTCTCTTTGTAGAGGAACATGATCGGCAGGGAGAAAAGTAAGAACATAAGCGCGCTGGGAATAAATGTATTTTCAAAATGATTGCCGTTAATTAACGGGAATACCACGAGTCCGACCAAAGTGCCGACATAACCAACCGCTACGCCAACACCGGAAATGATAGGGATTTCACGTTCGCTGCCCAGATCCGAAATCATGGAATCATAGAAAATTAAGCTCGAATTATAAAAGAATTTGGCGATCATGAAGAAGAAGATGACACCCAGAATCGATGCGTTGAGTCCTGCCCATTGCTGATCCGTATGCCAAAAGGCAGAAGCGCCCATGAGCAGTGTCGCCAGAATGGCAATTAAGGTGAAAGGGACGAGGTAGGCTTTCTTTTTGCCCGTCCGGTCGATCCACACGCCGAATAAGGGGGACAGCAGCACGAGAAAAAAGCTGGATAAAGCGTTGGAGTACGTGATGAACGTGCTGGCAATCTGATTGAGTTCCTCGCTTTTCCCTAACGTTTCTTTTAAATAAAAAGGATAGAAGACCGTTACAATATTGGAGGAAAAAATCGTATTCGCGAAATCGTACATGGCCCAAGCGAATATCGGCAGGGAAAAGAACAATGTCCAAGCGCTGCGCGTGTGTATCGGGTTGGAAGCGGGTTCGAGCTTTGCCACCGGGGGTCACCCTTTCCTAATGATGAGTTGCGTTTCCTCTAGTATATTGGCCGCCGGGCAGAGAAATCCCTGTCGCTTTACAATAAAAAAATCTCCCCTTCCCCAAATCGGAGAAGGAGAGACTAGGCTGATCTAGGCGTCTAACTTCGGCTTCTTAATTTCTACTTCAATCATATCCATATTTTCTTTCATCTCAAGCACATCGATTCCGTTGCGCTGTAGAGTACTGGAGAGAGAGTCTTTGTCCTGCGCCGGAAAAACGTACGCATTGCTTTTCTTGTTATCCAGCAAATTTTTGGCAACTTGGACGAGCCGCTCCATGGAGAAAGGTTTTTTAAGGTATTTCTGAATATCCTTTTCGTGGAAATCAAGCGGCTGATCGAGTGCGGTCGATACAATCACCGGAGTTTGGTAGTACATCGGGTGCCTGGATAAGTCGGAGATGAAATCCCACCCGTTCTTAACGCCTTCAAGATGAATATCCACGATGAACAGAATCGGCTCACCCTTGCAGCGGTTCAGAGCGATGATGCCTTCTTCCGCAGAGCGCAATTGGATCGAAGGGAGATTCAGCTTAGTCAGTGCGATTTGGATCAGTTTGGCGAGGTCGTCATCATCTTCGAAAACAACGATTTTCCCCTCCATGGAAGATAGCTTGTACTGCTCGAATTCAATCCGGAAAGTAGTGCCTTCCCCCATTTGAGACTCGTAGGAGATCTGTCCGTTATGCCCTTCGACGATTTCTTTCACAATGGCTAAACCTAAGCCGGTTCCCCCGATTTGGCGGCGGTCGGAATTATCGACCCGGAAAAACTTGGAGAACATTTGATCATGGGCTTCCTCCGGGATGCCAAGTCCGTAATCCTGCACGGCTGCGACAATTTTACCGTTCGCTGCGGATAAATAAATGTCGACGCGCTCCGCCCCGGGAGAATATTTAATCGCATTGGAGATCAGATTATGGAACACTTGCCGGATCCGGTCCGCGTCAGCCCGTACCCATAGTTCTTGCTCTTGCTGGTGAACAACGATGCTGTGGTTTTGCTTGTCCTGCCATTGATCGACGATATCCTGTACAGTCGGCAGCAAATTAATCGGAGAGAAATGGTATAACTGCCGGCCGGACTCCATTCGCTGCAAATCAAGGAAATCGTTGATTAAATTCGATAAACGGTGAGCTTCTTTATAAATGGTTTCCATATATTTCTTCTGCTTATCATGCGGCAGCTCGCGATGCAGCAGAATCTCGATGAAGCCGAGCACACTGGCCAAAGGGGTCCGCAGCTCATGAGAGACAATGGAAATGAACTCATTCTTCATTTCATCCACGCGTTCTTCTTCTGTCCGGTCACGGAAAACGAAGAGGTACCCTTGCTGTTCCGTATCTTCACTGACGACGGTCGCATAAAGCTCCGCGTGCTGGGGCTGATCGTCAAGCACGAAACCAAAGCGCTGCGTAAGATGCGTGTGCGTGCCGTTAATCAGCGATTCAATCGACGCAGCTGCACCGAAAAAGCTCGTCGTTTCAGCAGCGATAGCGTGGCAGCAAGCCACCAAATTCTCGCCGATGCGCTCATTCAGGCCAAAATAGCGGTTCATCCGGTGATTCGAGAAAAGGATCGTCCCTTCGGAATCACACATCATCATGCCTTCGTGCGCAGATTCCAAAATATTTTGGATCAGGTCGCGTTGGCCTTCGATCAACAGTTTTTCGGCAATGAGTTCATCGTTTAATTCCGCCAAATGAGCGGCTTGCTTCACTCTCTCGTCATTCATCACCTGCGCGAAGAATGCCAAGCCGAATTGACGCACCAAGCCTTTGGTCAGGCGTTGGTTGTTTTCTTGGAACACGGAGCTTTGGTAGCTCGTGAGCAGAAGGAAGCCGATCACCGTCTGTTTATCGTCGTGAAGAGGAACATAATGATCGACGGCATGAGTCATGCCGCCATGCACACCTTTTTCATGCCCGGAGACATCCCGCGTGTGAATCAGATTCGTTCCTTCTTCGAAAACCCGTCTTGCCGGCCCAAAAAGCTCCTTCTGATGTACCTGGATGTGCTCCTTCGGATACCCAATGGAATGTATGACCTCATAGGAGGGAGCCGTGCCCGCGTTTTCCCGTTTCATAACGACAAGGGCCGCATCCTGCAACAGGGAATTCAACAGCGCAGGCAGCGTATGCTTCAAGAAATCTTTGAGCTCCACGTAGCCGGTAAGTTTCTCTTGGTAGGAGGAAATCAGCTCAAGATCTTGTTCCCTCTCGGACAACTTGGCTAAAGTGACCTGCTGCTCTTCCTGCTGCGCAATGATTTCCTCATTCTGTGTTTCGAGGCTTTCGGCCATATAGCGGTAACTTTCCTCGCTTTTACGAAGCTCTTCTTCGGCGTGAATAGCCCGGAAGGAGATGAAGAGGGACAGCACCCCTGCAATTAAAGCGATAATGCCTCCAACCAGTGTAATGGTCCGAGAGGTTTTGCCTGCTTTGAGCGAAGTTTCGTAGGCATTTTCTGTAATCTGTATAATGATCTTCTCGATGCTCGTATGGATGACACGGTAACGATCCATCATTGTCTTGCCGGTTGCCGTCCGGGCCTTGGCTTCATCAAATTTGCCCGCGCGAATCAGTTCCAACTGGGAGTCAAAGAACTTCTGCAGATTGGTAATGGCCGGAATCGCTTGCGTATCCATAATAAGCTGCAGGGTCGGATACTTTTTATCGTACATACGAATGTTGTCCAGATCTTCCTCCAGCTGCTTTCTGCCTGTCGTATAAGGCTCCAAATATTGCTCGATGCCGGTTATCTCATAACCGCGGATGCCGGTTTCCTGATTGATCAGATCGGTTAGCAAGCTGTTCGTTGTTTTGGTGATCGGAATGGAATCATTCACGATCGCATTGCTTTCACTCTCCATATTGCGAGAAGCAATGTAGTTGGATACGCTGACAAAAGCAAGTAAAACCACGATTAAAATAACGTATAGCATGGAGATTCTCGATCTCGTGAAGGTTTTCATAGCCACTTGGTCACCTGAATTCTATATAGAATAAATGATGGATTGAGATTTCTAAAATGAAATTCGACAAGACTCAACAATATTCCTTCAAATCACAATTGTGTTATGTTTTCTCCCATGAATTGGATTGCAAGAATCGACAATGTCGTTTACAATACTATTCATTACCAGGTTCATGTTACGTTTGACAACATGGAGGTTCAGATGAGGAGGGCGCATACCGTGCAGGTTAATGACAGCAGGATTCCGCTGAGACATGAAGTACGTCCATTCTTCCAGCCCATTCTTTCTCTTCAGACGCAGGAGATCATCGGCTACGAGACGCTGGGCAGGCGAATTGGCGGAGATCATGTCGAAAGCTTGGGGCCTTTTTTCAAAAACCCTGATATTCCGGAAGATGTGCAGCTACTCATCGATCGACACCTAAGGGAGCTGGCGATTGAACAGCTTGCCTCCACGCACGACCAAAGTTCATTATTTATTAATTTAAAACCGTCCTGGATTTATCGGACCTATAAACGCACGGGTGTACTGCCTACGATAGAACTATTGCGAAAATATGACATCAATCCGGCGCGTATCGTGATTGAGATTACGGAAGAAGAGTTCACAGGGAAGCTGCATGAGCTTACCCAAATTGTGGAACTGTATCGGGAATTCGGCTGTACCATCGCGATAGATGATGTAGGCAGCGGATTCAGCAACTTTGACCGCATCGCCAGCTTACAGCCAAAAATATTGAAAATCGATCTGAATATATTGAAAAAAAGCGCGATCCACGCGGGTTATAAAGCATTGATGCAATCCTTCTCCATTCTGGCGGCTCAAATGGGCGCCTCCCTGCTCGTGGAAGGAGTTGAAACGAAGCAGGAGCTGCACAGTGCGCTGCAAGTGGGAGCCAGGTATGTTCAAGGCTACCTCTTTTCCAAAGCAGAGCCGTACCTGCAATATAAGGATGCTTTCAAGCCGCTGCTCAAAGAAGAAATGAACCTGTTCGGCCAAGGCGAGTTTCAACGGAACAGCCACCTGTCAGCCATTCATCGAAATTTGGACGCACTCACCCAATCGGCTTCTCGAATTGTATCGGCGGAAGATGCGGACCGGCTTATTGAACATACGATTAATACCGTGACCGGTAATTGTATACGGATTTACATATGCATGGAGGACGGCTCTCAAATTTCTTCCAACTACATCCGCAAAAACGATGCCTGGAACAAAGATGAAAGCTACCGCGGAGCGAACTGGACGTGGCGTCCGTATTTCATCTCCAACATCCTTATGATGAACCTGCAAAAGCAAGGAACTTTATCACAAGTATACACAGATTTGGATACTTCGCATCAAATTCAGACCTACTCCTGTGCGTTGGGTGATGGGTATTATTTGTTTTTGGATTTGATGATTTAGGCAGAGGCACAACTACGACAAGGTAGAGATGCCTCTTTAACGCTTGGCTTCGTTGTATAAAGTACAATGTAAAGGTGGTATTCACCTCGCCATCCCGCCGTTCATTGTACAACATACACTCATTTTGATGAAATAGCCCGAAAACAGTCTAATTCAGCCCGAAACGTTGTACTTTGTACAATATAGGGTGGAGCAGGGGCGGAAATACAGAAATAATGTTGTACGGAATACAACATAGAGTGGAACAGAGACACAATACAGGAATGCTGTGGTACAAAGTACAACATAGAGTGGAACAAAGAGACAATACAGCAATACTGTGGTACGACATACAACGTAGAGAAAGACCGTCAGGCATTAAGCTAGACGGTCTTTTCTTGTCACATGGGAATGGGGAGGCACAAAAGACGCATAAAACGCGTGCCCAGCTCCCTTCAAAGTTAAAGGAACGAGAGGACGCTATTCCACCGATAATAGCTCTTGGAGCCAGCGATGGGGAACTGTGATCCTCTATTTTGCCGTTTTGGTTAGAAAAGGGCTCATTTCAGTGAAATAAGGCCCTGCAGTTCCCCTGAAACTGTGAAAACTCCGTTTTTGGCCTAAATAGCGGCCTGCAGTTCCCTTATATAGCGCGGACTCGCGCATGGTTCAAACAAAGTCCGCTAACGGAACAATACGTCCGTCGCGACGATGCTGCTTGATGCCTCTGCACCAGCATCCGCCGAGACCACCGGGGCCGCCGCATCCACGGCGCTCAGCACGGCCTACGCCTCAACCCACTCGCGGCGCAGCGAGAACAAATCACGCAGCTCGTCAGTCGACAGCTCGGTGATCCAGTTCTCGCCGGAGCCGACGATCTGCTGGCTGAGGCCGAGCTTGCGCTCGATCATCTCGTCGATGCGCTCTTCCAGCGTGCCGAGCGTGACGAACTTGTGCACCTGCACATGGCGCGTCTGCCCAATACGGAAGGCGCGGTCCGTCGCTTGATTCTCGACGGCGGGATTCCACCAGCGATCATAGTGGAACACATGGTTCGCCGCCGTCAAATTGAGTCCGATGCCCCCGGCCTTCAGCGAAAGAATAAACACATTGCGCTGCTCCTCCGCCGGCCGGTCATCAGTATCCTGGAAGTGCGCGATCATGCTATCGCGCCCGGTTTTGGTTGTTCCGCCATGCAGGAACAACACAGGTTCGCCCAGCTCCTGCTGGAGCACATGCTGAAGCAGGTTGCCGGTCTCGACAAATTGCGTGAAGATCAGGCATTTGTCGCCTTCTTGGCGCAGCTCCTGGACCATTTCCAGCAGGCGCTCCAGCTTGTTCGAGCGTCCGCTCCACGGGGCGGACAGTCCTTCCTTGAGCAGCAAAGCAGGGTGGTTGCACACCTGCTTGAGCTTCGTCAGCGCGGCGAGGATGAGCCCGCGCCGCTCCATCGCGGAGAGCGTATCCAACTTGTCGAACATGTCCTGGATATAGTTTTCGTATAACGAGCCCTGCTCGGCGGTCAGCGAGATGAACGTTTTGGACTCGTTCTTTTCGGGCAGATCCAGCTGAATCGCCGGGTCTTTCTTCTCGCGGCGCAGCAGGAACGGGCGGATCAGTTTCTGAACTTTGCCGATGATCTCGCTATCGCGCGTTTTCTCGATCGCATTCACGTAGCGATGCGTAAATTCGCGCACCGTGCCGAGATAACCGGGATTCGCGAAGTCGAAGATCGACCATAGTTCCGTGAGCCGGTTCTCGATCGGCGTACCCGTCAAAGCAATGCGGTGGTAGCCGTTCAAGCGGCGGATCGCAGAGGCTTGCTTCGTATAAGCATTTTTTATATTTTGCGCTTCGTCCAGACAAATGGAGTTCCAGGCGATGCCGCCAAGCTCCGCTTCATCCAGATGGGAGAGCGTATATGAAGTCAGTACTAAATCAATGTTGCCGACTGCTTCTGTAAAGGCAGCTCCTTTTAAACGCTGAGGTCCATAGTGCAGATGCACTTTCAGCGAGGGGGCAAAACGTTTCAGCTCCATCTGCCAGTTGCCAAGAACAGAGGTCGGGCAAATGAGCAGGGAAGGTGCGACAGGCTGCTCGGTCTCTTTGACCGTGAGCAGATAGGTGATCCATTGGATCGTTTTGCCGAGCCCCATGTCATCGGCTAAGCAGCCGCCGAGGCCGAAGCGCCGCAGGAACAGCAGCCAAGAAATCCCGTCCACTTGATAGTGGCGCAGGGAGCCTTGAAAGCTGGGCGGCGGCTCCACCGTAGGAATCGCCGCCGTTTGTGTCAGCTGATCGACCATGTGGCGCAGCTGTTCGTTCAGCTCGACCTCCATCTCGATGTAGCGCATCGCATCGGGATCGTCCTCTTCAGGAAGCAGCCCGGCTGCATCGCCGGCGAAATGCAGCTCCAGCACATCGCGGAAGGAGAGGCCCTGCTTCTTCTGCACCTGCTTCATGATTTGCTCGACTTGCGCCATGAATTTCGGGTCGAGCTGAATCCAGTTGCCGCGAATCTGAATCAGCTTGCGCTTCTCCTCAAGCAGCAGACGGAATTCCTCTTCCGTCAGCTCCAAGTCGCCGACAGCCAGCTTCCAGTCGAATTGCATCAACTGGGTGAGCCCGAACATCGTCTCCCGTCCCGAACCGACGGAAGACTTGATCTTCGCGCGCAGCTTCGGCTTCATCTTGCGGATGCGCTCCCACCAGGCCGGGAGGAACACACTCGTCCCGGCCTCCACGAGCCGCACGCTTCCCTCTGCGAGGAAGCGCCAAGCCTCCTCCTCCGTCAGCGTCTGACGGAGGGCGCCTTCGCCCGCATCCAGCCACGGCAGGATGCGTACCCATTTGGCCGCGTCGCGCTCAACGCGGCTCAGCTCCGGCTGCCATGCTTCCGGCAGCGGCAGTTCGCCCGGCACCGGCTCGCCGGCGGGCGTCACCGTGCGCAGCACCTCCGGCGCAAGCCGGTCCTGCAGCAGTACGCGCAGCTGCCAGCCGGCGCTGTGCGCCAGGTCCGGCTCTGCGAGCTGCAGGCACGTGCGCATAGGCGACCGGTCTTGGCGCCAACCGATGGCGACGAGCCAGTCCTCCTCGTCGAGCCAGAGATCGGCGGCGATTTCACCGCGGCGCATGAGCGGATAAGCGGATTCGAGTTTGCGCAAATTATCTTTCATCATGCCGTCAGCGTCCACCCATTCGGGGATGAGCGCATGAATCCAGCGGGAAACGGCTGGCGATTCCAGCGATTGCAGGTCGGTTGGAAGCTGTAGCTTCCAGCCGATCTCGCCCGCTTTCCATTTCTCATAATCCGGCATGAAGCTTCCGGCTGCCAGTGCCTCGCGAACCGCAGGCGCTAAGCGAATGAAATCCGCGCAGTCTTGATGCCAGCTCAGCTGCAGATGCTGGACAGGCTGCGGATCGCTGAAATAGTCAAGCGCCTCAAGGGGCTGCAGCTCAATGCCTTCGCGATTTTGCCATTCGCTCGGCTCCATGAAGGTGCCGTAGAAGGAAGAGCGGTGCCAGGCAAAGAGCATATTTTTCAAATCAAGGGCGTCCCAAATGCCGCCGTTCTCGCGAGATCCCCATAGGAACAAGGAGCCGCCGGGAAGGGAATTGACATGAACCGTCAGCGCGCTGGTTTCGATCATCGGATCCATTTTCCTTTCTTGAGCTCTTCTTGGAAGGCACGCAAGCGTGAGAATTTATCCGCTAAACGGTACACATAGTGCTCCCAGCGATCGTTTTGGCCTAATTGTTTGTAAAGAGCATGAAGCTTCTTCAGAAGACGGACGGCAGTCTTGTAGGAAGCTCTGTTTTTCTCCAGAACGGCCCGTTCCGCCGCTTGATGATACAGAGGAAGGAGCAAAGCTGCATCGTGCTCTTCGATCGCTTTCAGCTCCAGCGTGTACAGGTTCAGTGGCGAAATGCGGTTTGCGAGCTGTAAATCCACCCATTGGCGGTACCGTTTGGTCTGCAGCAAATAGGCTGTGTAATAATAATACGAGCGAGGCAGCAGAGACTCCATGACCTGTACCCATTCGCTATCGGACTCCAAGTGCTTCGTGGTATCGAGCCAATATTGGCAAAAGGTCCGGAAATCATCGTGATTGGCCTGCGCAATGGACTTAAACAACCAGCGCAGCCATACCAGCATGCTGTTCCACTGTTTATCGTTATAATAATAATTCAGGTACAGGAAATAATCCTTCGCGTTGGGATGAGCCAGAAGCTCCAGCAACTTGAAGGCGCTGTCCGTATCCCCCTGAATAATGTGAAAATGAGCTCTTGCTGCAATCAGCGCATCTTTCTTCCTGGCAAGCTGTTCCTTTTTTGAAAGCAGGGCATCAAGTCGTTGAATCTCCTCTTTCTGCGCCTCTTTTTGGCCGGACAGCTTCCACCAGATGAAGCGATACACGAACAGCCAGTCGATCGGGCTGTCTTTGCCCTGCAGCGCGAATTCCCCGAGCATTTTCAGCGTAGCAAGAAGGTGTTTGGGCTCAGCCGCGAAGATGGCGTTCATATCCATCCCCTGGGCAAGCTCGGTGAGCTTGTCTTCGCAGTTTTTTGCGGCGATTTTGCAGCCGTTTTCGTGATAATAAGACAAATAGGAGCTTTTGGTCTCCTGATAAAATTGTTCGATTTTGCGCATCATGAAAAGCACGATATGAAGCATGTAGATTTCGCGCATCGAGCTCTTCCAATCGGCCGCAAATCCTGGCAGCGACTCCAACGCAGAGTCATAGAACGTTTCAATGGAGTGCTGATGCGAAATCGAAAAGCCATGAAATCTGCCTTCGAAAAAACGATGCCAATCAGCGGGCAGAGCCGTTTCCTCGGGTTTGTTCGCCTTGGCGGCCTCTTTGCGTTCCTGTGCCGGGGAAGCGCCGCGTACGGGCCTTTTCCGGGCGTATATTTGTTGCTTTAACTGTTGAAGAAGCAGCTCCGGCCGTCCATAAGGGGCGTACAAGCTGAAGAACGTTGCCCCGATATGCTGGCAAAAGCCATCAAAGGAACAGCTGCAGGAGCTGTCCGCAAAATGTTCCAAATTCACCGTCGCGTTGTGCAGTCTCTTGCCTGCAACCGTCGCCTGAATGCTGGTGCCCTTCAGATCGACATCCGCCACACGGCCTTTATGATAGTACTCCCAGCCCTGCTCCAGAACGGCAGCATCGAAATGCAGCGGGATTTGCTTGATTAGGTAGTTCATTCGATTTTTGGGAATCTGCAGTTTCAGCATGTGTGCTTTCCTACCCTCCGAGCGGTACATTCCTTCTTCCATAGTAACAGATTTTTTCCGAAATTGCCCATTTCCACAGTTTATGCCAAACGGTATTTTTTTATCCGGGGGAAAATCGGTTAACCCTGCATTCCAACCTATAATATGATAAAGTGAAGACAGAAGGTTAGCTACCGAAGGGAGACTTGATCATGGGTATAAAATTCGGAAGAGAATATAAGGACATTGTGACGGATTTCGTGCGCGGCATTGAGATGGTGGACGGTTTCTATGAGCTGCTGGACATGAACGCGGACGACTGGCAGGAGCTTGAGCAGAATGAGCAGGAGGAATGCCTGCGTACGTTGGCTGACGATATTTTCTATGGATTAGGAAGCAGCCCTGTGATGCAGATCGGTGTGGGCTCGGTTCGCCACGACCCGGGAAATCATGTGTTGAAGGTTCATGATGGGGAAAAGCTGGTTTCCGTCATTTACTTGGTTTAGATAGAGTCTGTTATGTGTTTTTAGTGAGATAAAGAAAGGTGTATACAAGCTATGCTGGATGGTGCACGGAAGGTTTTACAACAAGTATATGGATACCCCGAATTCCGCGAAGGGCAGAAAAATATTATCACCCATCTACTCGAGGGGAAGGACACGCTTGGCATTATGCCGACGGGTGGCGGTAAATCAATCTGCTACCAGGTTCCCGCGATGCTGATGGAGGGCGTGACCCTCGTCATTTCGCCGCTGATTTCCTTAATGAAGGATCAGGTGGATGCTCTGGGTGTGCTGGGAGTTCCGGCTACGTTCATTAACAGCACGCTGGAAGCCAGAGAAGTCGAACAACGGATGCAGGGCGCGATGCAGGGCAAATACAAGCTGCTGTACATTGCGCCCGAGCGGCTTGAATCGGAGCGGTTTCGCGCGCGGATGGCGGCGCTGAATCTTCCTTTTGTAGCCATTGACGAGGCGCACTGCGTGTCCCAATGGGGGCATGATTTCCGCCCCAGCTATGTCTCCATTGCTCCGTTTATTCGCGAGCTTCCGAATCGTCCGATCGTAGCGGCCTTTACCGCTACAGCCACTGCAGAGGTGACGGCCGATATCGCAAGGCTGCTGGAGTTGGATCAAGCGGGCATCTTCGTGAACGGCTTTTCCCGCGATAATTTGGAGCTTACGATTCTCCGCGGAGAGAATAAGCGAGATTACATCCACAATTATGTGAAAGAGCATACGCATCAGCCAGGTATTATTTATGCTGCTACCCGTAAAGATGTGGAGGAGCTGTACGAGTCCTTGCGGAAAAAAGGCTACGCCGCAGGCAAATATCACGCCGGTTTAACGGATGACGAGCGCTCTTATATGCAGGAAGCGTTTCTCTATGACGATATCCGGGTGATGATCGCGACGAATGCGTTCGGAATGGGCATCGATAAATCGAACGTGCGCTATGTGATTCACTATAATATGCCGAAAAATATGGAGGCCTATTACCAGGAAGCCGGCCGCGCAGGGCGAGACGGGGAGCCGAGCGAATGCATTCTGCTGTTCAGTGCGCAGGATATTATGACGCAGAAATTCCTTATCGAACAGAACCAGCTTTCGCCTGAGCGCAAAGCGAACGAGTATAAGAAGCTGCAGACGATGATCGATTACTGCTATTCGCCACGGTGTTTGCGGAATGTTATTTTGCACTATTTTGATGAAACGAATATCAAAGACACCTGCGGCAACTGTTCCTCCTGCAAAGACGACCGCGATACGGTCGATATTACCGTTGAAGCGCAGAAAATCTTCTCCTGCATCCGCCGCATGAACGAACGCTTCGGCATTTCGATGGTTGCTTCTGTCCTCAAGGGTTCCAAAGCGAAGAAAATTGTCGAATATCGGTTCGATCGACTGCCGACGCATGGCATTATGCGGGATTTGCCGGAAAAAGAGATTTCCGATCTGATCAATGTGCTGATATCGGAAGGGTTCCTGCAGCTGTCCGAAGGCCAGTACCCGGTGGTCAGGCTGATGCAGCCAGCAGCGGAAGTGCTTCAAGGGAAGCTGCCCGTATTCCAAAAGGTGCGCAAGCAGCAGGTCAAAGCCGCTGCCGTCGACAATACCTTGTTCGAGCAGCTTCGTCTGCTTCGCCGGGAAATTGCCGCACGCGAAAAAGTGCCGCCGTATATTATATTCTCCGACAGCACGCTGCGTGAAATGAGCGAGAGCTGTCCGACCTCCGAATCCGCCATGCTGCGGATCAAAGGTGTCGGCGAGGTTAAATACCGCAACTACGGGAAGCCTTTCCTCGATCTTCTTCGCACGTATGCGGGAGAGAGCGAGGCCGAGGCGGTTGCTTATGACTTTGAGTAATCGTCGTACACCATGCAGTGAAAAAGCGCCATGCCGGTAGGCGTCCTCTTTTCATACGTATCGGTGATGGAAAAACCGGCACGCTCGTAAGTGCGGATGGCGCGCTCATTCCAAACGAGCACCTCCAAATCGATCTCTTGCCCTGGAGCTCGCCGCAGCGCTTCGCGGGTAATGAGCCGCACGAATTGTTCGCCGATTCCCTTGCCCTTCCCGCAGAGATCCGGACGGAGGCCCAGTCCCAGGCGTGTGACGCCAAGCATCGGGAAGAACTGAACGAAGCCGCATAGGCTCTCTTTTTCATCGACGATGGCTCGGTATTGTTCAGCTCGAATGTCCCCATCCGCGAATTCGGTCTGCTCCCGGAGCATAATGTCCCATGATGGCCAATTGTACAGCTCATAGGGAGACGGGTATTTCCATGTACATACTTCTACGCAGTGCGTGTCAGTTAGGGGCACGACTTGCCAGGGTAAGCCTGCATAGGCCATTTTACTATCACCCTTTCTTCTATTGCTGGAGGTTCACATGGGTTGGCTTTTACATATTCCAGGTAGTTCATGTATTCTGTTTTCTATGCTCATGTTAGGATTACATACATTTCGTATTTCGGTGAATAAAAAATGGCCGATTGCGCTTATCTGCACCGCAGGTATCTCCTCTTGTATCGAACTATTCACCCTAATGGCGGGTACGAAGTCTTGGAGTCCTATGCTTGTTATTGTACTGGAAGCCGTCTGCGTTCACTATCTATTTCGATTGCGCGGGCTTCATGCGCTCATGATCGTAATGATTGGGGCAGTAGGCTATAGCGTTTATTTGGCTATTGTTTTATTTGCCGTATCCATAGGGACGGGTGTTCCCGTGTACGATTATTTTGACAGGCTCGACTCGTTATTTCATCCGCTGAAAATCTATGCCGCGTTCCTTACGTGCCTTACCGCACTGCTCTTGCATATGAACCGATTAGGTTTTACTTTGCGGCTGGAGCGGCATGGGAAGAATGCGGGGAGTGCCAGGGATCCTCGGTACGCCTGGAAGGTTTGGAAGGTCTGGAACGTCAGGAATGTGCGGCATCCGCAGAACTATGTGTTTTTTCCCGCTCTTTTGACTGCTTTTGTGTTATTCTCTTCGGCTTATTATGGAGTATCCATGCATGTGGCGTCCATACTCTATTGGGCTGCGGGCTTTTGCATCGTGCTGGTGTGGATGCTCTACTTGTTGTATCGCAAGGAGATGGATGAGCTGTAAGTCGTTTGTTGTTGAAGTTCGATCCATGTGACAGACCGTTTTTGGGTACAATGAAGATAAAGATTTTTATTTGGAAGAGGAGGTCATTTATATGACCCAAGTTACAGTTCGTGAAGCTGTTATACAAGATATTTCTCAGTTAAAAACGTTAATGCTCGCTTATATCGTGGACTTCTATCAATATCGCCAGCCTGAGGATGAGAAGCTGAACGGATTGATCCATCATCTGTTGGAGCAAAAGGACGGCATTCAATTCGTGGCCGAGACGGAAGACGGGACATTGGTCGGTTTTGCGACCTTATATTTTACCTTCAGTACTTTGCGTGCTTCCAAAATAGCGGTCTTGAACGATCTCTACGTCGTTGAAGCAGAGCGCGGCCAAGGTGCGGCGGCGAAGCTTTTCGCAGCTAGCAAAGGGTATGCGGCCAGACATGGATATGCCAATTTATCATGGACCACGGCCAAGGACAACTTCCGTGCGCAAGCTTTTTATGACAAAGTGGGCGGAGATCGCAGCGATTGGCTCACGTATTCTGTGAATCCGACGATTGGGATCGGCGATTAATCTTTCACCATTCTGAACCTTTCATCCCTATAACTGATTAACCTTCATCTCCGCTTCTAGGGATTGGAGGTTTTTTTGCGTGAAGTTTTTTCGACAGATGCGACCTGAAAATCGTTTTCATAATGTAGGGAGAATCACAAATACTAAGGATGTCTCCAAGTTTTCCATATATAAAAATTGACATATCATTAAGTTTGGAACATAATATTAATTCGTATACGAAATAATTAGGGGGGCTCTTTTGGACGAACAGCAGCGCTTTATGCAAATTTTCCAGACGTACCGGGAAGTCAATCAGGCTTTTTATCAAGTTATGACTAGGGTTGCTCAACGTCATGGGCTTACACCGCTCCAGCTCATCGTACTTCGAATACTTGAAGAGTATCCGGGAATTAGGCTTATGGAGCTTTCTGAGAAGCTGAGACTTGGGAACAGCACGACGAGCGGGATCGTTGATCGGATGTTCAAATCGGGGCTGGTGACGCGTGAACGCACCGAAAATGATCGCCGGGCGATGACGCTGAAGCTATCGGACAAAGGAGCGGCGCTGTGGGAGGAATCCAATGCAACGCGTATGGCACTCCTTCGGCCATTGCTTAGCTTGTCTGAAGAGGATCAAGAGCAGCTCAACCGGGTTCAAAATGAGATTTTAACGATTTTAAAGAACATAAGTGAGGATGATCTCAATGACTAGCATGGTTAATGCAACGCTACGCAAAGGCCCTATCATGGCTTCGTTGCTGATCGCAGCATTCGTGGCCTTATTAAGTCAAACGGTTTTAAATGTGGCATTGCCCAAAATGATGACTGACTTGAACGTGAATGAAAGCACGATCCAATGGTTGTCAAACGGCTATATGCTCATGAACGGTGTTCTTGTTCCAATCAGTGCCTACCTCATCAACCGTTTCACAACGCGCAGGTTATTTCTAACAGCCTCGACGTTATTCGCTATCGGAACGATTATATGTGCATTATCCGGCAATTTCAGTTGGCTTTTGACTGGCCGTCTTGTGCAAGCTGTCGGTGCTGGGATTCTAATGCCGCTGATGTCCGTTGTGGTTCTAACGATTTTCCCTGTCGCTGAACGCGGTAAAGCCATGGGCATGATGGGGATCGCGATGATTTTTGCGCCAGCCATTGGACCGACAATGTCCGGATGGATTGTGGAGCACTACCATTGGCA
The DNA here is from genome assembly GCF_013141725.1 of Paenibacillus planticolens. GTDB lineage: Bacteria > Bacillota > Bacilli > Paenibacillales > NBRC-103111 > Paenibacillus_E > Paenibacillus_E planticolens. The sequence continues at coordinate 49,179 of NZ_WHNZ01000045.1, read as the reverse complement.
TGTTCTGTTTTATATCGTTCTGCCACTCGCAATTTTTGCTGTTATATTCGGCGCTATTTCTATGAAGGACGTTATTAAAACTTCAAAGCCGAATCTCGATATCCTGGGTGTTATTCTTTCAACGCTCGGTTTTGGTGGGATTCTTTACGGTTTCAGTGCAGCGGGGGCCGATGGCTGGGGAAGCGCGAATGTTGTTACCTGTCTTGTCGTGGGCGGGATTTCCTTGCTGCTCTTCGTTCTACGCTCGATAAAAGGCAAGACGCCGTTGCTCGAGTTCCGCGTATTTAAATACTCGATGTTCTCGCTAACGACACTAATCAATGCCATTATTACGATGGCAATGTTCTCAGGCATGATTCTGCTTCCAATCTTCCTGCAGAACATCAGGGGCTTCACACCGCTGGAATCCGGTTTGCTCTTACTGCCGGGAGCTATCCTGATGGGAATTATGTCCCCCATTACGGGGATGATTTTCGATAAAGTAGGCGCTCGCTGGTTGGCTGTTATCGGCCTTATCATTACAACTATCACCACTTACGAGTTCAGCCAGCTTACAGCAGATTCGACTTACAATCATTTGATGCTGGTATATACAACGCGGATGTTTGGTATGTCTATGCTCATGATGCCGATTCAGACAGCCGGTATGAACCAATTGCCGCGGCGCTTGAATGCACACGGGTCTGCGATGTCGCAGACGCTTCGTAACGTCTCAGGCGCGCTCGGAACGGCGCTTCTCGTGACATTCATGACGAACAAAGCGGCTTCTCATGCAAAAGAGCTTATCATCTCGGGCCAAATCGATCCGAGCAACAAAGCCAAAATGGTAGAAGTCACGCAAGCGGCAACGATCTACGGCATCAATCACTCCTTCGTCATCGCTACTTGGCTGAGTGTTGTTGCGCTTGTACTTGCGTTCTTCATCCGTAAGGTGAAACCGCAAGAAGATCCAACCGATGCAGCCCCAACACCAGTCTCTGCGCCGGCGGTTGATCGCGGGTAATGGGGGAGGAGGTCATTTGGACTGAGGATGCTCCGGCAGCTGTGTTAGGGGATTTTCACAGCTGCTGGCCTATGTTGTTCTTAGTACAACATAAAAGGTGTCTGTGACTTGCGAAGTGGCATCTCATTGTATAAAGTGCAACCATTTCAGCCCAAATGGCTTGAAATCAACAGTCTACAGCCCTTCGCGTTGTATAAAATACAATGTAGAGGATGCTTTAGCCTCATCAGACCCATAATGGTTGTATAAAATACAACATAGAAGAGACCATTAGACCGTTAGGCTCACAGCCTGACGGTCTTTCTTATAGGTAGCTGAATGTACCGCAGCCAAGTTCCAAACATAACTTCCGTGCGCAAGACTTTTGCGATAAAATAAGTGGAGGTTAAGTGAAATGGGCAAGTTATTGCAGGTAGAGGAAGGTGGCAGAATCTGTGGAAAATATCGTGAGCCAATCGTGGCTGCTCGGGCAGCTGGGCGATGCCAACATCGTCATTGCGGATTGCCGGTTTGCGTTAGGACAACCTGAATCCGGCAGAAACAATTATGAGCAGGATCATATAACGGGAGCTGTATACGTTGATTTGGAGAAAGACTTATCCGGTGCCAAAATGGCGCACGGCGGCAGGCATCCGCTCCCGGATCTCGGGGCTTTCTCCATCCTTGTCGGCAGCCTCGGGATCGACAGCACGAAAACCGTCGTCGCTTACGACGATCAAGGCGGAGCCATGGCTTCACGCTTATGGTGGATGCTGAAATTCCTCGGGCACTCAGAGGTCTACGTTCTCGACCAAGGGTACGCCGCTTGGAAAGCAGCCGGGTATCCCGTAACGGATGAAGTGCCCGCTGTATATCCGCGGACGTTCTCGCCGAAGGTGCAGCGCACGATGCTGGCTTCCATGGACGAGGTCAAGGACAAACTTGGCCGTCCGGGCGTTGTGCTCGTAGACTCGCGCGAGGAGCGCCGTTACCTCGGCTTGGAAGAGCCGATCGATCCCGTAGCCGGCCACATTCCTGGCGCACGGAATTACTTCTGGAAAGGCGTGCTCGGCGCGGATGGCTCATGGTTGGCTGCGGCGAAGCAGGAGCAGCATTTTGCCGGCTTGCGCGATGCCGATGAAATTATCGTTTATTGCGGATCCGGCGTGACGGCGTGTCCGAACGTGCTGGGCCTGAGCGAAGCGGGCTTCGACAATGTGAAGCTCTACAGCGGAAGCTGGAGCGATTGGATTAGTTGGGAAGACAACCCGGTGGCGACGGGGGAGGAAGAGTAAGCTAAAAATCGCGTCGTGCATGGGTTTAGGGGCTGTAACAGGTTGCCGAGAGGCAGGTTGTTGCGGCCCTTTTTGGGTTTTCCGTTCAACAGAACCCGAGTAAAGCAGTTACAAGCGACTCGGAGTTAACCATAGTCCGGCAGCTGGAACAGGTTATGGTTGATGAGTGTCACTTCGTGGTTGAAAAAGATGGAAGATGACGTGCAATAATCCGCTGTAATTTTTCATCATTTAAACAATGCCAGAAGCTCTCCTAATAGCGGTCAATGAAAAAAGTCCAATGCTGCAAGCTGATGTCGGTACTCTGCCGACGTCAGCTTGTTTAGCTTTCTTGGCGGTCGCGGCTATCACTGAGCGGCACGCAAATTTCGCAAAATTCAGTATCAAGCAAATCCCCCGTATATCTTTCCACAATGGGTTTGTCAGCGATGCGATACCCGCCGCTTTGTAAGGCTGGAAAAATTTCAGCCCATGCTTTTTGGACTTCTTCGGTCGTGTGTTTTATTTTACAAACGGCGTAGGTGGCGCCGGCGAACTTGCCTTCGCAAACAGCCTGATCGATAGGCTCCGTCTCTGGAAGGACGATGCAGGCATCGTATCTGCAGTTGTCAGGCGGCGTTGTTAGGGGGTTATCTTGCGGAATTCCGAATAGGATCGCAGATCGGGTAAGCGAGTTTCGCTCCCCTGCCCATTGCTTTAACTTTTGCATGGCTTGTACATTGGCTGGGCCATAGGGGCCGACTTGACGTACATAGGCTATCCGATAATTTGGAATCATTTCGACGTTGAAATCCATCTTTTCTACATCCTCTCTCGGCAAATTCGACTACATTCCGGATACTAACATGGTATAAAATTTTTTCCAATTGTTTTCTTGTTTCCTGCATTCCATTACGCCGCGCGACAGTCGTATAATAGAAAGAATCCATTTGCAGGGAAGGGACAAGCCCCACCGCTTTGTGATGTTCACTTCATGAAGAAAAGGGCGTGACCATGTTGTTTAAAGAGAAAGATTCCATTCTGCGGCATCCGTCATTCAACAAATTCTGGATCTCGCGCATGTTCTCCTCGACCTCGTTCCAGATGCTCTCCGTCGCGATTGGCTGGCAGATGTACGACTTGACACACGATGCGTTCAGTCTGGGCTTCGTGGGCCTTGCTCAGTTTATTCCGATGGTGCTGCTTACTTTTGTAGTGGGACAGGTTGCGGATCGCTTCGATCGCCGCCGGATCGTGTTTATTTGCCAACTGATCGAGGCGCTCATCGCCGGGCTGCTCCTGTTCGGCAATGTAGGCGGCTGGCTGGGCAAGGAAGCGATTTATGCGGCGGCGGCCATTCTTGGCGCTTGCCGGGCATTTGAAGGGCCAACTTCGTCGGCCCTGCTGCCACAGCTCGTGCCCAAAGCGATGCTGCAGCAAGCGATCGCCTGGAGTACATCGGTCGGACAGACGACGCAAATTTTGGGCCCGTCCTTGGGTGGGCTGCTCTTTGCGCTGGGGCCGGTTTCCGTATACGGCACGGCGGCGGCCGCGCTTTTCATCGGGGCGATCTTGACGTTTCTCATTCGCACAGAGCCGATTGAGCGCAAGTTCGAGCCGGTTACGCTGCGATCCGTCTTCATGGGCTTGTCGTTCATTTATCGGCATCCGATGATTCTGGGCACGATATCGCTCGACTTGTTTGCGGTGCTCTTGGGCGGGGCGACGGCGCTGCTGCCGATTTTTGCTCAGGACATTTTGCATGCGGGTCCGGTCGGTCTCGGGTTGCTGCGTACGGCCCCGGCGGTCGGCGCGCTGCTGATGTCGATTGTATTGGCCTACTTCCCGTTGCGCAAATCCGTGGGGCTCAAGCTGTTCGCTGCGCTGGGCGTGTTCGGACTCGCTACGATGCTTTTCGCCATTTCTACGAATCTGGTCGTATCGCTCGTAGCCTTGTTCTTCATCGGCGCGTCGGATGTCGTTAGCGTTGTTATCCGCTCGTCGCTGGTGCAGCTTCAGACACCGGATGACATGAGAGGCCGAGTGAACGCGGTCAACTCGCTGTTCATCGGGACATCGAACCAACTCGGCGAATTCGAGTCGGGCATTGTGGCCGGATTCCTCGGCGCGGCTCCAGCCGCCTTCGTCGGCGGCATCGGTACGCTCGTTGTGGCAGGGTTATGGATGTACCTGTTCCCATCGCTTCGGCGGATGCGCTCCTTGTCGGAGGAGTAGCAATAGAGTCGTAGTTGCAGGAACTGGCGGAAACCGCGAAAATTTTGTAAAAACTTGACCTAATCTGCTATCCCGATATGCTAGAATGATAGAAACAATGGAAATCATATGCAGAGGGGTTCGAGCATGAGAAACAAGAGTGGGATTTTCGCGGTGGGTTGCCTGGGCTTCATTGGTTTACTGGTCTTGATTGCGATCATCACGGCGGCTGTTGTATGGGGGCAACGGGGGACGGCGATTGCGCTGGATGAGCAAATCAAATCGCAGCACGTCGCGAATAAATCCAATTACGACAACATGTGGAAACGGTTCAAAGAGATGGCGCAAGTTACTGATATGCAAGCCGATGATATCAAGAAAGTGTACACCGACCTCATCGCCGGCCGTTACACGGATACACAGTTGCTTTTTAAAGTGGTGCAAGAACAAAATCCGAATATGAGCAAAGATCTTTATACCAAGCTCCAAAATGAAATTTCTGCGGCACGTACAGAGTTCGACCGGAATCAAAAGAAAATTGCTGATCAGGTTCGGGAATATAACACGCATATTCGGAAGCACGTGCTGATGAATGCGATTTTCCATTTTCAGACGCTGGATGCAGAGAAATATATCATTACTTCGGACCGTACGAGTGACGCTTATCAAACGGGCAAAGACAACGAAGTGAAGCTGAGGTAGCAGATGGCGTATTGGGCGGCGTTGTTTCTTGTACTGGTGGTTGGTTTCGCTATGGAGCTTGTGACAAGCCGCAAGTGGTGGCGATATGTGCTGGTATCGGTATTGGCCGTCATCCTTTTCGCGGGTGTGACAGTCAGTGATTTTTTTCTGCGGACGGTCGATACGGAGGTTTGGTCGGGGGCCGTTACGGACTGGCAGCACAAAGAGGAGTGGGACGAGTGGATCGCAGGCAGCGAGGAATGCTCGACGGACAGCAATGGCCGCAAAAGCTGCACCAAAGAGCCGGGGCACTACAAGCACCACGATGCTCAGAACAAAATAAAAACCTCGGATAACGGATGGTTCGAGGTGAACGAGTCCATGGACGGGAGGACCCGGTTTACGGATCGTTACCCGAATAGCACAGCTGAGCTGGCCAAATTGTTTCCGCTGGGAACGCCTTCGGCTTCCACACATTTGTATGTGAATAAGGTGAGGGGTTCTTACAGCCTTTTTAAGCATAGCGACATTGATTTGAAGGATTATCCCGAACTTCCGGAATACCCGGGCTTCGTCTCGGAGGTCCTTCATGTCGACAGAATTGTGGGTGCTGTGCCCAACAAGAGGAAAGCTTTGGAGGCGCTGGCAGCCTGGAATACCGAGCTGAACAAAGCGGTGCCCGACCCGGATCATCCCGGAGAGACCAAGTCGTGGAAGCAGGTGAACCTGATTTTTGTGAATATGGGGACTGACATGCCGCAAGAATATGGTTACGCCCTGCAGGATAAATGGCAGAACGGCAACAAGAACGATTTCGTCGTGAGCTTTAGCCCGGCTGCGGACGGATCGATGAGGTGGGTGCATGCCTTCTCATGGAGTGAAGTCGATATGCTCAAGCTCGAGGTTCAGGATTATATGACTGCACAAGGCTACGGCAGCGACTTCGTGCCGATTGTCGATCATGTGGCGCAGATGGTGGCTGACCAGTTTGTGCGAAAACAGTTTGCGGATTTTGACTATTTGCAAATCGAACTTAGCGAAACGTCGACCTATATCATATGGGGACTTGAAATGTCTCTGCTCATATTTTATATGTACAGATGCATCAGGACTTATTTCCGTCAACGAAGAAGAATGACATATGACTATTAAAATGGAGCGCTCTTCAGCCAATGGTTGAAGAGCTTTTTGTTTGTTTCAACTTAGATGAGCCCCCGAGAGAAGGATCTAGTCTTCTCCCCGGTTGAAATCCACTTCCAAACGAACGGGACAGTGATCGCTGCCCATTGTATCGCAGTCGATGTCAGCACTGACGATGTTCGGACTCAGCCTCGCAGAAGCGATAAAATAGTCGATTCGCCATCCGACATTCCTTGCGCGCACACCGGGCATATTCGACCACCAACTGTACACATCGGTGCGGTCGGGGTAAAGATGCCGGAACGTATCGAGGAAGCCGGCTTCCAGCAGTTCGGTCATTTTCCCGCGCTCTTCCAGGGTGAAACCGGAGTTGTTGTGGTTGCCTTTGGCATTTTTCAGGTCGATCTCCTGATGAGCGACATTTAGATCGCCGCAGGCGATAACCGGCTTTTTCGCATCCAACTGCCGAAGGTAGCTGCGAAAGCGATCCTCCCATTCCAGCCGGTAGTCCAGCCTGGAAAGGTCGCGTTTGGCATTCGGCGTATACACCGTCACCAGATAAAAGTCCTCAAACTCGAGCGTGATGATCCGGCCTTCGGGCTCTTCATCTTCCTCCATGCCGTACCGGACGGAAAGGGGCTCGATTTTCGTAAAAACGGCGGTGCCGGAGTAGCCTTTTTTGACGGCATAATTCCAGTATTGCTTGTAGTTATCGCCCAGCTCGAGGTTGATTTGTCCCTCTTGCAATTTCGTCTCCTGCACACAGATGATATCGGCTCCCGTCTCTTCGACATAGCCCAGAAAGCCTTTATTCACGCATGCTCGCAACCCGTTCACATTCCACGATACCAGTTTCATTCGTCCATATTCTCCTTACGTTCACATGATTTCTCGTTATAGTGTATCATAAGTTGGACTTGGAGGGCATGTGGATGGAGAGGGGAGTCGATTAAGCTGGACCTGGGCCACCCCGTCCTCTCTTTATTGGACGAAATCCAATGCAAGCTGCTCTTTCAGCCTTAAAAAGGCAATCTCATTGGACGATTTCCAATAGGAGCCTCTGAAATAGCCGCTTTTACCCCTAATTCAGAGCACTTCCTTGGATTTCATCCAATGAAAGCAGCGGTTTGGCAGCTTTTGAGCCAGTTACATTGGATTTTATCCAATGTAACGCCCGTCGGGGTCAGCTCGCGCCACGCGCCTCGGTCTCGCTCCGCGCGCTCCATCCCCGCTGGATTCTGCGTCAAAGATGCTCCCACGATCCTTCCTTCAGCTCATAAAAGCGAACGCCATTCCCCCGAGATCCGGGGGACAGGCAGCCCTTCTCCACCAAAGCGCGAAGCCACTTGCGGGCAGTGCGGAAATCGACTCCATAATGGTCGATGACATCCCGGGGGCGAATCGATCGGCCATGCATCCAAGCCAGCCGCAGCACTTCTTTCTCCATGATAGACAGTAGAACAGCGGCATCATTCCTGATCATCTGAGGTCCAATAACCATTTGCAGAAGCATCCGGCATACCTCGGGACGGCTTTGGATATCGTCAAATGAGAAATGCACCATTTTCCAGCCCATAGCAATTAGAAAATTTTCACGATTCAGCGCGTAGCTGAACTTTTCGCGATCCATATCCTTGACATGGCTCTGAAAGCCGTCGCATTCAATGCCAAATTTCCCAAAGGGCGTGAGGTAAGCGAAATCGAGAAATTGGGATTTACGGTTCCAATCATAGATTTCATATTCGGGGTGCAAATTGTCGAAATGCCCGAACAGCGGCACCCACACTTGCTGGAGAAAAAGTTTCTCCGCATACGCATGTCCCCTGAGCAGCCGCCCCTTTCGCTCACCGCTCCGAAGTGCTGCATGGCCCGTGATAAACGATGCATGTAAACTTTCAAAATCCATTCCTTCAACCTCCCTGTGAAAATAAAAAAAACGCCCTCGCGCCACAAGGCGAAAGGACGTTCTTCGTCTACACCAGTATACCAAATCGCCGATATATAAGAAAATACCTTGCTCCGCCATCAGTATTATTGATTTCATTTCTGAACCTCTACAAGCTATACTTTTATTATCCGAGTAAGTTCATGGGTTTAATATAAAAGAAGGCGAGGTCATACGAGATGGCGACCATTTATACGAATTTGACAGAGCTAATCGGCAATACGCCGCTATTAGAGCTCTGGAATTACAATAAACAGCAGAGTGTTGAAGCTAAAATATTGGCGAAGTTGGAGTACTTTAACCCGGCTGGAAGTGTCAAAGATCGTATCGGTTTCGCCATGATCAAAGAAGCGGAGAAAGCCGGCAAAATAAATCCGGACACTGTTATCATAGAGCCAACCAGCGGAAATACAGGGATTGGTCTTGCCTTTGCTGCTGCGGCATTGGGGTATCGCCTAATCATTACGATTCCGGAATCGTTCAGTATAGAGCGAATGAAGTTGTTAAAAGTGCTGGGCGCGGAAGTCGTGCTTACGCCTGCCTCGGAGGGGATGTTGGGGGCGATGAAGAAAGCGGAGGAACTGGCGGCTGAGCTGCCGAACTCCTACATTCCGCAGCAATTCAGCAATCCTGCCAATCCAGAGGTACACAGAAAGACGACGGCAGAGGAAATATGGCGGGATACGGAAGGGCAAGTCGATATTTTCGTTGCAGGTGTGGGATCAGGCGGGACGATTACAGGGGTAGGGAGCATTTTGAAGGAAAGAAATCCATCCGTGAAAGTCGTTGCCGTAGAGCCATCCCATTCACCCGTGCTGCTGGGCGGCCGCCGTGGCGCTCACCAGATTCAGGGCATTGGCGCCGGCTTCGTGCCGGACAATTTCGATCGTTCCGTTGTCGATGAAATCTTGAGCGTATCCGATGAGGATGCGTTTGCGACGGCCCGCACGCTGGCCAAGACGGAGGGGCTGCTGGTCGGCATCTCATCCGGAGCAGCCGCATTCGCAGCGACGGAAATCGCCAGACGGCCGGAAAACAAAGGAAAGAACATTGTGGTCATCCTGCCGGATACCGGCGAGCGCTATTTGTCTACAGCACTGTTCGACGAGTAATTGAAGAGTCATTTTCATAATATAAGCGAAAGACCGCCCCATACCGGGAGCGGTCTTTTCATACTAGGCTTGAACGAGTGCATGGAAAGCCTGATGCTCGGGCAGCGGTTTACTGAAATAGTACCCTTGCACAAAATCGCAACCGATCGCTTGCAAAATATGAAGCTGCTCTTGCTTCTCGACCCCTTCGGCGACAACCTCTTTATGAATTCGCTGAACGAGCGAGACGATGGATTCCATGATCACCCTGTCCTCGGAGCAATCGTCAATATGATCAATGAAGGATTTATCAATTTTAATAATGTCCACAGGCAGTTGCTTGATATAGCTTAGGGAAGAAAAGCCTTTTCCAAAGTCATCGAGCGCGATTCGCACACCTTTATCCCGAAGGAAGTTTAAGTGGTTGGTTGAGGTTTCAATGGATTGAATGAGCAGGGTCTCGGTGAGCTCCAGCACCAGGTGGCGGGGGTCGAGCCCAGTCTCGGCTATGATGACCAGCACTTGATCCGCAAAATCATGCTGCATTAACTGAAGGGCAGAAATATTAACGGATATTGTAAAAAACGTCTGCGAGGCGTCCTGCCACTTTTTGGCCGTTCGACAGGCCGTTTGCAGCACCCAGTAGCCGATGGGCACGATGAGCCCGGTCTCTTCGGCCAGCTGAATCCATTCCGCAGGGGGAATATATAGCCCGTCCGGCTGCTGCCAGCGCAGCAAAGCCTCGTATCCTTTAACCTCTCCGCTTGGCACATGAACTTGTTTCTGAAAATGCAGAGTGAATTGATTTTGCGCAAGAGCCCCTTGCAGCGCATCCTCCAACTTACGTCTATGAAGCAGATTTAATTGCATCGTTTCATCGAAAATACGGAACTGATGCTTTCCGCCGGTTTTTGCTTTACGCATAGCGACATCGGCGCATTTGAGCAGCTGCTCGGCAGTATGGCCATGATCCGGAAACAAAGCGACTCCCATACTTGCTTTGAGCGGATAAGAAACGCCGGCTACCTGAAAAGGAGATTGGCAGGCTTCCCAAATCGAAAGAACAGTGCTCCTAAAGTCCGAATCGTTGCTGCCAACATCCAAAATGAGGTTAAACTCGTCTCCTCCTGAACGGGAAATGTGTATGCCGGGAGTAAGCGCATGTACCATTTTACGCGCAAAACATCGCAGGTATTGATCGCCTGTGGCATACCCAAGAGAATCATTGATCATTTGGAAGTTATCGACATTGACCCAAATCACACAGATCCGGCCGTCGGAGCTTGAAGCTTTCTGGATCGCATTTTCTAGATGTTCATAAGCCGAGAACCGATTGGGAAGAAGAGTCAACGTATCAGTGGTAGCCAGGAGCTTGACTTGTTCGGCTTTATCCAGCGTTTCCTTCTGTAATGTGAAGAAGCGCGCCATGAGCTTCCTATTGCTGCTGGACACCATGAGCAAGCTGAAAATAATCATCAGCGACCACATTAGGGTGCCTATAAGCATGTGAGTGGATAATGCCAGCCTTTCGGCTTGTACAAATAAAAAAAAGTAAGCATTCGCTGCCAAAGCAAGCGAAATGGCGATATAAATCACCTTTCTACGCATAAAAACGGTTGCTATAACGACAATGTAAACACTGCTGAATGTATTCGTGACAGCAGGTGTGAAAAGCATAATCAACATCGTGTTTAGAAACTGTCCGAAAATAGGAATATAGCCGATCCAGCCTGAATCCTTGCGGTAGCAATAACATATGATGTAGACGGATAGACTCAGCATATTGGCCGTAAACATATACCAATAATGGGGAGCAGATAACCCAAGTTTGAGGTATGCAAAAGAGAAGACCGTCATTAATATCGTGAAATTAAAAAGCATTAACCGCAAAGCAATCGTATTTCTCTGACTGCGATTCTCGCTTATCAATAGATCCATACTTAATTGCCCCTATCGAAATTTACCTTCTGTAGGTTTGTGTCGAAATTTTAATGATCCTGTAGAAAATTGTAAATTAAAACAAGATTTTTGTAAACCTTTGCCAAAAGTTTGCTAAAAATAAGGTCAATAAAAAAATGTGCAGCCAAAATTTTATTTAAGTATTGATAATGGTTTTCATTATCAATATAATGATAATGAAAACCATTATCACTTAAAGGGGAAACAGAATGAAAAGTGCTTCAATGAAAGTTAGCCTCATTGTCATTATGGCGGCTTTGACGGCAGCATGCAGTCAATCCCAATCTGCCAGTGTGGCTTCTCCGCAAGCATCTGCAGCACCGGCAGCTGCTGCAACGGCAGCGGCAACGAAAGCGCCGGTGGCCGAGTCAACTGTGGATGAGAAGAAAGTAAGCGAAATCTTGGCGCAATTCAACAACCAAACACCCGCAAAGGTGGCGACAATTTCCGTTTCGATCACTGAAATTTTGAATGAGCTCGGTGTGGAGCCGGTTGGTGTGCCAACTTCGAGCAGCAAGCTGCCGGATGCCTTTGCCAAGGTGGCTCGAATCGGGACCTCCCATCAGCCTAATTTGGAGCAAATCGCGAAGCTATCGCCAGATGTCATTCTTGGACCGGCTTCCATTAAAGATAATCTTGAGAAACAGTTTAAACCTGCAAATTTGCCTTCTGCTTACATACCGGTTGATTCCTTGGATGAGCTGAAATTATCAACGACCGTGCTTGGCAAACTTTTCAAACAAGAGTCCAAGGCAACAGCTTTTTTGGATAAAGTGGCTAAAGAAGAGTCGGCTGCACTAGAGTCAGCCAAAGGGAAAACGGCACCGAAAGTGCTTTTCCTGTTCGGATCTGCCGAATCTCTCATGCTTATGAATGAGAATACATTTGCAGGAAGTCTTGCTAAGAAATTAGGCGCCTCCAATGTGGTGAGCGACGTCATGAAGCTGAAAGAGCCCTATGCTCCTGTAAATATGGAAAGCATTGTCGCTGCTAATCCGGATGCCATTCTCATCGTTGCGCATGGCGACCCTGCAGCTGCGGCTAAGAAGTTCGAAGAAGATGTTAAGAAGAACGGGTCCTGGGAAAAGCTAAACGCATTCAAAAACGGGAAGATGAAAACGCTCGACTATAATTTATTCGGCATTGCATCCATTGTGAATGCGCCTGCCGCTTATAAAGAGTTATCGCAAGTCCTGTACCAATAGACCGGGGGAGTGCAAGTGGTTGGGAAGCAGCAAAGAAAAACAACATTGATTGGGGTCGCCTGTCTATTACTACTCGTGGCTACCCTGCTTTCAATCGGTTTGGGCAGCGTTCGCCTCACCCTTCAAGAAACGGTCTTAACCCTTATCGGCCAGGGGGAGAGTGCGAACCATACGATTCTATGGGATATTCGCATCCCCAGAGTATTTCTTGCACTGCTCATCGGGGCGAATCTGGCGGCGTCAGGCGCACTGCTCCAAGCGGTCATGCAGAATCCCCTGGCAGACCCGGGGCTTACGGGGGTATCTAGCGGCGCAGCGGTTGCCGTGTTGTTCATCCTCCTGGTCTTGCCGAGCTATTCCTCCATGGTTCCTTTGGCAGCTATCGTCGGAGGAGCGGGCGCTGCAGCAATGGTGTACATCTGGGCCTGGAAGCGCCGCAGCGGATTTGCGCCGATCCGTGTCATTTTATCAGGCGTGGCTGTGAATGCCGTTTTTGGCGGGGGGATTGGCCTGCTGACCATTTTGTACAGCGATAAGCTCCCGGCTGCGCTGCAATGGATGAACGGGAGTCTCTCCGGTAAAGGGATGAGCGGTGTCCTCGTGATCCTGCCGTATTCGATCATCGGCTGGATTGCAGCGTTCCTGTGCATCCGTCAGGCGAATATTTTGCGGCTGGGTGAACAAGCGGCTCACAATTTGGGGCAGAACCTGACGCGCATCCGCGTCACGCTTTCATTCATTGCGGTCTATTTGGCGGCAATCTCGGTCTCATCTGTCGGTCTTGTCGGTTTCGTAGGACTTGTTGTCCCGCATATCGCAAGGATGCTGATCGGATCGGATTACCGGCAAATGCTGCCTCTAAGTTTGGTGATGGGCGCGCTTATTTTGCTTATCGCCGACACGCTTGGACGTACCGCATTTGCTCCGTTAGAAATTCCATCCGGTATTGTAATGGCGATGGTTGGAGGCCCTTATTTTCTTTATTTGATGCGAAAGGGGGATGGGGCACGTGCTTGAGGTGCAATCCTTAACGATTCGGTACGCAGAGCGCACCATTGTAAACAGCTTTTCATTGGACGTTAATGAAGGGGAAGTCGTTTCCATTATCGGACCGAACGGTTCCGGGAAATCGACGATTCTCAAAGGGGTTTCCAGACTCATCCCCTGTGAGAGCGGTCGCGTTTGCATTGCCAATCAGGAGCTTCAATCCCTTAGCACCAAGCAGATTTCACGCATGATGTGCATGCTGTGCCAGTCTAACACAAGTCCTGAGGACATGACGATCGAAGAGCTTGTCGGCTATGGCCGGGTTCCGCACAAGAAGTGGTATGAGCGTTTTAATACGGAAGATTATGAAATTATTCATTGGGCTATGGAACAAACAGGCATGCTTGCTTACAAAGACCGCCTGGTAGTTTCTCTATCCGGAGGAGAAGCGCAGCGCGCTTGGATCGCCATGGCGCTCGCTCAGCGTCCCAAGGTTCTGCTGTTGGATGAGCCGACCACTTATCTGGACATTGCGCATCAACTGGATGTGCTGGAGTTGGTACGCAAGCTGAATCGCGAGCTTAACTTGACGGTCATCATGGTGCTTCACGATCTGAATCATGCCAGTGCCTACAGCGATAGGGTATGTGTCATTAAAAACGGTGCGATGTATGAGTACGGCAAGCCGCAAGAGGTATTTACAAGTGATTTGATTAGGCACGTCTACGAGGTTGAAACCGATATTCAATATACCTCCGACGGTGCCGGTCCACGTATACATATTTTAAAGAAAAGTTGAGGGATCCCCTATGAAACAATTAGACAAAGAAAGCATTAAACTTCAATACCTGAATTTCACAGACAGTCTTAAATCATTAATGCTGAGCACGGTCGATGAGAATGGAAAGCCGTTCATTTCGTATGCTCCTTTTGTCAAAAAGAATGGCAAGTTGTACATCTATATCAGCCGCATCGCCAACCATTTCCGCTATCTGGAATCCAATCCCTCTGTGGATGTCATGCTGATTGAGGACGAAGCCTCCTCTGAAAATTTGTTTGCCAGACAACGCGCCCGTTTCGTATGCCAAGCTGAGAACATCGGCAATGAAGGGCATGAGGAGATTTTTGATCTTTTCGGCGAAGCTTTCGGCAAACCTATGATTAATGTATTGAAGACGCTCGACTTCTCGTTGTTTGAATTGACGACCTTAGAAGGTCGCTATGTTGCCGGCTTCGGGCAAGCGTTTGATATCGACTTGACGGCAGAGCGATTTGATCATGTAGCCAGAGATGGCCACCAACAACCTAAGTCCTCCTAATAAATTCTCTTAAAAAGGAAGTGTAATGGCTATGAGTTTCACAACCGTACTGCCGATTTGGAATGCGATTCAAGACCGTTTTCATGCTTCGATGAAAAAATTACCCGAGGCCGATTTGACCCTTGAACTGGGTTCGGCCTCGATCGGATATATGCTTCGTCATAATGCAGAAGTCGAGTATATGTTCGCCAATTGGTTCTTTGGCCGGAGCTTTCCGGAAGGACTTAAGCTGCAAACGAGCGGTGGTCCTTCTGCGAGTAAAGCGGTGTTTACGAACAAAGAGGAGCTGATCGACCTGCTGACAGCTTCAAACGCCTATTTGATCGAAGCTATGCGTGAATTGCCGGAAGATAAATGGCTTATTCCCGTTGAAACATCGATAGGTACGTCTACGCCGCTGGAAGCGGTTGGACGCTTGATGTACCATACAGGCATCCATGCCGGGCAAATTTCCTTGATCCAGAAGCATTTTGCCGTGAAGGAAAAAGCATAACAATCGATAAGGCCCTCTTCCGACTCGTTGATGAGTGGAAGAGGGCATTTATTTTTTTAAAGGGAAGCCGTTTCTGTCTCGGTGTTTGGCTGGATTTCGAGTTTCTCTCTGCTCATGGCAAATGCGGCAGCTAAAGCGAGTACGGCAGGGATGAGTCCCCAAGCAAACGTGGTTGCGATAGATGACGAGAGGCTGCCCGAAATTTGTCCGAGCACCCCTGCGGGAATTTGGGTACGGGTTGCAGGGTCGAGCAGCGCATGCGGATCTTTCACATCAAAGCCTTGCGGCAAAGCCGAAGTGCCACCTGTGAAGGCTTCCGCCAAATGCTTCGTCAGCGAATGGCTCTGAATAATTCCGAAGACGGTAATCCCGATGGTCATGCCCAGTGAGCGGAGAAAGTTCAGTGTCGAGCTTGCTGCTCCCCGCTGGGTGGCAGGAACGGAGTGAATGGCGGCGTTGCTCAGAACCGAGAAAGAAGCGCCGATTCCAAGGCCCACGAGAATCATATGGAGTGTGATCGTCGAACGCGTTGAATCCGGAGTTATCGTCATGAGCAAGGCCATTCCCCCAACAAGCAGCACGAGGGTTGAAAGGAGAATAGCGCGATACGTAAATTTGCTAATCAGGAAGCCCCCGGCCGTAGCGGTAACGACGGTTCCCAACATCATGGGCAGCAGCACGAGACCGGAGTTTGTGGCGCTTCCGCCGAGAACGCCCTGAATGAAGATTGGAATATAGACCGATGCAGTAATAAAGGCGGCACCGCTTAACATTGCAATGGCGTTGCTTGCGGCGTACAAACGGTTCCGGAACATGCGAAAGGAGATAATCGGTTCTTCTGCCCGGTTCTCCGCGTAGATGAAAGAGACGGTCAGCAAGGCAAATGCGGCGAACAGTCCAAGTATGAAAGCGGAATTCCAGGCGTACTGCTTACCGCCAAGTTCCATAGCAAACATGAGACAGACGATTGCGCCTACAAGCGTTAAGGCACCGGACCAATCAATACGCTGCTTAACATGCTGGAGCGATTCTTTATAGAAAATGGCAATCATCAGGAAGGCAATAAAGCCTAGTGGAAGATTAATATAGAAAATCCATTCCCATTTCACATAGTCGGTCATATAAGCGCCAAGCAGCGGTCCGAAAATACTGGACATGCCGAAAACCGCGCCGAATAGTCCCATTAATTTGCCCCTGCTTTCAGGCTTGACCGCATCAAACATGATGGTAAAAGCAATAGGCACCAAGGTACCCCCGCCAATCCCTTGAACAGCGCGATAAATGCTTAACTGCACAATGGATGAAGCGGTTCCGCAAAGCGCGGAGCCAAGCATAAATACTACGATGCCGAAGATGAAGAAGCGTTTGCGTCCATACATATCCGAGAGCTTGCCGAAGATCGGCATTCCCGCCATTTCTGCGACCATGTAGGCCGATGTGACCCAAACAAATTTATCCAGCCCTCCGAGGTCTGCGATGATAGAGCCCATAGCTGTGGCGACGATGGTGTTGTCCATTGAAGCCATGAGAATGGCGAGCAATAATCCGGCTACAACGATGCCGGTTTGGTTCGTCGATTTCATCAGGTGATCCATTCCTTTCATTCCATCTTATTTGGATATAAATGAAGTATAAACAAATAACCCTGACAAGAGTCTGTCAGGATTATTTGCCGGAGGTATGTTTATTTTTCACGGGCAAAAGCCGGGAGTTCGACTTTGCAATTGCTCCGCATAGCGGGGATCAAGTTTGGCCAGCTCGGTGAAATAATTGCCAATCGCATGATTGGCGGACACGGAACCTGCCTGGAAGGTGAGTTCGGCCCCTTTTTTGACATGCAGATAATGGTAGACTTGGTCGGTCCGGGGGGATTTATATATGATAGGCGGAAGTTCAGGCACGATATCATTGGTATTGTATATGCGATAGCGCGGACCGGTTATCCGGTTAAAAAGACTAGCGAAGTCCGGATTTCCGACACGCGGAGAGGCGTAGGTATAGATGGAAGGTTCATTAAACTTGGTGTTGGCAGCAAGATCAACAGCACACAAGGAGGCGAGGGATCCTCCGAGGGAGTGGCCGGAGAGATAGAGGGTTTTACGGGCAGAAAGCTTGGCTGTGACGGCCATAATCTGCTTGCGGGCGCTGTTGTAAATATCGAGAAAGCCTTTGTGCACGAGCCCGCCGTCTTTGGCATAAGGAAATACGGTTTGCCTGGCTATGGCATCGGAAATCCAATCCGACGCCCCATATGTGCCTCTAAAGACAATCACTATCTGCCTATCGGACTCCGCAATAAAACCGAATAGCTCTTTCCTACTAAGGATCGAGGTTGCCGTAAAGGGAGAAACCATCCGATAATTGCGGGGCAAAATGACGCCTTCCGGACCTTTCTCAAGCAGCTCGTAGCTCTGTTTGCACATAGCGGCTAAGAAGATGGCGGTTCGTATGTCCAATGAGTTGATTAGCATGGTCAGTTCCTCCACACAAACACAGAATGCTGTTTAACTATATATATGAAAAATAGTGGACATCTGTCTTCGGTTAACGGCCTATTTTTTTACGTCAATCCATTTTTCTTTCATGTATAATAAGCGGAGGAGGTGTGAAGTCACGTGTTAAAGCGTTTTTTTTCGTACTATAAGCCTTATAAGCACTTATTTATTTTGGATTTTACTTGCGCGGTTGTGGCCGGGCTTCTGGAGCTTGGTTTTCCTCTTGCTGTGAATCAGGTTGTCGATAAATTGCTGCCTGCCGGGAATTGGACGTGGATACTATGGGCTTGCGCAGGCCTTCTTGCCGTCTACGGGCTAAACACGGTGCTAAATTTCATCGTCACGTATTGGGGTCATAAGCTGGGTATTAATATCGAGACGGATATGCGGAAAAAGATGTTCGATCATCTGCAGAAGCTGTCCTTCCGATTCTATGACAATAACAAAACAGGTCAATTGATGTCGCGAATGGCGAATGATTTGCTGGAGATTGGCGAGGTTGCCCATCATGGCCCCGAGGATTTATTTATTGCAGTTATGACGCTAATCGGCGCACTCCTGCTGATGCTGAGTATTAATGTGAAGCTGGCGCTGTTAACTTTTGTGATCGTTCCTGTTCTGCTCTGGATTGCTGTGTATTTTAATCAAAAAATGACGAAAACGTTCCGCCGGATGATGGGGGATCTCGCCGATATTAATGCCAGAGTGGAAGATAACATCGGAGGCATTCGTGTCGTTCAAGCGTTCGCGAATGAGTCTTATGAGAAGAAGCTGTTCGAGGACAATAATGGGCGGTTCCGTATAACGAAGCTGCTTTCCTATAAAATCATGGCATGGAACGTATCCTTAAGCTACATTCTCATGCGCTTGGTGACAGTGTTCGTCCTTATTTGCGGAACCTGGTTCGTGATCGATAAACAAATTTCCTATGGGGAATTTATTGCGTTCGTGCTTTTGACCAATGTGTTTCTGGGCCCGATTCAGAAAATTAATAACGTCATTGAGAGCTATCCCAAAGGCATTGCCGGGTTTAAACGGTATTGCGAAGTCATGGATACGGAGCCCGAGGTGTCTGACCGGCCCGACGCTGTGCGTGTTGGCCATCTGGAAGGCCATATTACATTTGATTCCGTTTCCTTCGGATATGGGAATGAAGCCCGGGTTTTGAACGACATTTCCTTATCCATTCGGGCAGGGGAAACCGTTGCTTTCGTAGGTCCTTCCGGCGCAGGGAAGACGACGATCTGCAGCTTGCTGCCCCGATTTTACGATGTCAATGAAGGCAGCATTGCCATCGACGGGTTGGATATACGCCGTATCCAGCTGGAATCGCTGCGCCGCCAAATCGGCATCGTGCAGCAGGACGTGTTCCTGTTCTCCGGCACTCTGCGGGAGAACATCGCTTACGGCAAGCTGGGCGCGACGGATGCCGAGATTTGGGAAGCTGCGCGACGTGCGCAGCTGGAGGGTTACATCCAGTCCCAGCCGAAGGGGCTGGACACGGTTGTCGGCGAGCGCGGCGTCAAGCTGTCGGGCGGACAGAAGCAGCGCCTTGCGATTGCGCGGATGTTTTTGAAAAATCCGCCGATTCTTATCCTCGATGAGGCGACATCGGCGCTCGACACCGAGACCGAGGCGGCGATTCAGCAGTCGCTCGCCGAGCTGTCGCAGGGCCGGACGACGTTGGTGATTGCCCACCGGCTGGCCACGATCAAGAATGCCGACCGCATCGTCGTCGTGACGGAGCAGGGCATTACCGAGCAGGGCGGCCACGAGGAACTTATCGCGGTGGGCGGCGTTTACAGCCGTCTGCATCAAGCGCAGTTTAGCTCTTAAGGGAGACCTGACGGCGATCTTCGGATCGTTCGTCAGGTTTTTTGGTTTAAACAAACGCGCATATTTCCCAAATAAAATGGATAGTACTCCCAAATGAATCATGGTAAAATATGAAAATGGTAATCTACCAACGGTGAATAAAAGAATGAGGTGACAATAGTTGAAGTCAACGATTCGGTGGCTGTTACTCGGAGTGTTTACACTTGTGTGCATCTTCTTACTGAGTAACATCCGAAATGCATTCTTGTCTACCCAACCAGATCAGATTCGGGTTACTGTCGGACCGGATACTAGCATCCAGAAAGTAAGCGAGCAGTTGCCGGGGAGCCGCGTACTCAATGAGAAAACGGGGCTGTTAGCCGTTCCCTACGGCGAGACATGGGACTACATCGGAAAGACGATGACGATCAAAGGTATTTTTCGCGCGACCGGCATTCCTCTGGAACGCCCTGTCATTTCATGGCGCTATTACGCGTATTCGGTGAAAGACCAAATTCAGGGCTTCCTTCATGGGGATTTTGGCAAATTCCGTAATCCGTTCAACCGCAAAGAGGTCGCTGTGATTGAGCAGCTTCCCATCATGCTGCTTCGTACATGCACGTACTTCATCCCTGGCTTACTGATGGCCATTGTGCTTAGCATGCTTACGGCGATGCTGGCGTCCATGTGGCGCAGACTGGGTGCCTTACTGGATGGCGTGCACGCTCTGCTTGTGGGCTTGCCGGACTTTTTCTTAATTGTTCTTATCCAATTAGGCGCGATTTATGCGACGAAGCTATTGGGTCATTATGTGCTGTTGATCGTACAAGTCGGCGATAAAACGCCGTTCCTCATCCCGTTTCTCACCATTGCGCTTATTCCGTCAGTTACGATTTACGGCACGATGCGCGTCGCCATTGCGCGTGAGCTGGGCCAGGACTATGTTATCACCGCGCAAGCAAAAGGGTTAACCCGTGGCGAGGTGCTTGTCGCCCATGTACTGCGCAACGTGATGCTGGACTTGCTTTCCGTCCTGCCGAAGGCGACGACGCTGGCCTTGGCGAGCATGGCGGTCGCGGAAGCCATCTGCGGCATTTCCGGCCTGGGGGGCTTCATTATCTCGCCTGTTATGCAAAGCGTCTCCTCGATGTCGGTCATCTGCATCTCGCTCGCTCTGCTTGCTATGGCATTTCACGTGCTGTACGCCTTACTGCGTAAAAAGTTTATCGTTCGTACGGGGGAGGCCGTCTCATCATGATCAAACGCTCATCAAGCGCATTCTATATCTCCCTTGCACTTATCGTTCTAATTCTCCTTGTGGCTCTCTTCGGCACATGGCTGAAGCCTCACGGCATTTCGCCGGAGGACAAAATCAACATGCTTCAATATCAACAAGACGGCAAAACACGCTACAGCATTCCGCCGTTCTCACCGAACAGCACGTTCCTGCTCGGGACGGAACATCGAGGCTTTGATATGCTGAGCCTGTTGCTTAACGGGTTGAAGTATACGCTGGGCACGACACTGGCGCTAACGCTGCTCCGTTTTGTTATTGCGGTCCCTTGGGGAATGTGGAGCGGGACTACCGGCAAAGGGTGGGGCATTCTCAAGGCTATGCAGTGGGTAGTCGCTTCTGTACCGGCCTTTGTATTCTTGTTTCCGCCACTAGCCGGCATGTATTTCGGGCTGCGGCTGGATCAGTGGGTGAAAGCGGATCCGCAGTATAAGATGCTCTTCTCCGTTACCTTCGTCGTTCTCGTCACGTTCATCGGCCTATTCCCGTTAGCTCATCAAATAGCCGAACGGACCCGCTATTATAACGACAAGTTATTTATTGAGGCTTCCCGTTTGATGGGAGGTACTGTTTTTCATCGCACGGTCCGGCATCTGGTCCCCTGCATGAGAAATGAAATATTGTTCATCTTCCTTAGCGAATTCATGCAGGTGCTTTTCCTATTAGGGCAGCTCGCTGTCTTTAACATCGTACTGGGCGGCATGGAAACAATCGGCGACAGCGACGCCGGCTATTCCATTACCATTACGACATCAGGAGAATGGCTTTCCCTTATCGCTTACGGCTCGCGGTACATCAGGCTGCACCCTTGGATTATTTTGAGCGTAGGAGCGAGCTTCTCGCTGCTCTTCCTCTCGCTGCAATTCTTCTTAAGCCAGTTGAAGCGCCGCTATGGCAGCGAACGCCAGCTCATGTAACTAGTGTCCGGATGTGAATTTTAGGCCGAGAACACCGACCAAGATGAGAATCATGAATAGGATGCGCAGCAAACTGACGGGCTCATTTAAAAATAAGGTGCCGATAATAATCGCCCCGACTGCGCCAATTCCTGTCCAAGCCGCGTAGGCTGTGCCGATGGGTAAGGTTTTCGTTGCGACGGCCAGAAAATAAAAGCTGATAATCATGCCGACAATTGTTACGCCGGACGGGATCAGTCGGGTAAAACCATTGGAAAATTTCAATGAGATGGCCCAAACCACCTCGAAAACACCTGCAATGACGAGATACAACCATGCCATAATGAATCACTCCTTAAGCAGTTTACTTGGATGCGGTGTAAGGCCGCGGTAAAAAGAAAAAAAGCCCGGAAGCGATATCGCTGTGCGATATGACTCCCGGGCTTTTCTCCCTCCGTGACCACAGCGTATCCGCTGTGTGTTTTCTCTCGGACCAGACTGACGCTGCAGCGCCACGGAACCCTAGAAAACTTAATGCCGTTATTATAGGACGGCTCACACGCTATGTCAAGTTGTATCTTCTAGTCAATGAGGCAGCATGAGCACTCATGAATAAAAGCCCTGGAAGCAGCTCTTACGAGCTGGCGCTTGCCGGGGCTTTATTCATAAGTACAAAAAAATTACTTGGATTCAGCAGTTAGTTGATTGTAGATATCATCCCACAGAACACGTCTGGCGGATACATACCTCTTCGCGTAATACGATTCGCTTAGCTTGTTTTTCACGATACCTTCGTTGGAAGCGGAATGAATGAATTCACCGTTGCCAAGGTAGATACCAACGTGAGAAATGCCTTTGCCGCCTGTGTTGAAGAACACAAGATCGCCTTTGCGAAGATCACTTTTGTCAATCCAATAGCCCTCTTTATCTTGAGCAGCAGAACTATGAGGAAGGTCAATGCCGAATTGGTCGAAAACGTATGAGGTAAACCCAGAGCAATCAAAGCCCTTTGTTGTCGTTCCCGCATCTTTGTACGGAATTCCGAGCAATCCGTCAACCGTTTCATCCAACTTAGATTGTGACGCAGAAGCACTTCCTAACGCTACACTCAAAAACAAAACAAGACTAAAAAAAAGAGCAACAACCTTTTTCAACTGCTTGTCTCCTTCCGGTGCCTACGAGGTTAGCTGGAGGGTTCGGTTGAAGGTTCCCTATGATCCCTGTCTTGCAAGATCAATTCACCCGGGTAGTGGTTCCCCCGTTTCCCCAAGAAATGAGGAATTCGGCATGAAATATTTGGTTTTTTAATGCTAATCACTGTAATTCGTCATAAACATCGAAATTCCTCCTTTAGAGCGCAATTTGGGCCGGAAAAATGTGCTATCGTTCGCTTTCCAGACAAAAAAATCCCCTTTTGCAAGGGGATTGAACAAATATAAACCATATATAGCTTTATTTATTGCTTTTTAGGGGTTCATTTTGGCGGAAAGAAGCTGAAATTGCGAGGTTATGGCCCACATTTGCATGAAAATATGGAAGAGCGGGAAGAGCTGATAAATGATTAGCGCTAACAGACCTGCCCAGATATAGGTCGCAGTAACTGTAATCCCTGCCAAAAGTCCTGAACTGAGCAAAAGAATAAGAGAAAGGCCGATGATCGGAAACGAAAACCGGATGAATGTAATGACGGTGGATAAAATGCCGAGGTGTGCGGCAATGGCGAATTGCACATACATGAAGAGCAGGTGGAGCAGAAAGCCATAAACCAAGAAGCCCATCAGCCATGGCAGTAAATCTAGGGAGGCCTGTTCATAGGATGTACTGTGTGCGAACACCTTCTGCGCTTTGGGCAGCACCCAGATGAGGGGCAGAAGGGACAAGGCGATTCGGACGATATAGGTGAGGAGGAAGGGGAGTGTCAGTTCCTTAACGCCGCGTACGAAGCGATAGCCGGCATTTTGCTCGGAATGTGTGAGCGAATAGTAGACGCCGCTGTTCAATATCGGAGTGAGCAGCATGCGAGCCAGGAGCAGTGCAGCCAGCCATCTCAAATAGGGATGACTGAGATCTGTTTTGAGCAGTTGGAACTGGCTCTCGGCGAGAAACAGCCGGAGCGCTTCCTTCGGCTGGTCGCCGCCGGGAAAGCGGTGCATGAGTGGGACGAGCACCCCTTGCACAAGCTTATAGAGAAGGATGCCCCAGCACATTTGGTACATGAATAAGACGATCGTAGCGAAGGGCTGCCGCAGAGCCGCCCTAAAGCCGGATTTGAGATAGGTTGTCATGGGTGTCCCTCCTAAGAGTTTAACTATCTTCGTAAGCATAGGTTGAGTGGGCGCCTACCAGGCGACCCACCCGAAAATTGCTTGCAGGAACTGAATAATGCCGAGATTCCAGCGGATTTTCCACTTGGTATCTACTTCCGTTTTCATAAAGTTATTAATATGTTTGTTCTCCAGAATGAGCGAGTAGTGCGGATCGATGCGTACCCAATCGACAGGCGTCGCATGGGTTAGTTTGAATTCGATGCTGCTTTCTTTGCCGTCCCATGTTTTATCGAGAACGGTGCCGTCAGCGAAATGGAACTGGATCGGCACTTCCGGCGAATTTCCGCCGCGCTTGGTGATGAGGATCGTACTCTCGTAAGGCCCTGTCCCTTTGCTGCCAGTGGCTTTCACACGGATACTCTCAACAGAGTAATCCATCATCATTGAGCCGTAGACATATTCGTTGAAGAAGCCGTCCCAATTCGTTTTGGTTACTTCTTCGACAACGTTTTGAAAGTCTTTGGTAGAAGGATGCTTGAATTCCCACTTCTGAAAATAAGTGCGCATGATGCGATCCATCGTTTTAACGCCAACCTGTTTCTCGATTTCCTTCAACACGAGCTTGCCCCTTGTATACACATTTTCAGCATACTGATCATGTCCGGTATAGTCCCATGCATTTTGCCGGAGCGAACTGGGAGATGTGATATAGCTGGATTCAATCGGCAAATTAGGGGATGTCCCGAAATCAGCTTCCATTACTTTGTCCTCGATATAGGAGGTAAAGCCTTCATCCAGCCAAGCTTCTTCGAATTCATTGCTGGCCACAAGGCCATAGAAGAACTGATGCCCGATCTCATGCACGACAACGCGTTCCAATTCGAGATCCGGTTTCTTGTCGCTTGCGCCCCAAGCGGTTACCAATGTAGGATACTCCATTCCACCTGCGCCGTTGCCTCCGGGAGGAGGGACGACAACGGAAAGGGTCGAGTAAGGATACGTGCCGTACCACTGGCTGTAGCGGGAGAGAGCTTTTTTGGCAGCGTACATATATCGGTCTTTTAATTCCTGATGGTTCGGATCCAGATAGAGCTTGATCTTCACCCCGGGAATTTGCGGCGTAGAGAACGGTTCTTCCACGTACACGAAGTGAGGCGAAGCCGACCAAGCGAAATCATGCACGTCATCGGCATAGAACTGATACGTTTTGGTTCCGTTCTCCGTCACAGCCGGCTTCACAGGGAAACCGGTTGCGGCAACGGTATAGTTCGCCGGCACTTGAATTTTCACGTCATACAGGCCGAAATCCGCATAAAACTCGGAATTCCCATGGTATTGGTGGAGATTCCAGCCCGGCTCGGTACGTCCTCTTGTTCCCGCCCGTTCATAGGCCGCTACTTTAGGGAACCATTGCCCGGCCATAATGAAGTCGTCCACATAGCCCATTCGGGCGAAGGCTTGCGGCATTTTGACGAGAAACTCCGTCTTGATGGTGACTCGCTCGCCGGCTCCTACCGGCTTCAGCAGCGGGATTTTGAGCAGGGTATGGTCGTCTTTATTGCCGTCATCGGGTTGTACAAAAGCCATTCGCTGTGTAAGATCCTCTCCGTCAGCCGTTTTCACAGAGAGCAAGTCCATGCGGCCGATACTGTCAGCCGTGGCTTCGTCCTGCCGAAGCTTGCCGCCGGATTCCCGCATAAACGTCGTCTTCTTAGATGCGAATGCATTCGGATATAAATGCAGATAAAGTTCTTGCACAGGAACCGTTCCCGGATTTTCCCACGTTAACGTTTGCTGCCCTTGGAGCTGCCTCGTTTCAGGCGTGTAGGCAACGTTCATGTGATATTCCGCAATGCGGTAGCTCAGCGGCTCCTGTGTTTGTTTGTCCGAAGATTTGCCGCGATCTGCAGGCTGCATGTCCGGCGCCGGAGCTGACGGCTCCTCCTTAGAGACGACGGGCACCGTCAGTTTACTTGCAGATGGGAGCAAAGTTTCAGACAGCAAGACTGTGCCTGCTGCAAGGAGCATGACAACGAACCATTGTACCTTGCGGTTTTTGAATAAAACACTCAATAGATTCACCCCGCCTAACAAGCATCTACAGCATGTATATGTAGACAACCTAGGGAATATTTCTGTGAGTGGAAAAGATTTGTTGGTTCGCTTCAAAAGAGGGCTTAGGCCAAGCGGCGTTCCTCTGCTCTTGTTCTCGTGGAGGACTTTAGCTACAATAAAAGCAAAGCGTTATTTTAACATTACGAAGAGTGGAAGGTGCCCTTATGGAAGCGGATAAAAAGAAGCTGGCCTTAAATATAGTAAGCTCCAAAGTCAATCACAAAGGATTCGGCGCGGGAGCGATTGATCTTAGCAACATATCGGGAATTATTATCGACGGGGATGAAGCTTATCTCGATGAAGGTACGCTGCACGCCAAGAGCAAAATTGAGAAAGGGATCAAATTCTCAACGAACAAAGAGGATGTGCCGAACGGACGCAAAGCGTGGATTATCTGGGTTGCGGTAGATCGCACCGAAGAGGGAGCGTACTACGCCGGAATGTCGGCATGCGAGATGCTGATTGATACTGAAGCACGCAGGGGATGGAAGATTTTGGCCGAACACGTAAACAAGATGGATGGCGCCATGAAGCGTAAATTCATTCTTGACGGTTTGTCCGACAGTGAGCGCGCAGCCCTGAAAAAACAGCTGATCGCACACAACGAAGAATGGTGGAACCGCTCGGATCAAGCGCTGAAAGATGCCCTTTCGTAATTGTACCAAGGCATAATTTGAAGTTATGAACATTATGTGTCATCCATTGTTACGTTCATGTGAACCGAGTATACTAGACCCTAGTGTATGTTACCTCATATACTAGGACAGCAAAAAGGCAGACTAAGACGCGCTTAGTTCTGCCTTTTTGTGTTGTCTGGAAGCTGCGTGGGGACTGCGAATCAGTCGTTCCACCAGCGTTTGATATCATTCCACCATGAACTGTTCTGGCCTTTTGACGAATCTTTCTTATCTCCGCCCGAAGCGGGCTTGGCGGGTTTGCCCGTGCAGTACGTCGTTGGCTCCGTACCGGCAATAAAAGCCTCAAGGTGGGAGTTCGGGCAGTCCTCATTAGCCAGCTTTCCGCTCGCGGGATCAATATAGACACTTGCCACACCTTCCGGAATTTGGAACAGCTTAGGCGGTATGGCCTCCAGCGTTTGTTCCGTGAATTCGGCGAAAATGGGCGAAGCCAGATGCGACTCGACGGTTGAGATGTCCCGGTCCTTGTCATAGCCGACCCATACGGCCGTTGCCAGCTCGGGCGTGAAGCCGACCAGCCAAGCGTCGGTGTCGGTCGTGCCGGTTTTGCCGGCGATCGGCCGTTTGATCGTGCTGGCTACGCGGTTGCCAGTGCCGCCCTCCTCGAACACGCTCTCCATGAGATTCGTCATCACATAAGCAACGGCCGGGTTCAGCACTTGCTCTGTTTTCGGATGGGCCTCATATAGAATACGGCCATTGGCATCCTCAATTCGCATAATCGCGTTCGTTTCCTTATGAACGCCTTGATTCGCAATCGTGCCGAAGGCCGAGGCCATTTCAAGCGGGCTAACAGGGAAGGAACCGAGCGCTAATGACGGCAATGGTTTCATCGGAGAGTCGATGCCCAGCTTGCGGGCCAAATCAATGACCTTCGCAGGGCCGACATCCAGAATCGTATGGACCGCATAGATGTTGTCCGATTTGGAAATCGCTTGCCGCATATCGATATTCGCATTCACATATTGGTCGTTGAAATTTCTCGGCGTGTACCGCTGGCGTCCTTCATCATACGTGAATACCGTCGGCTCGCTTTTCACTTGTGTGACGGGGGTGTACCCGTTCTGCAGGGCTACCATATACACGATTGGCTTGAAAGAAGACCCCGGCTGTCTCGTATTCGACAAGGCCCGATTAAACTGATTCTCGGTATAGTCGCGTCCGCCGACCATCGCTTTGATTTCCCCGGTGCGCGGGTCGATGGCAACGAGGGCGGCTTGCAGATCGGCTTTGCCGCTAAGCTGCTGGGTGACGACATTTTCGGCGATTTCCTGCGCCTTCTTGTCGAGAGTCGTGTAGATGCGTATGCCGCCCTCATCGAACTGTTCCTCAGGGATGCCGAGCTTTTCCGTGGCCAGCGCTCGCACATAATCCCGGAAATAAGGGGCTGCTGCGGGCTTCTTTTTCGTCAGCGGTTGAATCGTCAGCTTCTCTTTGCCGGCGGCATCTGCCGCATACTGCGTGATGAACCCGCTGCGCACCATCGTTTGCAGCACGATTTTTTGCCGGTCCAGCGCGTTTTTCATATCATAATAGGGTGAATAGTATCTCGGCCCTTTCGGGACACCGGCGATCAAGGCGCTCTCGGCTAACGTCAATTCGCTGGCGTGCTTGCCAAAGAACAGCTCGGAAGCCGTTTCGATGCCATAGGTCGAATGGCCGTAGTAAATTTGATTTAAATAATTCGCAAGAATTTCATCCTTGCTTAGCTGCATTTCCATTTGGACCGCATACATCGTTTCTTTGATTTTACGCGTCCACGTACGATCGTGATTCAGATATAAATTCCGCGCTAACTGCTGGGTTATCGTGCCTGCGCCCTGTACCTTCGCCATCGCCTGCACATTGACAATCGCCGCCCGAGCTACCGCTTTCACGTCGACGCCGAAGTGATCGTAGAAATGCTGATCTTCTACAGCAAGTGTTGCTTTTATGAGATATGGCGAAATTTCATTCAGTGAGACCACCTGCCGGTTTTGTCCGGAATAGAACGTGTCGATGAGTTCGCCGTGCGTATCAAACATTTGAGAGGTTTGCAGCATCTTGGTCACAGGCAGCGTCTGTGCGCGCAAATACACGAAAAAGGCAGCCGCAGCAATGAGCAGAAGGACGCAGGAAGTGAAGAAAAAGGAGAACATTTTCTTGATGCGGCGCATCCATCGCATAGACGCAGGTATCTCTTGTTCCTTTGCTTTGTGCGTATTGCCTTTGGATGGCTGACGGTTGTTTTCATTTTCGGACATCGATTCCTACCTCCTTACTTCCATTGACTTTTTACCCTTGTGTCCAAAGGCTGTATTACTCAGTATGGAAAAGCATGGAAGTCCGTATTCAACAAATTGTAAATTTTTTTTATGAAATAGGTAAAAGCCCTAGGAAATTATTGCATTTTGGGGGTAATGAACTATAATACAATTTGTGCGTATGAAGGGACGGGAAATTCTAGCGGTCCTTGCATGACTTTTCCAACCGGTGGAACACTGTTAGAGATAACGAATGCCAGTCATTATTCATCCAATATAGAAGCGAAAGAAGGTATGAACATGGATTTATGGTACACAGAGAAACAAACGGACAGCTTCGGCATTACAGCGAAAGTGAAAGAGACTTACGTGAGAGAGCAAACGGACTTTCAAGACCTTGCGATGATCGAAACCGAAGAGTGGGGAACGATGCTGACGCTTGATGGCATGGT
The DNA here is from genome assembly GCF_013141725.1 of Paenibacillus planticolens. Lineage (GTDB taxonomy): Bacteria > Bacillota > Bacilli > Paenibacillales > NBRC-103111 > Paenibacillus_E > Paenibacillus_E planticolens. The sequence goes on along the minus strand of NZ_WHNZ01000045.1, from coordinate 19,614 downwards.
TATGACAACCGTAAGAGATGAGTTCGTTTATCACGAAATGGTGGCGCACCCAGCGCTGGTTACTCACCCGAACCCTGAGAACGTGCTTGTTGTAGGCGGCGGCGACGGCGGAGTGATCCGTGAAATTATGAAGCATCCGAAAGTTAAAAAGGCCGTTCTGGTCGACATCGACGGGAAAGTCATCGAGTACTCCAAAAAGTACCTGCCAACGATTGCCGGCGAACTGGACAACCCGCGCGTTGAAGTTATCGTAAACGATGGTTACATGCACATTCATGATCACAAAAATACATACGACGTCATCATGGTCGATTCCACGGAGCCTGTTGGTCCGGCGGTTGAACTGTTTACCAAAGGTTTCTACCAAGGTATTTATGATGCGTTAAAAGAAGACGGGATCTTCGTTGCGCAAACGGACAACCCTTGGTTCAAAGCAGATTTGATCCAAACGGTTAACCGTGATGTAAAAGAAATCTTCCCTATCGTACGCGTATACAGCGCGAATATCCCTACGTACCCAAGCGGTCTATGGACGTTCACGATGGGCAGCAAAAAGCACGACCCTCTTCAAGTTGAAGAAGCGTCCATTCCGGAATTCCCAACGAAGTACTACACAGCACGCCTGCATAAAGCAGCGTTCATTTTGCCTAGATTTGTTGAAGATTTGATTAAATAATAGGAAAAGCCGTCACCCGTCTTGGAAACAGGAGGAGTTGGCGGCTTTTTTGTGTTGATCGGGGGTGGAGGGGGGAGCGGGCTGACGGGTGAACGGACGGGCGGAAGGACGGAAGGACGAACCAGCGAATGGGTGAACAGGCAACGGGCGAACGAGGAGGGGGCGAGATGCTGAGATTTAGTAGATTGGCGTGTGCGGATCGTGCGAAATAACGGCTCTAGGGCGAGCGGCAGGTTTATAGGGAACTGGAGGGCGCTATTCTGCCCCAAAATTGCCCTTTGGCAGACGAGGGGGAACAATGGTCCGCTATTTCGCCATTTCGAGCTGAAAAAGGGGACAATCAGGCAAATAAGGCCCTGTAGTTCCGTCTAAACGGTGAAACATACCGATTTCTTTGAAATAGAGGACTCCAGTTCCCTTTCACATGAGAAGGGGGGGCTTCTGAGCGTGGGCAACCGCAACAGCAACGATAACCACACCGGCGACGGCGACCGCAAAGGCAACCCCAACCCCAACCCCAACCCCAACCCCAACCCCAACCCCAACCCCAACCCCAACCCCAACCCCAACCCCAACGGTAACTTGAACACCGTCAAAAGCAGCTAACTAGTTAAAGTACCATAATCCCACCAACAGCAGCTCCATCAGTCAGCTTTCCCTAGCACCCACCGCAGCGACCCCACTAAACCCCAACCACACCTGTAACCGTACCCGCCCCCCAACCCCGACAGTAGCCAATCTTTTACGGACTCAGAGGCCGTTATTCCGCCAATTCAGCATATATGAGGAGCTATCGGACTGAGGAGCCGTTATCTATTGATTTTGTCACTGTTAAAGACAATTTCATGGCCATTAGCGGCTCGTGTGTCCGTTAGATGCTAATCCTATCCCAAAAGTAGCCAATAGAGTTATCTCAGTCCGTTAGCCGCCAGAGAATCACAGACGGTAACATGGCGGTCATAGTAACATGAACACCACCAAAAGCGCCAACTAGTTAAAGTACCCTGATCCCACTAACAGCAGCTCATCAATCAGCCTTCCGAAGCGCCCCACCCGTACCTGCACCAGACTCCTGAATCCACACACACCACACCCCGACCCACGAACCCACCCGCACCTGACCCCCTTATTCCGCACCCAGCCAACTAGCAGCTCCGACTAAAAAAATCCCTCCTGCCTCTACAATGCTGCCACACTGATGTCAGTGTCGTTCGGATATACTAGGTACATGAAGTGAAAAGAAATCAATCCAACATTCCTGGAGGTAATTTACATGTTTACAACCGTAGAAAGCTTTATTAACGAGTATCAGCGGGAGTCGAATACAACCCAGCAACTGCTAGATACCTTAACTGACGCGTCCTTGAATCAGCCGCAAGCCGAAGGCTACAGGCCGCTTGGTTATATAGCGTGGCATTTGGTCCACACTGATCGTGGCATGCTGCTTGGAACTGGCCTGAAGTTCGAAGCGCCATCCGCGGCCAGCATGCCGCCATCAGAAGCCGCAGCCATTGCGGATGCCTACCGGACAACAACAGCCGGCATTCTCGAAGCTGTTCGCACGCAGTTTACGGACGCTAAACTGCAGGAAGTTGTGAACATGTTCGGCATGCAATGGACAATTAGCGAAACGTTGTTCGCCTACCTGAAGCATGAAATTCACCATCGCGGACAGCTCACCATTTTGATGCGTCAAGCGGGATTGCCTGTGATCGGCGCCTATGGTCCTGCCAAGGAGCAGTGGGCAAGCATGGGGATGCCGATTCCAGCCCTATAATAGCGAACAAAAAGCCTCAGTTTTCACGATTTCGTGAAATTTGAGGCTTTTTTGCGTGAGACAAGCCCTGTCTTCGACGGCGTTCCGCAGACTGGACGTGGCAATGCATTGAATTCGTCGATCCTTTCATATAAACTAATACCTAACTTGCCTTATCTTGACATAAGGTGCAAAGAGGACCTGCAGAATAGGAGAATGACGAATCATGACGGATAAAGCGCGTGTGCGCATTCGCATTGAAAGTCGGAGCGGGAGCGAGACAACGGTGCAGAAGGCGCGGGGAGAGCTCTACCGCAAAGGCACTCACACCTACATTCGCTATGAAGAAGAACCCAGCAAGCTTGGACGAACGGTGACGCTCATCAAGCTGGAAGAGAATCAAATCCGCATCGTCCGCCAAGGAGACGTACAAGCGGAGCAAACGTTTGTGCCCGGCGAGAAACGAATCGGATTTTATCATACGCCGCAAGGCCGCTTGGAACTCGAAATCGACACGCATGAGCTGACAAGCGAGGCCGAGCACGGCATCGGAATCACACGATGGAAATATGATTTATATGCCTCCGGCACGCACGCGGGGACATACAGGATTAAGTTGTTAATTCAGGAGGAGTAGGAAGAATGGACGTATTAAACGAAGTCAAAGTCATAGTGAAACAAGCGATTGCGGACGCAGTTGCTGCTGCGGGGATTGTGGATGCGGCGCAATTGCCGGAAATTATTCTTGAAGTGCCGAAGGAGAAAACGCACGGAGATTTCGCAACGAACATTGCGATGCAGCTAACCCGGATTGCGAAGCAGAATCCAAGGCAAATCGCAGAGCAGATTATTGCTAATCTGCAGAAGGATAAAGCGAATATCGCAGAAGCGGAGATCGCCGGACCGGGTTTTATTAATTTTAAAATGAATAAAGTATACCTTTACCCTATCATTGCGGATGTTCTTCAACAGGGGGAGCGTTACGGAGCGAGAAACGTGGGTCAAGGGCTTAATGTGCAAGTTGAGTTTGTCAGCGCCAACCCGACAGGTTCTCTTCATTTAGGACATGCCCGCGGGGCGGCAGTCGGCGACGTGCTGTGTAACGTCCTGGACCTTGCAGGATACGACGTTTCCCGGGAGTACTACATTAACGATGCGGGGAACCAAGTCGTGAATTTGGCCAAATCGATCGAAGCCCGTTATTTGCAAGCGCTGGGTCAAGAGGCTGAAATGCCGGAAGACGGCTATTTCGGAGAAGACATCAAAGGCTTTGCGGCAGACCTTGCCGCAGAGGAAGGGGACCGCCTGCTCAGCTTGCCTGAAGAGGAGCGCCGCGTGTTTTTCCGTTCTTATGGCTTGAAAAAGGAACTCGACAAAATCAAACGCGACTTAGGCCGCTTTGGCGTGCGTTTCGACAACTGGTTTTCCGAGACGTCGATTTATGAAGACAATCTCATTCCGCCCGTGCTGCAAGAACTGCGCGATAATGGACATATCTATGAAGAAGAAGGCGCGACATGGCTGAATACCACTCCGCTAGGTGACGACAAGAACCGCGTGTTGATCAAGAACGACGGCTCCTTCACCTACCTGACGCCTGACATCGCGTACCACCGAAACAAATTCGGGCGCGGTTTCGAGCGCCTGATCAACATTTGGGGCGCCGACCACCACGGCTACATCCCGCGGATGAAAGCGGCTATGACGGCGCTGGGCTTCGAGGCAGATCGACTCGTCGTCTTGATCGCGCAAATGGTGAGCCTTTTCCAAAACGGGGAAAAGGTCAAAATGTCCAAGCGGACCGGCAAAGCGGTCACGATGGAGGATCTCATGGACGAGGTTGGCGTCGACCCGATCCGTTATTTCTTCGCGATGCGCAGCATGGACTCGCATCTGGATTTTGACATGGACTTAGCGGTTTCCCAGTCCAATGAGAACCCGGTTTACTATGTGCAGTACGCACATGCACGGATCTGCTCCATCTTCCGCCAGGCGGAAGAGCAAGGCATCGCGGTGCTCCCGCTGGAGCAGGTTGACCTGCACCAGCTTTCCTCGGAAGCTGAGTTCGACTTGCTGCGCAAGATCGGCGAGCTGCCGGAGGAAATCGCCATTGCGGCGGAACAGTACGCGCCGCACCGGATGATCCGCTATGTTTACGAACTGGCGAGCCAGTTCCATAGCTACTACAGAGGCCATTACGTCATCACGGAGGACGCTGCCTTGACTCAAGCGCGCCTCGCGCTGCTTGGCGCACTGCGCACGACCCTGGCCAACACGCTTCGCGTGGTTGGCGTGTCCGCACCTGAGCGGATGTAACCCGCTCAGCAATCCATACACCCCAAAAAGGAGTTAAGCAGCAGCACGCCGCTTAACTCCTTTCATGTCTCTCGAGCCTCACACCTGTCTCGCAGCACGCAAGGCCCGCCGGGCATTAAGATGCCCGGGCTGCCAGCGCTTGCTCTCGCGCTTGTTAATGCCAATCGCGCAGCGGCGCAGCACGCTTTTGATTTGCTGCGGCGACAAGGGCTTGACGGACAGCATCAAGGCGATAACGCCGCTGACATGAGCGGTAGCCATCGAAGTGCCGCTGAGCTCGTTGTATTTGCCGTGAAGCCAGGAAGAATAGACGCGTTCTCCCGGTGCATAAATATCAATTTGTTTTCCGCGGTTGCTGAAAGGAGCAATACGGCCCAGCCGTGTTGTCGCTCCTACGGAGACGACCTGCGGGAAGCGGGCGGGGTAATCGATCGTTTTTCTTTTGCCGTCATTGCCGGATGAGGCAACAATGACTTTGCCTCTGTAGTAGGCGTTCAATACCGCTTGCTCCAGGGCGCGGTTGTATGACTTCATGCCAAAGCTCATATTGATAATATCGAGATCGTTGTTAACGCACCAATCGATGCCGGCAATAATGTCTGAAACATAAGCGCTTCCGCTGTGGTCGAATGCTTTGACGGGATGAATGATGGACCTGGGCGCTACGCCGATGATGCCTGTTTGACGGCCGGTTGCCGCGATGGTGCCTGCGATATGCGTACCATGGCCGTTATCATCAAAAGGAAGCATACTCTGGTTTAATAGATTGATCCCCCGTGAGATTGAATTCCGTAAGTCAGGGTGATTGTAGTCGATCCCAGTGTCGATGACGCCTACCCGGACGTTTAAACCTAATGACTTGTTCCAAACTTCAGGCGCCCCAATTTGATTAACGCCCCAAGGGATTGTGTTGGAGCCGGAACCGGATTGCGCGCTTGCGCGTTTAATAGTGGGTTTGCTGCCGATCAATTGGTGAACGGTAACTTTCGTATCTTCTTCGATGACCGGGCAGCCTGCAGAATGCTTAAGTTTCGAATCGGGACGGAGCGTGCAGGAGAAGGCATGAATGATGTCTAGAGCACGAACCTTGGAGAGGTTGCTGAGCCGGGATCTCATTCGTTTTAGCTGGGATTTGCATGCGTAGTACTCCTTAGCCGATGAGAAACGGATCATGTGCTTTTTGCCCGACTGCTTGGTGAGTCCGATTTCCTCATGCAGCAAATGAAGAAAGGTGGCTATATCCATACGTGCCATCCCCCCATGACAACTTAGAATCGAGTCTCCCCTATCTTATGTACAGGTCACCTCTTCTGACCGTGTGATAGCCTTTATAGAAATAAATGGGTGCGAAGCCGTGTCAGATGAGCTGTTTTTACATAGGATAAATAGAGAGGCGCGAGCAGGAGTGTCTCTTCCTCAGGTAATGGAAACGCCTGTGATTCGCTCACATCGTTTCCTTAGGATACAGTCACAAGCGGAGGGGGACCTTCGCTTGTATTCATTTTAGGCAGGCTGTCCGTAAGGTTTTTTGAGGGTAGTTGCATTTTTAGAAAAAATAGGTTTTACTTAATGAAGATATTGGATAAGGTAGATAGAAGAAGTGAAGAAGACGGTCGAAAGGGATGTGCCTTAGATGAGTAGCGAATACACACTCAAAATCACCACAGAACAAGCACGCGAAATGCCGATGGTGGATTTGGCGTTTGAATTACTGAAGTCGGCGAATACGCCGTTTTATTACCGTGACTTGATGGCAGAAATTGCAAAAATTAAAGGGTTGTCCGAGCAGCATGTGATGCAAGTGATTGCCCAACTATATACGGAAATCAACATCGATGGACGTTTTGCCTGCGTAGGTACGAACCTATGGGGCTTGAAACGCTGGTATCCTGTCGAGAAGTCAGACGATGCGGTCGGTAACGCGAAGCGTCCGAGAATCATCAACGATGAAGACGACGATCTGGATGAAGACATCTACGCTGAGGAAGAAGATACATACGCTGAGGAAGACGAGTACGATGCGTTTGGTACGGAATCCGAAGAGGAAGAAGCGGAAGAGGATACTGAATTCTTTGAGGATGAAGAGATCGAAGAGGATATTGGCGAAGAAGGCATTGAGGAGTCCGACGATGAGGAAGACGACGATTTGGACGACGATGCCGATCTGGATGAGGACGATTCCGATGTGGATGACGAGGAAGACGACAAATAACTTGTCTTGACAGCCGCTGCCCGTTCAGAGTAAACTATTGCATGGGCTTTAAAAGAATCTTAACAAATCGCGCAAGCGTTCAAAAAAGTGCCCCGTCACTACGGGTGTCACTTTTTTTTGTTTTCAGGCTGTTTTTTCACCATATTTTCATGAAAACCCTCATTTAGTAGAAACTAAATCCGAGGCAGTGGCATCACAACAACGATAGCGAATGCTTACGCTGTAAGCTTTTTGCATAGAAAGACAGTTGGCAAACAACCAGCTCGAGCTCACGACGCCAGTTATCTGGCGAAAACTAAAAGGAGGCGTACATAGTGACAAAATACATTTTCGTTACGGGAGGCGTAGTTTCTTCCCTTGGCAAAGGAATTACGGCAGCTTCCTTAGGAAGACTGCTTAAGAACAGAGGTCTGAAGGTTACGATTCAAAAGTTCGATCCGTACATTAACGTGGATCCGGGGACCATGAGTCCTTACCAGCACGGTGAAGTCTTCGTAACCGATGATGGAGCAGAAACGGATTTGGACTTAGGCCATTATGAACGTTTCATCGATATCAACCTGTCCAAAAGCTCCAATGTAACATCAGGAAAAGTGTATTCCTCCGTTATTACCAAGGAACGCAGAGGGGAATATCTCGGGGGCACCGTTCAGGTTATCCCGCACATTACGAATGAAATCAAAGATCGTGTCCTGCGTGCAGGTCGTGAAGCGCAATCGGATGTTGTTATTACGGAAATCGGCGGTACGGTCGGCGATATCGAGAGCCTTCCTTTCCTAGAAGCAATTCGTCAAATGAAAAATGATATCGGCCGCGAGAATGTGATGTACATTCACGTTACGCTGATTCCTTATATTAAAGCGGCCGGTGAAGTGAAAACCAAACCGACGCAGCACAGTGTGAAAGAACTTCGCGGCTTAGGCATCCAGCCTCACGTTATCGTTTGCCGCACCGAACACTCCTTGACGGAAGAGATGAAGCGTAAGCTTGCATTATTCTGCGATATTGATCCGGCGGCAGTGATCGAGTGTAAAGATGCGGAAACATTGTACGAAGTGCCGATGATGCTTCGCGAGCAAGGACTTGACGATTATGTCGTCAATCACCTGAAGCTCAAAACGAACGATCCGGATATGACCGAGTGGGAAAGTCTGGTTCGCAAAGTGAAATCCTTAACGAAGAAAACCGAAATTGCAATTGTAGGGAAATATGTTGCACTTCATGACGCTTATTTGAGTATTGTTGAAGCTCTTGGACATGCGGGCATTGATAACGACTCCGAGATTAGCATTCGTTGGGTCAACGCTGAAGAAGTTTTCGATCATAACGTGGATGAGCTCCTTTCCGGCGTTCAAGGCATTCTGGTACCTGGCGGATTCGGCGATCGCGGTATTGAAGGCAAAGTATCTGCAATCCGCTATGCTCGTGAGAAGAAAATTCCATTCTTCGGTATTTGCTTGGGCATGCAAGTGGCTGTCATCGAGTATGCGCGTTCCGTTTCCGGTTTGGATGGTGCGAACTCTTCCGAGATCAATCCAACGACATCCTATCCGGTTATCGATCTTCTGCCGGAACAGAAGGATATCGAGAATCTTGGCGGTACGATGCGTCTTGGTCTGTATCCTTGCAAAATCGTTCCAGGTTCTTTGGCGGAGAAATGTTACAATGATGAGCTTGTTTATGAGAGACATCGTCACCGCTATGAATTCAACAATGAATACCGCGAGTTGATTGAATCTGCCGGCTTGCGCATTTCCGGTACTTCGCCGGACGGCCGCTTGGTCGAAATGGTAGAGCTTCCAGGCCACCCTTGGTTCCTAGCGGTGCAATTCCATCCGGAGTTCACATCCCGTCCGAACCGTCCGCAACCGTTGTTCCGTGAGTTTGTGAAGGCGGCTCAGGGTATCCAACACTAGGTGAGGCCAAGCGCCTCCTGAAAAACAACTTATTTGTAAAAGTTTTCAATTTGGCCATCCCTCTTGAAGGAAAACGGAAATGAATAGCGAATACCTTATCTACTGTGAAGTGCAGGGGATTTGCTATTCGTTTTTTCGGGAGGGAACTAGGCTGATGAAGAAGAAAGTACTGATTGTCGATGATCAAAATGGAATTCGCGTACTGTTAATGGAGGTATTCAGCAACGAAGGATACGATACTTATCAAGCCTCTAATGGTAAACTGGCTTTAGAAATCGTCAAAAATTCTTCGCCTGACCTACTATTATTGGATATGAAGATTCCCGGGATGGACGGCCTTGATATTTTGAAGCACGTGAAAGCAATCGATGCCTCTATCAAAGTAATTATGATGACGGCTTATGGTGAGCTGGATATGATTAAAGAAGCGACGGATCTGGGTGCAATTATGCATTTTACGAAGCCGTTTGATATTGATGAGTTGCGCATGGCGGTTAATATGCAGTTAAATAATGAATCTAGCAGCGGTTTTGCAGTGGGATCCTAGTCATAGGGTCTTTTTTTGTGGCTGAGAAGCAAGGGCTTGGTTATCATTTGAAAATATATGTGCTATAATAACTCAGGTATGACAAGAGCGGTCAACGCAAAACTACAAAAAGGTTCTAGGAGGAAGAGAAACATGGCATTGGTTTCAATGAATGAGTTTTTACCTAAGGCAAAAGCGAACAAATTCGCGGTAGGTCAATTTAACATGAACAACCTTGAATTTGCTCAAGCGATCGTGGAAGCTGCAATGGAACTGAAATCCCCTTTCATTTACGGTGTAAGCGAAGGCGCACTGAAATATATGGGTATCGAATTTACAGTAGCAATTGCGGAAGCAGCAGCTAAAAAATCCGGTTTGCCGATTGCTTTGCACTTGGATCACGGCAGCTCCTTTGAAGTAGCAATGAAATGTATCCGCGCAGGATTCAGCTCCGTTATGTTCGACGGCTCACACTATTCATTCGAAGAAAACATCCGCTTGACGAAAGAAGTTGTTAAAGCTGCTCGTGCAATGGGCGTATCCGTTGAGGGTGAGCTTGGAACAATCGGCGGTGTTGAGGATGACATCTCGGTGGACGAAGAGCATGCTAACCTTGCAAAACCAGAAGAAGCAATCCGCTTCTACGAAGAAACAGGCGTTGACTGTCTGGCTATCGCAGTAGGTACTGCACATGGTATGTACGCTGGCGAGCCTAACATTCACTTTGATATTATCGAACAAGTTTCCAAAGCGATTCCAGTTCCGGTTGTATTGCACGGCGGATCCGGCGTACCTGACGAAATGATCCGCAAATCGATCGCAGCAGGCGTTGGCAAAATCAACGTTAACACTGAAAACCAAGTGGCATGCACAGAAACGATCCGCGCGGCTCTGAACAAGGACGCAAAAATTTATGATCCTCGTAAATATCTCACCCCAGCTCGTAACGCAATGGTCGAAGTTGTAAAATCCAAAATTCAATTGTTCGGAAGCAGCAACCAAGCTTAATCATTAATTGTATAGATGCAGTAGGAAATGCAGTAAGGCGCAGACGAAGGATGACGAAATATCCATCGTTTGTGTTCTTACGAGCGTTTCCTTCTTCTGTTTTTTGTCTTTTGTTCTTCATGGGAGCTGTAAGCGTTTTTTATTATCATTTTTTTATATGTCGTTAGAGCCCTTTTTATGTTCATAGAGTTGTAGAGTTTGCTTTTGCAGGATGGCACCTGGATTTAGGGGGAGAATGATGTTGGAGAAATTAATGGTGGTCGGGGGACGTCCACTGCGAGGGACTGTTCAAATTAGCGGAGCTAAGAATAGTGCAGTTGCACTTATTCCAGCTGCGATTCTTGCTGAAACGCCGGTAACGTTGGATAATCTGCCGCATTTGAGTGATGTGGCTACATATACAGAAATTTTGACGGATTTAGGGGCTACGATCGATTGGAATGAAGACCGGATGACGATTGATCCAAGCCGGATGAAATCCCTGCCGATGCCTAATGGGAAAGTTAAGAAATTGAGAGCCTCCTACTATTTGATGGGAGCGCTGCTTGGAAGATTCGGTGAAGCTAACATCGGTCTCCCGGGCGGATGTAATTTCGAACCGCGTCCGATCGACTTGCATATCAAAGGCTTTGAAGCTTTAGGAGCTCAAGTGAGCAATGAGAATGGCGCTTTAAGAATTCGGGCAAAAGAGCTCCGAGGCGCGAAAATTTACTTGGATATGGCGAGTGTCGGTGCGACGATTAATATTATGTTGGCAGCCTCGCGCGCGAAAGGCAACACGATTATTGAAAACGCGGCGAAAGAGCCTGAAATTATAGATGTGGCTACACTTTTAAACTCGATGGGTGCGAAAATTAAGGGAGCCGGTACGGATACCATTCGGATCGAAGGGGTAACGGAAATGCATGGCTGCCGTCATTCCATTATTCCTGACCGCATTCAAGCGGGGACGTATATGATTGCTGCAGCGGCTACGCGCGGCGATGTAACCGTGGACAACGTCATTCCTAAACATATGGAGGCTTTGACGGCGAAGCTTCAAGAAATGGGTGTACATATCTACGAGATGGATGAGTCCATTCGTGTAGTAGGTCAGCCAGAATACTCAAGCGTCGATGTAAAAGCATTAATTTACCCTGGGTTTGCAACCGATTTGCAATCTCCGATGGCAAGCCTGCTGTGCCAAGCCAGAGGAGTCAGCATACTTACGGATCATGTGTACAGCAATCGGTTCAAACATATCCCTGAGCTTGTGCGAATGGGAGCGAAAATGAAAGTCGAAGGACGTTCTGCGATTATCGAAGGTTCTCAGCTTAGCTCGGCTAAAGTCAGAGCCACGGATTTGAGAGCGGGAGCTTCGCTTGTGCTTGCCGGTCTTAGTGTAAGAACGGGCGGTATCACCGAAGTGTCAGGCGTTGAGTTTATTGACCGAGGGTATGAGAACTTGGTGTTCAATCTGTCTTCCCTTGGTGCCGAGGTTTGGCGCGAGAACGCGGAGTAAGGAATAAAGTTCCATACAACAGGCAATGCTAGAATCCAATTGAAAATTTAATAGTTTGGTGGTTGAATCATGAGCATGCAGCTTGCTGAGCTTGAAGTACTCAAGCTTACTGAATTATATAAACTAGCTAAGAAACATCAGATTCCATATTACGGTACGCTGAAGAAAAAAGAACTCATCTTTGCAATTTTACGTGCACAAGCTGCTGAGAGTGGTCTAATGTTTATGCAAGGTGTCCTTGAGATCCTTCAAGAGGGCTTCGGTTTCTTGCGACCAATTAACTATCTTCCAAGCTCAGAGGACATTTATATTTCTGCGTCCCAGATTCGCAAATTTGATTTGCGCTCCGGGGATATTGTCTCGGGCAAATGCCGTCCGCCTAAGGAGAATGAGCGCTATTTCGGGCTTCTTCAGGTTGAAGCGGTCAATGGTGAGAAGCCGGAAACGGCCGCTGAGCGGCTTCATTTCCCAGCGTTGACGCCGCTCTATCCGGACACGCGCATTACCCTGGAAACAGAGCCTAATAAAATATCCATGCGCATCATGGATTTGCTTGCTCCAGTAGGCTTGGGACAACGAGGCTTGATTGTAGCGCCTCCTAAAGCAGGTAAAACATTGCTGTTGAAAGAGATCGCCAACAGTATTTCCACCAACTACCCTGACATTGAGCTTTTCGTTCTGCTCATCGATGAGCGTCCGGAGGAAGTTACCGACATGCAGCGTTCTGTGAAAGGTGAGGTTGTTGCATCTACGTTCGATGAACTGCCTGAGAATCACATTAAGGTTGCGGAGCTAGTCCTAGAGCGCGCTATGCGTTTAGTTGAACATAAGAAAGATGTTGTTATCCTGCTGGATAGCATCACCCGCTTGGCCAGGGCGTATAACCTTGTCGTTCCGCCTACAGGCCGGACGCTATCCGGGGGTATTGATCCCGGTGCCTTCCATCGTCCGAAGCGTTTCTTCGGGGCTGCCCGTAACATTGAGGAAGGCGGCAGCTTGACGATTCTCGCCACGGCGCTCGTAGAAACGGGTTCGCGTATGGATGACGTCATTTATGAAGAATTTAAAGGGACAGGGAATCTTGAGCTTCATCTGGATCGTAAAATGGCGGAGCGCCGTATTTTCCCTGCAATCGACATTCGCAGATCCGGTACGCGCCGCGAAGAAGCGCTTCTGGGCAAGGAAGAACTCGAGAAAATTTGGGCACTCCGCAAAGGCATGAACGATTCCCATGAATATACCGAATCCTTCATCAAGAAGCTTGCCGAAGCGAAGACGAATCAAGAGTTCCTGGACTCTTTGGCATCTCCTTCAGCCGGCGGTTCATCAGGTGGTGCAAGCAAAGGGAAAGTGAAAAACTCTGCATCCTAAAGCGATGCGGAAGATGCTTAACGCATATAGAGGAGTACCGTTATGAATTTGGTTTATTCAGACTCACAAGGAAACGTGTTTGATCATCCGGATTATCTGGCGCTTGGTCGAAACGCGGAAATGATAACAGAAATTATGGAAGACGAGCTGATTCCGCTGCCTGAAGGGGCAACACTTGTCAGTCTTCCTTTTACAAGACCGGTAGGCATTGACGCTGAGACTGGCGATATGAAGCTCGTTCCGGGCGACTATCATGCCGTTGGCGCACTGCTGCCGCAGGGCTTCACGCGCCTGCTGCTTCCCGGCTATGTCAAATCGGACAAGACCAAGGCACTGCCGCTGTTCGGTTATACCGCCGTTGTATGGAAGGATGACGCTTTCTATGTAGCCGCTCGTTTGACGGATAATCCATACTTCTGGAATCCGATTCATTGCGATGTTACGGAGCTGGAATCCCAGGTCAAGACCTTGACGGCCAAGTATCCGGAAAATCGTCTGTATGCCCACTTGTCCAACTGCGCGCTCGGCTATGAGTGTCTGACCGCTTCCAATACGTTTCTCCAGCGTTGGGAAGGGGCCGTTCCGGTCTCCTATTCCTGCAACGCCGGCTGCTTCGGATGCATATCGGAACAGCCTGATGAGAGCGGCTTTGTGGCGCCGCAGACGCGCATGAATTTCAAACCGCAGATCGAAGAGATCACCCAAATCATGCTGGAGCATCTGCGCACACCGGAGAGCATTATCTCCTTCGGTCAAGGCTGTGAAGGGGAGCCCAGCACACAGGCTGCGCTCATTATTCCGGCGATTAAGCAGGTGCGCGAGCAGACGAAGATGGGCTACATTAACATCAACACGAATGCCGGGCTGACAGACCATATCCGCGGCATCGTAGATGCCGGGCTTGATCTGATGCGGGTTAGTACGATCAGTGCTTTGGATGATCATTATAATGCGTATTACAAGCCAAGAGCGTATACGCTCAAGAATGTGGAGAAATCTCTCCGCTACGCTACCGACAAAGGTGTCATAACCTCGATTAACTATCTCGTTTTTCCAGGTGTTACTGATCGGGAGGAAGAGATTGAAGCGATGATCGAATTCGTGCGCAGAACGGGATTAAAATTAATTCAATTGCGCAACCTGAATATTGATCCTGAAAGTTATTTGGGGATTATCCCTAAAGCTCGCGGCGAGCTGCTCGGAATGAAGCAAATGATCGAGATTTTCGAACAGGAATTGCCGGATGTTGTGCTTGGATCTTACTCGCATACGCCAAAGTTCTACACCAGCGATCGAAATGCGACAATGGTTCTCTAAGAGAGAGGCTTCTAGTTGTTTTTTCCATTGCAATAGAACTTCCGGGTATGCTACAATGCAAAAGTACGTCCATTAACTCTGTTTCAGCAAATGATTCAGGGCGGAAAGAGGTGAACCAACATGAAAGCAGGTATTCATCCTACTTATCATGCAACCACAGTGACTTGCGCTTGTGGTAATGTGTTCGAAACGGGTTCAATCAAGCAAAATCTTCGCGTTGAGATTTGCTCCAATTGCCATCCTTTCTACACTGGTAAACAAAAGTTTATCGATGTAGGCGGCCGTGTCGACAAGTTCAAAAAGAAATACGGAATCTAATTGGTATCAATTTCTTTGCTGCCAATCAGCATAAGACATCCTTCCTTGGTCATCCTAAGCTTAGACTTAGAGGCCAATGGGAGGTGTTTTTATGTTCAGGGGTATGCTTAGAATAACAGCAGCCATCCTGCTTGCCATGAGCTTGGTTGGTTGCGGTATTAGTTCGGATAACAAGAATCCGCCGCAGACGAATGAGGCCAAGTATAAAGCGCAGCACTACAAGAAGGACGGCTATTTGGGAATCACAAGTGTGAATCCGAACGATCCGCTTAACCCTACGTATCATCATTATGAGGATGATGCGAACTTAATGAAGGGTGTACTTTCACAATTTCAAGGAATTGAGAAATCCAATATTGCCATCAACGGACCGAATGCTCGGGTGAAAATAAAACCGAAACCGAATATGACGGCGGCTCAGGTCGAAGAGCTGCTCTCGCAAGCCCGAAATGCTTTGGTTACGAATATGCCACGATACAAAATTACCGTGAAAACGATGTAGGAAGCCGGACTTAGGTAGATTTTACCCCTTAGTTGCTATTTGGATGGGAATCGGCTATACTATTTTTACTGTGCTAGACGGGGAGGTAGCGGTGCCCTGTAACTCGCAATCCGCTGTAGCGAGGTTGAATTCCTGTTAGCGGTACTGTGATGTGAGGTCTGGCTCTTACACGTGGTGTTGAGAGTTGGGTCCTTCGCAATGGATGCTCATGAATCCGGTCAGGTCCGGAAGGAAGCAGCCGTAAGTGAGATGTTTCATGTGCCGAAGGGCTGCCTGACTTGAGCTAACGATAAGAGTTCGCTTGTATCACTTTATCAATAACAGGTGCACGGTTTTATGATTATCCAATATGAATTTGAACTAGAACGCCATCTCGCAGGGCGTTTTTTCTTTTGTCCGGGTAAGCCTATGCTTGATCCTCTATTTCATCCCCAGGTGGGTTATAGTATAATGGATTCAGCATTCCACGCAGGGATTATTGGAGAGGAACACTATGGCACATATTGCTCTATATCGAACGTGGAGGTCTCAGACGTTTCGTGAAGTTGTCGGTCAGAGACATATCACGCAGACACTGCAGAATTCTTTGCGGGAAAATCGCCTTACCCATGCTTATTTGTTCAACGGTCCACGGGGAACAGGGAAGACAAGTACGGCCAAAATATTAGCCAAAGCGGTTAACTGCTTAAACGGCCCGGCTGAGGAGCCTTGCAACGCTTGCTCCGCATGTGAACGGATTACGGATGGCGCTGTCATGGATGTGGTAGAGATCGATGCCGCTTCCAACCGAGGCGTTGAAGAAATTCGGGATATTCGGGATAAAGTGAAGTATGCCCCTACCGAAGTCAGACAGAAGGTCTACATCATTGACGAAGTGCACATGCTCACGACGGAGGCTTTCAACGCCCTGCTTAAGACGCTTGAGGAGCCGCCGGCCCATGTCATGTTCGTATTAGCGACGACCGAGCCGCATAAGATTCCGGCAACGATTATTTCCCGTTGTCAGCGTTTCGACTTTCGGCGGGTTTCGATGGATGATCAGGTGCAGCGGCTGAAATATATTTGCGACCAGGAACAGATCTCGATTAACGAGGAAGCTCTTCATTATATTGCACGGCTATCCGATGGCGGAATGCGCGACGCGCTTAGTCTGTTGGATCAGGCGACGTCTTTTGCGACGGGTGAAGTGCAGCTCTCAGACATTTTGTCCATCACCGGCGGTGTGGCTTCCGATCAATTCAAGAAGCTCGTGCTCTTGGTTAAGGAGAAGAATCTTGGAGCCGCGCTGGAGCTTATCGATACGTTTATGCAGGAAGGCAAAAGCGCTGACAAATGTATCGAGAATTTGATTAATTACTTCCGCGATTTGCTCATGGTTCGCATGGTTCCTAATTCGCCGGTCATTGCAGAACGCGTTTTTGATATGAGCGAGCTCAGCGAGATTGCCAGTCACTTCACGCCAAGTGAAATGATGGGTATGATCGAAACGCTGAATCATTATCAGAGTGAAATGAAATACTCCGTACAGCCCCAAACGCTGCTCGAAATTTCCATTATGAAAATGTGCGGCGGCCACAGAGGCGAAGGCAGTGCTTCTGTAAGCCAGGCGGCGGATGCAGGCAGTCGGATGCCTCAAAGCGATCTTTTTGCCCAAATGAGCCAAAAGCTCAAACAACTTGAAGATCAGATAGCCGGACTGGTAAAATCGGGAGTAACGGGTGCGCCGGCTGAAGCGAAGCCTGCTCCCAGAGTACCGGTGGCTTCGGCGCCATCTAAGAAGTCAGGCATCAAACTGGATGGTTACTTGAAAGCTTCGGAAGGTCCGGAAACCAAGGCGGCTTTAATGAAATGGAGCCAGGTATTGGGTCTGGTCAAGGAGAAGAAGATTACTGTCCATGCTTGGTTTGTGAATGGTGATTTGGTATCGATGCTGGACGATGTGGTATTGGTTGCTTTCAAAAATGAGATGCACCGCAACACCACGGAGAAACCGGAGAACAAGCTCATTATTGAGCAAGTGCTGACCTCTGTGTTCGGCAAGCCAATGCGGCTGCTTACGGTTATGCGCAAAGAGTGGGACGACGCCAAGAATGAAGCGACCAGTTCCCCGCCTGAAGTCATGGAACTCGTGGCGGATGAGGGGAGTCCCGGAGCTCCTCCCAAAGAAGAGTGGATCTCCGAAGCGATTCAATTGTTTGGCGAAGCGTTAGTAACCATTAAAGAAGACTAGACTAAATACAAAGGAGCAAACGACTATGAATAACATGAATCAAATGATGAAGCAAGTGAAGAAAATGCAAGAGCAAATGATGAAGGCTCAAGAAGAACTAGGTACAAAAACTATTGAAGGTACAGCTGGCGGCGGTGTTGTTACTTGTATCGTAAACGGACACAAGAAAGTGCAAAGCATCACAATCAAGCCTGAGGCTGTTGATCCGGACGATGTTGAAATGCTGCAAGATCTCGTGCTGACAGCAGTAAATGATGCAATGGCCAAAGCGGAAGAGATCGCAAACAAAGATATGGGCAAATTTACCGGCGGAATGAACATCCCTGGCTTGTTCTAGTCACAACCATGAGCTACAAATCTGAAAGATGAGGGAGAACTTCCTTTGTATTACCCCGAACCGATTTCCAAGTTAATCGATGCTTTCTCCCGGTTGCCGGGAGTAGGCCCCAAAACGGCGGGGCGCCTTGCCTTTCATGTACTTCGCATGAAAGAAGAAGACGTGATTGATTTCGCGAAGGCGCTCGTCAATGTGAAGAGGAACCTCCACTATTGTTCAGTCTGCTGCAACATTACGGATGTTGATCCATGTCGGATCTGTCAAGACAAGAACAGGGACGGTTCTGTCATTTGCGTCGTGCAGGAGCCTAAGGACTTGGTCGCTTTGGAACGAACCAAAGAGTTCGAAGGCTACTATCATGTTCTGCATGGTGCGATTTCCCCGATGGAGGGGATCGGACCGGATCAAATTCATATCGCAGAATTGCTCAAGCGGTTGGGGGATGAAACCGTACAGGAGTTAATTTTGGCAACGAACCCGAATATCGAAGGCGAAGCTACGGCTATGTACTTGTCCAGATTAGTGAAGCCATTCGGTCTCAAGGTTACGCGTATCGCACACGGACTGCCTGTGGGTGGAGATTTGGAATATGCGGATGAAGTGACGCTGTCCAAAGCTATGGAAGGCCGCAGGGAATTATAAATAGAGTTCTGTAAAAAAAGGGGGCTGAAAAGCTCTCTTTTTTGTTTATGTAAAAGAAGTGCAAAAGTTCTAATTGTTCCTTTCCTCCCATATGCATAAGGATAGATTAACCCGCATTTGGGGTCATGGAGGGTTTGCTGAATGAGACCAGCATTATTAGGCATGTATGGACGGAAAAATCCACAAACCAAAAAAAGCGTGAAAGAGGAGCTTTTGAGGGACAAGCAGATGCTGATTCAAGAAATTCGTACGGCTCATGCCAATTGGGTGGCAGCTCAGGCACATTTTGAATTTGCATTGGACAAGGATCAGATTGATTATGCCATCTATGCGATGGAAGCCGCAGAAAAAAGGTTTGAAATGCTAATTAAGCAAGCTAAGAAGCTAAATCTGAGCATGATTGATACGGATCGATTATTGGAGGTGTAAAACGTGTATATCAAATACGCGGTATGGGGATTACTCGTGCTGTCCTCACTAATGCTGCTTGTTATTGTTTTGCGTAACCGTGGCGGTGGCAGGCTGTTATCTGCTCTTGGATTAAATGTTGTTGTGGCGGCATTCCTCCTATACACATTGAATCTACTGAGTGCTTACACGCATATGGACCTGCCGATTAATACGGCTACAATAGGGACGGTAACGGTTCTAGGCGTGCCTGGGCTTCTGCTCCTCGTAGGCTTAAAACTAACCTTACTTTAGGTGGAAAAAAAATACAGTTGTTTGAAGGGTTGACTCAGCTGAAGTATCTGTGGTATCTTATAAAAGTTGCCGCTGAGACACGCGGGAATAACAAGTAACTCGAGAAAAACAAGTTGCAATAGAAATACAAGTATGGTATATTGGTCTTCCGGCTTTCGAAAGAGAGCGGGTTGGACAAGAAAACTTGATCTTTGAAAACTGAACAACGAGTGAGTAAGCACAGTCGAGTAATCGACTATAAATGAGATGAATAATCTCGCTAGCAAGTCAATTGAGCAAGTCAG
>NZ_WHNZ01000044.1 GCF_013141725.1 Paenibacillus planticolens | reverse complement strand
TTAAGGCCCGTTGGTCAAGTGGTTAAGACACCTCCCTTTCACGGAGGTAACAGGGGTTCGAGTCCCCTACGGGTCACCATTATTACCTTAGCATGAACGCTTAGCTCAGCTGGGAGAGCATTACCTTGACAGGGTAAGGGTCGGCGGTTCGATCCCGTCAGCGTTCACCATTTATACAGCTGTACTTTTTAATGCGGAGCCGTGGTGTAGAGGCCTAACATGCCTGCCTGTCACGCAGGAGACCGCGGGTTCGAATCCCGTCGGCTCCGCCATTATTACCAATTTCATTTAAGGCTCGGTAGCTCAGTCGGTAGAGCAGAGGACTGAAAATCCTCGTGTCGGCGGTTCGATTCCGTCCCGAGCCACCATTTTTTAAAACTACACATGCCGTTGTAGCTCAACTGGTAGAGCAACTGACTTGTAATCAGTAGGTTGGGGGTTCAAGTCCTCTCGACGGCACCACGCGCGTATGGCGGAATTGGCAGACGCACTAGACTTAGGATCTAGCGGGCGACCGTGGGGGTTCAAGTCCCTCTACGCGCATCACACAAAAAGGCAGAACCATTATGGTTTTGCCTTTTTTCGTTTATATGCCTTGCAAGCATTTTGGTTCGATATATATGCAGCAGGGGAACTACAGGGCGCTATTTCAACGGAAATAGCCCTTTTGTCCAGATAAAGGGAACTACAGGCCGTTATTTTGCCATTCGAAGCAGTTAACGCCCCCATTTCGTTGAAATAAGACCCTGCAGTTCCCCTCCAGCAAGCAAACCTCCGTTTTTCTCCAAAATAGCGCCCTGCAGTTCCCCTGAACCAACCGGGGAACGTTTTCACCCAATTGAGCAGCACCGCTATTCCCATTTTGATATCTTCCCGGATCAAGTACCAGGCGGCGCCTGCAAGGAAGTATCCGTTGAGATTTTGGCAAGCCTCTGAATCACTTGATCCACTTTATGAATATGCTGCGACATTCTTTCCGCTGCCAGCGTTTCGTCCTGGGCATCGATGGCATCAACAATGTCGCGATGCTCTTGTAGTAGCTTTTCAGCGGATGCGCGCTCAGCAAAAAACCACAGACGGCGAGAAGCCTTCATGCTCACCTGCAGCCTCTCTGTCAAAGACTCCATCATCCCGATCATGAGGGAATTATGGGAGGCTCTGGCGATTCCCAGGTGAAATCGAATGTCGGCTTGCTCGCTTTCTTCCTCGTTGCCCAGCGCCCTCTCCATCGTTTGAAGAATGTCCCGGAGCGCCGAGACATTGGCTTCCGTCCGCCGGCTTGCTGCCAAAGACGCGCAGCCCGCCTCGATGAATCTGCGTACTTCCTGCACCTCCTGCAGCGATTCGCCTTGATCAAAGAGGGGGGCGGTATCCGTTGGCAGAGGATTGCTGACGAACGTCCCACCGCCGTGCCTGATATCGACCCACCCCATCGCCTTAAGCGCGCTCAGCGCTTCCCGGATGGTCGAACGCCCGACTTGAAAGCTCGCAGCAAGGTCGACTACAGTAGGCAGTTTGGAGCCTGGAGCATAGGTTCCCGTCTCAATTTGCTTTTTAATCTGCCCCATTACGATTTCCGAGCCCTTTTGCGGCCGTATCTGCTGAAATGCCATTCCAATTCCCCCATAAAAGATGTATACATCTATTCAATCATAAGCTAAAATAGAAGAAAAGTCATCAGATCACATGATCACTTAAAACATGAATAGTCCCGTGGGAGGCTGCTATGCTGGATAACCAAATTAGACAACAACTGTTCAATATTGTAGGCGAAGCTTTTTTCAAAGATGACATGGAGTCGCTTGTTACCCACTCTTATGACGGAACACCGATGCTCCAATCGCTGCCGGACGGCGTGATTTATCCGAAAGATACGGCGCAGGTTTCTGCGATTATGAAGGTGTTGAATGAGCACCGCGTTCCGCTTATCAGCAGAGGATCCGGAACGAATCTTTGCGGCGGTACGGTTCCCGTTCAAGGCGGCATCGTGATGGTGATGCACCGGATGAACGCGATCCTCGATATCGATATGCAGAATCTGACGGCGACGGTGCAGCCGGGCATCATTACGAAGCAGTTCATCGAGCATATCGAGAGCCTGGGCTTATTTTATCCGCCAGATCCAAGCTCCATGGCTATTTCGACCATTGGCGGCAATATTGCGGAGTGCTCCGGAGGACTTCGCGGACTTAAATACGGTACGACCAAGGATTATGTGATCGGCTTAGAATGCGTGCTGGCGAGCGGTGAAATCATGCGCACAGGCGGCAAGCTGATGAAAGACGTGGCCGGGTATGATTTGACGAAGCTCCTGATCGGCTCGGAAGGGACGCTGGCTGTTATTACAGAAGCCACGCTGAAGCTGGTTCCGCCGCCGAAATTTAAGAAAACGATGCTGGCGATGTACAAAGATTTATATGGGGCGGCTCGTACCGTGTCCAAGATCATTGAAAACCGCATCATTCCGGCAACACTGGAATTTATGGATAATCCGACGATTCGCGTGGTGGACGATTTCGCCAAGCTGGGGCTGCCGCTGGATATGGCGGCGATCCTCTTGATTGAACAGGATGGCGACATGGAAATGGTAGAGCGGGATATTGCCCGCATCTCGGAAATTTGCCGCGAGGAGCAGGCGGATGAGGTCAGCATCGCGAGCAATCAAGAGGAAGCGTTGAAGCTGCTGACCGCTAGACGCAGCGCCTTCACTGCCCTTGCGCGTTTGCGTCCGACAACGATCCTGGAGGACGCCACCGTACCGCGCTCCAAAATTGCCGATATGGTGCTGGAGATTAACCGAATCGCAGAGAAGCATAGCGTGCAGATTTGCACCTTTGGGCATGCGGGAGACGGCAATCTTCACCCGACAGCGACAACCGATGCAAGGGATCAGGATGAAATCCACCGTGTGGAGGCAGCTTTCGAAGAAATCTTTGAAGCGGCGATCCAGATGGGGGGAACGATTACCGGCGAGCATGGCGTTGGGCTGGTAAAAGCCCCTTTCTTGGAATGGAAAGTAGGAAGCAGCGGCATCGCGATGATGAAAGGGATCAAAGACGTGTTCGACCCGCATCATCTGCTGAATCCCGGCAAAATGTTTGCCAAAGAATCCAGACGCAGGGTGGTGATCGACCGTGGCTAAAGGAGCAACGCTTCAGGAAACGCTGATTCAGAAGCTGGACTACGATCAATTGACCAACTGCATGCGCTGCGGTTTTTGCCTTCCGGTTTGCCCGACGTTTAAGGAAACGGGTGTCGAGGCCGAATCCCCTCGCGGGCGTATTTCACTCATGAAAGCAGCCGTGGATGGCGTAATGGAGCCGGGCATCTCCTTCGAGGATCAGATGAATCACTGCTTAGGATGCCGTGCGTGTGAACCGGCTTGTCCCGCCGATGTGAAATACGGCCAGTTAATTGAGCAGGCTCGCGATGCGGTTGAAACCCATACGAAGCAGCATAGATGGTGGATACGCGGCGTGCGCAAGATGGTGTTCAAAGAACTGTTCCCATCGCAGCAAAGAATGCGCCTGTTAGGCTCAGGCCTCCATTTTTATAAAAAATCAGGCCTGCAATCCGTCGTTCGCAAAACAGGCGTCGTCGGTTTATTTTCCAAACAATTGTCCGATATGGAGAAAATTCTCCCGGACGCTTCGGGCAAAGGCATCACCCAGCTCCTGGGTACCTTCATCCCGGCCAAAGGAGAAAAAGTTGCCACTGTTGGCATGTTTAGAGGCTGTTTGATGGATGTGATGTTCACGGAAACGAATATCAAAACCGTTAAACTGCTGTCCGAAGCAGGCTTTGATGTCGTCATTCCGGAGACGCAGAACTGCTGTGGCGCCCTCCATGCGCACAGCGGCGAAAGCGATCAGGCCAAAATGCTGGCCAAGAACAACATCCGCGCTTTCCAAGAAGCCGGAGTGGATTACATTGTATCCAATGCAGGCGGTTGCGGCGCTATACTGATCGAGTACGATCATTTGCTGCATGATGAGCCGGAGTGGAAGGATGCTGCGGGGTGGTTCGCTGCGCGGGTGAAGGACATTTCGACCATACTTGTGGAAAAAGGACGTCCGCTGCGCTTCGCCGATCATCAAGCCGGAACGGCATCCACCCGGGTGACCTATCAAGACTCCTGCCATCTTCGAAATGTGATGAAAGGCAGCAATCCGTCCAGACAACTGCTGAAAGAAGTAGGCAACGTTACCTTTGTCGAAATGAAGGACGCGGGCTCTTGCTGCGGATCAGCCGGTATTTATAATGTGACGCAACCGGAAATGGCCAACCAAATTCTCGAGGGCAAAATGGTCAACGTGAATGCAACCGAAGCCAGCTACCTAGTGACGAGCAATCCTGGCTGCTTATTGCAAATGAAGCTGGGGATCGATAAGCATGGGCGCAAGGGAAAAATGGAAGCCGTCCATATTGCCGACTTTTTATATGATCGTGTTTTCAAAAATTAACCTAACAGCCATCTCTCAAAAAGCTGCCAAGTTCAAAAAACTGGGCAGCTTTTATTTCCATTTTTTCGTAAAATAAAGTATGGTAATATGTCGAATAAAAGGAAAACTGTAGAGTGAACCTATTATGTGATGTTTACGGTAGTAGGAGGGGGGATGTCTGCATGAACATTTTAGTTACCGGGGGAGCCGGATTTATTGGATCGCATATTGTCGATGATTTGGTTCAGGCCGGGCATCGTGTGCATATATTGGATAACCTGTCTACAGGCTTTAAAGTGAATGTGAATACGGGGGCTGTTTTTCACCTTGGGGATTTACTTGAAGTTGGGCTTTCCGCGGTGTTCGAGGCTGCGCGCCCGGAAGTTGTCATTCATCATGCGGCGCAAGTCGATGTGCAGACTTCGCTGGCCAATCCCTTATTGGATGCCAAAATCAACATTTTGGGGACGATTGCCCTGTTGGAGCAATGCCGGGAGTATGGCGTCCGGAAACTGATTTACGCCTCCTCTGCTGCAGTGTACGGGACTCCGCAATATTTGAGCGTGGATGAAGCCCATCCGGTCAAGCCGCTCTCTTTCTATGGCATTTCCAAACATACGCCCGAACACTACATAGAAAGCTTTGCTTCTCTTTATGACATGGACTACACCATCCTGCGGTATGCGAATGTCTATGGTATAAGGCAAGATCCTAAGGGAGAAGGCGGGGTCGTTGCCGTCTTTGTGGACAAGCTTTTGGAAGGGAAACAACCGGTCATTTATGGCGACGGGGAGCAGACGCGGGATTTCATCTATGTGAAGGACATCGTGAGCGCAAATAGAGCTGCCTTGAGCAAAGGCAGCCACGGTATTTACAATATTAGCTGCAATGAACAAACAAGTGTTAATGATCTTCTGAGGGTGATGTGTTCGATTTGCGGCAGCAGTTTCAACCCGTCCTATGGGCCTGCCCGCACCGGCGATATTGTTCACAGCCGGCTGGATAACCGCGCAGCGCTTCACGCTCTCGGTTGGAGTCCGGTTTTCACGTTGAAGGACGGCTTGGCAGCAACTTTTGCCTATTATAAAACGCAGTATCAAGTAGGATAAAAGTATACTTTTTTCGCTGTTATCTGATTGATTTTCGGGCGGCCGCAGGCGTTACGCCGAGTACCCTTTTGAACATGGCGTGGAAATGGGGCAAGCTTTCGAAGCCGCACATTTCTGCGATATGCCGGATATTAACATCACTTTCGCCAAGAAGCTGCTTTGCCCGAATGATCCGCTTGGTCATGATGTAGGCGGTGATGTTCATGCCAATCAACTGTTTAAAGACGCGGCTGAGATGAGCCGGTGAGACGGAGGCTTGCTTCGAAAGGGTACCAAGTCCGATGTCCTCGCAGAAATGCTGATCGATAAAAAGCAGAATTTCTCTCATCCAAACGGGGCCGACAAGAGGGTCACCCGCAGTCAGCATCGAACCGGAGCCCACATCCCGCTGTATAAAAAGCAGCAGCTGAAGCAGCTGCAAGAAAATCGCCTGACGGTGGCCAGGGCTCGTCTGCTTGAGCTCACGCTGGATGGACTCCAAATGGGGCTCCATATGCTGACGCTGCGGGAGCAGCAGCTCCAATTTGTAGTGGCGAACCCTTGCTGCATGCTCGAAGCTGTGCAAATAAGAGAACGAATCTCCGAGCTGCGGCGCTTGGATCATGCCGGGACTAAAATAGACAGCGGTAGACGTTACGGGTGTTTCCTTGTCAGGTGTGGCCCGGTGGATGGTATTTCCGGGGATAAGGAACAGATCGCCCTGCTTCATGTCGTAAAAAGTATGGTCGATGAAGAAGGTGCCTTTGCCGCGGTATACATATACAATTTCAAACCAGTCGTGAAAATGGTCAGGGAGCTCGCTTTGCGAGCTTTTTGTATTTTTATAGGCAAACGAAAACGGAAAAGCATCGTTCGTATCGAATATTTTGCGCACCGGATGCATAAGGCCGCTCCTTCCCAGTATGAGTCTTCTAATGATATCAAAAAAGCGTACAAATATGCTAGAAATCGATATTTCTTATACGTTAGATGCTGTTAAAATGAAAGAAAGCGATAACAAACAGCTCATCAATAAGGAGGTATGCCATGCGAATAGATGCACATCAGCATTATTGGAAAATCGATCGGGGCGACTACGGATGGATCGGTCCGGAGCTGCCGGCCTTGTATCGTGATTTTTTGCCAAGCGATTTATGGCCTTATTTGAAGAAGCACCAGCTGGATAAGACGATTGTTGTTCAAGCAGCGCCAACCCTAGAAGAAACAAGCTATCTCCTGTCTTTAAGCGAGGAATCGGAAACCGTTGCAGGTGTCGTAGGCTGGCTCGATTTGAATGACCCTGAATGCCTTCTCCACTATGCAAAATTCAAACAACATCCCAAATACGTGGGCTTCCGAGTCATGATTCAAGAAATGCCGGATGCGAACCGGATCTTGGAGCCTCATTTTGTTGAGGCCTTGCGATATTTTGCTGAGGAGGACGTTCCCGTTGATTTGCTTGTAAAATCCGAGCAATTAGCGCCGGTAATCGAGCTTTTGGAACAGGTCCCGGGGCTGCGGGCGGTGATCGATCATATCGCGAAGCCGCGGATAGCTGATGGAGCTATCGAGCCTTGGAAAAGTCAGATGGCGGCTATCGCCAAGCATCGGAACGTGTACTGTAAGCTTTCGGGCATGGTGACGGAAGCGAACCCCACAAGCTGGGTCAAAGAAGATTTTACGATGTATATCCGGCATGTTCTGGAAGTATTCAGAGCGGAGCGGGTCTTATTCGGCAGCGATTGGCCGGTATGCTTGCTAGCGGCAGATTATGACGAAGTTGTCGGGGTATTGACGCACGCCTTGCCGGAAACTTGGACTCAACACGACAATGACCGTCTATTTGGACTAAACGCGAAGGAGTTCTATAAACTATGAAATATCGTAAATTGGGCAAAACAGGGCTGGACGTCTCCGTATTGAGCTTCGGGGCCTCTTCGCTTGGCTCTCTCTTCCGTGAAACGAACGAGGAAGAAAGCATCCGGACGGTGCATACGGCTGTTGATCTAGGCATTAATCTGATTGATGTGTCCCCGTATTACGGTTTAACCAAAGCGGAAACGGTATTAGGCAAAGCGATTGCCCAACTGGACAGAGATCGCTTTATTTTGACGACAAAGGCTGGGCGTTACGGTGACGCCGAGTTCGATTTCTCGAAGGAGCGGATTATCCGCAGCGTCGATGAAAGCTTAAAGCGGCTTCATACGGATTATATCGATATTCTATATTTGCATGATATTGAATTTGCTGCTTTCGATGAGGTTGTTGAAGGGGCTTTCCCTGCACTCGATGCCTTGAAGCAATCTGGAAAAATCCGTTATTTCGGCGTATCCGGACTGCCGTTGTCCGTGTTTGAGAAGTCGCTGGCTGTGAAAGAGCTCGATTCTGTGCTGTCCTACTGTCACTATGCGCTGAATGACACGTCCTTGCTGGACATAGTACCGCTGTTGGAGCAGCACGAAGTAGGATTGGTGAACGCATCGCCGCTATCGATGGGACTGCTGAGCACTAGACCCGCAGCTTCTTGGCATCCGGCACCGGCTGACATTCAGCGCGTCTGCAAGGAAGCTGCCGAGTACTGCGCAAGCCAGGGAGCTGACATTGCGAAGCTGGCGGTGCAATACGCAACGGCGAACGAGCGGATACCAACGACGCTCGTCAGCACGGCGAGTCCGGAGAACATCCGCAAAAACATCGCATGGACGGATGAGCCTATGGATGCCGGGCTGCTGCAAGAAGTGTTGGACATTTTGAAGCCAATCCACAACAAGTCATGGATTAGCGGAAGACCTGAATATAACGAGAAGACTTGCGTATAGGGAGGGTTAGAATGAAAGCGATCGTCTGTGAGGAGATTGAACGGTTTGCCTTTGTTGAGATGCAGGAACCAGCAGTAAAAGCGGGCGAAGCCATCGTTCGTATCAAAAGGATCGGCATCTGCGGGACGGATTTACATGCCTATAAAGGGAATCAGCCATTTTTCAGCTATCCGCGCGTGCTTGGTCACGAACTCTCCGGCTATGTCGAAGAAGTTGGCGAAGGAGTCCCGGGGCTGCAGATTGGCGACCAGGTCAGCGTCGTTCCGTATATGCACTGCGGAACGTGCATTGCTTGCCGCAAAGGCAGTACGAACTGCTGCACCCATATGAAAGTGCTTGGCGTGCATATGGATGGAGGAATGAGAGAACTGGTTTCCATACCTGCCAGCCATCTCATTAAAACGGCGGGGCTAACGCTTGATCAAGCAGCGATGCTGGAGCCGCTTAGCATCGGAGCTCACGCCGTGCGAAGATCAGGGCTTCGCGCGGGTGAAACGGCGCTCGTCATTGGAGCGGGGCCGATCGGACTCGGCGTCATGATCCTGGCGAAGCTGTTTGGCGCGAATGTCATCGCGATGGACATCAATGACGAGCGGTTGGCGTTTTGCCGCAAGTGGGCGGGCGTCGATCATACCGTGAATGCGCTGCAGCAGCCGAAGGAGCAGCTGTCTGCGCTCACGAACGGCGATATGCCCACTGTGGTTTTCGATGCGACGGGCAATGCAAGGTCTATGACAGACTCCTTCGGACTTGTCGCGCATGGCGGCAAGCTTGTGTACGTTGGCCTCGTAAAGGCGGATATCACGTTCCATGATCCTGATTTTCATAAGCGGGAGCTGACGCTGCTGGGCAGCCGGAACGCAACGATGGATGATTTCGACACCGTGTATGAAGCGATGCAAACAGGAGTCATCGACATTGAGAGCTACATCACACACCGTGTATCCTTCGAGGACATGATCGGCCAGTTTGAGACTTGGCTGAAGCCGGAGTCGAAGGTAATTAAGGCGATCGTTTGTTTGTAGTATGGCGCTGAGTTGAGGCAAAGCGCGTGCAACTGCTCTGAGGAAAGTGCGTGCAACTGCTGCTGCTGCTGCTGCTGCTTTGCTCACGGACACCACAGGCGTTATTGTTGCCGAAGTTGTGCTTTCGCTGAGCTAACGGATGTGAGAGACGTTATTAGGCGAAAACAAAGGATATTAGCTCAAAAACAGCTATTTAACGTCTCTGGTATCCGTTGGCCATCATTTCAGGCTGGAAATGGTGAATAACGTCCGTGCTGTCCGTCCGGAGTTTCTGAGGACAAGTATCGTCACCCACCAGCCGGAGCTCCTGAGCGTAAGTATCGTCTCCCATCTGTCGGAGCCCCTAAGCAGAAGTATCGTCTCCCATCTGTCGGAGCCCCTAAGTAGAAGTATTGTCTCCCATCTGTCGGAGCCCCTAAGTAGAAGTATTGTCTCCCATCTGTCGGAGCTCCTAGGCACAAGCATTGTTTCCCACCAGAGGGAGCTCCTAAGCCCAAGTATTGTCACCCACCAATTGGAGCTCCTAAGCCCAAGTAATGTCACCCACCAGACGGAGCTCCTAAGTAGAAGTATCGTCTCCCACCAGAGGGAGCTCTTAAGTACAAGTATTATCACCCACCAGAAGGAGCTCCTAAGCAGAAGTATTGTCTCCCCCCAGCCAGAGCTCCTTATTCCTCGTCACCATCATCACCCCGTTAGTCTATGTTGCACTTTGTGCAATGAAAAAGCACTCTACACCCTGCAATCCCGGGCTTCATTGTACAAAGTACAATCATTTTAGCTCAAATGGTTCTAAAACAGCGGATTTCAGCCTTTAATGTTGTACAGTGTACAACATAGAGAGGGCTGAGGCGATATTACAGCCATAATGTTGTACAAAGTACAACATAGGAAGACAAGAATCGGTCCCTACCAGATGGAGCTCCTAAGCCCAATTATCGTCTCCCTCCAGCCGGAGCTCCTAAGCAAAAGTATGTCTCCACCAGTCGGAGCTCCTGAGCCCAAGTAATGTCACCCACCAGTTAGAGCCCCTAAGCAGAAGTAATGTCACCCACCAGTTAGAGCCCCTAAGCAGAAGTATTGTCACCCACCAGTTAGAGCCCCTAAGCAGAAGTAATGTCACCCACCAGTTAGAGCCCCTAAGCAGAAGTAATGTCACCCACCAGTTAGAGCCCCTAAGCAGAAGTAATGTCACCCACCAGTCGGAGCTCCTAAGCCCAAGTAATGTCACCCACCAGAAGGAGCTCCTAAGCCCAAGTATTGTTTCCCACCAGAAGGAGCTCCTAAACCCAAGTATTGTTTCCCACCAGAAAGAGCTCCTAAGCCCAAGTATTATTTCCCACCAGAGGGAGCTCCTAAGCCCAAGTATTGTCTCCCCAGCCGGAGCTCCTAAGCCCAAGTTATTGTCACCCATCAGTTGGAGCTCCTAAGCCCAAGTATTGCTCCCCACCAGATGGAGCTCCTAAGCCCAAGTATTGTCCCCCCAGCCGGAGCTCCTTCCTTATTACTCGCCGCCAACACCACCCCGCCAGCCCTTTGTTGCACTTAGTGCAACAAAAAAGCCGTCAACCCCCTGCAATCCCCGGCTTGATTGTACAAAGTACTATCATTTTAGATTATATGGTCCAAAATCAGCGGATTTCAGCCCTTAATGTTGTACAACGTACAACATAGAAAGACCGTCTGGCAGAAAGATGCCAAGACGGTCTTTCCATCTCACGCCAGCGCAGGCTTCTCCAGCTCGGCAATAAAAGCAGCGGCGGCTGTCGACAAAGGCATATTCCGCAAAGTAATAATGCCGATCTTCGTCGAGGGAATCGCAACGTCCAAGTTCACTTCAAACAAACTGCCCTCGGCGAGTTCCTTTGCGACGAACTCCTTCGTCACGAAGGAGACGCCGAAGCCGATCTTCGCGAACTCAATCAGCAAATCCACGCTGCCCAGCTCGATTTCCGGCTCAAGCTGCAAGCCGTGATCGCTGAACAGCCGAGTGACGAACTTGCGCGAGGAGCTGTTGCTGGAAAACAAAATGACCGGGTATTCCAGCAGATCGGCAAGGGTTGCTTTTTCCAGCGTAAGCTCCCGGTATTTTGGCCCCGTAACAAAGCAGTCTTGGATCGTGATCCCTTCGCGCACCTGCAGTTGCTCATCATGAATGGGGGTTCTCACGATACCGATATCGATTTTGCCTTCCTTCAAATGCTTCACGATTTCCGGCGTCGTACCATGCACCAAATTAATCTGGACATGCGGATACTGTTCGTGAAACGCTTCCAAAAAAGGGAGGAGGTAGTGCTTGCACAAGGAGTCGCTGCCGCCGATTTTAATCTCCCCGCTTGAGAAATTACGAAGCTCACTCAGCTTTTCCTCGGCAAGCGAAATAAAATTGTACGCCTGTTCAATATAGGAGTACAGCACAGAACCTTCCTTCGTAAGCTCCACACCCTTGGATGTTCGGGCAAAGAGCTGAAGCCCCAGGCATTCCTCCAAAAGCTTGATGGAATGCGAGACGCTCGGCTGAGTAATATACAGCTCTTTAGCGGCTTTGGATAAGGAGCCTGATCGCGCGGTCAAATAAAACACTTTATACAGCTCAAAATTCACCATATAGACACCTTCTATAGCAAGTATTGAAACTATCAATTATTTGAATGCTCTAACTATCCTTATAATAAAGAGTATCAGCAACAAAAATCAACTAATTGATGGAGGGGTCCTCTTTTGAATCAGACAACTGTTGGTATTGAAGAGTTAAGCATCAACACAATTCGCACGCTGACGATTGACGCTGTCGAGAAAGCCGCGATGGGTCATCCCGGCATGCCGATGGGTGCCGCTCCTATGGCATATGCCCTATGGACACAGCATCTCAAACATAATCCTGCCGATGCCAAATGGGTGGACCGCGATCGTTTCGTGCTTTCCGCCGGACATGGCTCGATGCTGCTATACAGCCTGCTGCACTTAAGCGGTTATGGCTTAACACTTGAAGACATCAAAGAATTCCGCCAGTGGGGCAGCCTTACGCCCGGACATCCGGAATTCGGCCACACCGTTGGTGTAGAAGCTACTACGGGACCGCTTGGCCAAGGCGTAGCGATGGCTGTCGGCATTGCGATAGCTGAAGCGCACCAAGCTGCGATCTATAATAAACCGAACTTCCCGATTGTCGATCATTACACGTATGCGATTTGCGGAGACGGCGATTTGATGGAAGGTGTTTCTTCTGAGGCTGCTTCCTTGGCTGGGCACTTGAAATTGGGTAAGCTAATCGTGCTTTATGATTCCAACGACATTTCGCTTGACGGAGAGTTGAACATGTCTTTCTCCGAGAACGTGAAGACACGAATGGAATCTTACGGCTGGCAGTACCTGCGCGTGGAAGAGCAAAACAATGTCGAGGCGATTTCCGCGGCGATCGCAGAAGGTAAGGCGGACACTAGCCGTCCAACGCTGATTGAGATCAAAACAACGATCGGCTACGGTTCCCCGAACAAAGCCGGCAAAGGCGGCCACGGCGGCACGCACGGCTCGCCGCTCGGCAAAGAAGAACTGCTCCTGACGAAACAGGCGCTGGGTTGGCCGTTGGAGCCGGATTTCCACGTTCCGGCTGAGGTTTACGAGCACTTCGCCCACTTCAAGCAACTTGGCGCTGAAGCCCAAACAAGCTGGGAGCAGCTGTGGAGCAGCTACCAGGCTGCTTATCCCGAGCTCGCTCAGCAGTTCGAGCTTGCAAGCAGCGGCGACCTTCCGGCGGACTGGAACGCCGATGTGCCGCGCTTTACACCGGAGAGCGGCGCTATCTCGACGCGCACCGCGTCCGGCAAAGTGCTTAACGGCCTGGCGAAGCGGGTTCCTCAGCTGGTGGGCGGCTCTGCCGACCTGGCGAGTTCCAACTTCACCATGCTTAACGACGCTGCGGCATTCAGCGCCGCGGATTACAGCGGCCGCAACTTCTGGTTCGGCGTCCGGGAATTCGCCATGGGCGCAGCGCTGAACGGCATGCTGCTGCACGGCGGACTGCGGGTCTTCGGCGGTACGTTCCTCGTGTTCAGCGATTACTTGCGCGGTGCAATCCGCTTGTCCGCGCTCATGAAACTGCCTGTTGCGTACGTGTTCACGCACGACAGCATCGCTGTCGGTGAGGACGGCCCGACGCATCAACCGATCGAACAGATCCCATCCCTGCGGATGATTCCGGATCTGACGCTGTTCCGTCCTGCGGACGCGAACGAAACGGCAGCGGCTTGGGAGTACGTCATGCAAGCCAAAGAAGGCCCGTTCGTCTTTGCCTTGTCCCGTCAAAACTTGCCGGTACTGCCTGGCACGGACCAGCTTGCTTTTGCCCATATTCATCAAGGCGCTTACGTACTGGCTGAGGCCACTCCTGGAGCAACGCCGGATGTTCAGCTCATCGCAACAGGTTCCGAAGTCACCTTGGCACTTGACGTGAAGAAGCAGTTGGAGCAATATGGAATTGGTGCAAATGTCATTTCCATGCCGAGCCGTGAGCTGTTTGAGCAGCAATCTTTGGACGTGCAGCAGGCAGTTCTTAATCCGAATGTAAAAGCAAATGTCGTCATTGAGATGGCATATCCTGCTGGATGGGAAGACATTACGGGAGGCAAAGGCTTCGTCGTGGGCATCCGCAAGTTCGGGGCATCCGCGAAGGCAGATCGCGTAATTCGTGAATATGGCTTTACCGCCGAAGCAATCGTACAACAAATCAAACAGAAGTATTTCCAAGATTAACCCGCAAAGGGAGAAAAGGTAGGGATACAGGATGAAATTGTTTATCGACACAGCCAATGTAGAAGAAATTCGCAAAGCACACGCTTTAGGTGTAGTTGCAGGCGTAACGACCAATCCTTCACTTATTGCAAAAGAAGGCAGAGATTTCTTCGAAACCGTGAAAGAAATCATCTCCATCGTCGGCGATGTTCCAATTAGCGCTGAAGTTGTTTCTTTGAAAGCAGACGAAATGGTGGAGCAAGGGAAAAAGCTGGCTCAGCTTAGCCCGAACATCGTCATCAAACTGCCAATGACGTTGGATGGTCTTCAAGCGACCAGCGTGTTCAGATCATTGGGGATTCCAACGAACGTCACTTTGATCTTCTCCTCGACGCAAGCGCTGCTTGCTGCACGTGCAGGCGCAACATTTGTTTCGCCATTTATCGGACGTTTGGACGATATTAACCAAATCGGGATGAACCTGATTAAGGAAATCAGCCAAATTTTCCAAGTGCATAACATCAAATCCGAAATTATCGCTGCCAGCGTCCGTCACTCCACACACGTGATTGAAGCCGCGCTTGCAGGGTCCCATATTGCAACGGTGCCTTACAAAGTTATCGAATCCATGAGCAAACATCCGCTTACTGACGCGGGTATTGAGAAGTTCTTGGCCGACTGGGAAGGCGCAAATCAAAAAACGTTCTAATACCGTTTGAGTTAAAAGATTCGCTTTGTATAAAGCGGGTCTTTTTTCTCGATATAGGCTATAGTACTTGTAGGATTACTATTCTATTTCATGCATCGAAGGAGACCGGTTTCAAATGATTATTAGCGATTTAAAGCATTTCGAACAAGAGCGCCATCTGTGGCCTCCGGCGATCGGGCGGGGGATCGATTACATTGTGAGCCGCAATCTGGCCGAGGCTGAGGCCGGGAGATACGATTTGGAAGGCGATAACGGCCATCTGATGTTTGCCAACGTACAGGAAGTTGTTACTTGTCCAGCCGAGGAACAATTGCCGGAATCCCATAAGGTATACACGGATATTCAGTTTCTGGTCAGCGGTGAAGAGAAAATTTGTTTCTACAAGCTGCATCCGGACGCGAAAGTGATCGATAACAAATTCGATTCACATGATATCGCATTCTACGAAACGGATCCTGCCGAGTACGAGACGGGCATTCTTTTGCAACCAGGCATGTTCGCGGTATGCTTTCCGTCGGATATTCACCGGCCGAACTGCTCCATTACCGAGGCGAGCGCCAACAAGAAGATCGTAGTTAAAGTACACAAAGACCTGCTGCAGCTTTAAAAAGAGTGGCTGACAGCGTTTTCATTTCAGCGCGTGGGGCTATCTCAGAAGGTCAGGAATGACTTACAGATAGTCTTTTTTCTATTAGAAAGCTTTGCAGAGTTGATCGAATGGGAACTATGATCCGCTATTTTCCAAGAAAGCATCCCATTGATTATTTTGAGGGAACTATGATCCCCTATTCCACCGATTTTGGCGTGATTGTAGGCTTTTTCAGACAAATAAGACCCTCTAGTTCCCTCTGTCTCTGGATATCGCCGCATTTTGCTCAAATAAAGCCCTGTAGTTCCCTCGCACATCGGGCGGTACTAATTCCTCATAGTGCAGCCGAATCAGCCATCACGCGCATCACCACCCGCTAACAAAAAAGGACCGCCCCAAGTCATCAGCAACTTTAGGGCAGTCCTTTTATTTATCAAGCTTTGGCCGGCATCATTCTGGCTTCTCTCCATTTGCCAAACCGGTAGTAGAGCAGATTCAGCGTTACCGCTACACTGAAGCTTACAGGGAAGCTCCACCAGATCACGTCAAATCCGTATTTGTGGGAGAGCAGAGTAGCGAGTGGGATACGGACCAGCAGCAGCGCAATAAAGGCTACGACAAGCGGGAACACCACGGAGCCGGCAGAACGGACTACACCCGCCACGACGTTAAAGACGCCAAAAATGATAAACGACCACAACGTTAAATTATTGATGTGCACACCAAGCGCGATCGCTTTCCCTTCCGGCGGAAGGAACAGCGAGACGACCTCGCGGTTGAACAGTGTCAACACGGCGACGATCAAGCCTGTCATCGCAATATTGACACCAACACCAGTCCATGTAATGCGGTTTACCCGGTCCCACTTGCCGGCGCCGATGTTCTGAGCGGCCATAGAGGTAACGGCTCCGCCAATCGCCATCGCCGGCATCTGCACATAGCTGGATATTTGCATCGCAATGCCGAAGGCCGCCGTTGATTCGGATCCATACGAATTTACGAGATGAACGAGCAATAAATTGCTGACGGATACGACGACCATGTTCAAGCCCATGGGGACCCCTTTTTGAATCAAGGTGCGAATGATCATCCAATCAATGCGCAGCAGCGGAATATCTTCCTTGGTAATCCGCAGAAAATATTTTTTGCGATACAAATACATAATGAGTAGCACGAAGCTGATCAATTGAGCGATGAAGGTGGCAACGGCTGAGCCGGCAATGCCCATTTTCGGAAAAGGACCGATCCCGTCGATTAAAATAGGATTCAGAATGACATCCAGTATGGCGGACAACAGCAAGAAGTAAAAAGGCGTCTTCGCATCGCCGGAACCGCGCAATATCGCCATAATCAGATTAAAGCCGAACATAAATGGAACACCGGCGAAAATAATCCGCGTATAGGTAACCGCAAGGTCCTTCACATCCGGCGGCGTATTCATCCATGTCAGGATGGTAGTGGAAAATAGCAATCCAAGTGCGGCCACAATAATAGATAGAAGGAAAAAGAAGACCGTGCTGGTGCCGACGACTTTTTTGGCCTCATGGGTCTTTTTCGCGCCGAGATTTTGACCGATCAAAATAACCGCTGCCATGGCGAATCCGAAGATGGAACTCATTAAAAAGAACATGATGATGTTGGCATTCGAGGTTGCCGCGAGCGCGCCTTCGCCCAGATATTTGCCGATCCACACGGCATTGATAGAGCCATTAAGCGTTTGAAGCACGTTGCCTAGCAGAATCGGCAATGAAAATAAGATTAAAGTTTTAGCAATCGGGCCTTCCGTTAGTGAAGGTCTTGCTTTCGCAGATGTGTTCCCGCTTTCGCGCATTGTTACCCTCCTGATGTTTCTGACTTGCCTCCATCTCTTTTTTCTTTTATTACTATACCAGTTCCTTCCTCTATCCTAAAATTTTGCGCAAAAGGGCTATCCCACAATCTGCTTGAACAGCTTGTAGGATAACCCTTTTGGAATGATTGAATGCATCTGCATGAATAGGCTATTTCAATATGCGGCGCTCCAGAATAAAAGGACCAAAAGGAATGAATGCGGCCAGGAAAGCTCCCAGCACGCGCCAAATAGACCAACGATGCAGAAGTGTAACCCAAGCAATGGATAAAAGATAGAGAACGAATAGAAACCCGTGTGTAATCCCTACAACCATGACGGCTTGAGGCAAATCAAAGGCATATTTGAGCGGCATGGCAATGCCTAGCAAAATCAGAAATGAGATACCTTCAGCCCAACCAACGTAACGCAAGGTGTTTAGAGATCGTTTTAGCAATGCGTGCATCTCCCTTAGACTTATGATTTATCATTTTAGACTTATTTTAGAAGAGAAATATGTATGGAGTATGAACAATGTGTTTCAATTGGACACAACCTAGTTTTTTTAGTAGGATAATAGGAATAGCTTAACAGTAGCTTCATAGAGGTAGGGGGAAATCAGATGCTTCGTCTTGGTGAGAGAGTCATCTTTATTGCAGATTGTTTAGAACAGAACCTGCCAATCGGCGGATATGGATATATCATTGCTTACGAACGGAATAACGATAATATTTTCGATTACGTTATTCGCGTGCCTAAAGACAATAAGCACTATTACGTACCTGCTTCGGATATAGAGCTTGAAGAAGTGCTTCTCCAACAGGAAGCGGCCCAAATCGAGAAAGAAGCGTTGATTGATTTCGCGCTTGCCACGAAGAACGAAGAGCTGTTCCGAAGAGTGATGAACGGCGGCGCAATTCCGGAGCCGGAGAAAGAACGGGACAAAGAAGTGCAGTCCAGAGAAGATTTCATTAAACAAATCGGCCTGAAGGCTTGGATTTAATCCCTTATAGATGTCGTAGAAACCCGCTAAAACAGCGGGTTTTTTCTTTTTTTACAGAGAACGGTTGATAAATTCGGCAAATGGTGGTACATTAATATCCGAACACAAAACTATTTTAGTATTTTAGTTCTGAGGTGCGCGAATGGATGCCAAGAAAAAGTTAATTATGGAATCAGCGAAAAAGTCATTTTCTCTATTCGGTTACAAAGGTACGACGATGGATCAAATCGCCAAAATTGCCGGTGTAGGCAAAGCGACGATCTATACGTTTTTTGCCAATAAAGAAGAGCTTCTGCATGAAATTATTCAGTCTTTAATCGCTGAAATGAAGGCAGTCGCCGAGAAAGCGATCGCGGAGGGTGCGACGTCTTTTGAGAAAATTCACAGCGCGCTCTATGGCGTTCTCGTTTTTCGCAAAGAGCATGAGCTGCTTATTCAACTAGCTCACGAGGTGCAGCAATTCGGCAGCACGGTGACGATTGAAGCCATGGCAAGCATTGAGACGGAAGTTGTTCAGTTCATAGCTGAACATATCGAGCGTGCGGTACATAATGGCACGATGAAAAATTGCGAGCCGAAGATGACGGCTTTTATTTTATTTAAGCTGTACGTGGCTTTAGTGTTCGATTGGGAGAAGCAGAATGAGCCTTTGACCGACGAGAAGATTTTGAAGCTGCTGCAAGTGTACTTCGGCAATTTCTTAAATCAGTAAAGGTTTAATTTTATTATTTTGTGGAGGGATCTTTTTATGCATTTTATTCGACCAATGGTTTATTCGGCTATGGCCATCGTCATTGGCACCAGTGCCTTTTTGCTTACGACCAAGTCAGCTACAAGTCAAACCGATGCCGTGAATCAAGTACATCCTACGGCTTATATTGAAACGAACGAAGTGAGCGCCAGCTTTAAGGTAGGCGGCAGAGTCACCGAAATCCTTGTGAAAGAAGGGGATAAGGTGAAAAAAGGGCAGGTGCTTGCCCGTCTGCAAAGCGCCGAGATTGAAGCAAAGGTTGCGCAGGCCAAAGCCGCTGTCGCGCTAGCTCAAGGCAAAATCGCGGAAGCGCAAGGCGCGAC
Source organism: Paenibacillus planticolens (assembly GCF_013141725.1). Lineage (GTDB taxonomy): Bacteria > Bacillota > Bacilli > Paenibacillales > NBRC-103111 > Paenibacillus_E > Paenibacillus_E planticolens. The sequence continues at coordinate 13,859 of NZ_WHNZ01000044.1, read as the reverse complement.
GGCTACAGCGGAAGCGAAGAAGCAGCAGGGCATTGCGGGCGTGAACGTGACGGCGGATACCGCCGAGCAGCAGGTCGCACAGGCCCAAGCTGCGGTCAACGCCGCGCAAGCGAAGGTGGATGCGCTGAAGAACGGCGCACGCCCGGAAGAGAAGAAGCAGGCCGAGATTCAATTTCAGGCAGCTTCCGAAGTGTATGCGATCGCCGAGCAGAATTTGAACCGGATGAACGCGATGCTGGCGCAAGGCCTAGTCTCACAAGCGGACGTAGACAAAGTGAAGGTCAGCTACGAAGAGGCGAAGACCAAGCGCGATCTGGCGCAGCAGCAGTTGAACATGGCGAACCAGGGGCCGCGCGAGGAGGAGATTCGCGGAGCGGAAGCGCTGCTTGAGCAAGCACAAGCGTCTTTGAAGCTGGCCGAAGCTAACCGCGGGACGGTGCAGGTAAGACAAGGCGATGTTGCGGCAGCGAACGCAGCTGTGCAGCAAGCCCAAGGCGCGGTCAAATCCGCGCAGTCCGGCGAACAACAAGCGCAAGCCGCACAGCTGGAAGCAGAGACTTATTTGAGCTATACCGAGCTGCTGGCACCGGCGGACGGTGTCGTATTGTACCAATCCGCACAAGTCGGCGAGCTTGTAGGCTCAGGGTTCCCTGTCTTTTCTATGGAATCGTCAGAGAAGCGCTGGGCTAAGTTTTACTTGCCGGAAACGTCGATTGCCGGACTGAAAGCAGGGAACAAAATCAGCATGACGATGGTGTCAACAGGCGAGAAAGTCGAAGGTACCGTAACGTCTGTGGCGGCAGCGCCGGATTTTGCCATTAAGAAAGCAACCCAAACCTCAGGTGAAACGGATATCCGTTCCTTTGGAATCAAAATCGAACTAGGCACATTGCCAGACACAGCCACGACCGGCATGACCCTGCAATGGAACGGTAAAACGGAAGGATGATGAAAGAGATGGATCTTCGGATTGGCAAGCTGATAGCGGAAGAATGGATGCACATTCTGAAGGACCGGCGTCTTTTTCTGATCTTGTTCTTCGTTCCGATCATGTATACCGTGCTCTTCGGTTCTATTTACGTCCACCACAAAGTGACGGAGATGGCGACAGTGGTTATCGATGAAGACCAGAGTCCGCTCAGCCGTCAGATCATTCAAGCTTTCGAGCAGAGCGAGACGTTCGAGATTAAGAAGGAGTATCACTCGGAAGAAGAAGTGAAGCGGGCTCTGGAGACAGGGGAAGCGAAGGTTGGTCTCATTATTCCTTCGAATTTTGAAGCGAAGCTGAAGCATGGCGAGACGCTGCCGCTCCTTACGCTGATTGACGGCAGCAATATGATGATATCGAACTCGGCGACCAAAGGCGCTAACGAAGTGATTACGACATTCAGCATGGGATTCTCGCAGAAAAAGCTGCAGATGCAGCAAGGACTCCAGAATGAGCAGGTCATGAACACTCTTTCGCCGATTCCGTACCGGTATCGCATTATGTATAACTCTACATTTAACTACAGTGACTTTATGCTGTACGGTCTTGTTGGCGCTATTTTGCAGCAAGTGTTATTTCTTGGTATTGCTTTAACGATTACGAGGGAGAAAGATGCGGGTACGTGGCAGCGTTTTGAGGCTTGGAAAAGAAACCCATGGCGCATCGCATACGCGAAGACAGCCCCCTATTTCTTAATAAATCTTTTCAACACGTCCGTCACCTTTGTCATTGCTTTATATGCTTTCGGCGCGCCGATGAGCGGCAGCTTGCTTGTTGGCTTGGCGATTATTCTTAGCTTTACCTTTGCGGTCAGCGGGATCGGATATCTCATCAGCTTGTTCTCGGGCAATCAGCTCGGGGCTACGCAAACCGCCATGCTTATCGCTGTGCCGTCCTTCATGCTTTCGGGCTTTACATGGCCGTTCGAGGCGATGCCTAAAGCTCTGCAGGTGTTCGGCCACATGCTGCCCCTCACGTATTTCTTGGACGGGGTGCGCAACGTGTTCGTGAAGGGGAATGACTTCTCGGTCATTTGGCATGATTGTGTCGCACTCATTTTAACTGGGGCTCTGACGTATTTCATTGCGATGCTGTTAACGCGTTTTGTTGTCTTTTCCAAAAAGAAAGCATCCGCTGCTCAGCCTGCACTGTCGTCCGGCTCCAATCTCACCGTATAACCATTAAGGAAGGAAGCGATTTTTTTGAAAAAAACGCTCATAAGTTTCTCGACAGCTATGTTACTCCTTTCCAGCTCCGCTCTCGCTTATGCCGATACGGTTCAGGATCCCGATCAAAATGTTTACGTGAACGTGGATATCCTGGAGACCGTTTCCTCCGTTGATTTGGACTACGTGCTGGATAAAGCGCTGAAAGATTCGCATAACCTGGCGATGCTCACGCTCAAATATGCCGCCCAAGGCAGCAAAAAGGGGGACCTCGAGGAGCAAATGGATGCCATGGGCTCGGCGTCTTTTACATCAGGTCACCTGCCAAGCACACCAGCGGAGGTCACCAATACGGGAAATCCGCTGCTGCCTAATCTTACAGATCCAACCGATATTGCTTGGACCGTGATGCAAAATAATGCCATGAACCAGATGATGCAGGGGATGGGCGCTCTTGCCGGCGGTATGAACGCGATCATTTCCTCCCAACGGGCGCAAATGAGAACGGCAGCGCATCAGCTCGGGACCGATCAGCGAAATTCGCTGCTGCAAACCGATGAAGCGAAAGCCGGCATTCGTCTGCAAACGATCGCGCAATACGTGCAACTGCTGGGCCAGCAAAAGCAGCTTGCTTTCATGAACGAGTACGAAAGCGTGATGGAGAAGGAACTGCTGCGCGCAACGCTGCTCTCGCAGCAAGGCTTGGCCTCCTCCGAGGATGTGCTGACGGCGCAAAAGGCCATTAACAAGCAGAAGGACGATACCGTTATTTTGCTGAACAATTATCGTTTAGGACTTGTGCAGCTTTCGACGGACATCGGAATTTCTTATGATCCTAACTTAGTGCTCAAAGATATTGACGCTATTTCGGTCCAGCCCGTCGCAGAAACGGACACGATGACCTTATTGAAATCTTCCTATCAAATGAAAGCTTCCGGCAATAACATGGACGAAGCGGTATGGGAAACGGGGCATACAGTAACCCAGAACACTTACGGTGAGACGTATTTGGGCGTTAATTTGGCGATCACCGGCCAGAAAAACGAGCAAACGAAACTCGAACTGACGAAAAAAATCCAATCTACGTATAACGATGCCAAAAATGCGTATGCCGCAGTCCTTACGGAGCAGCGGAATCTGACTGACGTTCAAGCGGATTTGCAAAAAATGAAATTTCGGTACGACGTAGGCGTCATCTCCAAGCATGATCTGAACAAGTTTCAGCTAAAAGTGGATCAGAACGAAACGACGCTGGCCGCAGCCAAGCTAAAATACTATGTGCTGAATGAAAAAGCGAAGGCTATGGATACAGGATTCATCCAATAAATAGTTCACCCAAATAACCACAGTTCCTTATTCGCAGCGGTTCCCCGGAACCTTTGCCGCAAGGGAGCTGTGGTTATTTCTGGATTGAGTTCACAAATTATCTGGGATATAATGAAAAGAATGACTAAATGCTGATCAAAGGGGTGTAGAAAACTTGAGCATTACCAGAAGAGATGTCGATCATGTCGCAAAGTTGGCTAGACTCGATCTTAGCGAAAATGAGAAAGAACTGTTTACCGAACAGCTTAACGGCATTTTAAAATATGCCGAGCAGTTGAACGGTTTGAATACGGAAGGAGTTGCTCCAACGAGCCACGCCATGCCGTTAGTCAACGTGATGCGGGAAGACGTCGTTACGCCGTCGCTGCCGATTGAGAAAGTCATGGCGAACGCACCCGATCAAGAAGACGGGCAATTCAAAGTTCCGGCTGTTTTAGAATAGAGAACCATATGAAAGGGAGTGCCTGTCGTTGTCTTTGTTTGATCTAAACCTACAACAAATTCACGCGAAGCTTCAAGGCAAAGAGATTACCGTTGCCGATCTCGTGGATCAATCCTATACAAGAATTGGGCAAGTGGAAAGCAAGGTTCGCGCTTTCCTTACCTTAGATGAAGAGAATGCGAGACAAGCTGCGGCCAAATTGGACGAGCAGCTCGCGAGCGGCAATGCGCGTGGCGACTTATTCGGTCTTCCCATTGGGATCAAAGACAATATGGTCACCGAAGGACTAAGAACGACTTGTGCCAGCAAGTTTTTATCGAATTACAATCCGATCTATGACGCTACCGTTGTCAGTAAGCTGAAGAATGCTCAAACCGTGACCATCGGCAAGCTGAATATGGATGAGTTTGCGATGGGCGGCTCGAACGAGAACTCCGCCTATCATCCGACCCATAATCCGTGGAACACGGATTATGTGCCCGGCGGCTCCAGCGGGGGTTCTGCTGCAGCCGTTGCGGCAGGCGAGGTGTACTTCTCGCTGGGCTCCGACACCGGCGGCTCGATCCGCCAGCCGGCGGCTTACTGCGGCATCGTCGGGCTGAAGCCGACGTACGGCCTTGTGTCCCGCTATGGCCTCGTCGCGTTCGCGTCCTCGCTCGATCAAATCGGGCCATTGACGAAGAACGTAGAAGACTCCGCCTATCTGCTGCAAGCTATTGCCGGCTATGATGCGAAAGATTCCACTTCTGCGAAAGTGGACATCCCTGATTACCTCAGCGCATTGACCGGAGATGTCAAAGGATTGCGCATCGGCGTACCGAAAGAATACATGGGCAATGGGATCGACCCTGCAGTTAAAGAGAAAGTGCTGGAAGCGCTCAAAGTGCTTGAAGGCTTAGGCGCTGTGTGGGAAGAAGTGTCCCTGCCGCACTCCGAGTATGCCGTTGCGACGTATTACTTGCTTGCGTCCTCTGAAGCGTCGTCGAACCTCGCTCGTTTTGACGGTATTCGCTACGGCGTTCGTTCGGATAATGCCAACAACCTGCTAGACTTGTATCACTTGTCCCGCAGCGAAGGCTTTGGCCCTGAGGTCAAGCGCCGGATTATGCTTGGCACGTATGCGCTAAGCTCAGGCTACTATGACGCTTACTATTTGAAAGCTCAACAAGTCCGCACATTGATCAAGCAGGATTTTGATCAAGTGTTTGAGAAATACGATATCATCATCGGGCCGACGGCGCCTACGCCGGCTTTCAAAATCGGCGAGCAAAGCAACGATCCGCTCACAATGTATTTGAACGACATCATGACCATTCCGGTCAGCTTGGCGGGGATTCCTGCGATTAGCGTACCTTGCGGATTCGTGAACGAACTTCCGGTTGGCCTGCAGGTCATCGGCAAAGCGCTGGATGAAGCTACTCTACTGCGTGTAGCCCACGCTTTCGAGCAGCATACTGATCACCATAAGCAGCGCCCGCAATTGTAAGTTCATAGTTCATGAGTAACGAAGGAGGCATTTATTTTGTCGGCAACAGATACCCAATATGAAACGGTCGTCGGTCTTGAAGTTCACGTTGAGCTTCATACCGCATCCAAAATATTTTGCGGTTGTGCAACTTCATTCGGTGCACCTCCGAATACGAATACATGTCCCGTTTGTTTAGGTCACCCGGGCGTACTGCCCGTGCTGAACCGCCAAGCGGTAGAATATGCCATGAAAGCGGCTATGGCGTTGAATTGCACCGTTTCTACGCATAGCAAATTTGACCGCAAAAACTATTTTTATCCGGATTCCCCGGACGCGTACCAAACTTCCCAATACGATCAGCCGATTGGTTTGAACGGATGGGTTGATATTGAAGTGAACGGCGAAACCAAGCGCATTGGCGTGACTCGCGTTCACTTGGAGGAAGATGCGGGCAAGCTGACTCACGTGGATGGCGGATACGCCTCGCTCGTTGACTTGAACCGGGCGGGTACGCCGCTCATCGAGATCGTGTCTGAGCCTGATCTGCGTTCGCCTGAGGAAGCCAGAGCCTATTTGGAAAAGCTTAGAGCGATCATGATCTATTGCGACGTGTCCGATGTGAAAATGGAGGAAGGCTCGATGCGCTGCGACGCGAACATCTCCTTGCGTCCTTTCGGACAGGAGAAGTTCGGAACGAGAGCCGAGCTCAAGAACATGAACTCGTTCCGCGGCGTCCTGAAAGGACTGGAGTACGAGGAATACCGTCAAGCGGACATTCTCCGCAGCGGCGGCGAAGTCGAGCAGGAAACGCGCCGCTGGGATGACGGGCAGGGCAAGACGCTCTCGATGCGCGGCAAAGAGGATGCGCATGATTACCGCTACTTCCCGGATCCGGATCTCGTCAGCCTCTATATCGACGATGCATGGAAAGCAAGCGTCAAAGCCACGATCCCTGAGCTGCCTGATGCGCGCAAAGCAAGATACAGCAGCCAGTACGGCTTGCCGAGCTATGATGCCGACGTCATTACTTCTTCTATGAAATTGGCTAACTTCTTCGAAGAGAGCCTTAACTTTACGCAGGATGCCAAAGCGGTCTCGAACTGGATCATGGGCGATCTACTCGGTTATTTGAATGCAAACAATCTTGAACTTGCCGATGTCAAAGTGACAGGCAAGGGCTTAGGCGAAATGATCGGCCTGATCGAAAAAGGCACGATTTCCAACAAAATCGCCAAAACCGTATTCAAAGAAATGATCGAATCCGGTAAAGAGCCGCAGAAGATCGTGGAAGAGCAAGGGCTCGTTCAGATCAGTGACGAGGGCGCTATTAAAGCTGTTGTCCAGCAGGTTGTTGACAACAGTCCGCAATCGGTTGCCGATTTCAAAGCCGGTAAAGAGAAAGCCGTTGGCTTCTTGGTCGGACAAGTGATGAAAGAAACCAAAGGCAAAGCAAATCCAGGACTAGTCAACAAATTAATTCTGGAGTGCCTGAACAGCAAATGATAAAGTAAAGTGGTGAACCCTTGGCGGTCGCCACTTTTTTTTACATATAACATCGATCGAGGAGGCTTCTGCATGTTCATACAGCCGCTTTCATTACATACCAATGAAGACATCTTGCATCTGTTGGCGCTACAAATCGCTTCTTACCGCGTGGAAGCAGATCTGATCGGCTTTGATGACATCCCTCCGCTAAAGGACGGCATCCAGTCCATTCGCGAGGCTGAGGAAACGTTCTACGGCTATTACGTTCAAGAAGCGGATGAGCGCAAGTTGGTTGGCGCCATTTCCTACTCCCGTGAAGGCTGTGTTATTACGATTTGCCGGATGATGGTCCATCCGAATTTTTTTCGGCGCGGAATTGCTAGAGCGTTGCTGCAACATATACTACAAGAGCAAGAAAATAATGGCGCGCAGCTTTTTGTCGTCTCGACCGGAACGGACAATTTACCGGCTATCCAGCTGTATCAAAGCTTTGATTTTATAGCGAAGCGGGTATTCACCGTTCCTCCCGGCGTTTCTTTAACCACATTTGAGCGGCCGGTGGCAAGCCGTTAACGCTTTTTACAGTCTTGATACAATAAACTCTCCACGTCTAGAAGGAGGCGGTTCCTTGTGAGTAATCCATGGGTCATAGATCAAATTCATGTCACCATACGGCTAGTATTGGCGCTTTTTCTTGGCGGTTTAATCGGGTTTGAACGGGAAGTGAGCTCTCATGCCGCAGGGCTTCGCACGCATATTTTGGTCTGTGTGGGGTCAGCCTTGGTCATGCTGCTTTCCATGTATGGATTTAGCGCTTTTGTCAATGAAGTCAATGTTCGTCTCGATCCTTCGCGTCTAGCGGCGCAAGTTATCAGCGGTATCGGCTTCCTGGGCGCCGGAACGATTATTTTTAACGGGCGGTCCATTACGGGACTGACGACTGCGGCATCCCTTTGGGTTGTGGCGGGGATTGGGCTTGCCGTCGGGGCAGGATTCTATTATCCGGCCGTTTTGGCTTGCTTCATGGTGCTAATCTCCTTGTGGATCCTGAACAAAGTGGAACATAAGTTTTTTAACGGGAAGAAAATACGCATTCTCAAAATTCAGGCAGTCGACCAACCGGGGACACTCGGGCTGGTCACTACCCTTTTAGGCAAAGAGAAAGTGGATATTCGCAAAATCACTTTAGAGGAGCAAGAGAATCCGAACAAGCCGAATCACGTTCAAATTACATTTCATGTCACCATTCCTAAACCGTCCATCATTGTCTCCGTACTAGAAGGCATCAATCAAATCGAAGGCGTTAGCGGCGTTACCATAGAAAAAAGTAAAAATTGAAGGGGTCCTTCCGCGAGAAGCGTCTAAGTGTTAAGACGAAATGAAAGGGGGAAGGCGGGGCATGGACAATTTGACGGATGAGCAGCTGATCGATCGGGTCCGTCAAGGTCATTCCGATGCTTATCGTATATTGGTAGAGCGGCACAAAAGCTATATCTATACGCTTATATACCGAATGGTAGGGCACAAGGAAACTGCTGAAGACTTAACCCAGGATGTGTTCGTCAAGCTGTTTCGTTCCTTATCCCATTTTCGAGGGGATGCGAAGTTCACGACTTGGTTATACCGCATGACGACGAATCTAGTGACTGACTTTCGGCGTTCACAGAAGCGCAAGCCCTATGAAGCGCTGCTCGATAAGATGAAGGGCTGGTTCACAGACAGCAGGGAGCAGCCCGAAGAAATCGCGCTGTTGAAAGACGAGCAAGAACGGATGCAGGGGCTGTTATCCGAGCTTCCGGACAAATACAGATTAATCATGTTTCTGTATCATTATAAGCAGCTCTCGTACCAGGAGATGTCCGAAGCCACAGGGCTGCCCCTGAAAACGCTCGAAACCAGACTATACCGGGGAAAAGCGATGCTCAAAGAAAAATGGTTGGAGGTGAATTCGCATGAATCCCAAACAGCAGGAAGACATCCGGCTCACGCAGCGCCTAAATAAGCTGTTAGACGAGCTGCCGCTGCATGAACCAAGCCCCTTGCTGACGGAACGTATCATGCGCGCTGTCCAAAGGGATGAGATTCCCCAGCCGCAAACGGGCATGCAGATGTACCGACGGAAAGCTTGGTTCAACGGCTTCGTTGCAACGGCAGCAACCGTGTTCCTTTTCCAAACTGGAATCATTCACAAAATCATGAATATTGATTTGGGAATCATTAAAATCACAACGTATTTGCAGCATTTATCTGAGCGATTATGACAAGAGGATCGGAGGCCTTTCACATGCATATACCAAAAGACAGTTCGCATATCCCCCCGTATACAACGGATTCTTCCTATCCGAATTATGCGCCTTATTATCCTATACCTAGGAAGCGCAAGTGGGTTGCAGGGGTATTATCGTTCATTGTCCCGGGAACTGGACACTTTTACTTAGGGCTCATGCAGCGCGGCGTATTTCTGATGATGATGTTGATCCTTGATATTTTTATCATTACATCGCTAGCTTCTCAGGAGCATACAAGCGTACCGGCCGTTACCCTATTTGCTTTATTTATTCCAGTGATTTATTTCTATAACCTCTTTGATGCTCTTCAAATTACGGATTACGTGAACCGGCGCAATGAGCTGGGCGATGTTGCAGGGTCTTATGACCATGAGTTCCAAGATCCTTTACAGAAGCTGATCAAAGGCACCAACATGGGTGTGCTTCTCGTCGTTGCCGGTGTGCTGTTCTTTCTTTTAAGCAATAAGCCGCGGTGGGTTACCGGACTCTTTGATTTTATGGGCTCGTATATGGGGTCTATTGCCCTCGTTCTTGGAGGTTTGGCGCTTTATGTCCTTGATTCACGTAAAAATAAGCACTGACCTGCTGCGAATCCATCAACCATGATTGACAAAAGGGAATGACCACACGTACAATGTAATGTAAGGTTTTATTGACTAACAGCGGGTGGTGTGTTACATGGCAGCACAATTAGAACAGGCTTTAGCTAAATTGAAAACAACAGGTGTTCGAATGACGCCTCAACGTCATGCGATTTTGTCCTATTTGCTGGATTCCATGACGCATCCGACAGCAGATGATATTTACAAGTCCCTTGAATCCAAATTTCCTAACATGAGCGTAGCGACTGTTTACAATAATCTTAAAGTTTTTATTGAATCGGGACTCGTTCGGGAACTGACTTATGGAGACAGCTCGAGTCGCTTTGATGCGGATATGACCGATCATTACCATGCGGTTTGCGAAGTATGCGGCAAGATTGCGGACTTTGAATACCCGCCTCTTCATGATATTGAGCATACCGCCGCCGGACAAACCGGTTTTCAGGTTGGCGGTTATCGGTTAGAGGTCTATGGTGTCTGCCCGGATTGCGCAGGGGTTACCAAGCATTAACTTTCGCAGAATTCCTCATTACCTGTATCTATGTTGTATAATAAAACGTGATCGAACCTTCTCGTATTAACGGGAGGTGAGAGCGCGTTTTTTTCTTTTTATATCGCATAAAGGAAGTGAAAACTTGCAGCAGCGCAAAAGATCGTCGAAGAAAATCCTCCTTATCTGTTCACTGTTTATCGGCATGTTCGCCGCGGGTGCGGCTACCTATGTATGGGAGCAGCTTGCACCGAATCGTACGAAAGTAGATACCGAATATCATGAATTAAGCAAGCCGGTCTTTTATCAAGGGAATTATTATAAGTTAAGCGCGATTGGTGAAAAAGAGGGACTAAAGCTTCCTCTCGAGCTCATTCAAGAGTGGATCGACCCTTCTATCATATATGAAAAAAGCAGTGATTCCGTCATCATCACAACCAAAGATAAAGTGCTGCGGTTAAAGACGACTGAACTTTCGGCATTGATGAACGAGAAGCCGATTACCCTGTCTTTTCCAGTTGAGAAGAAAGGAAACGACATTTATGTGCCTATAGAGCCGCTGCGCGAGCTGTATCCTTTTGAAATCAGGGAATCTGAGAAATCGGGCGCCGTTCTGTTATTCAAAAAAGGGGAAGTGCTCAAATGGGGAAAACATGCGGCCTCCAAAGAAGCGCAGCTGCGTACCTTTGCCTCGATTAAAGCGCCGTTTCTCTCCAGTCTTGCGGTAGATGAGCAGGTGATGCTGCTTGGGGAAGAGGAAGAATGGTATCGGGTTCAGCAGCAAACCGGACAGATTGGCTATGTTCGTAAATCGGACATTACGATCGATCATGAAGAAACGATTCCCGTTCAGGAGCAAACATCAACCTATGTGCCTTGGAAGCCTCCTGCCGGTAAGTTGAATATGACTTGGGAACACGTAATCACCAAAAATCCCGATACAACCAAACTTGGCGATATGCCGGGTTTGCAAGTCGTCAGTCCGACTTGGTTCTCGCTGGCTGACGGAGAAGGACGCCTTAAAAACTTAGCCGACGCGTCTTACGTCAAATGGGCGCAATCCCGCGGTTATCAGGTTTGGGCGTTGTTCAGCAACGGTTTTGATCCTGATGTGACCAATAAAGTGTTATCGACCTATGATCGCCGTATGAAAGTAATCAAACAATTGCTTGGTTTTGCACAGACGTATAAACTGCAAGGCATCAATATCGATTTCGAAAACGTTTATCTCAAAGATAAAGATAATCTCGTCCAGTTCGTCCGGGAAATGACTCCTTTTATGCATGAACAGGGCTTAGCCGTGTCCATTGATGTAACTCCCAAATCCACCAATGAGATGTGGTCGGTGTTCTATGACCGTCCAGCGCTTGCCGAAGTGGTTGATTATATGATGGTCATGGCCTATGACGAATATTGGGCGACCAGTCCCAAGTCAGGCTCCGTGTCCTCATTGCCATGGACGGAACGCTCCGTGTCTCAGATTTTGAACGCGGATAAGGTTCCGCCTTCCAAACTGGTATTGGGTGTGCCATATTATACGCGACAATGGACAGAAGAGATGAAAAACGGCAAACTGACGGCCACTTCCAAAACTTTAACCATGGAGGCCGCTCAGGCCATCATCAAAGATAAAAAGTTAACCCCTGTGTTTCTGCCGGATACCGGACAAAACTATGTGGAGTACAAAGACGGCGAAAAGCTTATTCGCATTTGGTTGGAGGATGAAACCTCGATCAAAGCACGGCTTGATCTCGTCAAAAAGTACGACTTGGCCGGAGTGGCCACTTGGCGAAGAGGCTTTGAGCAATCATCGATGTGGAAAGTGATCCAGGATGGATTATCTCCGGCAGCACCGTAAGATCAGAAAAAGCCGAACCCTCAAAAAGGGGACGGCTTTTTTGGTCTTACGCTTTTAATGAGGCTTATGCTCATGATCTCTGTTCGGTTCGATTGGAACGGCTTGTCCGGCGGCTGTTTCGTTCTCGGCTGTAGGTTGGAACTGAGGATCAACTGTGAGTATCGTTTTACAGAACATGCAGCGATCCGTTTTTCCCAGCATTTTCGTTCTTCTTCCGCATTCCGGACAATCCAGAGCAATCGCTGACGTGGAGAGCATGCCAGCCCAGAAGTAGATACCCATACTAACCAACATGGAAACCATCCCGATAATCATAAAGATGACAGCTATGATACGACCTGCTTTTCCCCAGTCAAAAACGATCCCCGCTAAACCTATAATCATAAGCAGCATGCCGCCCATCGTTAGCGCAAGACCCCACAAGCGAAATTCGTTAACTTTACTTGATCTGAAACGCACGTGTAGTTCCCCCCATAATTTGCTATCAGTTTTGTATGATTTGTCACAGAATACAGCAGGAAACTCCTCTTGTGTTGTAGAAATAAGATATAAACAATTGGAGACAGGAGCTTTGGACACCCATGGGAATCGATAAAGAGCAGTTTTTGCTTAAGTTCCGAAATGACAAGCGGATCATTAGCGTCATGGCGGTAGATAATCCTAAGCAACTTCCCTCACTGACAGATGGCTTTGATACACTTCTGCTTATCGTTACGAACGACCTGAGCCTGAACAATCATACTGCTAATTATATAAGAGACGATTCTCGGATACAAGAAAGGTGGGTTGATCCCTCCTCCATTGAACAATGGATACGTCAAGGTCACAACCGAAATATCCTTCACTGGCTGCTAAAAGGGGAGATACTTCTGGATCACAATACGTATTTAGAAGGGCTGCGCCATCGCATACTTGAATTCCCGGCTGATCTGCGTGAGCATAAGCTTCTCGTTGAGTTCTCTCTTTTCCTGCGCAAATATCTTCAAAGCAAAGAGTATATCCTCGATGATCATTTGCTCGATGCATATAATAACGTTTTAGAAGCCTTGCATCACTGGGCCCGCATTGTCATTATTGAGGATGGCTACCATCCGGAAATTACCGTATGGAGGCAGATCCGCGCGATAAATCCAGGGGTGTACAAGCTGTATGAGGAATTGACGATGAGCAAGGAGACGTTGAAACAACGGGTTCAGCTTGTATTGCTTGCCTGTGAGTTTTCGGTTATGTCTAAAATGGAGAGATGCTGCGAAGCATTTATTCAAGTGCTCAAAGAAACCGATAAGGCACTGAGTTCGGATGAACTTCAACAGCATGCTCAATTAATAGAAATAAAAACAGAGCTGCCTCTATTGCTAAACAAGCTCGTCAAAAAAGGTTTGATCAAAGAAGTGGCTATTCTTTTCGATGAGGAAGCTTCAGAAATCGAGCTGCGATATACAAGCATATGACGGTAAAACTTAGTGAGAATCAGATGTTATTCTGGTTCTTTTTTTATTTTAAATTTATTGCTTGACTTTGAATGGAATTCTATGATAAATTAACTCTCGCCGCTAAAAACGGTTCGCACGATAAGCTAATGAAGTACAAGGTGTAAGCGAAGCAAGAAAAAAGAAAAAATAAAAAAAGCTTGCATTGATTAGCCTAGATGTGATATATTATAAAAGTCGCCGCTAAACGGGCGGTGAAAAAAAGAAAGAAATTGATCTTTGAAAACTGAACAACAAGTGAGTAAGCACAGTCGAG
>NZ_WHNZ01000043.1 GCF_013141725.1 Paenibacillus planticolens | reverse complement strand
AGCCTTTTTGAGAGAAATCTCAGAAAGGCTTTTTTGTGTATAATAAATGCCTTGCGGGCAGATAGGGGAACTACAGGGCGCTATTTTTCTAAAAATAGCCCTTTAGGCCAGTGGAAGGGAACTAGGGTCCGCTATTGCACCATTTAGAAGAGCTAGCTATCATATTGAGGTGGAATAAGACCCTGTAGTTCTCCTCAGACGCCCGGAACTCCGTTTTTCGCCCAAATAGAGGAATGGAGTTCCTTTATTTTCAACGTACGCAGCACCGGCTCGATTTTTACATTAAAGTTAGCAAAAAAGCACTTAAGCGTTCAAATTACCTGTACTTTTTGCAGTTATCACGGGAAAAGGGGAAGCGTGAAAAAGTTTGTGTAAGGCACGTTTACTCATCGGGCAAGGAAGGCTTGCTTTTTACTGCAGGTAGCAGGAAGTTTCCTTCTCCGTAATTTTCATTAATCCGGTTTTGCGATAAGGGCGGAATCGGAACAGCAGCCACAGCCGCGGCAGGAGCATCCAAATGTGAAAGATGATAAGATGGATCAACCACGAGGCCGGTATCCACGGATACAAGAATGTAATGAGGGAGAGGCCGATCCAGAATAAGTGCAGCTGTATTTTGGTAACTAGTCGAATAGATGCATGGCCGTCAGGCAGCGAGCCGCACCAGAAAATGCCCCAACGATAGGACCAGCCTCTCATGGCCATGCCAATGGTGAATTGAAAATAGGTTCGAACAAGAAGCGTATGAAAGACAAGCAGGAGCGGATAACTAACTAAAAGCGGAAGCCAATTGTTGGGGTCAAACTTGAAGAAAACGACCAAAGCTAGAAGCAGAAAGTAAAGAATTTTTTTATACAAAGAATGATAAATACGCTTCACTAATGTATAGCTATAAATAGTAGATTGTTTGGAGAGATTTGCTTCTTGTTTCGTCGACATGATGATGACCTCCGTAAGCCGGTTAACCTTGATATAGAGGTAATATCGGCACTTTCCTTCCAAAATATGAGCGTTTAGCTAGTTTAGGAGAATCGAGAATCGGATATACTAGTAGTAAAAGTACATGGGGTGATCATATGGAGGAGAACCGGATTGGCATATGTATGATCTGTGAGCAGCAGCGCATTGGCGGCATTCATATTATTGCAGCTTTCATTTGTGATGAATGCAGCGGCGAGATCGTCAAAACGAATGTGAATGATCAAAAATACCCGTTCTTTGTGAAACAGATGAGAAAAGCTTTTTATACAGGGAATACGAAACAGTATATGAACTAAATGGGAGAAGCTTCTGTCCGGAAGCTTTTTTGTTTTTTTAGCGTCAATCCACTACTATAAGGGTATTAAGTAGAAAGTTCAAGGAGTACTTTTCGCATGAGCATGAGCAACAGTCAAAGTTCGAAAAAACAGCACAAAGCACCGCTTTATGAGGCGATGGTGGCTCATAAAGCTAAGAATCCGGTAAGCCTGCATGTGCCGGGCCATAAATCCGGACAAGGTTTATTGGATGAAGGGGTGCCTTTTTTTGGTGAAATAATGGCAATCGATTATACGGAAATTACAGGGCTAGACGATCTGCATCATCCGGAGGGCGTTATTCGGGAGGCAGAGGAGCTAGCGGCAGCCTGCTTTGGAGCAGAGGAAACACATTTTCTCATAGGTGGCAGCACGGTTGGGAATATGGCTATGATTGCAGCCGTTTGCGAAAGAGGAGATGTCATTTTAGTTCAAAGAAATGTACATAAGTCCGTCATTCATGGGTTGATGGTAAGCGGAGCGAATGCTGTGTTCATTGCCCCGTCTATTGATCCGCAAACGGGCGTTGCAACAAGTGTAACTATCGAAGCTGTGAAACAGGCATTGCATCAGTACCCTGAGGCTAAGGCGCTGTTCTTGACCAACCCCAATTATTATGGCATGGGTGTTAATTTGGCCCCATTCGCAGAACTGATGCACGCTCAAGAGAAGATGCTCTTGGTTGATGAGGCACATGGCGCTCACTACGGCTTCCATCCGGAGGTACCGGCATCAGCCATATCGCAAGGAGCGGATGCTGTCGTACAATCCACGCATAAAATGCTAACCGCGATGACGATGGGAGCGATGTTTCATTTGCAAGGACCGCGCATCAACCGCAATGCAATCCGCAGGCTGCTGGGAATGCTGCAGAGTTCAAGCCCTTCGTATCCCATCATGGCTTCCTTAGATTTGGCGCGCAAAAGAATGCATATGGAAGGGGAGGAATGGCTGACAGAAGGGATAGCCCTTGTGAAAGAATTCAGATCCCTTTTGGACGAAATGGATAGGTTTCAGTATTTCCCGCGGGAATTTCCGGGGCATTCAAGTGAAGAGTATGAAACCGCCGACCCGTTCAAAGTGGCCATTGTCGATGCCACGAGTACCTTAACGGCCACTGAGCTCAAGGAGCGGTTAGAGGAGCAAGGCATTTATGTAGAAATGACGGATGGCCGCCACGTGCTGTTTGTTTTCACACCGGCATTGAGCCGATCTGATGTGTTAAGGGTTGCAGGTGCATTAGCTAACATTTGTTTGGACGTTCCCTCACAAAAGAAGGAACTTCAGGCGCCTATCTCGAATATACTTAAATTACCCTACTACACACAAATCTCTTCTCCGGTTCCTTTTGATATGAATGAAATCTCAAGAGGGGGGCGGACAGAAGAGGCTTGCTGTAAGGTAAGCGTTCAGGATGCGGTTGGACGGAAGTCTGCGGATATGGTGATTCCTTATCCACCGGGAATTCCTTATTTATACCCGGGTGAAGTCATTTCCGCTGCCGTGGCTGAAGCTTTACTACAATTAGCGTCAAACGGAATCAAGTTTCAAGGCACAGAATTTGGTCAGACACACAAGTTAAAGGTATACACATAAACTATTTTATATGGACTGGTAAAGCAGCACGCAGGAGGAAGAGTGAACGGAATTTTCATTACTTTTGAAGGACCGGACGGATCTGGCAAAACGACACAGCTTAAGAAATTGGGGGAGGAGCTTAAGAAATTAGGACATGATGTTCTCGTAACAAGAGAACCGGGGGGAACAGCGATCAGCGATAAGATTCGCAGTATTATTCTTGATCCTGTGAACAAAGAAATGGTGGATCAAGCGGAAGTGCTGCTGTATGCGGCGTCTCGAGCGCAGCATGTGCACCAGTTGATTTTACCGGCATTAGAGGCTGGACGCATTGTCCTGTGCGATCGATTCATCGATGCAAGTGTTGCTTATCAGGGCCATGGACTTGGCGTAGATGTTGAACAGGTCAAAGCCATTTCACGCTATGCCAGCTCAGGGTTAGAAGCCACACGCACATTCATTCTGGATGTTCCCGTAGAAGTCAGCATGGCGCGGTTGCACCAAAGAGCGTCAGGAGCTAATTCGGCAGCAGAGCAATTGGATCGCATTGAGCAGAAGCATGTGGATTATCACAACCGTGTAAGGAAAGGCTTCCATCAGATCGCATCCGATCATCCTGAACGCGTACAAATGATAAACGCCAACCGCAGTGTAGAGGAGATTGCAGACGATATTTGGAGTCAGTGTAACAGTTTGCTTGAACAATATTTCGCTTAAGGAATATTTATCCGTCTCAAGCAGAGAATCCATTCTTAGTTTATAATAAGAGGAGGCAACCCCTATGAAACTAGTCGTAGCCGTTGTACAAGATAAGGATAGTAACCGTCTCTCCAATGCTTTGATTAAGGAAGGTTTTCGCGCGACGAAGCTGGCAAGTACGGGCGGGTTTCTGCGCGCAGGAAATACGACTTTCATGATCGGTACGGAAGATGAGAGAGTGCAAGAGGTTATGCAAGTCATTCGCGCCAATTGCAAAATTCGGGAACAACTTGTTACACCGGTTTCTCCGATGGGAGGAACGACAGATTCTTATATTCCATTCCCAGTGGAAGTGCAAGTGGGTGGAGCCGCGGTTTTCGTATTGCCGGTTGAGCGTTTCGAGCATTACTAATCTACATTAGACCTAAACAAGGATGGATGCGTCTTGAAAATTAATCCGGGGTGGCAGCCCATTGGTAAGAACGTCAAAGTGAATGAGAACGTCCCGCCGCCACAAATGGCCCCCCGGAATTTCTCTGACATTATGCAGCAGCAGGATGAGAAATTTACGCAGGAGCAATTGTCCAAAATGGTGCAGCAAATTACGCTGCAGGGCGACCGTCTGTCACGGGCCATGACCGTGAGAGAGCTTCTCCAGTATAAATTGCTCATTAAGCAATTTTTGGAGGAAACGGCTCGCCGGGGTGTGAACTTACGAGATACGAAGGGCTGGGATCGCCGTGGCCGTTCGAAGCGATATAAGCTTTTGGAAGAAATCGATCAGGAGCTCCTCTCTTTAGCGGATGAATTGCTGGATAGCGAGCAGGGTCGGATTGAGATTTTGCAGAAAATCGGAGAAATCCGGGGTATGCTGATTAACTTGTTATTTTAGGATGGTGCTATAACGAATGTCCTTCCAAGCCATACCGGGGCAAGCAGCGGCAAAGCAACTTCTGCAGAACGGATTGCGGCAAGACAAGCTGTCTCACGCCTATATATTTAGCGGTCCAGTTGGGACAGGGCGTTCAGAAATGGCGATAGCCTTGGCTAAGGCCATCTATTGTCAGCGCGGAACGGATGACGCCTGCGGGGAGTGTTTGGAGTGCCGTAAGGTGGAGCATAGCAATCATCCGGATCTGCATATTGTTGCGCCTGAAGGGGCCTCGATTAAGATTGAGCAAATTCGTGAGCTTCAGAAGGAGTTCGCTTACCGCGCAACGGCTTCCGGCACGAAAATATATATATTGCATCATGCAGAGAAAATGACCGTACAGGCAGCTAACAGTCTTCTGAAATTCCTGGAAGAGCCGACGTCCCGAGTAGTTGCTATTCTGATCACGGAGAATGGGAATGCCCTGCTGCCGACGATTCAGTCGCGGGCGCAGTGGATTCAATTCACGCCGATGCCGCGAGAGCAAATGGTACTGACGCTCCTAGAAGAAGGTTTTCCGGCTGCGCTTGTACAGCCCGCTGCGCATTTAACCGCCGGATTGCAAGCTGCAAGAGAGCTGATCGGTGCGAATTGGTTTGCAGAAATGAGAACCGTAATGTTACAATTAGCGAAGGAGACGCTCACACGTTTTCCTACTTCTATGATTACGGTTCAGCAGCGAATTGTGAAAACAGAACTTGCAGAACACATTTCGAGTCTGTTCGACTTGTTGATTCTCTGGTTTAAAGATATGGTGCAGCTGCGCCTTGAGCGCAGAGACAGGCTTGTATATAATGACCAGCTGGACTGGATGAGCTCCCTCGCGTTCAGTCGGGATGTCTCAGTCTGGGTGCGTATGATGGAGCAAGCCGTAGATTTACAAAAGCGACTGCGCTTCAACGCCAACTCTCAGCTGGTTATAGAGAAAATGCTCGTGGAGATGCAGGGGGTGTAAGATGTATTCGGTTGTAGGCGTCCGCTTCAAAAAAGCGGGTAAAATATATTATTTTGATCCGATCGATTTGCCGATCGAGAAAGAAAGTGCCGTTATTGTTGAAACCGCTCGCGGTGTGGAATACGGCAAAGTGGTTGTAGGCAAGAAGAACGTCAAAGAGAATGATGTTGTCCTGCCCCTAAAAAAAGTCATACGCATAGCGGATGATTCGGATGCCGATTTGGTTGAAGAGAATAAAAAAGCAGCCAAGGACGCGTTCCAAACGTGCCACGACAAAATTAGAGATCATAGTCTTAAGATGAAGCTCGTGGACGTAGAGTATACCTTTGACCGCAATAAAATTATTTTCTATTTTACCGCTGAGGGGCGCGTTGATTTCCGTGAGCTCGTGAAAGATTTGGCGAGTATTTTCCGGACAAGAATCGAACTGCGTCAAATTGGCGTGCGGGATGAAGCCAAAATGTTAGGCGGTATTGGTCCGTGTGGGCGGATTCTATGCTGTTCGTCGTTTCTAGGTGACTTTGAGCCTGTTTCGATTAAGATGGCCAAAGATCAGAACCTGTCACTTAATCCGACGAAAATTTCGGGCTTATGTGGCCGGTTAATGTGCTGCTTGAAGTACGAGCATGATAATTATGAAAGTGCGAAGGATTCGCTGCCAACCGTTGGCAGGCATGTGATCACTTCTTTTGGCAATGGTAAGGTACTAGGGTTAAATATCAGTGAGCGTACCGCGAAGGTTCAATTATTCGACCTTGGTAAAGCACTTGATTTACCTTTCGATGATGTAGTTGAACAAGAGTAGCGGCAAAGGATCCAAGGAGGCGCTGGCCAGTAAGCATGCATGGCACTAGAGGTGAAAGCGTGGATAAACAAGATATTTTTGGACAAATAGATGGGATCGAAGAACGAATGGGTGCCACTTATGCCGAGTTGGGTGCCTTAAAGAAACAAATCATTATACTCATCGAAGAAAACAAGAGACTAAGCATCGAAAATCAGCAGCTGCGCAAACTGATCCGGCAAGAGGAAACGATTGTCGAGCAGCCCGTCGGAGCGGCAGAGGAAACGGTTTCGTTGCCTGGAGCCGGATATGATAACTTGACCCGCTTATATAATGAAGGTTTTCATATTTGCAATGTGTATTACGGGCACCTTCGGACCGAGGGAGATTGTTTGTTTTGCTTATCCTTTTTAAATAAATAAGAGCGTTTGACCGTAGGGGTGTATGCCTTACGGTTTTTTTCCATAGTTGAGCCAGATTCAGAAAGGAAATGAAGAACTGCGCATGGTGCCTTTACGACCGACCGAAAGAATTGATGATTTATTAACGTATGATCTAAAAATAATCCAAAGCGAGGAAGTGTTCAGCTTCTCGTTGGATGCCGTCCTGCTGGGACGTTTTTGCAGCTTGCCGCCAAAGGGGCGAGTGATCGACTTATGTACGGGCAACGGCGTCGTTCCCCTGCTCTTATCCACACGAACCCGCGCTGAAATTTGGGGCGTCGAAATCCAGGAACGGCTTGCGGATATGGCGGTTCGCAACGCCCTGCTGAATGATTTGGGAGACAGGCTGCATATGATTCAAGGCGACCTGAAGACGATTCATGAGACGCTGGGCCACGGCAAATTCGATGCTGTGACGGTGAACCCGCCCTATTTGCCTGTCCCAAACGGGGAACAGAATGCGAATGAACATTTTGCAGCAGCGCGCCATGAAATTTACTGCAACCTGGAAGATGTGATTGCAGCGTGCGCGAAGCTGGTGAAAGCAGGCGGCAAAGTGGCGATGGTGCACCGGGCAACGCGTCTGGTGGATATTATCTGCTTAATGAGGAAGTACCGGCTGGAGCCGAAACGGATTCGCTATGTGCATGCCCGGGCAGGAGAAGAGGCGATGATGGTGCTCATTGAGGGGATGAAGGATGGCAAGCCGGAAATTCGCACGCTGCCTCCGCTCATTGTTTACGATGAGAATCAGGAATACTGCAAAGAACTGAAGGAAATTTATTACGGGGGCAGAGCCTCCTTAGAGTTCTCATAAGAATAATAACAGCGTTGATGAAAGCATATGACTAAAGTGAAGAGGGACAAACAGTGGGCTTAAATGTGCAAAAAAGTTATCGCGAGGATGGACATGCTGCGGGCACGCTCTATTTGGTTGCCACACCGATCGGCAACCTCGAAGACATGACCTTCCGGGCTATCCGTATCCTGAAGGAAGTAAGCCTCATTGCCGCGGAAGATACGCGGCAAACCCGCAAGCTGCTGACGCACTTCGAGGTCGCTACGCGACTCGTCAGCTATCACGAACACAACAAGCAGGCAAGCGGCCCCGAGCTGGTTCGCTTGCTGCTTGAAGGGCAGAGCATCGCGCTCGTCAGCGATGCAGGACTGCCGGCCATCTCCGATCCAGGTTACGACCTGGTGAGGATGGCCGTGGAGCAGGGCGTGCCGGTGGTTCCCATCCCCGGCGCGAATGCGGCTCTGTCGGCGCTGATTGCATCAGGCCTGCCGACAGAGCGGTTTGCCTTCGTCGGATTTCTCCCCCGGGAGAAAAAGGACCAGACGAAGGTGCTGGAAGGGCTGCAGCACGCGCAGGATACGCTGCTGTTCTATGAGTCGCCGCACCGCGTCGAGAAAACACTTAGCCGGATGGCGGAAGTGTGGGGGCCGGAGCGCCGGGTGTGTCTCGCCCGCGAGCTGACGAAGCGGTACGAGGAGTTTCTGCGGGGCACGATCGCAGAGTGCCTCGAGCACTTGACGCAGCACCCACCGCAGGGGGAGTACTGCGTTATCGCCGAAGGCGCGTCCGCGGAGGCGGCGAAGGAAGCCGCCGATAGCTGGTGGGAGGCGATGACGCTGGGCGAGCATGTCGAGCACTATGAGCGGCTGGGCAGCGACCGGAAGGAAGCAATGAAGCAGGCAGCGAGCGATCGCGGGCTTTCCAAGCGTGATGTATATAACGCTTTACTTGAGCGCTAACTCGAGCGGGCGTGGTTTTTCGCCAGCCAGTCAGTTGCAGTTAAAGGATTGGATGGCCTGAAGACAGCGCGCTCCTTTTAAGGGAACTATAAGCCGCTATGTTGGTAAAGAGCAGACATTTAGCTGATGAAGGGGAACTACAGGGCTTTATTTTGCTGGAATCAGCTGGATTTCAGCCCGGAATTGCGAGAAGAGGATCATAGTTCCTCTTCGCTGACCAATAAGGGTGTTTCTGCGGAAATAACGCCCTGTAGTTCCCATTACATAGCGGGTTGGCAAAGGCGGCGGGGCACACGCTCCAGAAGGTCTGAACAAAAAAAGATCTCTAATCCGTGGCGGAAGCCAACAAATTAGAGATTAGAGGAGATATGAAAAAGGTTAGAATTACCAATAGGATAAGTGCTACTTCTATTATATACTATTTTTCTTATTTTGTCACAGGTGTTGGCATTTCTGCTAAACAAATATGACAAACAATTTTTCCCTTAAAGTAAGAGACGCCTTCCGCGTTGCCGCAGAAGATACAAGCAGGCTCATATTTCTTAAGCATGATGCGCTCGCCATCTACATAAATTTCCAGAGCATCCTTCTCGCCAATACCCAGCGTGCGGCGAAGTTCAATCGGAATAACGACACGCCCCAATTCGTCAACTTTTCTGACAATGCCCGTAGATTTCATCATATATATAAACCCCTTTCGATTTTATAAAAATTTTATCAATATCGTCATGTTTCGACATATCTTCTTGACTAATGATACCAACCATTCCCAAAATAGTCAACCATATTTTTATGATTTTAAGCAAGAAAGCTATTATTTTTCTATATCTAATTACGAAAGGGAAGAAGGTGAAAACCCTGTAGAATAGGGGAATGTAAATAATATATTACTTTCCTCTCTCTGAAAAAGGTTAGAGTTACCAATAGAAATGCAAGAGCGGAACGAAGAGAAAACTGGGAGTAGCGATTCGACAAATTACGACATTAAGTGTCGAAGTGATGGAGCGGATTGTCGAAAACATGTAGAATTAAATAAAGAAAGGTTGTGAACAGATGAAGGAAGAGAAAGTTTTTAAAGATCCGGTTCATAAATACATATATGTCCAGGATGCCACGATATGGGATTTGATCAATACGCGAGAGTTTCAAAGGCTGCGCCGCATTCGTCAATTGGGCACCTCTTATTTAACGTTTCATGGTGCCGAGCACAGCCGGTTCTCTCATTCGCTCGGTGTTTATGAGATCACGCGCAAAATTATTTCCCAATTTGAACGCAATCAATATGAAGGCTGGCCGAAGGAAGAGCGGCTGCTTTGCCTTTGTGCGGCGCTATTGCACGATTTGGGGCACGGGCCTTTCTCCCATTCCATTGAGAAGGCTTTCGGAACACGGCATGAGGATTGGTCTTGTAAAATCGTGCTTGGCGATACGGAGGTCAATGAAGTACTTCGGCGGGTTTCTCCTGATTTTCCGAAGAAAGTAGCCGGTGTTATTTGCAAATCGTATAATGAGGAAATTGTTGTAAGCCTGGTGTCGTCACAATTGGACGCTGACCGGATGGACTATCTGCTGAGGGATGCTTATTTCACAGGGGTCAATTACGGTACGTTCGATCTTGAGCGGATCCTGCGCGTCATTCGGCCCTACCGGGGGCATATTGTAGTCAAAGAGAGCGGCATGCATGCGGTAGAGGACTATTTAATGTCCCGTTATCAAATGTACTGGCAGGTCTATTTTCATCCGGTGACACGGAGCGCGGAAATTTTGCTGCATAAAATCTTTGCGCGCGCCAAACATTTATACGAAGACAACTATACGTTTGCTTTTATGACCGATCCCATTCTTCACCTCATTCAGAATAAAATTTCTCTTGAAGATTATTTACTGCTGGATGAGTCTGTCATGCAGGCTATGTTAACATTTTGGATGAGCGAGAAGGACCCCATTCTGGGTGATATGTGCAAGCGCTTCTTGGACCGTAAACTGTATAAATACAGTACCTTCGATGAGTCGAATCAGCGTTTAATCCAGCTCATGGAGAAAGTCATGGCGGAAGTCGGCTTTGATCCGATCTACTACATGGAAATTGATTTCCCTTCGAATCAATCCTATGATGTGTACAGACCGGGGGAAACGGAAGATAATTTGCCGATCCTGCTTTTGGATCATAAGGAAGCGTTAACTGAAATCACCCATCGGTCGGAGATCGTTCAGTCTATAAGCGGATTCCAAATGGGTAAGCATCATGTCTACTACCCTGAAGAACTGCTGGAACGGTTGAATGCCGTCCAATATCCGGAACTATGGGAGCTGCTTGGCGAACAAGAATAAACCACTATACATAAGAAAGAGTAAGGAGAAGAACATGCTGACAGATTCACATACACATTTAAATGCGGAACAATTTCAAGAAGATCAGGATGAGGTCATTCAGCGTGCGTGGGAGGCAGGCGTTACGAGAATGGTGAATGTCGGCTTTAATCGGGAGACCATTCCCAGCTCGATTGCGCTTGCCGAGAAATACGATTTCATCTATTCAACGGTGGGTTGGCATCCTGTCGATGCCATTGATATGCAGCCGGGCGATTTGGAATGGATCGAGGATTTGTGCAAACATGAGAAGGTGGTGGCCATCGGGGAAATCGGACTGGATTACTACTGGGATAAGTCGCCCAAGGACGTACAACAGCGGGTTTTTCGAGAGCAAATCAGGCTGGCGCGAAAGCTTGGCATGCCTATTGTGATTCATAACCGGGATGCCCATCACGATATTTTGACGATTTTAAAAGAGGAGAAAGCTGCGGAAGTCGGAGGTATTATGCACTGTTTTTCGGGGAGTTGGGAAACGGCAAAGCAATGCTTGGATATGAATTTCCATATCTCCTTCGGCGGGCCTGTTACTTTCAAAAATGCGAAACAGCCAAAGGAAGTGCTGGCCCAAGTTCCGTTAGACCGCTTATTGATTGAGACGGATGCTCCTTACTTGACCCCGCATCCTTTCCGCGGCAAGCGCAATGAATCGGCTTATGTTCGGTTGGTGGCCGAAACGGCCGCGGAAATTAAGGGCTTGAGTCTGGAGGAACTCGCAGAAATAACGACAAACAACGCGATTGCCTTGCTAGGTCTCAAGTAAAGCGTTCTTTGCGAATTTGCGTCGAAGCAAGATTCCGCAGCTTAACGAGATGAAGGCGAGTCCGATGAGCGGGACCGTGAAAAGGATAGGCGAAGAGCGGATCAAAAGCGGAACCGACAGGATGCATAGCTCCAAGAACAGGACGGACCAAATGATGAAGGCCAAGGAACCGGCTTTCAATTGACGGTCAAGCGGGTACATCTCCAGCCAAAAGGTATAACGGTGTGAACGCTCGAGCGGCGTGAGTTGAACCATGGAGATGATCAACGCGATAAAAAAGATGAGTATTCGCGCTGTTTCGCTGCTTGAAACGGCTATGGCTAACGCCCCCAACAGGGAAATACGCATGACAATCCCGAATAGCTCCGTACGCAGTAAGGTCTTCATATATATGTACAGATAAGCAGCCTCTTGTTTAAAAGGAATGAATGTTGTGACCCCGCTGATCCAGCCTCGGCGGGTTATTCGCGTTCCCAAGTGCGGAACATCCACGAACCAATTGAAAAAGGCGTAAAGTCTTGCTTGCTGCTGCCTTTCTTTAGCGATGAGGTAATCCCATCCAATCAGGTATTTGGATACGTAGTGAGTAGCCGTTAGCCAGGCTAAAATGAGAACCAATGCTGCGCCGCTTGCCCAGAACACGCTAGTCAGAAATTGCAGAGAAACCAAGGCGGTTGTTGCGATCCAGCGAAAGCTAACGGATGCGATTCTCGCGCGTTCATTCGTGAACCGGCTTTCCTGCCAGCTAGCCGATAAATTGGCTAACTTCATTAATAGAAGCAAGGCGAGCATCCATAAGAAATGCTGCTCTTCACGTCCGAGGCAGTGATGGTATAAAGGCCACAACACGACCCATGCCAGAAATGTCCAAAATGCTTGCAGCGCTAAACTGTACATAAATCCGCCGCGGATGTAAGGGCCCATTTGATGTTCGATACGCAGCAAAAACATACGGTCTGCGCTTCTGGTTAAGGTGCGGATCGGGCTGGAAGACAACAGAGGAACGAGAAGCAAAAGGACGATCCACAGATAAGGGTAATCTGTCGGAAGCCGCTGTAGTATTTTTGCATAATAATAGGAAGAAAGAATGACAAGAAATAACAGGAAGCCGAAAAAATTGCTGCGCGCTGCATACTGCAGATAGCCCATAGATTCTTTCATATAACGTTCAAATCTTTGCTGCCATAAGGCACGGGTATTCAAGTCCATCGATTTCATACCGGATCCCCTTTTACAAGCTTATAAAAGATGTCGTCCAGTGACGCCTGTTGGAGTCCGGTTTGCTGACGCAATTCGACTAAATCACCCTGAGCGACCATGTGACCCTTATGAAGGACGACGTAATTATCACAATATTTCTCAATCGTAGACAAAATATGCGATGATATGAGGAATGACGCGCCTTGCCGCTTCATTTTGACCATTAACTCCAGCAGTGAGCGAATCGCTAACGGATCGAGTCCGAGAAAAGGCTCGTCAATGATGTACAATGAGGGCTCGATCAGGAACGCATTCATAATCATCACTTTTTGCTTCATGCCTTTGGATAAATGGCTGGCGAAGGAGTTCAGCTTGTCCTCCATCTGAAATTGCGCGAGCAGCGCTTGCGAACGGGAGAGATAGTCTTCCTTCGACAAGCCGTATGCCATTGCCGTTAGCTCGAGGTGCTCACGAATCGTAAGTTCTTCATATAGCTCCGGACTCTCAGGAACATATGCGTAGGTAGCCCGGTAAGGAAGCGGATCCTCGGTTAACGTCAAGCCGTTGATTTTTATCGAACCTTTTTGAGGCTGAAGCAGACCGAGGATGTTTTTGATGGTCGTACTTTTGCCTGCGCCGTTCAAACCGATCAAACCCATCATTTCTCCCTGACGAATCGAAAACGTGAGGTCATGGAGAACCGGTTTCGTGGGTAAATATCCTCCAAATAAAGAGTCGACTTGCAAAATGGGCCCCATCTCATTGCCTCCCTGAATAGCTAATTATTGGTATTAAATCACTAAATTCTTTCATGATAAGTATAAACAAATTTGGTTTCGAAGCCTAGTTTAGGTGTGAAAACACGAAGAAACCTAGTATTCATACGTTATAGTGAGATAAATGTAGATAAAAAGTGGTTTTATTCTAAAAATAAGCTAATTTTAAGCGATTTAGCCCTTTTTAGTAGGTGTTAATCCCTTTACAGGTAGAGATTAACAGCGTAATATACTTTTCATAATAACTTAATAACCAATTTGCCATTTTTCCATTCGCTGAGTTCCGAATAAGGGAACGGGGGAACCACTGTAAGCTTGAGAAGCGGGTGAACGCATCTGAAGTGAACAGAGTGAGTAACAGGGGTGAATCTTGGACGTTAACGGAAGTTTACGTCTGAGTAGGGCGACTCTCACGTCCGAATCCGTCAGCTAACCTCGTAAGCGTAAGAGAGGTAACGATTGTCGTGTGTGCTATTTGTGTATTTACTATGCAAACTAAGCCAGCGAGAAGAGTCCTCTTCTTGCTGGCTTTTTATCTTCTTAAGGATCTCTACTCATAGAATGTTGAATAGGCAAAGCGGGGTGGGACGACCGGAACGCAGCAGTTTAAGCGCAGCTGCCGATGGAAGCACGTTAAGTTAAATTAAAAACCTTAGTCGCGTCAAATTTAATCATGCTGTAACCTGGCGGCGAGGCTTTGAAGGAGGACCGAAGAAGTGGGCAGTATCTCTTTTAGCGAGACCCATGTAAAACGATCATCCAGCATGTCCTTCGCATTGCGATGGAAGCATGAAAACTTGCGTTTGATTTTAAGCCTGGCTCTAATCTCAATCGCAATGACTTTCATGTTTTTGGTGTTGTTGTACGGTACGGCTACCAAGAGCGTATCCGTGGTTGTGAATGGACAAGAAACCGTTGTGCATACGAAGCAATGGGTCCTGCAACGCCTACTGGATGAACAAGCCATAAAGATTGGTGAACACGATGAAATATCTGCAGACCCTGCGGCGACAATCAAGGGTGGAGACAAATTCGTCATCGAGCAAGCTTCTCCAATTCAATTGACTGCTGATGGAAAGACCACCACTGTTTACACAACTGCAAGAACGGTTGAAAGTGCATTGCAACGTTTACATATTGCACTTGGGGAACAGGATAAGCTGACTCCCGATCCAACAGCCGCTCTGAGCTCAGGCGATGAAATCAAAATCGTCCGTGTAAAAAAAGAGACGGAAGAAGTAACAGAGCCGATTGCATTCGATACGGAAAAGAAAAGTGATGCATCGCTGCTCAAAGGCAAAGAGCAAGTTGTCCAAGAAGGTAAAGAGGGCGTATTGGTCAAAAAGAAAGAGAAGACTTACGAAGATGGCGTTCTAGTGGCGGAAGCTGTTGTGGGTCAAGAAGTCCAGCAGGAAAGTATCAAGAAAGTCGTGTCCGTTGGCACGAAGAACCCTGTTGTGACGCTGTCGGCCTCATCCCCGAGTGTGGATGAGATTTCCAAGAATGGCGTTACGTTCGGGTATAAACAAATTCTGAAGAATGTGAAGCTGACCGCCTATTCGGCGGGCGCAGATTCGACAGGGAAGTCCGAAGGATCGCCTGGATACGGTAAGACGTATACGGGAACAACGGTAACGGAAGGCAGAACGATTGCGGTTGACCCGAAAGTTATCCCGCTGGGATGGTGGGTTTACATTGAGGGTGTCGGCTTCCGCCGTGCTGAAGATATCGGCAGCGGTGTGAAAGGCCAAATGATTGATGTATACTTTGAAGATCATGGCTATGCCAATAAATTCGGAACAAAACAGGGGTATACGGTCTATGTCGTAGGACCGAAAAAGCCGTCTGAAAATTAACGTGTAAACGTCAGTTTCAGCGGGAACAATGTCATTATACGTTGCCAGGCGAGCAGCCTGGGCGAAAGAAGAGGGGTTCCCTCTTCTTTTTCTGCGTACTGGGAAGGGAACTCATTATGATGAAAGAAGTCATCGTCGTTGAAGGCAAGGACGATACGGCCGCCATTCGCCGAGCGGTCGAGGCGGATACGATAGAAACGGGCGGCTCCGCCATCGGGCAAGCCGTATTGAAGCGGATAGCCCTCGCACAGCAGCGCAGAGGCGTCATTATTTTCACCGACCCGGATCACGCAGGCGAGCGGATTCGGAAGATTGTGGCCGCCAAGGTGCCAGGCTGCAAGCATGCCTTTATCACGCAGGAGCAGGCCGAGTATAAAGGCGACATTGGCGTGGAGAATGCGGCGCCAGAGACGATCCGGCAGGCGCTTCAGAACCTTCGGACAGAGTACGAAGGGAGCGTTTCGCAGCTCGCCATGAGCGACCTTATGGCCGCAGGGTTGATCGTTCACCCCGAGGCGGCGTCCAGAAGGCTTGTTGTAGGCAATGCGCTTGGAATAGGCTACTGCAACGGCAAACAGTTTTATAAGCGGTGTGCGATGTTCCAGATCTCACGTGAAGAGTTTGAGGCAGCTTTGGAGCATCTGGAAGCGAATATATAGTTAAACTCAGAACCTATAGATAAATGAGGGCTACAAGATGAATATACCCGGCAATGAAGTGATTGTAACAGCAGATGACGTTGCAACACCGAGTAAGACGAAACAAATTATTAAAAAGCATAATCTTGTGCTCAAAAAAAGTCTGGGTCAGAACTTTCTGATCGACCAGAATATTTTGAGCAAGATCGTTTCGGCCGCCGAGCTCGGACCGAACAAGGGAGCGCTGGAAGTCGGCCCTGGCATCGGGGCGCTCACCCAGCAGCTGGCCAAGCTCGCAGGGCGCGTCTTGGCCGTCGAGATCGATCAGCGTCTGCTGCCTATTCTAGGCGAGACGCTGGAGCCGTATCCCCATGCGAGTGTCGTTCATGGCGATATTTTGAAGACCGACCTGCCGGAGTTGTTCCGGCAGCATTTCACGGGCATGGATGGCGTCAGTGTCGTCGCCAACCTGCCGTACTACATCACGACACCGATCATTATGAAGCTTTTGGAAGAGAAGCTGCCCTTGGAGAATATCGTCGTGATGATTCAAAAAGAGGTGGCCGACCGCATGGCGGCTCGCCCGGGCACCAAAGATTACGGCAGCCTCAGCATTGCCGTGCAATTCCACTGCGAGCCGGAGCTCGTGACGATCGTGCCGCGCACCGTCTTCGTGCCGCAGCCGAACGTCGATTCCGCCGTGATTCGGCTGCGTGTGCGCAAAACACCGCCGGTTGAGGTGGCGGACGTGGACTTCTTCTTCGCCGTCGTCCAGGCATCCTTCGTCCAGCGGCGTAAAACCTTGTACAATAACCTGGCGGCGCGGTTCTTTACCAAAGAAAACAAAGCGGAGCTGGAAGCGCTGCTCCACGGCTGCAGCATCGAGCCTTCGCGCCGCGGCGAAACGCTCAGCATGGAAGAGTTCGCGCGCTTATCGACAGCGCTGCGCGCGCACGGCTGCAAATAACCCGCACCAAATGCCCAGTCCCGCCATAGGATGACCCTAGGAGGGGATTTGTGCGATGAGGCAAGGAGACTTTGTAACCCGTAAATCCTATGGCGGCGACGTCATGTTTAAGATTGAACGCATTGATCAGATGAAGGCCATTCTGCGCGGCGTCGATTATAGACTGCTTGCGGATGCACCTTTAGTGGACTTAACGCTGACGAACCCGGCAGAGGCGATCGACCATCCCAGGTCGAGCTCGCCCGAATTTCGCGAGACATTGCGGAGGCTGGCGGTAGCCCAGGTGCAACTGCAGGAGAAGAATCACCTCACCGTCGCCCATAATCAGAAAGCCAGTGCAGGGTATTTTGAAGTCCCTGGCAAAGTGCTGCATTTGGACGGAGATCCGACCTACCTGCGTAAAAGCATGCTGCTCTATGGCGAGCTTCGCGTGCCGGCAGAGGGGTATTACATTCCGGAATCGCAAATGGCCGACGCGCTCCACCGGCTGCTCCCGCAAATTAAGCCGGACATTGTCGTCATCACGGGGCATGACGGAATACTTAAGCATCGTAAAACCGCAGGACCTAGCGGTTTGGCCAGCTATAAGAATTCACAGAACTTCGTGAACGCCGTTCAGATCGCCCGGCAGTATGAACGCAACCGCGACGCGATGATTATCGTGGCCGGTGCGTGCCAGTCTCATTTTGAGGCATTGCTTCGGGCGGGGGCTAATTTCGCGAGCTCACCCGCGCGCATCCTCATCCACGCACTAGACCCGCTTTGCATAGCGGCAAAGCTATCCTACACATCCGTGAAGGAGACAATATCCATGCTGGATATTATGGACTTGACGGTGACGGGGCTTGACGGTTTAGGCGGGGTAGAGACGCGCGGCAGCTACCGGATGGGCGTTCCGGGTATTCAACAACACACAGAGGAGCATGTGTAACTGGTGCTCATATAGATTATTTAAAGAACATTTGCCTGATGCTTTCCTCATTGAGAGGGAGGTGCCGGGGGAGTGTTCTTTTTTTATTGGAAAAGTGTGAATAATTTGCGAACTTTGGAGACAACCTGTACAATGGGGAATTCGGAAATTAGGTGAAAATGCCGTTGACAACTGGATTGTGGTGCTGATATAATATTTGACCCTGTTTGACATGCTTGTCAGTTTGGGTTATAATTAACAAGGAAAGAGGTGGTAGTTGACAATGGCAAAAAATGCGCTATTGGAAATCAAACGCAGTTTGGAGCCCCACGTCGGGCAGAAGATCATGTTGAGAGCGAATGGTGGCCGTCGAAAGACTGTCGAACGTTCCGGTGTTTTAGAAGAAACCTACCCTTCTGTGTTTATCGTGAAGCTTGACCAAGAATCACACGCCTTTAAACGAGTGTCTTACAGCTACGCCGACATCCTTACCGAATCTGTTGAAGTTACGGTGTGCAATGATGACGGCCAGGTTCGTATCACCTATATCCAACATTAGCTTAAATAGTTTCTATATGAGCAGACCCGAGGGTCTGTTTTTGCATTTGAATGGACCTTGCGCGACTGGGCATACTAACCTTACTTTATGCTTACGCTGGCGGCTTTGTTCAGTCAAAGCTCACGCTAGGCTCAGGAGAAGGAGGTTTTTTTATGAGTCGCAGAAGAGGTGTTATGTCCGAAAGTTTCAAAAATGAGCTGGCCAAAGATCTGGGGTTCTATGATGTCGTGCAGCGTGAAGGCTGGGAAGGCATCCGCACGAAAGATGCGGGGAATATGGTGAAACGAGCGATTCAAATCGCGGAGGAACAGTTGGCGAAGCAATATTCATCCTCTGGCCCCACACCGCAAACATCTTACAGTCAGCCCAACGCTATGCCGCCAGGCTATTCGCAAACGCCGATGTATAACCAGCAGGTTGTACAATCGCCTCAGATGTATGGGCAGCAAGCGGCGACTGTTAAGCCTGCCTACACGCCTTCTTACGGCCAGACAGCTTCACCAGGCGGCTCGGCGCATGCGGGATGGAATCCCGTGGCATCGGCGTCTCAACAAGCGGTACAGGCCGAACAACGTCCCTATTACAGCTAAAGCGAATGCTTTAGCTTTTTTTTTGCGCTTTTGTTATAATATTTTAACGGCAAACGAGCAAAAGAAGGTGATCCTGTTGAAAATTTTTGAAAAAGCACCGGCTAAAATTAATTTATCCTTAGATGTTTTACATAAAAGACCGGATGGTTATCATGAAGTAGAGATGGTCATGACGATGGTCGACTTGGCTGACCGGATCGAGATGCAAGAGCTTTCACGGGACACCATCATTATTTCCAGTCAGGCGGGCTACATTCCGCTAGACGAGAAGAACCTGGCCTTTCAGGCTGCACGTCTAATCAAAGATCGCTATGACGTCAAACAAGGCGTCTACATTCATTTGGATAAAAAGATCCCTGTGGCAGCTGGACTGGCAGGGGGCAGCAGCGACGCAGCAGCAACGCTCCGAGGTTTGAACCGGCTTTGGGATTTAAACATCCCTATGGAGGAGCTGCAGGTGCTTGGCGCTGAGCTTGGATCGGATGTGCCTTTCTGTGTAACAGGAGGAACGGCCGTCGCCAGAGGACGCGGAGAAAAGCTGGAGCCGATCGTCTCGCCGCCGCAGTGTTGGGTCGTATTGGCCAAGCCTCCCATCAATGTGTCCACGTCGGAGATTTATGGGAAGCTGAATGCCCGTGAGATCAAGCATCATCCATCTACGGAGAGTGTGATGAAGGCGATTCGCGAGAAGCAGTTCGATCAGCTCTGCGGAAACCTTGGCAACGTGCTGGAAGAAGTGACGCTGGATCTTTATCCGGAGGTCCGGCAATTGAAGGAATGCATGCAGCGTCTGGGAGCAGACGGCGTGTTGATGTCCGGAAGCGGGCCAACGGTATTCGGTCTTGTCTCGAAGGAAGCGAAGGTGCCGCGGATTTATAACGGGCTTCGGGGTTTCTGCAAGGATGTATATGCGGTGCGGATGTTGACCTAGCAGTAAGTAACGATTGAATTGATAGAGGTTGCGTATCGTGCAACCTGGAAAGCCGTCAGGCCCACTGCCTAGGCGGTCCTTTTTTTGTGGAGAGGTTCGCTTCTTGCTGATTTTTCATTGTGTTAGTATTGTGTGAGGTCCATGTTAATTTATTTTTCATGCTAAGCTTGAATAAATACGTATAAAAGTGGTATATTTTCTTTATATTATTCGGATTTTTGGGGGGTAGTGCGATGAAAAAGTTGAAAAGGAGCGCTAGGCTGGTAGAAATGACGCAATACTTGTTGTTTCGCCCCCATTCGTTAATTCCTTTAACGACTTTTGCCGAGCGTTACAACTCAGCGAAGTCCTCCATTAGTGAGGATTTGGCGATTATTAAAGAAGTTTTTGAAGAAGAGGGACTCGGCGAGCTGCAAACGCTTGCGGGCGCAGCCGGGGGTGTGAAGTTTTCACCGAAGGTGCCGAAGGAAACATCCTTGAAGTTTATTGGACAGCTCTGCCTGCAGCTGCAGCAGCCTGAACGGATTTTGCCCGGCGGTTACTTATATATGTCCGATATCATGGGGCAGCCCCAGTATTTGAATGAAATTGGCAAAACATTTGCATCTGCTTTCGCAGGTCGTGATATTGATGTGATTATGACTGTAGAAACGAAAGGCATTCCGCTCGCTTATGCGACGGCTACTTATATGAATCTGCCGGTTGTTGTTGTCCGCAGGGACGGCCGGGTTACTGAAGGTTCAGCGGTGAGCATTAACTATGTTTCGGGCTCTAATAAGCGCATTCAGACCATGTCGCTGGCAAGACGCGCCTTGAAAGAGGAATCGAAAGTGCTCATCATCGACGATTTCATGCATGTAGGCGGTACAATTCATGGCATGATGGATTTGCTGGCGGAATTCAAAGCCACTGTCCAAGGGGTTGGCGTCTTTATGGAATCCGTTGAAGTCGAAGAGCGTTTAGTGGATCATTACATATCGCTGGCCCGGTTGTATGGCGTTGATTCCAAGACCAAACAAATTACGGTAGAGCCAGGCAATTATTTTGATAGTAAAAAAGGAGATGCGTAAAACGATGGAATTCATTTCAACAACGGCAGCGCCTGCTGCTATCGGACCTTACTCGCAGGCGGTTAAGTTCGGCAATTTGCTGTTTACTTCGGGACAAATCCCGCTCGGTTTGGATGGGCAAATCGTGCAGGGCGGCATTAAGGAGCAAGCGCACCAAGTGTTCGCCAACTTGAAAGGCGTGCTGGAAGCGGCAGGCTCATCTTTTGGACAAGTCGTGAAAGCGACTGTTTTCTTAAAGGATATGAATCAGTTTGCAGAGCTCAATGAGATTTACGCGACGTACTTTGGCGACCATAAACCGGCTAGATCGACTGTCGAAGTGGCCAGATTACCACGCGATGTTTTTGTCGAAATAGAGTTAATTGCTGAGATTCCTGTCGAATTTTAACAGTAACATTAAGATTGTATAAAATTATCGAAAATTTCAAAAAAATAAGAAGGAATTTGCACGATGATGTGGAATATTACACCCAAGTCTCAGAGATGGAAAAAGGTGGTGAACACAAGTGCAAATTACAGATGTAAGGCTCCGCCGGGTCAACTCCGAGGGGAGGATGAAAGCAATCGCTTCCATTACCATCGATAACGAGTTCGTTGTACACGACATACGTGTTATCGACGGGAATAACGGCATGTTCGTGGCAATGCCAAGCAAGCGTACGCCAGATGGGGAGTTTCGCGATATCGCTCATCCAATTTCTTCTACTACACGCGAGAAGATTCAAGCTGCTGTATTGGCTGAATACGACCGTGCGGCAGTAGAGGAAGAGGTTATTGAAGAAGGCGCATAGCGAATAATTATTGAGGGAGCCCTTTGGGGCTCTCTTTTCATTTGGGTGGCATTGATGCTATCATTGGTAATGAACTTTTAATTCGATTATTACGTATATATGCATACAGTTATTTTTAATAAAGGGGTTGGAATAGGCATTGAAGCTCATGGCGATTGTGTTGGCTGCAGGACAAGGTAAGCGTATGAAATCAAAGCTGTATAAGGTGCTTCATCCGGTTGCAGGTAAACCGATGGTGGGGCACGTTATGGACACGCTTCAGCAAATAGAAGTAACAAGAACTCTAGTTATTGTTGGATTTGGAGCGGAAGCGGTAAAGAGTTACCTGGGAGACCAGGTTGAATATGCTTTGCAGGAGCAGCAATGCGGAACCGGTCATGCGGTTCTGCAAGCGAAAGATATGCTTGGCGATGAAGACGGCACGACGGTGGTCATTTGCGGAGATACGCCGTTGATCTCGGAAGCTACGCTGAAGAGTACGCTTGAACTGCATCAGCGTTCGGGCGCGTCGGCGACGATCCTGACAGCAAAGCTCGATGATCCGCAGGGGTATGGCCGGGTTATTCGCGGTGAAGATGGCAGAGTTGCGCGAATTGTGGAACAAAAGGACTGCAGCAGCGAAGAAGCGGCTGTTCAGGAGATCAATACAGGCACTTATATTTTCGATAACCGGAAGCTGTTCAAAGCACTGGGCTCTGTGACAAACAACAATGCTCAGAATGAATACTACCTGACCGATGTCATCGGCATCCTAACGGGCGCCGGGGAAACGGTACAAGGCTACTGCATGAAAGATGCCGCAGAGTCTATCGGTGTGAACGACCGTGTAGCGCTAGCTGAAGCAGAAGTGCTGTTTAAAGCGCGCATTAACCGTGAGCACATGCTGAACGGGGTTACGATTATCGATCCTGCCAACACCTATATTGAAAAAGGGGTTGTGATCGGAGCGGATACCGTGCTGCTGCCGGGTACTATTTTGCGTGGGAAAACGGTGATTGGCGAGCAGTGTACGATCGGACCTCAAACCGAGATTATCGATTCCGTTGTGAAGGATGACGTTACGATTAAGCAATCCGTTCTTCAAGACGCTTATGTGGATAATGAGGCTAGTGTAGGGCCGTTTGCTTATTTGAGACCCGGAGCGAAACTTGGCAAGCAAGTGAAGATCGGCGACTTCGTCGAGATTAAGAATGCGACGCTGGGCGATGGATCGAAAGTATCTCACTTAAGCTATGTAGGAGATGCGGTTGTCGGCACGAACGTTAACTTTGGCTGTGGCGCAATTACGGTGAACTACGACGGTTTCAATAAGAGTTTAACTGAAATCGGGGACGATGCGTTTGTAGGCAGTAATGTCAACTTAATTGCTCCTGTGAAAATTGGCAACGGTGCTTATGTCGTCGCAGGCTCTACGATTACACACGCCGTTAACGACGGCGATTTGGCTATCGCGCGTGAAAGACAAACGAATAAACCGGGCTATGCAGATAAAATCAAAGCACGGATGAAAGCGAAGAAGGACAGTAAAGCGAAAAAAGAGTAGGAAAAAGTCAAATCTCCCTCACGAGGGGGATTTTGGATGGAACTTCTTAAGGTTGGGTACGCTATGAACTAGCTGTTACCCACTTGGCGTCGTTTACGAAAGTAAGTGTGCTGAGCAAAACTCTTAGGAGGTTCTTTTTCTTATGGCATTGTCATTGAAAGCGGAAGCCCGCAAGGACGCAACGAAATCTGATATTAAGCAGCTGCGTGTGAACGGCAAGCTGCCTGCAGTCGTGTACGGCAAGAAGGTGGCGGTAACGGTCATTACCGTTGATCAGAAGGAACTAATGGCGCTGCTCCGCAAGAGCCCGCATGCCGTTATTGAGCTGGACATGCCGGATGGCGGGGGCAAACAGCCGGTTATGATCAATGAAATTCAGCGCCACCCGCTTAACCGGGAGCTGCTCCATGTTGACTTTCATCAAATCAATATGGACGAGCCGGTCAAAACCGTGGTTATTCTGGAATTCGTCGGGGAGGCCGAAGGGGCGAAGGAAGGCGGCATTCTGCAGATTCAATTGCATGAATTGGAAATCCGCTGTTTGCCCAATCAGATACCGGCTTCGATCACGGTCGATATTTCACACGTAGGCATCGGCGAAAACATGCTGGTTAGCGAGCTCACGGTGCCGGATACGATTGAAGTGAAGTCCGATCCGAATGAGCTCGTTCTCACGATCCTGGCGCCTCAGAAAGAAGCTCCAGAGGACGTTGCTACGCAGGGCAAAGAGGATAAGCCAAGCGAAGCAGGCGAGCAAGCGAAAGAAGAACAGACGGTATAAGTTAAAAGAAGGGTACCCTCCGCGATGTGCTAAGGGTATCCTTTATTTAATTACCCTTCAATCAGGCGGATCTCAAGATGAGTCAGTATCCTGGCCGGGAAACAATAACGTGCGTGTTTCGGTTATAGAACGTATTATTGACTTTAATAAAATGCGGGTTGTAATTTTCAATGTAGCCTATATCCTTATGCAGATTTTGATAGTATACTTGGACGGGAATACCGGCATCTATATGATCTTGAAAATGATGATCGCTTGTAAGTTGTTGACCGTTTAGATACATATTCAATAATTCACCCGCAGCTAAGAATTTGTTGGTGCGCTTTCGTTACATATAGGTAAACAATAACCGTTAGATGCAGGTTACGCCAAGGATTTTTTAGCAAACGGCTAGGAGGAACTGGAAGAAAATGAAATGTTTTATCGGACTGGGAAACCCGGGAAAACAATATGAGATGAACCGGCATAATGTCGGGTTCATGGCGATTGATCGTTTTGCCGCCAAATGGGGAATAAGTTCCTTTCAAAACAAGGGCAAAGGACTTCTCGCAGAGGGGAACGTGAACGGCACGAAGGTGTTTTTGCTGAAGCCAATGACGTATATGAACCTTTCAGGCGAATCGATGAGAGCGGTCTTGGACTTTTATAAAGCGAAGGTGGAGGATGTTGTCATCATTTATGATGATATGGATACGCCTTTTGGCCAGATCAGACTTCGTTATCAAGGGAGCGCAGGCGGTCATAACGGAATTAAGTCGATTATTCAGCATGCCGGGACGCAGAGCTTTAACCGCATTCGCGTGGGCGTGAACCGACCGGCTCCCGGCTATAATATTGCCGATTATGTGCTGTCGAACTTCTCCAAGGAAGAGATGAAGTCGCTTGGCGATGTGCTGGATCTGACGTGCGAAGCGATGTTGTCGAGTCTTGACGAACCTTTCGAGAAGACGATGGGCAAATTCAACAAATAAAGTCTGCAGCTTGCTTCTACGTATTGTATGCATAGCCCTTATTCGAAAATGATAATGGTATATTCGGCTAATTTCTCCGGAGAATGGCCATACTAGGATGTAATCGAATCGTCGAAGGAGGCATACATATGATTAAGTATATTTGCAGGCATTGCCACACGTTTGTTGGGGAAATTAATCAACATGCGATCACGGAGCAGCAGTTGGGTTTCCATTTCTTGACCCCCGATGAGCGTAGAGATATAATATCGTATAACACGAACGGAGATGTTACGGTTAGGGTTGTTTGCGACTACTGCCGCGAGGCGCTGGAAGCCAATCCAGAGCTGTCTTTGCTGGCTAGTCCCTTGCAGTAACAGAATTTCGTTGAAGTAAAATGATGAAGATGAAGAGTTAATAGCCGAGGCAAGTGTGCCAAGGCTTCTTTTTGTGAGAGGAGTGTACTTGTTTGCAAGCTTTAATTCAGGCTTTTTCTGCGGATACCGACTTCCAAACGATCGTGACAGGCATCAGGTCCGAGATGAAAGAGCAGCTCGTTGCCGGACTTACCGGCTCCTCTAAGCAAGTGATGATCGCAACTCTTGCGCGAGAGCTAACGCGCCCGCTATTCATTGTTACTCATAATATGTTTGCCGCTCAAAAAATAGCGGAGGATTTGCTAGAGTGCCTCTCAGCCGATAATGTGCTGCTCTACCCGTCGCAAGAGCTTCTGACGGCGGAAGAAGCAGCTTCCAGTCCGGAGATGCTGGCACAGCGAATCGATGTGCTCACCAAGCTGGCAGGCGGTTACCGTGGGATTGTGATCGCGCCGTTCGCCGGAGTCCGCAGGTTGCTTCCGATCAAGCAAGTTTTCGAAGAATCCCGGATTACCGTTAAGGTAGGGGATACCGTTGAACTGGATACGCTTCTCGGCACGTTATCCAATATGGGCTACGAACGCGTGGAGCGGGTTGAGACCAAAGGGGAAATGAGCGTTCGCGGCGGCATATTGGATTTGTTCCCACTGACGTCGGAAAATGCGATTCGTATTGAGCTTTTTGATGTCGATGTTGACTCTATCCGTACTTTCGATGTGAGTGACCAGAGGTCAATAGATAAATTACAGGCGATTACGATTCCTCCCTGCCGTGAGATTCAAGCGGACCGAAAGCGATTACAATCCGCAGCGCAGCACGCGTACGAGCTGCTTCAAGCGCAACTGGAGAAAATGACCGACCGGTCTGCGAAAGATAACCTGCTCGAAGGGATTGGACAGGATATTGAGCTGCTCCGCGAAGGGCAGACATTTCCGGGCATTTATAAATATATTTCGCTTTTATATACGGAAAGACAGACCCTCATAGACTACATGCCTAAGGATGCGGTGCTGATCATCGACGAGCCGGCGCGTTTGCTGGAGACGGCGAAGCAGCTCGAACGCGACGAGGCGGAGTGGATGATGCATGCGCTGACAGAGGGGAAGAGCTTGCCGGCTTTTGTGCTGTCCAAATCCTATGAAACGCTGCTGCACCGCAGACCGTTTCCGACCTTGTATTTGTCGCTGTTCCTGCGTCAGGTCGTGGGCATTCAACCGCAAAACATTGTGAACTTCGTCAGTCGTGTGATGCAAAACTTCCACGGGCAAATGAATCTGCTGAAAGCGGAAATGGAGCGCTGGAAGAAGAATGGCGCCAACGTCATTCTTCTTGCGAACGGCGAAGAACGCGCCGAACGGGTGCGGCGTGTCTTGAATGATTACCAGATCGAAGTGCCGGAAATTGTAGATGGCAATCTGCAAACAGGGTTTGAACTGCCTTCGATCCATTTGGTCGTCATTACGGAAGGCGAAATCTTCACGCAGAAGCAGCGGAAAGCCCGCAAGGTCGAGAAAAAGCTGGAGAATGCCGAGCGCATCAAGAGCTATCAAGAGCTTAAAATTGGCGATTACGTTGTTCATGTGAACCATGGGATCGGGAAATACGTCGGTATAGGTACGCTCGAAGTAGGCGGAATCCATAAAGATTATCTGCACATCATGTACGCTGGCGGCGATAAGCTGTCAGTGCCGATTGACCAGATTGATCTCATTCAGAAATATGTAGGTTCGGAAGAGAAAGAACCGAAGGTTTATAAGCTTGGCGGAGCGGATTGGGCTAGAGTGAAGAGCAAGGCACGGGCATCTGTGAAGGATATTGCGGATGAACTGATCAAGCTCTACGCTGAGCGTCAGGCCACGACCGGCTACGGCTTCAGCAAAGACAGCTCCTATCAGAATGAGTTCGAAGCGATGTTCCCTTACGATGAAACGCGGGATCAGCTTCGTGCGATTGAAGAAATTAAGAACGACATGGAGAAATCGCGTCCGATGGATCGCTTGCTTTGCGGCGACGTTGGTTACGGGAAGACCGAAGTGGCCGTTCGTGCGGCATTTAAGGCGGCTATTGACGGGAAGCAGGTCGCTGTCTTGGTACCGACGACGATTTTGGCGCAGCAGCATTACGAGACTTTCCGCGAGCGGTTCTCAGGCTATCCGTTTAATGTGAGAGTGCTCAGCCGTTTCCGCTCCAAAAAAGAGCAGACGGAAGTCATGAAAGGCGTCAAAAAAGGGACGGTTGACGTTGTCATCGGCACGCACCGGCTGCTGTCGCAAGATGTGCAGTTCAAAGATCTCGGTTTGCTGATTGTCGATGAGGAGCAGCGGTTTGGCGTGTCCCACAAAGAAAAGCTGAAGCGGCTCAAAACGAATGTGGACGTGCTGACGCTCACCGCAACGCCGATTCCAAGAACTTTGCATATGTCCATGCTCGGAGTGCGGGATTTGTCCGTTATTGAGACGCCGCCGGAGAATCGTTTCCCTGTCCAAACTTATGTGGTGGAGTATGGCCCGACGCTTGTCAGAGAAGCGATTGAGCGGGAACTTGCCCGTGAGGGTCAAGTGTATTATCTCTATAACCGGGTTCAAGGGATTACGCAGATCGCCGATCAAATCTCGATGATGATACCGGATGCCCGCGTGACCGTCGCACATGGACAAATGGGCGAACAGGAGCTGGAGAAGACGATCCTCGATTTCCTCGATGGAGAATACGACGTGCTCGTCAGTACGAGCATTATCGAGACGGGTGTCGATATCCCGAATGTCAATACGCTTATTGTTCATGACGCCGATAAAATGGGGCTTTCCCAGCTGTATCAGCTGCGTGGTCGCGTAGGGCGATCGAATCGCGTAGCGTATGCATATTTCACATACCAGCGGGATAAAGTGCTCACGGAAGTGGCGGAAAAACGATTGCAAGCGATTAAAGAGTTTACAGAACTTGGTTCAGGCTTTAAAATTGCCATGAGGGATTTGTCCATCCGCGGCGCAGGGAACTTGCTGGGTGCAGAGCAGCATGGCTTCATTGCTTCCGTAGGTTTTGACCTCTATTCCCAAATGTTAGCCGAAGAAATTGCAAAGCTGAAACTAGAAATAGACGGGGAAGCGGCTGTACCGGAACCGGAATGGAACACTTCCATCGATATACAATTGGATGCTTA
Organism: Paenibacillus planticolens; assembly: GCF_013141725.1. Lineage (GTDB taxonomy): Bacteria > Bacillota > Bacilli > Paenibacillales > NBRC-103111 > Paenibacillus_E > Paenibacillus_E planticolens. Next base: position 38,260 of record NZ_WHNZ01000043.1, on the reverse strand, counting down.
TCTGCCATCCGACTACATCTACGACAGCATGCAAAAAATCGAAATTTACAAAAAAGTGGCCGCCATTCGCACATTGGAGGAAGCCGCAGACCTGCATGATGAGCTTGTGGACCGCTTCGGGGATCTGCCTCAGGCCGTATTCAACTTGCTGTCAGTGGCTCGCTTGAAAGCATATGGCGCGGAGTACCGTATTGAATCGATCAGCCAAAAAGGGGATGATTACCTAATCAAGGTGCATATTGACCAAAATGGCAGGCTGGATGGACAGAAGCTGCTCAATTTGTCCAAAGGCTTTGACGGTCGAATCAAGCTCAACGCAGACCCGCAGTTGCATATTGTTATCCGCTCCAAAGGTATGAAGCCAGAAGCTTCCATCGAGTTGTTGGAGAAATTTCTGGTACAATATAAGGATGTTCTGAAAACGAAAGGGGAATTAAAGGATGTTGCCAAATCATACTAGCAAACGACTTTTTTCTAAAAAATGGATATTAAGCATGGTAGCATTGCTACTTGCATTTTCTGTATTGAGTGCATGCGGCAGCAAAAAGGAGGGTGCAGCAACAGCTTCACCTTCCCCGACTGCAGCAGCAACAGGCAAGCCGACTGATGTGATTGCCACTTACAAAGAAGGCGGCAAAATCACTCGCGCCGAGTTCGATTCTTTCATCAACGTGAACAAAATGTTCTCGCCGCAACTGGCTCAGTTCATGGCAGATCCGGCTTTTCAACAAGATATGTTGAAGCAAATGGTTACTTTCCGCGTGTTGTCCGCGAAAGCCGATGATAAAGTGAAGGCGGATGCTGACAAGCAAGTCGCCGAGCAAATGAAGGCTATTACGGATTACTTCGGCAAGCAAGAAGGCGGAATGGACAAGCAGTTGAAAGATAACGGCATCGAGTTAAAAGACATCGAATCTTTGATGAAAATGAGCTTCTACACGATGGGCAGCATGGAAGGCAAAATTACTGACAAAGAAGTACAAGATTCCTACAACGAGCAAGCAGCCGCGCATGCGTTTGATATCGCAACTGTGAGCCATATTCTGATTTCCTTGAAAGATGCAGCTACTCAGAAGGATCTGCGTACGAAGGATGAAGCCTTGGCTAGAGCGAAAGAAGTAAAAGGCAAATTGGATCAAGGCGGAGATTTCGCGGCTCTAGCGAAAGAGTATTCCGATGATCCGGGTTCCAAAGATGCCGGCGGTACGTATAAAGATGCAGACATCAACCAATGGGTGCCTGAATTTAAAGATGCGGCAAGCACACTTCCTTTGAACAAAATTTCCGATCCGGTTGAATCCTCTTTTGGCTACCACGTGATGAAAGTGGAATCCAGAAGCACGAAACAACTTGATGATACGCTTAAAACACAAATTAAATCTCAGCTTGCAGAGAAATCCTTGACTGAATTTGCTGAGAAAGAATATCCGAACTTGATCGAAACGAATAATCTGCCTAAACCGGAAGCAAACCCTGCTCCGGCGGCAAGCCCTGCTGCAAGTCCAGCAGCTAGCCCAGCGGCAAAGTAAGAACTTACCAGGATGTCCGATTATGGACATCCTGTTTTTATTTGTTATTTTTGGACAACATAATCGCAGCAGGGTGCAAAGCTACATAAAGAAAAATTCCTTAGCAGAAGCGACTGCATAGAAGATTGGGAAGTGAAGAATACTATGGATAGAATTCAAGTTCCCACCAAATCCCGATCTAGCATACAAGATTTCATGCTCCTGTCGTATCTAATTCTTGAGCGGAAAGTGAGGCATCTAGAGGTATGAAAGCAACTGGAATTGTCCGTCGGATAGATGATTTAGGGAGAGTAGTCATCCCCAAGGAAATACGACGCACACTGCGAATTCGTGAAGGCGACCCGTTGGAAATTTTTGTGGATCGCGATGGTGAAGTGATTCTGAAGAAATATTCGCCTATTGGCGAGCTTGGTGATTTTGCGAAGGAATACGCAGAGTCATTATTTGAGAGCACTAATCATGTTGCCATGATTTCAGACCGGGACACGATTATTGCCATGGCTGGCGGATCCAAAAAGGATTTCTTGGAAAAGTCGGTGGGGTCCATCATCGAATCTTGTATGGAAAACCGGAAACCGATATTGGAGAGCAATCCAGGGACGTTTGAGATTATTAAAGATGCGAATGAAACGTTCTCTTCCTTCGTGGCGGCTCCGATTGTAGCGGGTGGCGATCCTATTGGATCTGTTATTCTAATCTCCAAGGATGAGAGTGTTAAGATGGGGAACATGGAAGTGAAGATGGTAGAAACAGCGGCTGGCTTTCTGGCGAAACAGATGGAGCAGTAGACAAAATTATAAGACACAAAGGCTTCCTTACTGAGGTGATGTTCATCTGTAAGAGAAGCTTTTTTTGTCTGCCATGGCCTATTTCGTTATAATACGTGTATATGTATCGCTGGATCACTTCAGGTAGAGGAGAAGCAGGATGGGGAAAACCGGCAAGGAGCATCAAATGGATCAAGAGGGGCTCCAGCAGAATGTCGGAAAACAGGGTAACGTCAAGCTGTTGAAGGGGGCTGCCGTACTGGGAGCCGCCGCTGTACTCTCTAAATTGCTGGGCACTCTGCAAAAAATCCCGCTGCAAAATGTAGCAGGGGACGCGGCCTTTGGTATCTATAATGCGGTTTATCCGCTTTATATTTTGATTTTATTCGCGGCCACAGCGGGCTTTCCCGTCGCCGTATCCAAGTTTGTGGCAGAGAGCGTCATTCATGGCGATCATCAGGAGGCTAGGCGCATCGCCCGTATTTCCGGAGTTGTGCTGCTGGTTACTGGCATCGTCCTGTTTATGCTGCTCTACTTTGGAGCGGGTGAGATTGCAAGCTGGATTGGGATCCGCCAAACGGAGAGGGCGATCCGAAGCGTATCGTTTGCGCTTCTTGTAGCTCCGACCTTGGCTGTTCTACGCGGTTATTTCCAAGGGTATCACAACATGGTGCCAACCGCAGTTTCTCAAGTAATTGAGCAGTTGATTCGCGTCATTACGATGGTTGCCTTACTGCTCTATTTGGCGGCTCTAGCGTATGACGAGGAGTGGATTGCTGCAGGAGCAACCTTTGGCTCTGTAACCGGCGCCGGTGCAGGGCTGCTCGTTATGTATGTATATTGGCGTAAAGCAATGCGGCGTCAAAAGTATTCTGGTGATCAGGAGGGTGCAAGGAAGCCCGGCTTTAAGGTCCTTTCCTCTTGGCAGTGGACGAGGCGCATCGCAGCTTATGCGATTCCTGTCTGCTTAGGCGCGGTCGTTGTGCCCCTGCTGACATTGGTCGACACGTTTACGATGCCGCGGCTGCTTGAAGCGTCGCAAGGCAGCGAGCTTGAGGCTATTCGGCAGTTTGGTTTATACAACCGCGGGCTGCCGCTCGTCCAGCTAGTTGTTATGATCGCTTCCTCGATGTCGGCTGTGCTTGTTCCCGCGATGGCGGATGCGAAGGCGAGAGGGCAGATAGACGTGCTGCGTTTCCGGGCGGAGATGTCTGTTCGGCTTTCTTGGCTTATTGGTCTTGGCGCCTCTTTCGGACTTGCTTTTGCTGCGATGCCGATCAATGTGATGCTGTACAAAAACGACGAGGCCAGCTTGACGATGGCTGTTCTTGCCTTTACGGCCTTGTTCAGCACGCTGAACGCTGTGTCGGCCAGCGTGCTGCAGGGCGCCGGCGCGGTCCGTACGCCGGTGCAGGCCCTGCTCGTTGCCATCGTGCTGAAAGCACTCGGCAACGTCGTGCTCATGCCCCGCTGGGGCATCAACGGCGCCGCGCTCAGCGCGGTCATCGCCTACGCCGCTGCGGCGGGGCTGAATCTGGTGCAGCTGCGCCGCTGCACCGGGGCGCGCTTCGCGCTGCGGCCGTACGTCATCGCACCCACGCTGGGCGTGGTGGCGATGGGTGTCTGCCTCGCAGCGCTGCAGTTCTTGGCCATGCCCGCTGCTGCGGCATGGCACGTGTCTGAGCGATTGAGCGCCAGCGTAATCGCTTTGGTTGGGGTAGCCGGCGGCGCGGCCGTCTACGGGCTAGCGCTGCTGCGCAGCGGCAGCGTCAGCCGCGAGGAGCTGCGGCTGATGCCGGAGCTGGACCGGAAGCTGGCGCCGGTCCTGGCTCGGATCTGGCCGGCGGGGCGTTCCGGCGGCCGGTAGGGCTCCTGCGGCTGCAGATGCCGTAGCACTTGTCATTGCCCCCGCGGCTGCCCATGCCGTGGCAGCCTCAGCCTTTTGGATCCAGATCGGGTCCCACACATATTTCAGGAGGTGCGAACCATGTCAACCCAAGCTCACATTACCGTTGTCGGACTCGGAACGGGCGACGAAGACCAGCTCACGCTAGGCGTCTGGAAAAAGCTTCAAAGCGCAGCTCAATCCCAAGCTCAGTTATTTTTGCGCACGGTGGACCATCCAATGGTGCGCATGCTGGACAGCAACCAAATTCCTTACCAAACTTTCGATGCGAATTACGTTGCCCACCAAAGCTTTGAAGGGGTATACGAATCTATCGCGGAGGCGCTTGTCCAATCCGCCAAAAGTACGTCCGCCGAGGTTATCTACGCGGTACCGGGTCACCCGATGGTGGCGGAATATACGGTTCAGCTTTTGAAGCAGCGCTGTCCGGAAGAGGGAATTTCCCTTCAAGTCATGGGCGGTGAGAGCTTTTTGGACCAAGCTTTCCTGCGCTTCGGCTTTGACCCGATCGATGGCTTTCAACTGCTTGACGCGACCAGCCTTAGCCGTTATGCTTTAAATCCTCAGGTACATACGATCATTGGGCAAGTGTACGATACATATACGGCGTCGGATCTCAAAATCTCTCTCATGGATACATACCCGGACGAATATCGCGTGGTGGTAGGCCACTCCTTAGGTGTAGCGGGTGCAGAACAGATCATCGAAGTGCCGCTCCATGAGCTGGATCATGTGAAAGGCTACGGGAATTTATCGCTTGTGTGGATTCCTAAAAGTGAGAAGGATGAGGTTCATTATCGTACGTTCGGCCGGCTGCACGAAATTGTGCAAATTCTCCGCAGTCCCGATGGCTGCCCTTGGGATCGCGAGCAGACGCATGCCAGCCTGCGCAAAAATCTCATAGAGGAAGCCTATGAGGTGCTGGAAACGATTGATGAGGATGATCCTGAGCATATGTGCGAGGAGCTGGGGGATTTGCTGCTGCAAGTCATGCTTCATGCTCAGATGGAAGAGGAGATCGGAACGTTCACGGTTTACGACGTGATTGCGACGCTGAACGAGAAGCTGATTCGCCGCCACCCGCACGTATTCGGGGAAAACAAGGCGGAGGATGCCGACGAGGCGCTTGTTAACTGGAATGCCATGAAGGCCGAGGAGAAGCGGAAGAAAGGCATCGACGTGACGAAGCAATCCGTTCTGGACGGCGTCCCGCGGGAGCTGCCGGGTCTTATGAAGGCCTTGAAGCTGCAGAAGAAAGCGGCTGCCGTCGGCTTTGATTGGCCGGAGCTCGGAGAGGTGCTTCAGAAGCTGGAAGAGGAGCTGACAGAGCTTCGTGAGGCTATCGGCAGTTCATCGGAAGAGGCGGCTCAAGATCGGCTTGAGGAGCTGGGCGATGTGCTTTTTTCTATCGTAAATGTTGCTAGATTCCTGAAAATTGACCCGGAAGAAGCAATTGCGCATACAAATCGCAAATTTATTCAAAGATTTTCATATATTGAAGATCAGCTACGTTTAAGAGGGCTTTCTTTTGAACAAACTGAGTTATCAGTGATGGAAAATTACTGGCAAGAAGCAAAAAAAGTTACAAAACTTCGTTAGTAATAGAAGGATTTTGGCGAAAAAAGAAGAATACTAAGTTTGGTGTAAGGTGTAAGGTTGAATATGGAAATATAATTTAGGGATATTTGAACCTTGTTCGAAGTCTCTCAGCTTTGCGGCTTTGGTACATAGAAGACATGATCTTCAACTATTTTTGGGAGGTAACAAATCACATGAACAAAACGGATTTGATCAACAACATTGCAGAAAAAAGCGGACTAACGAAGAAAGATGTAGAAGTTGTACTTAACGGATTCCTTGGTGAAGTTACAGACGCTCTTTCATCCGGAGATAAAGTTCAATTGATCGGTTTCGGAACTTTCGAAACTCGTAAACGTTCCGGTCGTACAGGCCGTAACCCTCAAACAGGCAACCCAATCGTGATCGCGGAATCCAACGTTCCAGCGTTCAAAGCGGGCAACAAGCTTAAAGACGCTGTAAAATAATGCGAATCGACAAGTTTCTCAAAGTCTCTCGTCTGATTAAGCGCCGCACCGTAGCGAAGGATGTGTCCGATCAAGGGCGTGTCTGGATAAACGGCAGAGATGCCAAGGCGAGTACACAGGTGAAAGTCGGTGACGAACTGGCGATTCAATTTGGTCAGAAAAAGGTGACGATTCGCGTAGAGCTCCTTTCGGAGTCGACCCGCAAGGAAGACGCTGCGAAGATGTATACCCTGATCAAGGAAGAAGCTTATCAGTCCGAGTAACGCTGCCAAACAAAGATCAGCCCAGGATTCCCGAATGAGGGATCTTGGGCTTTTTTTATGGTTCTAAAATAGGACATCCTCCCATATCGTAAGGATAGATGAAGGAGGGGTACAGGCCATGATGGAACCCGTGAAAAACACGAACAAGCGGCAAGAAATCAAAATGTTGAATCGCAAGCTCTTGGAGATCTCCGGAGTTTTGAACGTAGAAAGCTTTGACAGCGAAGAGTTCCTCCTGGAAACGGAAATGGGCTACCTGATGATTAAAGGGCAAAATTTGCACATTAAGAATTTGAGCTTGGAGCAAGGGTTAGTCGCCATTGAAGGACTCATTCAAGAATTAGCTTATGTGGACGGAAATACCCAGGAGAAATCCAAGGGGTTCCTTGGTAAATTATTCAAGTGACCCTGAACGTTCAATTCCATACGATCTTCATGATGTTTTTGGGCGGAGTCGCCATAAGTGCGATGTTCGATGTGTTTCGTGTGCTTTCCGGCAAGCTCAAGCTGCCGCGATGGACGATTCCGCTCGTTGATACGGTGTATTGGATTGTGGCGACAATCCTCGTGTTCCGCTTGCTCATTTACAGCAATGAAGGACAAGTCCGCGTGTTTATTTTTCTCGGGATGGGGATCGGTATTTGTTTTTATTTCGCCTTCCTCAGCCGTGTAGTCATTTATCTGACGCTGCTTCTTATACGAATTGTCATTGCGATTTACAAATTCACAGCAAAAACCGTCGAAATTCTTCTTATAAAACCGATCATTGGCTTATATCGTCTAACCGTGATAATTTTGGGCTTTTTACTAGCTGTAGCTATATTCCTATACAGAATTGTGCTACAATTGCTTTATCCTTTGTGGAGATTACTCCTGTGGATGACTCGGCCTGTGCATAAATATTTCGTAATCCCTGTTTGGTTGAAGAAGCTGACGGGTAAAATCGTAACGATCTATCACAGGTTATTCTCAAAGTAGGAGGAATTCCTATTCATGCAGGCTCAAGCAACCGCACCAAACAACAAGCGCAGCAGTAGCGTAGGCTCAAAGCGAAGACTGCGTTTTCTCTTGATCTTTGTCCTATGTTTTATGAGCTGGGCTGCCGTTAACATTTGGGGGCAGTTCGCTAAGCTTCACGAGAAGAGAAATGCCGTCGCGAATATGGAGCAGCAGCTTATTGATGCGAAGAAGGTCAAGGAGCAGACGCAGAAGGAAATCGCTAGGCTTCATAATGACGAATACTTGGATCAAATTATTCGCCGGGATTTTCACTATAGCAAAACGGGAGAGACGCCCCTCAGTGTCTCGAAGCAATAACAGGACTGAAGAAGCGGCGAATGCCGTGTTGACCGTGGTTTCTGCATCGGTTATAATCGGCGTAGCCAGTGTTTTCAACATTTTAAGGGAGGAACATTTTACTTTATGGCAATTGAAGTTGGCACCAAGTTAGAGGGTAGAGTGACGGGGATTACTCACTTTGGAGCATTCGTCGAGCTTGCTGAAGGAGTTACCGGTCTTGTTCACATTTCGGAGATCGCGGACAATTATGTGAAAGACGTTAATGACCATTTAAAGCTGGAAGACAAAGTATTGGTCAAAGTGATTAACGTGGACAAGGATGGCAAGATCGGACTGTCGATCAAGCAAACGGTTGACAAGCCAGTTGAGGAAAGACCAGCTCGTCCTGAACGTACAGGTGGCAGCAGCTATCAAGGTCGCCCAAGCGGAGATCGTCCAGGTGGCTTCCAAGGTGGTCGTCCAAGCAGCGGCGGAGAACGCAGTGGTCCTCCAAGCGGCGGTCCAGGTGGTGGTCGTCCAGGCGGTGGCGGCTTCAATCGTGGTGGCGGCGGTGGCGGTCGCGGCGGCTTTAACAAGCAGCAAGGCGGAGCTAGACCGTTCTCGTTCGAAGATAAAGTATCTCGTTTCCTTAAAGATAGTGAAGAGCGGATTTCGTCTCTGAAGAAGAACACCGAGTCCAAACGCGGTGGCCGAGGCGGAAGAAGAGACTAATAGATGCAAATAAAAAACCACATTCGCTTAGGCGGATGTGGTTTTTTATGTTGCGTGGCCGTGGGCTGGATGAGGGGAGGTTGGTAGAGTTGAATGAGGGGAGCGGGCTGTAGCGGAGAAAGGAATGGATGAGAAGATAGTGAGACTAAGTGGGATAGCGTGGCTGAATGAGAGATGAGGAAGCTGAGTGAGGGAGCGTCTTGTAGTGGGTAGATGACTGGATGAGAAGATCGTGAGACCGAATGGGAGAGCGTGGCTGAATGAGAGATAGGGAAGCTGAGTGAGGGGATTGCATTGTAGCGGGGAATGGGCTTAGCAGCAGCTATGGTTTATGCGACAGGGAACTACAGTCCTCTATTTGACCGAAATTCGTTTCTACCGCTCCTGAGAGGGAACTATGTTCCGCTATATTGTTGTTTTGGCTGAAATGTGGAGGTTCTTAGGTAAATAGGACCCTGTAGTTCCTCTTAGTGAGTGAAATCGGCTAATAAGGTTAAAATAGCGTACTCACGTTCCCTTATATTTGCCTGAGCGGAGCAGAGTGGGCAGAGTGAGAGATAGTAAAGAGTGAACACACCAATAGATTACGATTTATCGTATAGTCATTTGCAATCGACATGGAATTACGGGTATCTCCCCCATCTGCATGGCGAAAGTTCGGGGCAATCAGACTTTTGGATACGCTCTCAATCCGGTAAAGCGAGATGAGGCAAGGGATGAGGGCTGATGACACGGCTGGCGCGGCTTGTCGGAAATTTCTTTGAATCTATCAACTCATTCTGACAAACTTTCTGCTAGATTGTCTCTATACTAGAGAAACAAATAAGGGAAGAATGGATGGTGTACAAAGCATGCAAAGAAGAAGCCTAGGTGCAGTGATTGGTGGCGGATGGTCAGGGTTATGGCAGAAAGCGAAAACAGGTGCACGCGGTGCTGCGGTGGAAAATCGGTTTGTTCAAGCCTTTGTGGCTAAAAGATGGACTTTTCTTCTCGTTGTTATGGGTTTCCTTCTTGGACGTGCGATGATTTTGGAACAGCTATCCCCGTTTGCTCTAGCATTTATTGCCGTTATTTATTTTACGCGGAGAGACATTTTACACTATGTAGGCGTTGCGGCATTTGCCGGTAGCTTGTTGTCCCTGCATGCGAATACCGGCTATCTCGTTACAGAGATTATCGTATTCCTGCTCATTCAAAAAGCGCTGGAGAAATTTGAACGCTCCGATCTGTCGCTGGCTCCGATTCTCGTCTTCAGCTCAACCTTCCTGGTCCAGCTTTTTGCCGAACTGGTGGTTTCTAACTTAAGCTGGTACACCCTCATGATGATTACCGTTGAGGCGCTGCTCAGTCTGGTATTGACGCTAATTTTCATACAAGCCATCCCTGTATTCACACTTACCCGTAAAAACTATCATTTGAAACACGAGGAAATCATCTGTTTGATCATTCTATTGGCTTCCGTTATGACAGGGACGGTGAGCTGGGTGATAGGGCCTGTCACGGTGGAGCACGTGCTCTCCCGGTACTTGATTTTATTATTTGCGCTGGTGGGGGGAGCGCCTTTCGGAGCCTCGGTTGGTGTTATCACAGGACTTATCTTAAGCCTTGCGAATAGCAATGCCGTTTATCAAATGAGCTTGCTTGCTTTCTCAGGCATGTTAGCCGGACTGCTGAAGGAAGGGAATCGCCTCGCTGTCGCTTTCGGCATGCTGCTGGGTTCTTCGATCTTATCGTTCTATATGGGGACGAGCGTCGATGTTATGAATTCCGCATGGGAGTCGCTTGCCGCCGTTACGTTGTTCCTCCTTACACCGCGGAGTCTGATTCTCACGCTAGCCAAATATGTTCCGGGCACGCAGGAGAATCTCAAATCGCAGCAGGACTATGCGAAGCGGGTACGCGATGTGACGGCCAGCCGTGTGGAGCAGTTCTCGGAAGTGTTTCGCCAGTTGTCGCGCAGTTTTAAGCAGTTAACGACGGATGATGCGGTAAGCCGAAAGGAGGAGGAAGTTGGACATTTCATGAATGCTGTTGCGCAGAAAGCTTGTGACTCCTGCTGGAAAAAGAGCCAGTGCTGGGATCAAAAGTTTTACCAGACGTACACATATATGACTGATATGATGACGAATATCGAGACAAAGGAGAATATGACGAAGAAGCAAATTCCGCCAGAGTGGAAGAAAGTATGTAATAAGCCTGAGCAGGTACTGGATGTGATGAAACAACAGTACAGTTTATACAAAAATGATTTACACTGGAAAAAACAGATTATGGACAGCCGGCATCTCGTTGCGGATCAGCTGTCCGGCGTCTCGCAGGTGATGGAGGACCTGGCGAAGGAAATTAAGCGGGAAGGACAGGAATTGTTCCTTCAGGAAGAGCAAATCCGTAATGCGCTGGAGGAGCTGGGCTTATCTATTCATACGATCGATATTATTTCCTTGGACGAAGGAAATATTGAGATTGAAATCATTCATCAATACACGAAGGGCTTCGATGAATGCCGGAAAATCATTGCCCCGCTGCTGAGCGAAATCATCGGCGAGAATGTCGCCGTGATGCGCGAGGAAATGCATGAGCGCGGCGAAGGCTACAGCACGGTCGTATTCGGCTCCGCCAAGGAATACGAGGTTGAGACCGGGGTCGCCGGCGCAGCCAAAGGGGGCGACCTCTTCTCGGGCGACAGCTTCTCCACGGTGGAGCTGGGCAATGGCAAGTATGCCGTTGCGCTTAGCGACGGCATGGGCAACGGCGAGCGGGCGCGGGCTGAGAGCCAGACCGCACTTAGCATCCTGCAGCAGCTGCTGCAGTCGGGCATGGACGAGAAGCTCGCGATTAAGTCGCTGAACTCCGTGCTTATGCTCCGTTCCTCCGACGAGATGTACGCGACGGTGGATATGGCGTTGATTGACATGTATAATGCAAATACGACGTTCATGAAAATCGGCTCAACCCCGAGCTTCATTAAGCGTGGGAATGAGGTTATTGCCATCTCCGCAAATAACTTGCCCGTGGGGATTTTGAGCGAGATCGATGTCGATCTGGTATCCATTCCGCTTCAATCGGGGGATATTCTCGTCATGATGACGGACGGTATCTATGATGCGCCAGGTCATGCGGTGAATAAGGAGATGTGGATGAAGCGCATGATTCATGAAATAGACACCACCTACCCGCAAGAGTTCGCGGATTGCTTGTTGGAACGGATTTTCCGTCACCATCATGGCGAAATCCAAGATGATATGACGGTCGTCGTTGCCCGTGTAGAGAAGCGGCAGCCGGAGTGGGCTACGTTCCGCTGGCCGGGGATCACGCGCATGGAGCGCCCCAAAACCGTCAGCTAGCCAGGTGGGAAAGTGAAGCTGTAGCAGCTCATTTGCTGTTGCGGCTTTTTGGCTGTAGAGCTTCATCGGAGAAATTCAAGAAAGGCAGGCACCGAATGATTAAGAAAACGCTTTCAATCAGTTTTATCCTCCTTGGCATCATGGTTTTTCTTTATCCTTCGATCAATGATCGATACGAAAGCTATCGCCAACAGCGAATTTTGGAGCAGTGGCAAGAAAATATGCAAGCAATGGATCAAGTTGCGGCCGAGGAGATGGAGACGGTGAACACAGCGGGTCCGGCTGATACTGGCGCCGAGGTCGACCCGGGAAACATGACAGATGCCGTTTCTTCCGCCGCTCCCGCAGCAAGCCTGCAAACAAGCCAACCTTTGAACACGCCGGCTGCACCGAAACCAACGCCAATGATGCCTAAGAATTTAGAGGGCGTGTTGGTTATTAAAAAAATAAATTTAAAGCTCCCAATTTTGACTGACGCAACCGCAGAGAATTTAAAAGTCTCCCTTGCAAGCATTGCCAATACGGGTAAACCTGGCGAACTCGGCAATTATGCCATTGCCGGGCATAGGAACTTAACCTACGGGAAAAATTTCAACAGATTGGATGAAGTCGATATAGGGGATGTCATTCAGGTGGATACGGGGAGCAAACAGTTTGATTACATTGTAGAGGACAAGGAGTATGTCCTTCCGACTGATGTTTCCGTTTTGAAGGGAAATGGCAAAGATCGAGAAATTACGTTAGTCACCTGCCACCCTATGGTAAATCCGACACAGCGGTTAATAGTAAAGGGGAAAATAGTGGAATCAAAAGGATAAGTGAGTGCAGTTATGCTGCATCTCATTTATTCTGTCATATAAACAACACGTATACAATACATAATGTATCATATAATGTAGACGTTGATACAATTTGTATTGTATACTGATGGTATTTTTGATACATTTTGTTTCAAACGTTGTGAATTGCCCGTTTTTAGGTCCAGTTACTAGTCAGGAATGGAGGTAAGAAAGAAAAATGTTCAATAAACAGACGAAGGTTTTGTTAATTGCCCTCTTAGTATTCATGCAAAGCCTGTACGGGATTAGCTTTTCAACGAAGGTCGGTGCTACCGCAATTACAGAAAGTATTTTGGACAGTGTGACTATGGTGGTATACGACAGTGCGGGACAAGTGGTGACGGGCAACGTTTATGATCAAGGGGCCAAGGTGAAACTGGACTATACTTGGTCTCTGCCAAACGGTCACCGTGCCGGAGATACCTATTCGTTTGATCTGCCGCAGCAGTTTTTACTATTCAATGATATTAGCGGCAATCTGACTATGGGGGATGATCAGGTAGGAACGTTCCATGTAGGAAAAGACAGTCATCAAGTCGTGATTACATTTAATAACTACATTGAAAGCCATGACAATGTGAAGGGCACTCTCTCACTCAATACCCAGTTCAATAAAAGCCAGATTACAGGAAGCACCACGCAAATTATTAAAATTCCGATTCATTCCGGAGAACAGGTGTTTACGCTCACCTTCAAACCGACAGTTTCTTCTACAATTAGCAAAACCGGTGTAGCTAAGGGGTTCAATGCTAAGCAAATAGATTGGACTGTCGATGTGAACAAATCTCTGGACTCCATTCAGGGCGCTATTATAACAGATCCTATACCCACAGGGCTCTCCGTTCCGGTAACAGTTGCCGTTTACCATCTGGATGTACAATTGAATGGCACAACGGTTCAGGGTGATTTGGTGGACAGCAGCGAGTATACGGTGAGTACGGAGGGGAATGTTCTTTCTTTACACTTTACAGACAGCCCTATTGTTTCTGCCTACCGCATTCAATATACGACGCCAATCGCTGACCAATCCAAAGGGCCATTCGTGAACACCGCAAAGTTGGAGGGAAGCAACATAACAACTGCTCAGGCAACTGCAACGGTCGCCGTAAAGCATGGAAGCCCGCTTGAAAAGACTGCCCTCGAATACATAGCCAGTTCTCAGTCCATCCGCTGGGCAATTATGTACAATTATAACGAAGGGAACATTGCCCAGGAGGCAGCGTGGTTATCAGACCTATACAATGACTCCCAAGATTTAGTTCCGGATTCTCTCAAAGTCTATCCGGTAACGTTCAGTCCCACTGGCGACGAGGAGTTGGGCAGTGAATTGCCTGCTTCCGAATATACAGTGACGCCACAACAGGCAACGGCTACCGCTAAGAGAGGGTTCAAGCTTCAGTTTAATACTGATATTTCATCGGCTTACAAAATCATCTATGTAACGAAGTCAAGTATTCCCGTTGTCAATAATGTGTTAATAACGAACCAAGTCACTTCCGGCAGCGGAATCGTTAAAACAGCTTCAAAGCCTCTCTTGCAGGCTGTTCTTGCCAAAACTTTTGGAACTGTAGACTATGGGGCTAAGACGATTGTATGGAACGTAGCGATTAACGGGGATAGTCATGAAATGTACCATGTTACTGTGAACGATACATTTCCGAATAAAGGCCTCCAACTTCTCCCGGATTCGCTAGTCATTAAAAAGGGCACCACAATACTAGATCCAACAGAGTATACAATCGATAATTCGGTAGCCCCTGACGAAGGCTTGAAAATTACATTTGAGAATACGCTTAACAGTCCGATTACAATTAGCTACAAAACGGAATTTAATCTGGATTGGATTCAGCCTGCGGGCAGCACCATCTTTAGCAATTCGGCCGAGCTCAAATGGTTCGATCGTACTGAAGTCTGGCAAACCAAAACGGTAACCACTAATTTTGAACCAAGGGCTGAAGTCAAGAACAATGGGTTTAAAAGCGGCGAGTATAATGCGAATTCAAAAGAAATCACTTGGACAGTAGGTTTCAACTATAACAAGAAACCGCTTGAGTCAGCAGTGATCGAGGACCTTTTGCAATCAAATCAAAAGCTGGTGGAAGGTTCCAACGGTTCCGTTGCCTTAGCTGTCTACAACATGAATATTTTGGGTGATGGGCCGAGTTTTAAGGGCTCTAAAGTGGATTCATCAAACTATGACTACCATGTGGATGCTTACAATAAGCTAATCGTGACATTCAGACAACCAATTTCATCACCGTATTATTTAGTCTTTACAACGAGTCTTGAGGGCCAGCTTATTAATAGTACGGTGAATAATTCGGCCAAATTATTTGACGGCAGTAAACCCGTATCGAATGATCTTACAGCAACTGTTAACATTCCGCACGGGGGAGAGTATGTCAGCAAAGAAGGTCAGCAGAGCGGCGAGAAGATAAACTGGAAAGTTATCATCAATCGCGGAAAATCCACGGTATCAGACGCTGCGATCTTCGATACACCGACGAAGAATCAGATACTGCTTCCGGATTCATTCCATCTCTTTGCGACAAGCGGCGATTTAATTAAGGGTGCGGAGTTGACAAAGGGTACGGACTACACGGTGACATTCCAATCCTATGACGACGGCAGACAAACGTTTGAATTAAAGTTTGCAAAGCAGATTAATTCGGCCTACATCTTGGAATATCAATCTCTCATTGCAGCCAATGATAAAGACATCGTTTCCAATAAAGTCAGTTTTAGCGGCAACAACGAAACGCCAGTCACCAAAGAAACCGTTCAGGATGTTTTGGTAGGTGTTTCGAGCGGTTCCGGCACTGGCAGCGGTGTCAGAGGATCTCTATCGGTGAAGAAAGTTGATGCAGCTAACGAAAATTTACTGCTTAGCGGAGCAACTTTCGAACTGTACCGCAAGTCCGGAGACACAAAGGATCTGATTAGCACGGTGACTACGAATGCGAACGGGACTGCCGACTTTACCGGCCTTCTGGCTGGTGAGTATATGGTGAAGGAAACCAAAGCTCCTGCCGGGTATGTGTTAAACGGTGTCGAACGCTCTATAACGCTTGGTTCGGCGCAGAACTTGGTCTTAACCGTCACCAATGCAAGGTCTCAACCGGATCCGTCGCCATCGCCGTCACCATCACCATCGCCATCGCCGTCACCATCACCATCGCCATCGCCGACGCCGTCGGGACCAAGCACACCGTCCGATCCAGACCCGACTCCGACTCCGAGCGCCTCGCCAACGCCGAAGCCAAGCGTGACGCCGGCACCGTCGGCTTCGCCAAGTCCGAGTACAAAACCAAATCCAAGTCCAAGTCCGACTCCGGCTGGAACGTCAAAACCGTCGAACGAATCTGCTCCCAATGCCAGTCCGACACCAACCGGGGGGCTTATTCCAGTGAAGGGTGATAACGAAGGGGGAGGGAATCAGCCTGACAATCACGCGGAAACACTTCCTGTAACCGGAGAGTCCAGCCATACAGCTGTGAAACTAGCGGGAGTAGCTTTGGTTCTATCTGGCTTTATGTTGAGAAAAAGACGGCGTAAGCCATAAAGCGCAAGTGTACTTTTGCAAAAAGCAGTCAGCCGCACTAGCCGGCTAACTGTTTTTTGCCGTTCTGTTTACCTCGTGATTAGACCCTCTCAAAAATGGAAAAACTAGGAGAAGAACTGCTAGAGAGCAAAACTTTTTCTTGGGCCAGGGAGGCAAATATCATGATGAAGCAGATTTTGTTAATTACAGACGGATGCTCGAATGTTGGTGTGAGTCCGGTAATCGCGGCCGCACAAGCGCATACAGAAGGCGTAACAGTGAATGTCATCGGTGTGGTCGACCAAGGGGAGCTAGGCATGCTGGGCTCCGAGGAAATTCGGGAGATTGCCGCGGCGGGCGGCGGGATGAGCCGGATTGTTAATTCGGGCCAACTGTCCCAAACCGTTCAGATGATGACACGCAAAACCGTAACGACAACGATTCAGCATGCGGTAGGCAAAGAATTGCAAAGTATTCTGGGAATTAATCAATTAGAGCAGCTTCCGCCGGAGAAGCGGGCTGAGGTGGTTCAGGTGATCGACTCGATGAGCGAAACCTCTTCCCTTCGCGTAGCGCTTTTAATAGATGCTAGTGCTAGTATGAAGCCCAAGCTTGCAGCCGTAAGGGAAGCCATTCATGATCTACTGCTAAGTCTCAGAGCGCGCAGCGGCAAAAGTGAATTAGCGGTGTTTCATTTCCCTTCCACCAAAACAAGAGACCAAGAGCTGGAGATGGATCTCGATTGGACGAATCAACTTGCAAATTTAGATAAGATGTTCTATAAAATAAACATGAAGGGTACGACTCCGACAGGTCCGGCGCTCCTGCAAACGCTGCAGTTCGTAACGGAGAAGCCTGTCATACCAACGACCGGGGATGGGATGCTGAGTGACTACGTGGTATGAGGAAGCCTTCCGTCCAGGGGCAGAGATCCAAGGCAAATGGAACGGCCACAGCTATGTGGTTGAACGTTTATTAGGTGCTGGCTCTAACGGTGTTGTGGTTCTCGTACGAAGAGGAACGGTCCGGTTTGCGTTGAAAGCGGGACATGAAACGGTTGACCATCAATCGGAGATCAACTCGCTTCTCGCCATATCGCTCACAGAAACATCTTTTAAGCATTTTTTAGTCGATGCGGATGATATGCAGGTTCGCGGGAAAGATGTTTCTTTCTATGTCATGCGGTATATTGAAGGAATGACAATTTCTCGTTTTATGCATAAGCGAGGACAGGATTGGATCTATGTCATTGGCTCTAATCTGCTGCGCAAGCTGACCGAGATCCATCAGAGCGGATATGTGTTCGGCGATTTGAAGATTGAGAATATGATCGTATCCAACTATGGCGATGTGGACCTCATTGATTTTGGAGGGGTAACACCGAAAGGCAGAGCCATTAAACAGTTAACGGAAGTGTACGATCGCGGCTTCTGGAACATGGGGGAGCGGGTAGCGGAAGAGAGCTATGATTTATTTTCATTTGCCATTTTACTTTTAAAATCGCTCGATCAGCGCCAACGCTTCTCCGCTATTAACAAAATGCTGCCTCAGAACAGGGACTTGGAGCAGCTTATGGCAATCATCCGTGAGAATCCGGCCGCTGCCCACATTGCGCCTTTTCTGCATAAAGCTCTGAAAAGTGAATTCGGCACCTCACAAGAAGCCTATCACTATTGGAGAAAGCTTATCTCAGGTAAGAAGCTCGCACAGCCCGCGCTCAAAATGCCATGGCTGAAAATTTGCTTTGCCGCTTCCATTTTTATTTTTGGGGCCACGATTTATTATATGTATTGGTTGAATTAGCCAGGTAAAAGAGCGAGGAAGAAAGGAATACAGCATGGAAGTCGATCTTGCCGCCGTGGTGCGGCAGCGGATAACAGAAGAGAGGCTGGCGGATCCGGGAGATGTCGTCGTCGTTGCGGTTTCAGGGGGGCCTGATTCCGTGGCGCTGCTTCATGTCCTTTTTACGCTGGCGGACAGCTTCAAATGGCAGTTGGTTGTAGCCCATGTAAATCATCAATTCCGGGGAGCGGAGTCCGATGCGGAGGCCGATTTCGTTATGGAGCTGGCTAAGAGATGGGGGATCCCTTATGAAATCGGGGTTATCGATGTCCCGGCTTATATAGAGGAAACGGCGCTCAACGGTCAAGCCGCCGCGCGTGAGAAACGGTACGAATTCCTGCATCAAGTGGCTGCCGACTATGGGGCTCAGCGAATTGCTTTCGCTCATCATGCGGATGATCAGGCGGAAACGGTCTTGATGAGAATCCTTCGCGGAACAGGCCCGT
This sequence comes from Paenibacillus planticolens, assembly GCF_013141725.1. Taxonomy (GTDB): domain Bacteria; phylum Bacillota; class Bacilli; order Paenibacillales; family NBRC-103111; genus Paenibacillus_E; species Paenibacillus_E planticolens. Next base: position 19,728 of record NZ_WHNZ01000043.1, on the reverse strand, counting down.
CCGGGCTTGTCGGGATGCCGGAACGAAGAAGCGAAAAAAAAGTGGAACTGATTCGTCCTTTCCTACGTATATACAAATCAGATATTGTGAATTATTGCTTTCAGCATGAAATTACTTATTGCAACGACAGCAGCAATGCGCTGCGGAAGTACTTTCGTAATCAAATTCGGCTTGATGTCATGCCGGTGCTGAAGCAGTATAATGAACAACTTCCGGAATCGCTGAATCGATTGACGGATATGATGCGCGCTGAGGATGATTATTTGGCTGGGGAAACCGAGCGGGTTTTACGCCGGATAGTGACTTTTCAGGGAGCTGTTTGCCGTCTGGAGAGAAGTGATTTCACCGGACTGCACGTTGCTTTACAAAGGCGTTTGATTAAATTAATATTAAACTGTCTTTGTTTGGGAATGGACCGGCTGGAATTTAACCGGATTGAATGTATCCGCGAGCTGATCTTACAAGATCAAGTTTCTAATCAAGTCTTGCAGGTAAATGATGCGCTTTATATTGTGAGAGAATATGAAGACATTCAATTTCAGACATTTGCTCCTACGCCGAAGCCTTATGAATATGAGATCGGATTAGATACGGATGGGCTGAACTTGCCAGAAATAGAAGCCGGGCTGCTCATCTCTTGGATGCACGTCAGTTCGATAGAGAAAGCTGATTTGCTCTCATCGGCAACGGACGTATTTTTGGATCTGGATCAACTTCAATTGCCGCTTTATATGCGAAGCCGCAGGTCTGGAGATCGATTGGAACCTCATGGTTTAAACGGGTCCAAAAAGGTAAAAGATATGTTCATTGATGCCAAAATGCCGCTAAGCCGGCGCGATGTCATCCCGTTACTGGTCGATGCTTCCGGACAGATCCTTTGGATTGCCGGCTTTCGCAGGTCCAAGCACGCTCTTGTCGGACCCGATACGGAACGTGTGCTTCATCTGAAGCTCGTGCTGAAGTAACATGCGTAAATTTCGTTCTTCTAGAATGTAAATTTATAAGGATTCATAATATAATCTAGGGGGTTCATCCTTGTACAGCGACATTCAAGAAGTTCTTTACAGTGAAGAACAGATTCAAGGGAAGATTAAAGAATTAGGAGAGCAACTCTCCGTCGATTACGAAGGCAAGAATCCATTGGTTATTTGCGTGCTTAAGGGAGCTTTTATTTTCATGGCTGACCTTGTCAAGCAAATCAGAGTACCGTTGGAACTCGACTTCATGGCCGTTTCGAGCTATGGCCAATCCACGAAGTCATCCGGCGTCGTTAAGATTATTAAAGATCTTGATGTTCCGGTAGAAGGGCGTCACATTCTTATCGTGGAGGACATTATCGATAGCGGTTTAACGCTGAGTTATCTGATAGATGTGCTAGAGCGACGCAATGCGAAGACGATTTCGGTCGTTGCGCTGTTTAATAAACCGGGTCGCAGAACCGTGGAGCTCGAACCTGATTACACAGGTTATGTGCTTCCGGACGAGTTCGTTGTCGGATATGGTCTAGATTATGCAGAGAAATACCGTAACCTTCCATTTATCGGCATATTGAAACCAGAGATCTATACTACCTAATGTCATACTTCCCGGCTTCTTCAATGCGGTTATGTTGTAGTGCTTTACCGGGATATGGTAAAATAATAAAAGTGTGCCGTTCGAGAGGAGGCTTGGGATGAATCGAATTATCCGGAATACCGGTTTTTATTTACTTATATTTTTGGTAACAGTAGGTATCGTCCATTTCATCAGTACCCAAAACGAACAAAAGGAAGTAATAACTTACGATAAATTCCGCCAAGCAGTCGTTACCAAAAATGTGGAATCCGTAACGTTGAAGTTCGATGGTTACACGTATTTGATTAGAGGTAAGTACATTAACCCTCCAAGCGGTGCAGATAAGAAGAGCTTTGAAACGCACGCTCCGTATGAGCCTTTGGTCGTTCAATTGATTGAAGCCAATGGCGTTCCGACGGAAACGTATGAGACGATGGAGAGGGATAGCGTATGGATTAGTTTCCTTACCTCTATTATCCCATTCGTCATTATCTTCATTTTGTTTTTCTTCCTGTTGAATCAAGCGCAGGGCGGCGGCGGCAAAGTCATGAACTTCGGCAAAAGCCGTGCACGCTTATATAACGAGGAAAAGAAGCGTGTCACATTTGAAGACGTGGCAGGCGCGGATGAAGAGAAGCAAGAGTTGGTCGAGGTTGTTGAGTTCCTCAAAGATCCACGGAAATTCGCAGCAGTCGGCGCTCGAATCCCCAAAGGGGTTCTGCTCAACGGTCCTCCGGGAACAGGTAAAACATTGCTTGCACGGGCGGTTGCCGGTGAAGCAGGCGTGCCGTTCTTCAGTATCTCCGGTTCCGACTTCGTGGAGATGTTCGTCGGTGTCGGCGCATCCCGTGTACGTGACTTGTTCGAAAATGCGAAGAAAAATTCGCCTTGTATCATTTTCATTGATGAGATCGATGCTGTCGGTCGTCAACGTGGCGCCGGCTTAGGCGGCGGACACGACGAGCGTGAGCAAACCCTCAATCAGTTGCTCGTTGAAATGGACGGGTTTGGCGCAAACGAAGGTATTATTATCGTTGCCGCGACGAACCGCCCTGATATTCTTGACCCTGCCTTACTGCGTCCAGGCCGTTTCGACCGTCAAATCACGGTTGACCGTCCGGATATTAAAGGCCGCGAAGCTGTACTGAAAGTACATGCTCGCAATAAGCCGCTTGCCAAAGATGTGAAGCTGGACGCTTTGTCCCGTTACACAACTGGATTTACAGGCGCTGATCTAGAGAATCTATTGAATGAAGCGGCTTTAATCGCTGCTCGCCGTAACCGTAAAGACATTTCCATGGCTGAAGTCGAGGAAGCTTTTGACCGTATCATTGTCGGTACGCAGAAGAAAAGCCGGATTATTAGCGATGTTGAGAAACGTATTGTCGCCTATCATGAAGCCGGACACGCAATCATTGGTTATCATGCGGAAAATGCAGATATGGTGCACAAAGTGACGATCGTTCCGCGCGGACGCGCCGGCGGTTACGTCATGATGCTGCCTAAAGAAGGCGAAGACCGCATGATGCAGACGAAGAACGAGTTGCTCGATAAAGTGACTGGACTCCTCGGAGGCCGCGTTGCCGAAGAATTGTTTATCGGCGAGATCGGTACAGGGGCTTACAGTGACTTCCAGAAGGCAACCGGCATCGTTCGCCGCATGATTATGGAATACGGAATGAGCGATAAGCTGGGTCCGATGCAATTCGGCAGCTCGCAAGGTCAAGTGTTCTTGGGCCGCGATATCGGTCATGAACAGAACTACAGCGATGCGATCGCATATGAGATCGACCAAGAGATGCAAAGCATTATCCGTGCTTGTTATGATCGTGCGCGTGCCATTCTTACGGAGCATGCGGATCAGATGCATCTTGTAGCCAAAACGCTGCTTGAGAAAGAAACGCTCGATAAAGACGAAATTATTGAGCTCTTGGAAAAAGGCAAACTGAATGCTAGCGGAGATGACGAAGACGTTAAAGTGAACATTCAGCCGCAAAGCCAAGCAAATGAAAGCAACAAGTTAGAGTTCGACAAAGATAAAGAGAAAGACAAGGAACCCAATTCGGATCAATCCGAAGAGTAACAAGGGATAGCAACACGTAAATCCGGTGTACACGTCAGGTGTACCCGGATTTTTGTGGTTATTTCGGCTTTTTTACGCATTGACAGGGGATGCTGGAATGTGTAAATTAGTTGTAAATCTCTAAATTTACGAGGGTTTGATCATACTATTTTAGATGTTATGTAAGTATTATGAAATACATTTTACATCCCAAACCGGGGAGGAAGCATCCATGGAAGCTTTAGCATTAGAGCGCAAAGCGGAGCAGAATCGTATATTGAAAGAACGGTTGCTGCAACTGAAGAAAGAACGGAATGCCATTATTCTGGCTCATTATTATCAGCGTGACGAGGTTCAAGAGGTTGCCGATTTTCGGGGGGATTCCTTCTTGCTAGCGCAAAAGGCGGCACAAACAGATGCAGATGTTATCGTTTTTTGCGGCGTTCATTTCATGGGAGAAAGCGCTAAAATATTAGCCCCGAACAAAACGGTAATTATCCCCGATGAACGGGCAGGCTGCCCGATGGCGGATATGGTGAATGTTGAAGGTCTTCGTGCTTTGAAGCGCCAACATCCTAAAGCTAAAGTCGTTGCTTACATTAATACGTCAGCCGATGTTAAATCAGAAACAGATATTTGCTGTACATCCGCAAATGCCATAAACGTCATCAATTCCGTCGATTCAGATGAAATCATCTGGGTACCGGATAAAAATTTGGGCGACTATGTATCAAAATTCACAAGCAAAAAAGTGATCATCTGGGAAGGTTACTGCAACACGCATGATATGCTGACCGTCAAAGATGTCGAAGAAATGAAAGCGCAGTATCCGAATGCGCAATTCGTGGTCCATCCGGAGTGCCGGCCAGAAGTTGTGAAACTTGGCGATTTTGTAGGGAGTACGACAGCGATTATTAAATATTGCAAAGAGTCAGACTGCAAGGAATTTATTGTCGGAACGGAAGATGGGACAGGTTACCAACTGCGCCTGGACAGCCCGGACAAACAATTCCACTTCGCAACGAAATATTTGGTCTGCCCGAATATGAAAGTGAACAATTTAAAGAAAATTGTGAAATGTTTGGAGACGATGCAGCCGGAGATTTATGTGCCGGAAGATGTAGCCGATAAAGCAAGATTGTCCTTAGAGCGCATGTTACAAGTAAAGTAGCATGCGCTACTCTCTTGTTTAATTGAATGAACGCATCAATTTGTATAATTAACGGTGAAGAACGGGTGAGCGGCATGATTCCTAGATACCTCGTAGATGTAGATTTAAATTCCATTCCTCATGTACATACAGATGTGATTGTGATTGGCGCAGGTATTGCGGGATTATTTACGGCATTGCGCGCTAGTGAAAATAAGAAAGTTCTGATGATTACGAAGAAATCGCTCCTCGACAGCAACACCCGTTATGCACAAGGCGGGATAGCTGCTGTTATTTCCGATGAGGATTCACCTGAATATCATATGCAGGATACTTTGATCGCCGGTGCCGGCCTCTGCTCGCCTGAGGCTGTTGACGTTCTTGTTCATGAAGGGCCTAACGGCGTTCAGGATCTGATTCGCATGGGAACTCAGTTCGATTTGGAGAACGGAGAGTTCGCTTTGACCAAAGAAGGGGCTCACAGCCAGCGCCGCATTCTGCACGCACACGGCGACGCTACCGGCGCCGAGATTGTACGGGCTCTTTCGGAACGCACGAAGCAGGATCCGAATATCGAGATTTGGGACGATCACTTTGTCATCGACCTCATCACGCAAGATGGCGAGTGCTACGGCGCACTCGTACAGAAGCCGGGCGGCCAGCGGGTGTTTGTCCGCGGCAACGCCACGATCCTCTGCTCCGGGGGGGCGGGGCAGCTGTTCCGCTACACGACGAACCCGGATATCGCGACCGGCGATGGCATCGCGATTGCCTATCGCGCCGGCGCGCAAATTCAAGACGTGGAATTTGTTCAATTCCACCCAACGGCGCTCTGCTACCCAGGTGCTCCGCGTTTTCTTATATCGGAAGCGGTGCGCGGCGAGGGGGCTTATCTGCGCAACATCAAAGGGGAACGCTTCATGGATCGTTATCATCCGCAACTTGAGCTAGCGCCTCGGGATGTTGTGGCTCGCGCCATTGTGGACGAGATGGAGAATTGCAAATCGACGTTCGTTTATATCGATATTACGCACGAAACCGAGGAGCTCATTAAACACCGGTTTCCTACGATCTATGAGTTCTGCTTGAATTATGGTCTGGATATGAGCACAGACTGGATTCCAGTTGCTCCTGCAGCCCATTATATGATGGGTGGCGTTAAGACTGATTTGCATGGTGAAACACACGTCCGCAGACTTTTTGCTTGCGGTGAGGTGTCTTCTACAGGTGTACATGGCGCTAACCGCTTGGCTAGCAATTCGTTATCGGAAGCTATCGTTTTCGGTAGAAGGATCATAGAGCGTATTCAAGAGCTTCCGCCTCTGGAAGGCGATATTCAGCTCCGCGCAGAGTCGGAAGCGCCAAGAACGGAAATTCCTAACCAGGCCGTTGTCGAAAAGAAGCTGAAATTGCAGAAAGTCATGCTGCGGTACGCCGGACTGAAGCGTTCGGCCAAAGGTCTGCAAAAAGGCCATGACGAACTGTCCAGACAGCTGTCCATTTACGATTCCCTAATGACGAAACGTGAAGAATATGAGTTTGCTAATTTACTGAACTGTGCTTTGCTTACGACAACAGCAGCTTTGACGCGTGAGGAAAGCCGGGGCGGTCATTACCGCGAAGATTTCCCGGAGCGGGACGATCATGCTTGGAAGAAGCATATTGTTTTTAAGCGCGGGGAAGATAGCATTGAGGAGTGGATTTAATATGCTGGATTTAAATATGGAACTAATTCGTAAACATATTCGGCTTTGGTTAGAAGAAGATATTGGCACAGGAGATGTCACGACTCTGACAACGATCCCTTTGGAACATGCGTCCAAAGGGATTATCCACGTCAAAGAAGATGGGATCGTATGCGGTCTGCGAATTGCTCAAGAAGTTTTTGCCGTCGTCGATGCTTCCCTTCGTTTTGAAACTAAAGTGGCCGAAGGATCGTCTGTTAATAAAGGGACTATACTAGCTGAAGTGGAAGGAAACACCCGGAGCATTCTGCTTGGGGAACGTTTGAGCCTTAACCTCATGCAAAGAATGTCCGGCATTGCGACCAGAACGCGGGAGTATGTTGACGCTCTGGAGGGTTTGCCGACCCGACTTGTGGACACACGGAAGACAACGCCGGGTCACCGGATGCTGGAGAAATATGCCGTTCGCGTGGGTGGCGGTCATAACCACCGTTTCGGGCTTTACGATGCTGTGATGATTAAAGATAACCACATCAAGGGTTCCGGCGGTATTACCCAAGCTGTACAGGCGGCAAGACGGCAGATTCCTCATACCATGAAGATTGAGGTGGAAGTCGAGGATTTCGATCAACTCCATGAAGCTCTGTCCGCGGGTGCAGATATCATCATGTTGGATAATATGCCACCCGTGCAAATGAAGGAAGCAGTTTCCATAATTAAAAGCAAAGCTCCGCATATTGTAGTAGAGGGGTCGGGGTCCGTAACGCTGCAGACCATTAAAGCTATGGCTGAGTCGGGCGTAGATGTGATCTCGGTCGGACGGTTGACTTACTCGGTTGCAGCGCTGGATATTTCACTTGACCTCAATGAGCGGAAGGAGACTGCGCTATGATTCTTGTCATCGACGTTGGGAATACCAACATTGTACTCGGTCTCTACAAAGGGCGTGAACTCCAACACCATTGGCGGGTAAGCACGAACCGCTCAGCCACCGTTGATGAGTACGGCATGCAGCTATTCAGCCTGTTCCAACACTCAGGGATCACATTCAGCGAAGTTGACGGTGTCATCGTCTCTTCCGTCGTCCCTCCACTCGTCAGCGTCATGGAAAACCTTTGTCTGCATTATTTAAAAAGGACGCCATTTACCGTAGGTCCCGGCATCAAGACGGGATTGAACGTGCGGGTAGATAATCCTAAAGAGGTTGGAGCGGATCGCATCGTGAATGCTGTTGCGGCGCTTGAGCTTTATGGGGCCCCTTGTATTATTGTTGATTTCGGAACAGCGACAACGTACGACTATATCGACCCTGCCCAGCAGCTTGTAGGGTGCGCCATTGCGCCGGGAATCGGGATATCGACAGAAGCGTTATATCAAAAGGCTGCGAAACTGCCGCGCATCGAGCTTGTGAAGCCGAAGAGCGTTGTAGGCAGAAACACAGTAGCGGCGATGCAAGCGGGAATTATTTACGGCTATGTGGGTCAGGTTGACGGCATTGTCGAACGGGTAAAACAGGAGTTTAATGTGAATCCTACCGTCATAGCAACGGGGGGACTTGCCGAATTGATCTCCAGCGAATCCCGAACGATTCAGATTGTGAATCCCCTGCTGACCCTGCAAGGCTTACAAATGATATACGAGAAAAACGCATAAGTTGGTTAAGGAAAGGACGTAACATGGGCGATTATTTAATTCGAGGAACGGCGCTTCAAGGGAAAGTACGTGCTTTTGCAGTACAAACCACCGTTCTCACAGATGAACTTAGCCGAAGACATCAAACGACTCCAACGGCCACAGCGGCCCTAGGAAGAACGGCGGCAGCAGGTCTTCTTCTCGGAGCCATGCTCAAAGGAGAGGAGCATCTTATTATTCAAGTCAAAGGCGACGGTCCGATCGGTCAAATTGTGGTCGATGCCAATGCCAAAGGCGAGGTGCGCGGTTATGTGGATAATCCGCTTGTTGATCCTCCCCTTAAAGCGAATGGCAAGCTTGATGTTGCTGCAGCAGTAGGAACGGAAGGCTTTTTGTACATAACCAAAGATTTAGGTCTCAAAGAGCCGTATAAAGGCAGTACGCCTTTAATAACCGGCGAGTTAGCCGAAGATTTCACATACTATTTCGCGAAGTCGGAGCAAACGCCGTCGGCTGTCGCGCTTGGTGTCTTGGTAAACACGGATCACTCCATCCTCGCTTCCGGCGGATTCGTCATTCAATTGCTTCCTGGATTAAGCGACCAAGAGATTGGGGAAATCGAGGAAATGCTCTCACGTATCCCGTCTTTTACAAGCATGCTGGGCAGTGGGTTGAACCTGGAGGAAATTCTCCAAACGGTGCTGCCGTCTTTTCAGACACTGGATCAGATGGACGTTATGTTCCGCTGCAAGTGCAGCCGGGAGAGAATTGAATCTACGTTAATTTCCTTAGGGAAAGCGGAACTTCAAGAAATTCTTGACGATGAAGGCTTTGCCGAGGTCGTGTGTCATTTCTGCAATGAAGCGTATCGCTACAATGAAGAAGAGCTGCAACGGATGATTGATCTGTAGATCAGCAGCACTATGGAAATGAAGAGGGAGTCAGGATGCAGAACGTAAAGCGATTGTGGGGAGTCATCATTGTGATGGCTGTATGTAATCTCGTGCTCGCATCCTTGCTGATCACCCATATCATGAACCAATCAGAACCGAGTCATCCAGCAGATCCTGAGCAGCAAGGCGGGCAAACCATTGAGCAGGTCGTTGCCAAAATTGGAAGTCGCGCAATCACGCGGCAAGAGTTGCAAACGGCGCTGGAACGTCATTATGGCGCAGAACTGTTAGGTCAACTGTTGGATCGTGAAGTGATACGTTTGGAAGGAAACGAGACGGGAACATCGATTGGAGACGCGGAGATTGCGCGTGAGTTGAAACGAATGCAGCAAGGCTATGAGAGTGAAGAACAATTTTACGCATCCATGCGAAGTCAATTGGGGCTGTCCCAGCAAGAAATCAAAGACGATGTTACGAATAAGCTGCTCTTGGAGAAACTCGCTACCAGCCATATACAAATAACGGATGCTCAGGTGGATTCCTATATCCAAGCGCATCCCGATGAATTTAAGCAAGAATCCGAGTACAACATCCAGCAGATCATTGTCTCTACCAAGGAACAGGCGAACAAAGTCATAGCGGCGTTGGCGAAAGGGGAAAGCTTTGAAATCCTGGCCAGAGATCGTTCTCTCGATGATGCAACCAATAATTCCGGTGGCGATTTGGGATGGATTGAGGGAGATGATCCTTTTGTGTCGGCTCCGGTGCTGGAAGCGGCGAAATTGCTGAAGGCTGGAGAAGTGAGTAAACCTGTTCCGCTGGCACAAGGCTTTGCTATTGTGAAGCTGAAAAATAAGCGGGATAAAGCCAATCCGGATCGTACGTTTATTCGGGAAAATGTACGCAGGGAGCTTGCGCTGCAGGAAGCGCCGCCCCTCAAAGATTATGTTTCGCAGCTTCGCACGAAATGGAAAGTAACGATCATAGATCCGCAGTTTAAGTAGCATACTGTGGAAAATATGGTTGACAACCATAGTATGCATTGATAAGATTAATGCATAATACCGACTAACTAACTCGGAAATCATTCATTACTCAATCTGGAGGGGACTAGAAATGGCAAGATTAGTACAAAGCATTACGGATTTAATTGGAGATACACCGCTTGTTCGCTTGAATCGTGTGGTTCCGGAAGGAAGCGCAGAGGTTTATGTTAAATTGGAATATCAGAACCCTGGTGCCAGTGTAAAAGACCGTATTGCCATCTCCATGATCGAGGTCGCCGAACAAGAAGGCAAACTCAAGCCTGGCGATACAATTGTTGAGCCAACTAGCGGTAACACAGGAATCGGAATCGCATTAGTTGCAGCTGCTAAAGGTTACAAAGCGATTCTGGTTATGCCGGAAACGATGTCTCTAGAAAGACGCAACCTGCTGCGTGCTTACGGTGCACAGCTTGTACTTACACCGGGAGCGGAAGGTATGAAAGGTGCGATCAAACGTGCGGAAGAACTGAAAGCGGAGAATCCATCCTATTTCATTCCGCAACAATTCGAGAACCAAGCGAACGTGAAAATTCACCGCGAAACAACAGGTCCGGAAATCGTGGAAGCGATCAAAGGACATGACGGCAAATTAGATGCTTTCATCGCAGGTATCGGTACTGGCGGAACGATTTCAGGCGCTGGCGGCGTGCTGAAAGAAAACTTCCCGGACATCAAAATTTATGCTGTCGAGCCTGCGGCTTCACCGGTTCTATCCGGCGGTAAACCAGGTCCTCACAAAATTCAAGGGATCGGCGCCGGCTTTGTTCCTGGTATTTTGAACACGAAGATCTATGATGAAATCATTGCTGTGGAGAACGACGACGCTTTCGAAACTTCCCGCCGCGTAGCCAAAGAAGAAGGTATTCTTGGCGGTATTTCCTCCGGTGCAGCGATTTTTGCAGCTTTGAAAGTGGCAAAAGAGCTTGGCGCAGGCAAACGTGTCGTTGCTGTCGTTCCAAGTAACGGTGAGCGTTACCTGTCTACACCGCTTTACCAATTCGAAGAGCAATAAGTTCGACATCCAACCAAGCAAGCCTCAGCTCCTGCAGCTGGGGCTTTTTTTCTGTCATGGGTTGGAGTATACTAATGGACAACTAATCCCCGGATATTACTGGAAGGAGGGGCAAACATGATTTTAACAACCTTAGAGCAATGGCGCAGTTGGTCCTCCACATTTACCATGCTGCCTTACGTCATAAAGCTTGAACTGGAGGAAGACCGTGTAGCCTCATGGGAATCGGCCTGGAAGGAAGCGTCACCGGATTCCTTCGTGCTGGAGAGCGGCAAGGGAGGGCGATACACGTTTCTCGGATTGCAGCCATTTTCAACTGTGCACGGAAAAGGGCTGGAGGCCGAAATCGCCCTGTCCGGCAAAGTAACCCGCGTGAAGGGGGAGCCCCTCACGGTCGTGAAACAATGGATGTCCTCCTATAGAAGTCCCAAAGTAGAAGGTGCGCCTAAATTCCTAGGCGGGTGTGTCGGATTTTGGAGCTACGATGTGATTCGCACCATCGAAAAGCTTCCGGCTCAAGCGGCAGACGACCTGCCAATCCCCGATTATAGCTTCGCTATGTATGATCAGGTGTGGGCTGTGGATCATCTGGAGAAGAGCCTGTACATCATGGTCCATATGCCCCGGCAGCAGGACCTTGCTGCAGATGACGCCTACCTGCAGCGGCTTTACGCCGAGGCGCAAGCCCAGGCGGCTACCATGATCAGCCGCTGGCAGGCCCTCCGCTCAAGCGGAACCGGCGCTCCACAGCACAGCGGCCCGGACGGGGCATCGATCGCGCGTGAGCAGCTGCACATCGATGTAGAGAGCATTGCAGGCATCCAGCCTGCGTTCGGCAAAGCCGAGTACATGGCGGCGGTGCAGCGCATCCAAGCCTATATCTCCCAAGGTGACGTGTTCCAAGTCAACTTGTCGGTCAGACAGAGCCGGCGGCTGAATACGACGCCGGAAGAGATCTACGAGGCGCTGCGCATCGTCAATCCCTCGCCTTACATGGGCTTGCTGCGCTTCGCAGGCTTTGCCCTTGTTTCCGGCTCGCCGGAGCTGCTCGTGCAGCTGGAGGACGGCGTCCTGCGGACGCGTCCGATTGCCGGCACGCGCCCGCGCGGCAAGGACGAGCAGGATGACCTGCGCCTGGCCGGCGAGCTCATCGACAACGAAAAAGAGCGCGCCGAGCACGTCATGCTGGTCGACCTCGAGCGCAACGACCTTGGCCGCATCTCCAAGTACGGCTCCGTCCGCGTCAAAGACTTCATGGTGATTGAGTACTATTCCCATGTGATGCATATCGTCTCCGAAGTGGTCGGCGAGCTGGCCCCAGGAAAAGATGCGTACGATGTCATTGCCGCCACATTTCCTGGAGGAACGATCACAGGCGCGCCGAAGATTCGGACCATGGAAATTATTGAAGAATTAGAACCTGTCCGCCGTGGCCCGTATACCGGTTCCATGGGGTGGATTGACTATAACGGGAATATGGAATTTAATATTATTATACGCACGCTGGTGGCGGCCGAAGGCATGGGACATATTCAAGCGGGAGCGGGGATCGTCATTGATTCCATTCCGGAGCGTGAGTATATCGAATCCTTGAATAAAGCCAAAGCGATGTGGAAAGCAATTGAATATAGTGAGCGGAGCATGAGCCGAGCTTAAGCCTGAGCAGGGCTGACGAAAGGGGAGCTTAGAATGATTTTAGTGATTGATAATTATGATTCGTTTACGTACAACCTCGTCCAATACTTGGGGGAGATTGGGGAAGAAGTCATCGTTCGTCGCAATGACGAAATTGATTTAGCGGGTGTGGAGGCTTTAGCGCCAGACCATATCTTAATATCTCCGGGTCCTTGCACCCCGAATGAAGCCGGCATTAGTCTATCACTGATTGACCATTTCAAGGGTAAAATCCCCATGTTCGGCGTCTGTCTCGGCCATCAGTCCATTGGGCAAGCTTTCGGCGGCGACGTCATTCGCGCTGAGCGCTTAATGCACGGCAAAACCTCAGAAATATTCCATGACGGCCAAACGCTATTCGAAGGGCTGCCATCTCCTTTTACAGCAACACGTTACCATTCCTTGATTGTCAAAGCGGAGACGCTGCCGGATTGCTTGGAAGTTAGTGCCCGTACTGCTGAAGGTGAAATCATGGCGCTGCGCCATAAAGAATATCCGATAGAAGGCGTTCAGTTCCACCCGGAATCCATTATCACTGAGCATGGCCACCAAATGCTGCGCAACTTCCTGCGCCGCACGGCTAAAACAGGAGCTTGATTTATGATTATTAGCATCAATGGCAAACTTATGGATGAACAGCAAGCCGTGGTCTCGGTTTACGATCACGGTTTTCTTTACGGACTAGGTCTCTTTGAGACATTCCGTACCTATAATAAAGTTCCGTTTCTTCTGCCCGAACATCTGAATCGCCTTGCGGAAGGCTGTAAGGAACTGGGGATTGTTTATGAGCCTGATCTTGATCGCATACAGAAGCTTATCAATGAGCTGCTTGCCGCGAACGAGCTTCAGGATGCCTACATTCGTTACTCCGTGTCCGCCGGTGTAGAAGCACTTGGACTTCCTTCGGGCGATTATGGACAGCCTACGGAAATTATCTATATTAAAGCTCTCCCGCCTAAGGATACGAAGATCTACGAAGAGGGCAAATCGTTGCAGCTGCTGAAGTTGCCGCGTAATACACCGGAGGGTTTGTACCGATTCAAGTCTTTTCACTATATGAACAATATTTTGGCGAAAAGAGAGCTCGGCCAGTATCCATGGGCAACAGGCGCAGAAGGTCTGATGATGAGTGAAGAGGGTTATGTGGCTGAAGGCATTGTCAGCAATATCTTTTTCATCAAGGACGGCACTTGCTACACGCCATCGCTGGATACAGGCATTTTAGCGGGAATTACCAGAGCCCATGTGCTGCGGATTGCCCAGAAGGGGCATATTCCCACCCAAGACGGATTGTATCGCTGGGAGGATCTGGCGGAAGCCGATGAAGTCTTTCTGGTCAATTCCATTCAAGAAATTGTACCGGTTACTACGCTTTACACACCAAGCGGACAAGCGATTACTGTCGGCACAGGCGCCGTTGGCCCTATAACTCGTAAGCTGCGTCAATGGTATAACGAATATTGATAAATTGAAAAACAATAGGAAGTGAACAGCAGATGAAAGTGTTATCCTTCAAAGGACACGAGCTGCCCATCGGTGATCGAACGATCATCATGGGCATATTGAACGTAACGCCCGATTCCTTCTCGGATGGCGGTTCTTATGTCAAAATCGACGATGCGGTGAGCAGAGCTCGCCAGATGGTCGCGGATGGCGCAGATATCATTGATATTGGAGGCGAGTCCACGCGTCCGGGGGCTGCTGAGGTGAGCGAAGAGGAAGAGCTTCACCGCGTCATTCCCGTTATTGAAGCGCTAAGCCGTGAAATTAACGTTCCTATATCTATAGATACATACAAAGCTGAGGTCGCTAAGCAAGCATTGGTGGCGGGCGCGCACATCATCAACGACGTATGGGGGGGACAGGCTGATTCTCGGATGGCCGGGGTAGCGGCGAGCTATGACTGTCCGTTCGTTATTACCCATAACCGTTTGAATACGGAATATAACGATTTTCTTCCTGAGGTGCTGAGCGATCTTCAGCAGTATGTGAAACAAGCCCGAGAAGCGGGCGTTCGCGACGAGCGGATTATTTTGGACCCCGGCATCGGCTTCGCCAAGTCCTACGAGCAAAACTTACAGCTCATGAACCAGCTGCGTCCGATCGTGGATCTCGGCTACCCGGTACTCCTGGGTACATCTCGCAAAAGCGTCATCGGAATGACGCTGAATCTGCCGCCGGCAGAACGGTTGGAAGGTTCAATCTCAACTGTCGTGCTGGGGATTGCGCAGGGGTGCGGTATCGTTCGTGTGCATGACGTACAAGCAACGAAGCGGGCTGCCGTTATGACAGATGCTATACTTCGCTCTTAAATGAAGGAGGTCACAACAAATGGACAAAATTACACTGTCCCGTATGCAGTTTTTTGGCAATCATGGCGTTTTCCCGGAGGAGAATAAGCTCGGTCAGCGCTTCTATGTGGATGTTGAGCTCATGCTTCCGCTTCACAAGCCGGGCTTGTCGGATCATCTCGATGATACCGTGAATTATGGGGAAGTTTTTTTCAAAGTGAAAGAAATTGTCGAAGGGCGCACCTTCAAATTAATTGAAGCTTTAGCGGAAAACATTGCATCCGAGCTGCTGCATACTTATACTAGTATCAATGAAGTGACGGTTCGCGTCATTAAGCCGCATCCGCCCTTTGCCGTTATTTTCGACGGCGTTACAGTAGAGATTAACCGAAAGCGGGCAACGTCATGACAGCCGAAGAACGAGCACGAAGCATTGCGGCTTATGTCGCATTAGGGTCTAATATAGATAATCGTGAACAATTTTTGCAGGATGCGATCACAGCGCTGAACGAGGAATCGGGGATTGTCGTGACTGGTTTGTCCAGTATTTACGAAACCGAACCGGTCGGCTATGTGGACCAGTCTGCTTTTCTTAATATGGTCGTTCAGATTCAAACGGTTATACCTGCAGAAGATTTGCTATTCACATTGCTGGCCATCGAGAATCGACTGGGACGAAAGCGCGATGTGCGCTGGGGTCCGAGAACGATCGACTTGGATTTGCTTCTGTACGGCGACGAGCGGCTTACGACCCCCGACTTGATCATTCCGCATCCGCGGATGCATGAGCGGGCTTTTGTATTAGTTCCTCTGTCTGAGGTTCTCTGCGAGCGGCAAGATGCTGCATTTGAATTCATCTCCGCACAGTTGGAGAAACTGGAAGGAAAGGAAGGCGTCGTGTTATGGAAAAAAGCACAGTAGCACAGCGCATACGCGCTTTTCGTAAATTAAAAGGGTATACCCAGAATGAATTAGCCGATTTGCTCGGCGTTTCGATCGCCATTTTGGGCGCAATTGAAAGAGGAACACGTAAGCCGGATACGAAAATTATTCAGAAAATCTCGCAAGTCCTTGGTATAGAGCCGGACGAGTTAGTTGCCGTGGTTGCGAGATGAGAGAGGTGGAATCTTCGGTGCTGAAAATAGGTAATGTCGAAGCTCCCAATAAAGTTGTGCTCGCCCCGATGGCGGGCGTTTGTAATCCTGCATTTCGTCTGATTGCCAAAGAGTTTGGCACAGGCTTGGTCTGCGCGGAGATGGTTAGTGATAAAGCGATCGTTCACGGGAACGCCCGTTCGATGGAAATGCTGTATGTGGACGACCGCGAAAAGCCGCTGAGCTTGCAAATCTTCGGCGGAGACACGGAAACGCTCGTGCAAGCGGCCAAAATCGTGGATCAGCATACCAATGCAGATATTATTGATATTAATATGGGTTGTCCTGTGCCCAAAATCACCAAATGCGATGCTGGCGCGCGCTGGCTGCTCCAACCCGACAAAATCGAGCAAATGATTGAGACGGTCGTTAAAGCTGTCAGCAAACCCGTTACCGTAAAAATGCGGATCGGCTGGGATTCCGAGCACATCTATGCTGTCGAAAATGCGAAAGCTGTCGAAAGAGGCGGCGGAAGCGCAGTTAGTGTCCACGGACGAACGCGTGAGCAGCTTTACACGGGTAAAGCGGATTGGAACATCATCCGGGAAGTGAAGCAGGCTCTGTCGATTCCCGTAATTGGCAACGGGGATGTAGTAACGCCCGAAGATGCCAAACGCATGTTGGACCAAACGGGTGTGGATGGCGTTATGATCGGTCGAGGCGCATTAGGCAATCCTTGGATGCTCTACCGTACCGTACAATACCTATCGGGTGGCGAATTGCCGCCGGAGCCGACGCCGGAAGAGAAAATCCGCATTGCAATCTTGCATATGGACCGTCTCATCGCGCTTAAAGGTGAGCATGTTGCCGTGAAAGAAATGCGCAAACATATGGCGTGGTACCTCAAAGGTTTAACTGGAGCGGCTCGCGTGAAGGATGCCATTATGGAGATGTTGAAGCGTGATGAAATGGTTCGAGCTTTGAATGAATACGTTGAGCATCTTGCTGCGCAATCGTCTCCATCCAGCGAAGAAGAATCTCCCGTACTGCAATAAATCATGCAACTATGGTTGAGATTGACATTTTGAAACGGTTGCAATATAATCAGTCAATATTAATGTGTTCCTGCATATATTGAAAGACAAACGAGCAAGTTCCTTATTTTTATAACTGTGAATTCATACTACTTGAATCAGCTCTATAAAGACCTAACTCCTAGCAGGAAGCATCGATTCAACGATATGAAAATCTTTCACATGACGGGAGATCAGTTGGTAATGGCTGAAAAAGAGGTCATTCTTACACCAGAAGGTTTGAGAAGGCTCGAGGATGAGCTTGAGCATCTGAAATCAGTGAAGCGCCGCGAAGTAGCGGAAAGAATCAAGGTTGCCATCGGTTATGGCGATATCAGTGAGAATTCCGAGTACGAAGATGCGAAGAACGAGCAAGCCTTTATTGAAGGCAGAATCATCACTTTAGAAAAAATGCTGCGCAATGCGCGGATTATTAATAACGACGATGTCGATATCAACACGGTAAGTGTTGGATCAATCGTCACACTAAAGGACTTGGAATTCGGCGATTTGGTGGAGTACAACATCGTAGGTACTGCGGAGTCCGATCCGCTGCAGAATAAGATTTCCAATGAAAGCCCGGTGGGCAAAGCAATTCTTGGCAAGCAAAAGGGCGCAACCGTTGACGTTAACGTTCCTGCTGGCGTCATTCAGTATCAAATTGTTGATATTAAAAAGTAGCGTGCAGCCGCAGCCCCGTTGCAATTTACCTTTGCGCAGCATTGGCGAATTGTCCTGGAAAGCTTCCTTACGGAAGCTTTTTTCCGGTTTAAGCACCCTTTACTAAAATATGTAGGAGATGAAAACATGAGCCAGGAAGTGGAATTGAACGAATTGCTCGTCATTCGCCGTAACAAATTGGACGAGCTTCGTGGTTTGGGCGTAGACCCCTTTGGCAGCAAATATGTAAGAACGCATACGACTCAAGAGATTTTGGCGGCTTGCCAAGATAAAACCAAAGAAGAGCTGGATGAAGAGAACCGCGAGGTAAGTATTGCCGGGCGCATTATGCAAAAAAGAGGTATGGGGAAAGCGAGTTTCGCCCATATCCAGGACATTACCGGGAAGATTCAAATCTACGTGCGAGAAGATGCGCTGGATGCCAACAAGTACAAAGCATTCGATCTCTTGGATCTTGGCGACATGGTTGGCGTTCAAGGGGTTGTGTTCAAAACAAAAACGGGAGAAACTTCGATTAAAGTCCAATCTCTCGAGGTATTGACCAAGTCTCTGCTTCCGCTTCCGGACAAATTCCATGGTCTTAGCGATGTAGAATTGCGCTATCGCCAGCGTTATGTTGACTTGATCATGAATCAAGACGTTCAGAAAACATTTATTTTGCGTTCGCGTATTATTCAGTCCATGCGACGTTACCTGGATTCCCTGGGCTATTTAGAGGTGGAAACGCCAACGTTGCATTCCGTTGCAGGCGGAGCTTCGGCGCGTCCGTTCAATACGCATCACAATGCTTTGGATATGGCGCTTCATATGCGTATTGCGATTGAGCTTCACTTGAAACGCCTTATTGTCGGCGGGTTGGAGAAAGTTTATGAAATCGGTCGTGTATACCGGAACGAAGGTATCTCCACGCGTCATAATCCGGAGTTTACGATGATTGAGCTGTATGAGGCGTACGCTGACTACAAAGACATTATGAAACTGACTGAGGAGCTTATTGCGCATATCGCTCAAGAGGTGCTTGGCACGACCTCGATTCCTTACGGCGATCATGTCGTTGATTTAGCTGTAGGTTGGAGACGTATCTCCATGGTTGATGCGGTTAAAGAAGTTAAAGGCGTAGACTTTGGTGTTCAAATGACGAACGAGGAAGCGCATCGTTTGGCCAAAGAGCACAATGTGCCTGTCGAGCCGCATATGACGTTTGGTCATATTTTGAACCAATTCTTTGAGACGTTTGTCGAAGAGACGCTGATACAGCCAACTTTTATCTACGGACACCCATTAGAAATTTCGCCGCTTGCCAAAAAGAACCCGGAGGATCCGCGTTTCACAGATCGCTTCGAGCTTTTCATCGTTGCGCGTGAGCATGCGAATGCTTTTACGGAGCTTAACGATCCTATCGATCAAAGAGAGCGTTTTGAAGCTCAACTGCGAGAGAAAGAGCAAGGCAATGATGAGGCCCATGAGATGGATGAAGACTTCATCCGTGCATTGGAATACGGAATGCCGCCGACAGGTGGTTTAGGAATAGGTGTTGACCGTTTGGTTATGCTATTGACGAATGCGGCATCTATTCGCGACGTTCTGCTGTTCCCGCTTATGCGTGAACGCCAAGGAGAATAAGGGGTACATTTCGGGGCATCGGAAGGTGCCTCGAAATTTTTTGTCGAAAGTACTTGCATAGTCTGCGATGTCTGTGGTATCTTATAAAAGTTGCCGCTGAGATGCATCAACAAATGCTTAACAAAACAACTTAAAAAAATAAGTTGCAAACAAAAACTCAGTATGGTATATTGGTCTTCCGGCTTTCGAAAGAGAGCGGGTTGGACAAGAAAACTTGATCTTTGAAAACTGAACAACGAGTGAGTAAGCACAGTCGAG
>NZ_WHNZ01000042.1 GCF_013141725.1 Paenibacillus planticolens | reverse complement strand
CCTATGTCTGGCACGGCTGATTTATGTTTTATAACGGATATTCAAATGCCCGATGTAATTCATCATTTAGGGGATTACAAAGTAATAATTGAAGAAGGTCCTGTAATAAGAACAGGAGCATTAGGGACGATAACATCTGTTTATGTAAGAGATCCAGATGGAAATCTGATAGAAATTTCTAATTATAACTGAATTAACGGGTTCGATAGTTTGGAGCTGCCATGAGGTAGCTCCACTTTGATGGTATTGAAGTAATCATTTGCAATAGCATATACATAGTGATCTCAAACAATAGAGCGACGGTCGGTGCCACTAAGTGCATAACCAGCGCTCTGATCCTGTACCCACAATTTCGCGAATGTACCTCAGTTTGGACTACGAACCTTTCTAAATACCCGAATGAATAATATTCCTTAACTGGATGACCAGACTTTTAAGCTCCTTCTCTCTTTCCAAATAGTATAGCGAAGCTTGTAGCAACGGGAGATTCGGTTCCGCTTTTCTAACCTCCGTCTGGATAAAATGACAAAGCTTTCTCAGCTCCGAACGATGTTCGGCGCCGGACGGAAGAGCGTTTAGGGCAGAAATCATCTCCCGGAACAGTTCGGTTAGAATCTGCTCTTTTTCCCCTTGGCGGTTCTCGAGCCCCCAGTTTAAATACCTCTCGAACGAAACTGGTTTCAGCAGAGGCTTTAGATCGGAAGCCATCATATGCTTAACGAGCACGTTGAGCTTGTCCAAAATGAACTTAGCCGTTTCCTCTAACGATAACGACTTTTCTTCATAAACAATCCAAAATAGATACTCCTTCAGAATAGCTCGATAGATGGAGACTAAATCCCAAAGATACGGATGGATTTCTTCGCCGTACACATGCAGCAAGCACTCACTATGCCATCGAATGAGCCGCCCTCTAACCTTGTGTCTAAGCGGTTGGAACTTAGGATCCTGTTGGATTGGAAGCTCCGTAAATTCGACCAGAATATGCTTGTACTCAATAAAATAACGGAATCGCAGAATGATCTGCTGTACAAATTGATCTTCCGGCGAAAGTCCAGGTATGCGCGTCAACTCATCGACTTGATCAAAATAGTCGTTATGGCATTGATCAAACACCACGCTGAATAGGTCTTCCTTGGAAGGGAAGAATTTATAGACGGATCCTTTTGCAATACCGCAATCCTCGGCAATATCCTGAATCGTCGTCGAAAGAAATCCACGTTCCTTAAAAAGCTTCGCCGCCGATTTTACAACCTCTTCCTTTGTCACACTCATTAACAAAATCTCCCCACTTGACGAATCATGAATAATGGTACAAAATTTAAAACATCAAGTCAAATGAACTTTAGTTTAATTAATAAAACTATAAGTCATATTTTAAGGATGAGGAGAACAAACGGAATGGAAAAATTATTGGATCCACAAAAAACAGCTTTGGTTGTCATCGATTTGCAAAAATGGCTAGGCAATCAATATGCCCCTTATTCCGCCGAGCAGGTGATATCTAAAGCTGCCGGCTTGGCAAATGCTTTCCGTGAGCAAGGCTCGATGGTTGCCCTAGTCCGGGTATCTAGTAAGGATCTGAAGGATATCCCAAGACCGAAGTTGGATTCGCCTGCGCCACCACTGAATCTGCCTGAGGAGTGGGATGAAATCGTCCCGGAAATGCAGGTCACCGAGACAGACCATATCATCACCAAGAAGCAATGGGGAGCTTTTTACGGAACGGAGCTCGACCTGCAGTTGCGCCGCCGGGGAATCGACACCATTGTCTTATGTGGCATTGCTACCGGGCTTGGTGTGGACACCACCGCGCGAGAAGCGTTTATGCATGGGTATCAGCTGATTTTGGCAATCGATGCCATGACTGGCTTTTCTCAAGCCGAGCACGATTACGTGAAAAATTATATTTTTCCACGCATAGGTCGTACTCGGACAACACATGAAATCATCTCCGCCCTTGCTGAAGCTTAAACCTAATAAGACGTGCCCTTTGATCTATCCGGTTGAGCGAGACGGACATCATGTTCCTCAAACGATTCAAACGGACCCGGAACTTCGTTAATCTAACGGGCAGGAAATTTAAACCATTTAGCGAATGCTATTAACAGAGTCATAAAATTTCCGAATCGACAGCAAACAATCCGTAACGATGGGAGAGAAATCCATGATTCACCATTTTTTAAAGGACGATGTTGGTTACGAGAAATGGTTCGGGAAGAATCCAGAAGGCTTCGTGTTGAACGTGTATGAAGAGAATGTGACGTCGGACAAGATGCATTTGGCTAACTGTTATTATCTTCGATCGGAGAGCGATGAGGGTCGTCGAACTAACGCACATCCTGGTAGTTCACCAACAACAAGCTGCCGATGATTCGACAACCTGTTTAGCTATCGGGCAGGGATTATTTAACGGTATAAAAACGTTGTATTAAAATAAATGTTTGGGGTGCTGAAATGAAGGAGAGACTAAATGCAGGCTATGTCGGCTCATTGCTTCTGTTGATTAAGGATTCTTTTGACAACAAGTATGTCAGATGAAGTGAAGAAAACTTTTCTTGGAGAATACGTACGAACTATGAAGGTAAAGCCACTTTTAAGCAATCTTGATCAGCTAATACGTGATAAGCTTAAAGAGTTTAATGGAATATAATGGACTTCGAAATTCAAGATGCTTGTCTTAAAGTTCGACAAGCAATAGAATGCATACCTCTTAGTGAACCGAAAGACCTGAAAAAAATGGTGTAACAGCGGTAGGCTTCAACAACTGAGGATTGAAATTGTAAAGGTTTTAAGGGGAGTGCAGAGCCAGGTGAAGCCGGGTACGCGGTTCGCCTGTAGGTACTAACCGATGTAGCTACTGCATGAACATCCCGGCCTGGCGCGTATATCGCAAGACTTCTTTTAAATGTCTACAGATAAGCCAAAAAAATGAATCAAATAGTCTTGTCAACAGCCCTCGTTTGCTCACTAGGAGCGCCTAAGGGCTGTTTTTTTATTTAAGCATTTTGCAAAACGCTCGAGCAATTCGTGTGAAAGAAGAATCTAGTATAAATTCATAAATAGCATGTTCTATACTTTACGAAGTAAACTTTCTTGAATCTAGTAATACCCCATAATATAATTAAATTCAATAAGTAGGTATTGGATTAGCTGTATAATTTTATATTGGAAAGGATAATTTCTATGGAATATATCGAAATTAATCCTCAGATTGAATTATTTATCAATAGACACTCCTCACCCACTTGGATTATTGAAGATGCCACAATAGATTTTATCGATTTAACCTATATTTTTAAGGGAAGAGCTTATTACTCCATTAATGGCACTGTACATGAAGTTAATCAAGGTGATCTCATATGTATTCCTAAAGGCAGCCGCCGAAGCGCAACTACTGACCCTACTAATTTAATGACCAGTTATGCACTGAACATTCATCTCTATGATCTGAAAGGTGAAGACGTTCAATTGCCGTTTCCTTTAATTTCGCATATCGGTGAGCCAGAGGAATTGCATTCCTTGTACAATGAATTGACATTTGAATGGTTAAAGAAAAATAAAGGTTATGAATTGAAAGCGCGTGCATTGCTGCTTCTGATTCTTCATTACTATTTCAAGTCTCTGTACTATAAAGGCAACAATGTGAGTATAGACAAACGTATTCAGAAAGCCATTAGATACATATTAAGCAACTTGCAGAATCAAATTGAAGTTGAAGAGCTAGCATCTATTGCAGGTTTGACTACCGCGTATTTTGGAACTCTTTTTAAGAAATACATAGGGGCATCCGTTAAAGAATATATCAATAGAATGAAAATCAATAATGCTGAAAATATTCTCCTAAGTGGTGAGTTTACCGTTCAGGAGGCTGCGTATAAATGCGGTTTTGAAGATATTTATTATTTCAGCAAGTTATTCAAAAAAATAAAAGGTTTTCCGCCATCCAGAATTTTGTTAGAGAATAGAAGATCTGATCGGCAGGAAATTGAAACCCTAAGCAAATAGGATAATATATTCGGACTTATCGCAGAAGCTGCGGTAGGTCCTTTTTTAATTACTATACGGATGTTTAAAAAGACCGATACTATAATAATCTCGTGCAAATTATGGTAGACAGATTTGGAACCCGGAGCTTTCTGCGGAGGAGATCGCCAAGGAATGGGTACTGCTAACGTTCGGCGACATTCCCAACGTTGCGAACTCAATAACGGATATCTATCATGGCCGACCTACGAGAACTATACCGCACCGCTCGATGTAGGATGGATGGTGCAACCACATCTTCATTACGGCGTCGACGTAGACGGTTACGAAAATTCCAAGTGGGGAACGTATCATTTTGCCGACCATGCCGGAATAGGCGTGGATCGGACGACTGCAACCGGCACCGAAAAGTAAAAAAATTGAATTAGACCACTCTGGGATGAAACAATCTTGTAGTGGTTTATTCATGTTCTGCAATGAAGGGATGCCAGAGACAGCGCTAGAAACATATAAAGAGTCTAAGTTGAAACCGCTTTCGAAAAAAATACAAATGATCTATTATCCATCCATGGAGTTAATTATATGGTTTGTATATCATATTATCAGTAGTCAATACAGAGTGGCAGAGCTAAGTAGATAGTCTACATCGTCGGTGACAAACAGCTGAGCTGCATTCAACTGTTAAGGCTGTAGAAGGCCGAGACCTTGTATTCGCTTTCTTGAAAACGCTTTCGGAATCTGCCTACCAACATTAGAGGGAGGTGTTTATATTGATCGTCAAGGCACGTACGACGTAACCCAAGGGGCAAGTGCGCAGTAAGAAACGGAGGGATATTTGATGGTCAATTCATCAAAAAATCCGAAATCTTCAACCAAAACAACATTTTTATTGGTAAAGTTGTAAAAATTCCGAAATCTAAAAATTTGGCGACTCTAAAGCGAGATTTTAGAGGTTGCCTTAAGAAAAGGGGTAAAACTAAGATGAACCGTGAAAAACCCTTAATCAACGTATCCCGTATCCTCGTAATCATCATGCTATTCTCCTTATTCGCGTTTGCCCCTGTCCCGGCCGCTGCGGCCGGAGGCGAACCGACACTTGAACTGAACGACCTCATTGTACAAGCCGAAGCTTTAAAAGCCGGCAACGAGGAATTCCCGCTCCAGATTAGCCACACTAACGACGGATCCGATGTGAACAAAGCTTTCCCTTGGGTATACGCCGACGAACTCAAAGATCTTAATGACACGCTTGAGTTCGCGCGCAATGCGCTCACTCCCACCGGCGAAGCCATAGCCAGCCTTAAAGACGCAATAGTGAATTTCACTGGAAAGATCAAAGCGGACGGTTCAAATCCCTATTTCCGTCTTGATCCGGGTCCTGGTAAAACACCTGTAAAAATTACCGCGCCCACCAATGTCTGGACCTCAAGAACTCCGCTTGACAACCGTGTCCCTGCCGACTTTGCTGGTGGTACATACAAAATGATTCCGTATCCTTTTGCAGATTCCCAAGGCAAAGCTGATGTGCTCCAGATCAATTACGTCCATAACGGAAAAACCATCTTCGGAGGAATGTCCCTTCAATCTCCGATGTCCCCAAGTGTAGATGTCCCCGCAGGCTCAACTATTGAGTTTGATGTGTACTATCCAAAGAGCGCGCAGGGAAAATTCATGAGGTGGAGAATCAGAAATGCCGGTTCTGACATCGATACCTACCTCAGGGAATACGAGTACAACAACCTTAATCCCGACTGGATTGGCAGCTACAACGGTGAAACCTGGTTATTGAAGCACACCAGCATTACCGCCACAACAGGCACTTCCTCGAACTTCATTCTTGAGCTCCATGGCGAGACCGGACGTCCCGCAGAAACCGGTATACTTCTTGTCGCCAACATCAAAATAACCGCACCGGACCCTAACGGCGTTGCGCTTCCTAACGTTATCAACAAGGAAAACCAGAGTGTCGTAACGCCTCTAAAGAATGTTTACAACAGGCAAAATGGTACGTTCATGGTCGGTACAATCGGAACCGGAGCGGTAACCGGAACCAGAGCCAATCACTATGAAATCTTTGTCGATGGCAACAACCTCAAGGCCGATGGAACGCATCCCCGCGGCCCGAGCTGGCTGAAAAGCGTTACTGGCGAGGCTCTGAGCGGCGCAACCACCACCCCTGGTGTAGGTGAATACAGTTTCCCGACCAGCTCATATCAAGCGATCAGGGATTCCGGAACTCCCGGACAGTATAAGTCTCACGCCCACGTTTTGGCATGGTACAACCAGGCCCCTGCATGGATGAGACAGATGATTCCTGCGACCCTCCCCTTGGGATATAATGGAACAACCGATTACTACGGATTGGGCAACGGCGTTACAACCACGGTTAAGGTAGACAAAGAAATGGCCAGAAGAGTGCAGTTTAACCACACAATGTATGTGATGCGGCACTTCCTGACCACAGATACGAAGTATGGCTCAAGTGTATCCCGCGGAGTAATCCCCTTCAATTCATGGGACGTACTCAACGAAGAGGTCCACGAAAGCCGCCACAGCGAAACCATCCCCGCGGATCCGAACAGCTGGAGACAGACACTCAAAAACACTAACTGGCTTTCTGCAATGTCGGATGATCTAATTGGCGGTGACATCTCCGAGCATTACATTTACTTGCTCTTCAAAAACGCGCACATCGCGGCCCCCAACGCCAAGATGGCGGCGGCTTACAAAGCCAACTACGCTAACCTTCCCGAGTACATGAAGCTCGACGGACACGACAACGGTGGCAGCATTGACGCGTATATCGTTAACGATCCTCCGAAACTGACCTATAACGATTACGACATTTCTAATCGCACCAAAGCGAGGACTGTATACAACATGGTTCGCGCACTGAACACAGCATGGCTCTCAGATCCGCTGTATGACGGAAGACCCCTTATCGAAGACATCGGTATCCAGGGACACGATTCGATTGGAAAGACCCTTGCAAGCGATAACCAATATGCCATGGCCCTCTATGCTTCTCTCATTGACGAAGGCCTTCTTTCCGGTATTGCTTACTCAGAACTTGACCTAAAGATGCCGACTACCACCCCAGGCGGCGGCGCGGTCGCTCCCGCAGCGCTCAATGTCAGACAGTCTGACGCCCTTGGTTATCAGTACGCGCTGATGTACAAACTGTTCAACAGGTTCGCCCCTTACATCGATCACATCATCAGCTGGGGCGTAGCCGGTTCAGGATGGCAGGGAAGCTATGTGTTATTTGACAGTCAGAGCAATGCCAATGCCGGCTACTATGGCGCCGTGAATCCGGACAAATTCGTTCGTGGACATTCATACCTGGATGACTTCTTTGCAGGCGAATACGAGAAACTCCAGAAGAGTTATGCAATTGACCTTGGCGATCTTGGAATCTATACACCCGGTAATGGAGAAGCCAAATCGCTTACAGCAACAATCGCAGCTAACAACAGTGTGACACCTGGAAGTACTTTCACAGCAACTGTTAGCTTGGATAGCGTGACACAAAGCGTGTACGCACAGGATATCACGCTAAGCTATGATTCCAGCGTATTCGATTATGTCAGTGCAGCGGGTGCAACCAGTAACATTCAGGTTTTGATAGAAGATACTGCTACCCCTGGAAAAGTGAGAATCATTTCCGTTAATATCGGAGGGGTAGCTGGAACCAGCACACCCGTTTTGAATATAACTTATAAGGTAAAGTCCGGTGTTCAGAATACAACTGGAACCATTGCAGTCTCTCAAGCGATGACTGGCGGTCCTGATGGAACCGAAACCACTGCGGCACTGAGCAGCAAGACTATATCCGTTGGTGCTATTGAACTGGATAAATCTGCTTTGAATGCAGCAATTACGAGTGCACAAACCCTGCACAAAGCGGCTATAGTAGGTACTCAACCTGGCCAATATTCGCAAGCAGCTAAAGACGCACTCCTTGAAGCAATAAACACCGCAATTGCTGTAAGAGACAATGCAAGCGCAACTCAAGCCCAAATTGACAGTGCTTTAGCAGCACTCAACACCTCCATTGATACTTTCAAAGCAACGGCTAATAAGTCTGCAGACATAAACGGAGATGGAGTGATCACCGTAGGTGACCTCGCGATTGTAGCTTATCACTATGGCAAGAACTCCACCAGCGCAGATTGGGCAAAAGCTAAGGTTGCTGATATGAACGACGATAACAAAATTGATATTTGGGATCTTGTGTATGTCGCAACCAATATCAATTAATTCGTTAGTTATACCTTATCCGTAAAATAGCAATCCCAATTACAAAAAAACTGCCGCAATGAAGCGGTAGTTTTTTTGTAATTGGGTCCAGTTGTTCGCTGAAGCTATTAAGTTTCTTCTTCTGAGGCGTTGAAGAAGGTTTCATTGCTGCTTATGAAGGTATTCTTCATATGTTATCGACACTAATGTGCAAAGCTGTGGCACAGTAAGACCTCACGAGTGGGTTTTTAGTCCAATGTGGTGATTAATCCTATGAACGGAATTGCTAATGTGTCTAAGCCTTGCAGTTCAGTCCTTGAACCCGTAAATACAGGCTTTGTAAATGCAAAAGGAGTCGCTCTGGTCTATAAAGTACAATTAACACCAAACTTTCCACTCACCAGCTATTTTGCCTTTGGTTTTTCACTAAAACAAAGTCTTGACGTCGTATGTTACAAACATGCTAACAAATATTGCCGGGCAACAATAAATATTCATGGAAGCTTAAGCCGGTTTCCATATTGTATCCGCTTTCTTTTTCCGCTATGATAAGTGGTAAGTTGAGAGGTGGAAACATGACGGATAAAAAGTGGCTGGTCAGCATCGCGCTGATCATATCGGTGTTCGGCTTCTTATTGATCCGCTTTGCTTCGGAGTCCAGCAAAATCCAGTATATTGTCGATGAACTGAAGGGGGAAAAGGAACAAGCCTTCAAGGGGCGGCATATCGTACTGATAGAGCAGGAGCAGGGGCATCCATACTGGCAGCTGGTGGAGAAGGGGGCGACGGAGGCGGCGCAGGCCGACCATATCGCCATCGAATGCATCGGACCGGTACGTAACAACATGGAGGAGCAGATTAAATTGCTGGAGAAAGCCATCGCTTCCAAGGTGGACGGGATCATCGTGCAGGGGCTGAACGACAACATATTTACGCCCGTGATCAACAAGGCGGTGGAGCGGGGCATACCGGTGCTGACCATCGATACGGATGCTCCAACCAGCAAGCGGCTGGCTTATATCGGAACGGACAATGTAGAAGCGGGCCGGCGTCTCGGGCAGATCGTGGTGCAAACGACCGGCGGAACGGGCAAAATCGGCGTCATTATCGGCAGCGAGTCGGCTGAGAGCCAGCTGCAGCGATTAAGCGGGTTAAGAAGCGTCATCGACGAGTACAAAGGGCTGCAAATTGTGGATGTGCGGGCTTCCAACATCTCCATGATGGAGGCGATCCAGCAGGCGGCGGACATGCTGCAGCTTCATCCGGACATCGGCATGATGGTCGGAACAAGCGCTACGGACGCCTTCGGCATTCTCCAAGCGCAAAAGAGCTTGAAGCGGGACGATATCCGGATCGCCGGCTTTGACGATTTGCAGGAAACGCTGGATGCCATCCGCAAGGGCGAGATTGAAGCGACTGTCGTTCAGCAGCCGTACGGTATGGGGGAGATGTCCGTCCATTTGTTTCATGATTACTTCCAAGGCCGCACGCTTCCTTCCACACAGTTTACCAAGGTGGAGGTCATCGATAAAAGCCAATTGAAAGCGGAGAGATCCCCATGAGCATTCGTTCGAAATTGTTTATTTTTATCCCCTTGCTCGTGCTGCTGATGAGCTTTGTTTCCTATTTTTTGTTCGAAAGCGGCAAGAACGTCCAGGAAAGCTATTACCTGATGATGGACCGCATTCTGCTCTACAAGCAGGTTTCCAAAGAGAGCAAGGAGGTTATGCGGTACTTGAACCGGTACGTTATCCAGATCGATGAGGAGAGCTACCCGGATCTGAGGATGCATTTGGAGGCGCTGGAAGGCTTGAGAGAGCAGTTGGCGAATATGGAAAAAAATGAAGTGAATGCGCTCCCGATTCAAAATTATCAGAATATGATCGATACGTTCCAGGAGCAGACACGGGGCATGATCGGCGGTAAGGAGGCGGATTCCAACGCCAAGGCCGGGGCTTATCTGCAGGCGGAGCAGATCTCCCGTTATATCGGTGAGGACGGTCAGGCGCTAGTGGATTTGGAGCTGGAGCATTACCGGCCGATTTACGAGAACATCATGCTGACCACCGCCAAGATGAACAAGCTTGGCTTGTATTTGGTTTTTACAGTCGCGCTGCTCAGTATTGTTTTCTCGCTATGGCTGTCAAGCAGCATTAGCGGTCCGATCCGTCGTCTCGTTCTTACGGCCAAGCAAATTTCCAAGGGCAAGCTGGATACGAAGGCTCCGGAGCTTTCGACAGGCGATGAAATCGGTATCCTGTGCCAAACCTTCAATCACATGCTCGACAATATTCAGGAACTTATGGTTAAAAACATGAAGGGGCTGGAGAAGGACCGGCTGGTGAAGGAGCTGGAGCTGAAAGCGCTGCAGAGCCAAATCAACCCGCATTTTTTGTTCAACACGCTGAATGCGATCGCGAAGCTCGCCTACATTGAAGGAGCGGAGAAAACGAGCGATTTAACGGTATCCGTCTCGCGCCTGCTGCGCTACAACCTGCAGAAACTGGACCATCCGGTAACGCTTCGGGATGAGGTGCAGCATGCGCTGGAATATTTGGCGATTCAGAAGGCACGGTTCCGCGACCGGATTCAGTTTGTAACGGAGATTGACGAAAGGGCCATGGAGCAGATCGTTCCTTGTTTGACGCTGCAGCCGATTTTGGAAAATGCACTCGTGCACGGCATTGAAGATATGGAGGAAGGTGCGCTATTAAAGCTGGGCATCGCCTGCCGGGAAGACCGGGTGCTCATCGAGATCGCCGATAACGGAGCCGGCATGAGCGAGGACATCAGAACCATGCTGCTTCAATCCATCGTGAAGGATGTTCCGCGGCCGCATAGAGGGAAGGAACAATCGACGGGGCTTGGGACGGTGAATGTCTTCAAGAGGCTGCAGTTGTTTTACGACGGAATGCAGAGCATCGAGATTATCAGCGCTGAAGGAGAGGGTACGACAATCAGGTTTTATCTGCCGCTGTCTACAGGTGCGGCTTGAACCGGAAAAGGGGAAGTGAATGATGTACAGATTGCTGATTGCCGATGATGAAGCTTTGGAGCGGGAGGGCCTCGAAATGATGGTCAGCCGCATGCTGCCGGGCCAGTTTGAGTTTATTCATGCGGAAAACGGGCGCAAGGCGATTCAAATGGCGGACGAGAAGCGCCCCGACTTTATTTTTATGGATATCAAAATGCCGGGAATACAGGGCTTGGAGGCCGTGCGCGAGATTATTTCACGTCATCAGGGGGTGCGGATCATTCTGGTGACGGCTCACGATTATTTCGCTTACGCGAAGGAAGCGCTGTCGCTCGGTGTGAAGGATTACATCCTGAAGCCCGCCAAGCGCGATGAGCTGATAGATGTGCTGCGTAAGCAGGCAGCCGAACTGGAGGAAGAGAAGCGCAGACGCGGGGAGGAGCTTGAGATTCGCGAGAAGCTGACCCGGCTGCTGCCACTGGCGGAGAATGAGCTGACGATGATGCTGATGATGGACTGCATCCAGGAGCTTGATCTGCGGTATCTTGTGGAGCTGCTGAATATAAGCTGGGAGCAGGGCTATGCGATGGTACTGTCCTTTCCCTTCGGGGAGCGGAAGGATTGGGAACAGCTGCAAAGCGTCCGAAAGGTCCTGTACGAAGATCTCAAGCAGTACGCCAAGCTGCAGCTTGCCTGCATGGTCTCTCCTATGATCGGTAACCGGTTGGCGGTTTTCGTCCCGGTTCCGTCTTATGGTGCGGGCTTTACGAACCGAGTGGATGCCCTTGTGTTTGGGGAACGGCTGCAGGCCTTCGCTGAACACCGATTCAGGTTGTCCCCGTCCATCGGGATCGGCACGGTCGGGGAAGGGATGGAGGGGCTTCGCCGCTCCTACCAGGAAGCGGCCGCCGCCTCGGCGGACTCCTCGGATGTCGTACGCATTCGGCATTATGAAGATATTTGCCAGCGCGACGGTATGCCGGGTATCGCGCTCGATGAGGAAAGAAAGCTGCTGGACGCGCTGCAGCGGCAGCATAAGGAAGAAGCACGTATCCGCTTCTTGGATGTGCTGGAACGTCTGATCGCCGGCTCCGGGGCTGACGACCGTGTATGCCGGGATGAGGTCGTCGCGTTATTGATTTCCTTGGCCCGGCAAATATCGCATCGGTCCCCGGCGGAAATCGTCTCCCGCTTCGCCGGGGTGGCGGGGATGGCCTCCCTGCGCCAGGCCGCAGCAGAGCAGCTGGAGCGGATGCTCGAGGATATGACCGAGGAGCGCCGCCAATTCCGCGTGATCGAGCGGGCGAAGTCGTATATCGGCGAGCAATACAAGTCCGATATTTCCATGGAGCAGACGGCGGAATACGTGAACCTGAGCCCGTATTATTTCAGCAAAATATTCAAGCTGCATACGGGGGAAACGTTCATCGATTACGTAACCCGGCTGCGGATTGATGAGGCCAAGCGGCTGCTGGAAAGTGAGGAGCTCAGCTTTAAAGAGATATGCTATATGGCCGGCTACAACGATCCGAACTATTTCAGCCGCATTTTCAAAAAAACGACGGGAGTCACGCCGACGGAATACCGTCAGCAGCTCAGCCCTTGAAGTCCTTGCTCCGGCAAGGACTTTTTTGCTTTCCTGCACAAAATGGTGCTGGAAACTGAAAATATTTGAATCCGTTTTCATATTCGGTCAAATGAATGCTGATAGAGGACAAAGGAGTGCGGACCGCCGATGTAGCGAGTCCGCTTTTGGCGCTGATACAATAAATTGTGTAAGCGGAATCAATTCGCTTAACCAATTAGAGGGGGAAACCTGGACATGAACAAATGGTTGAAAAGATCGGGTTTTGGCATGGCGACGCTGGTGCTGGCCGCTTCCGTAGCGGGCTGCGGCATCGTATCGGACAACAGCAAGGAGACGAAGGATCCGGCGGCAGCACCTAGCCAGACCGCTGCAGGAGCTAAAAATAACGGCAAGATCGTCATCGGCATGTCGATGGACACATTGAAGGAAGAGCGCTGGCAGAAAGACCGCGACATCTTTACGGAAAAAGTGAAAGAGCTCGGCGGGGAAGTCAAGGCGCTGGCGGCCAACGGAGATGACGCCACGCAGATGAGCCAAGCGGAGCAATTGATTTCTCAGGGCGTGAACGTGTTGGTCGTTATCCCGCATAATGCGGAAGCGACGGCTCAGATTGTGGAAAAAGCCCACAAGGAGGGGATCAAGGTCATCTCCTACGACCGTCTGATCAAAAACTCCGATGTAGATTATTACATCTCCTTTGATAATGTCAGGGTTGGCGAAATGCAGGCTAAAGCCGTGACCGACAAAGTAGCGAAGGGCAATTTCGTCTACATCGGCGGTGCAGATACGGACAATAACGCCCACATGTTTAAAGAAGGAGCAATGAATATCCTCAACCCGTTGAAGGAAAAGGGCGACATCAAGATCGTGTACGACCAGTTCTCTAAGGATTGGAAGCCGGAAGAGGCACTGAAAAACATGGAGAATGCGTTAACTGCCAACAAAAACAACATTCAAGCGGTGGTTGCGGCTAACGACGGTACGGCAGGTGGAGTCATTCAGGCGCTTACGGCGCAAGGGCTGGCGGGTAAAATCCCGGTATCCGGACAGGATGCCGATTTAGCGGCCGTTCAGCGCATCGCCCAAGGCACGCAAACGATGACGGTGTACAAACCGATTAAATCGATCGCCACGAAGGCGGCGGAAATGGCTGTAGCGCTGGCGAAGCAAGGCCAAATCGCAGATGCCGGGAAAAAGGTCAACAACGGAAAAATCGATGTTCCTTCCGTCCTGCTGGATCCGATCTCCGTTGACAAATCGAACCTGGTGGACACGGTCATCAAGGACGGCTTCCACAAGCTGGAGGATGTGTACAAGAACGTGCCGAAGGACCAATGGCCAAAGCAATAACGGGATTCGAATGCGGGGTAAGGCGCCGTCACCTGGCTGCCTTACCCCTTCCTCAAAAGTAACGATCCGATAGGAGCTGGGAAGATGCACGTATTGGAAATGATCGATATCTCGAAGGAATTTCCCGGCGTCAAAGCCTTGAGCGGTGTAAATTTTAAGGTGCGTCAGGGGGAAATCCACGCGCTCTGCGGTGAGAACGGAGCGGGCAAATCTACTCTGATGAAGGTGCTGAGCGGACTTTATCCAGCCGGCACATTTACGGGTGAAATCCGGGTCAACGGCGTGAAGCAGGAGTTCCGTTCCATCGCCGATGCAGAGAAGGCCGGTATTGGCATCATCCATCAGGAGCTTGCACTTGTGAAGGATATGACGATCGGGGAGAACATTTTCCTGGGGGCTGAGCCTACCAAGCGAGGTGTCATTCAATGGGATGATCTGTATTACAATGCCGCACTTTGGCTGAAGCGTGTCGGTCTCCATGTCAGACCGGATACGCGGGTCGGCTCGCTCGGCATCGGCCAGCAGCAGCTTGTCGAAATCGCCAAGGCGCTGTCCAAGCATACGAGGATCCTCATTCTGGATGAACCGACCGCCGCTCTGACGGAGAGCGAGGTCGAGATTCTGATGGGCATTCTCCATCAGCTTCGCGAGAATGGGGTTTCCTGCATTTACATTTCGCACAAAATGCCCGAGGTGTTCCGTCTTGCCGACAGCATTACGATCCTGCGGGACGGTCGGACTATAGCGACGCTGGACAGGTGCGACACGAATGACGATGAAGTCGTCTCCTTGATGGTGGGGCGCGAACTGACCGAGCGATATCCCCGCGTCGCGCACACCCCCAAGGAAACGGTGCTTGAAGTGAGCAACTATTCCGTATGGCATAAGGAAAAAGACGGCCACCGCGTCATCCGCAACGTCAGCTTAGCTTTGCGCAAGGGGGAGATCTTAGGGATCGCCGGCTTGATGGGAGCGGGAAGGACGGAGCTCGTTACGAGCTTGTTCGGGGCCTATGAAGGAAGGGCCGAAGGGGAAGTGAAGATTGACGGCGAGCCGGCGAGGATCCGCTCGGTAGCCGACGCCATCCGGGCCGGAATAGGGCTAGTGACCGAGGACCGCAAGCGTCAGGGGCTCGTATTGTCCATGGACGTGAAAACCAACACGACCTTGGCTACGATGGATCGAGTTTCCAGGTACGGCGTGATCAACGATAACGAAGAGATCAAGTGGGGCCAGAAGTATGTACAGGAATTAAAGACCAAGACGTCGTCGTTGGACACTCCCGTGAGCACCTTGTCCGGGGGCAACCAGCAAAAGGTCGTCATCGGAAAATGGCTCATGTCCAATCCGAAAATTTTGATCATGGACGAACCGACACGAGGAATCGATGTCGGAGCAAAGTATGAAATTTACAACCTGATGAACCGGCTGGTCGATCAGGGCGTGGCCATCATCATGATTTCCTCGGAGCTGCCGGAGATTCTCGGGATGAGCGACAGGATACTTGTCATGAGCGAAGGACAATTCGTCCGCGAGCTGGATTATCGCGAAGCGACCCAGGAAAATATTATGCTGGCCGCTACAGGAGGGAAATAACGATGCAACCTGCCACACACACTACGGAAACGACGAGCTCTGTCAGCCCTAACCGGCCGGCATGGAAAAGCTTGTTCGGCAACATGGATGCGCGCGCTTATACAATGGTAGGCGCCTTGATTTTGATTTGGCTGCTTTTCGGCTTATTGAACGATACCTTTCTCACTCCGCGAAATTTGTCCAATCTGTTCACGCAGATGTCCGTAACCGCCATTCTCGCGATCGGCATGGTGCTTGTGATCGTCGCCGGCCATATCGATTTGTCGGTAGGCTCCATCGTCGGGCTGACCGGTGGGATCGCCGCCATACTCAGCAATTGGTGGGGCATGCCGGCAGGCGTCGTCATCTTGGGGACGCTGGTGGCGGGGGCGATTCTCGGTATCTTCCAAGGGTGGCTCGTCGCTTACAAGGCGGTGCCCGCCTTTATTGTCACGCTAGGGGGCATGCTCGTCTTTCGCGGGGCCTTGATGGGCGTGACGAAATCGACGACGATTTCGGTGTCCGATCCGGTTTTGGCGTTAATGGGCAACGCCTACTTCGCCAAAGGCTTCGGCTTGATTCTCGCCGTATTGGCCATCGCCGCCATCGTCTGGTCGACGTTCAGCAGGCGGAGATCCCAGCTTAAATACGGCTTCGGCGTGCAGCCTCTGGGAGTGGATATCTTGAAGGCGGCCGGTTATAGCCTGCTGGTGGTTTTGTTCGTGCTCGTCGTGAACAGCTACAAGGGCATCCCGTTTCCGATTATTTTCGTCATCGTGTTAGCCTTCTTGTTTTCCTTTATAGCTACGAGGACGACTTTCGGCAGGCACATATACGCACTTGGCGGCAACGTGGAGGCGGCGCGTCTGTCCGGCATCAATATCAAAAAGAAAACAATGACTGTCTTCATGTTCAGCGGTCTGCTGGCCGCTATCGCCTCGATCGTGCTGACATCCCGCTTATCGTCGGCCACCATCTCGGCGGGCAACATGGCGGAGATGGATGCGATCGCCGCCTGCGTCATCGGGGGGACTTCACTGATGGGAGGCTCGGGCAAGGTGTCCGGAGCGATCATCGGTGCCCTCGTGATGACGTCTCTCGACAACGGCATGTCACTCATGGGGTTGGAATCGTTCTGGCAGTATGTCGTGAAGGGAAGCATTCTCGTATTCGCCGTATGGCTGGACATTTCAAACAGAAATAAAAAAGCGGCTAAATAAGAGTTCCGCCCGTCATTTTCCGATGGCGGGTTTGGGCATTGCCTTTCGCGTTACTGGGGTAGAGAGCGACATTAGCAAGATTGCATTTTATACAATGTTACTTGAGAAATGTTCGGAAGCTAAGCGATTCTGCTGCACTTTGTACAATAAACCTTGCCTATATGCCCTCGCAAAGGCCATGGCGGAAAGCGGGACGATGCCGCAAATGGGGGGCAGCCGCACGGATACCGGAACGCC
This sequence comes from Paenibacillus planticolens, assembly GCF_013141725.1. GTDB lineage: Bacteria > Bacillota > Bacilli > Paenibacillales > NBRC-103111 > Paenibacillus_E > Paenibacillus_E planticolens. The sequence goes on along the minus strand of NZ_WHNZ01000042.1, from coordinate 312,629 downwards.
TACATCAATAAGCTAAGCATTGATGCAAACGGCGTCATCCAGAATATTACCGGCGATTATGCAGGAGTTCCACAGCTGAAGAATTTTGATCCCTATACAAGGGTAGAGGCTGAAACGATAGGCTGGAACGGAGGAATATCCACTGAAGTTGCGAGTGGTTCCACCAGCGGAACCATTGGAGCAGGCGCCCATCTAGACGGCAATCTTCTGAAGCTTCATTGGAAAGCAAAATCCGATACCCAAGCTTCCGCTGCTGCGATTTCCTTATCCAAAGCTGTCATTGCAAATGAAGCCGGCGTCGAAAATGAATTGGGGAGCTCGGTATATATGGTTCAGCTGAACAACGTAGTAGTTGACAAAACAGCCCTCGGAGATTTGGCGATCGCTGCCGCAGCTTACGGCATGACCTCGGCGGATCCGAACTGGTCCAGCTACAAGAATGCCGATTTGAACAACGACGGCAAGATCAACATCGCCGGACCTAGCTGCTTTGGCTAGGGAAATGCTTGAATAGGTTGCATGAAAGGTCACATTTACTAGTACAAAATAATGCTAGAAATTGAAAAGTATTGTATCCGTTTTCATATTGGGTTAAATGAATGCTGATAGGGGGCAAAGGAATGCAGACTGCCGCTGTAGCGGGCCCGCCTTTGATGCCGATACAATAGATCGTGTAAGCGGAATCAATTCGTATAATTAATAAGTGGGGGAAACCGGAAATGAACAAATGGTAGAAAGATCGGGTGGTAGTATGGTGGCAGAAGGCAATACTCTAGAGGCAATCTTATGGAGTTTTGTTGGAGAGATATCCAAAGCAATCTGCAGGCGGCTATCATCAACATCGCGGGCCTTGGGGCAATGGCAAGGCGCAATCTGGCAGTAGGGGTGAAGTGCGCAAATGTTGATACGAAATGTATCAGAACCAAAGGAGAGTACTACTTGTGGCCTTCCTTTTGGAAATTACTTTCGGAATATATGGCGGAGAAGCAGTTTACAGTAATGAATCTAATAATTACTCTTGTAGGCACTTGCATTTTTAGGAAAAAGGTAGGATAAGTTTTAGCTTGTAGGTAGCTATCATCGAATCAGTAGTCATGGGGGGGAAAGGAAAAAAATGCTAAAAAAAGGGAAACGGTTTATTTCTATTACATTATGTGTTGCTATATGTACAACACCACTATTAGCAGGGCAGCCTTCTCAAAGAAGTTATGCAGCTGAGCCTGCACCACAGACATTGCCGATTTATATGGATTCTGAGCACTATTCCTTTAAGGAAAGGGCAGCAGACCTGATTTCAATGATGTCTATTTCACAGAAGGCATCTCAAATGAACGGAAGCGCATCGCCATCAATCACTCTTTCCGACGGCAAAGTAATTCCTTCATATGGCTGGTGGAATGAGGCGTTGCACGGTGTATCCCGGTACCAGCTTAATGCTTCTGGTAACGCGACAACCATCAATAATGCAACTTCATATCCAATTGGGCTTTCCATGGGAAGTTCATGGGATCCAGAGCTTATGCACAAAGTAGCAACGGCTATTAGTGATGAAGCTCGTGAAACAGCTCCTGATAGTGACCGTATGTTAACCTTTTACTCACCAACTATCAATCTAGCTCGTGATACGCGTTGGGGACGCACGGATGAAACCTTTTCTGAAGATCCCTTGTTAACAGCTGGAATTGCCGGGCAGTTTGTAAATGGTCTGGAAGGTAAGAATATGGACGGTAGCCTAATTGATCCCAATGGGTACTTAAAGACTGTAAGTACCATAAAGCATTATACTGCGAATAATTCTGAAGTAAACCGTCTGAATGGCAGCTCTGATGTAACAGGTCGGGAGCTCAGAGAGTTCTATACTAAACCTTATAGAGAGATTATTAAAAATACGGATGTTACCTCTATTATGAGCTCTTATAATAGTGTTAATGGTACACCGGTTACATTAGACCGAAATTTAATGGAAACATTTCTTCGTCAAACCTTTGGGTTCTCCGGTTATGTAACAACGGACTGCGATAGTATAGCTATGGCTGTGTCACCATCCAGACAGAACTATATGTATCCTGGAATGACCAGGGCAATGACTACGCAAGAAGGATACGCATGGGCTGCAATGTTTGGTACGAATCTAGTATGTAATGCAGGGTATGCCGGCTCTAGCTATGGCGCAGAACTTCCAGGAGCAGTAGCAGCAAAACTTCCTACTCCTTCAGGCATATTCACAGAGAATGCGATAGATGTAGATTTGCTTGATCTGTATACTACTCGAATGAAACTGGGCGAGTTTGATGATACGGTTAGAAATGCAGCAGGCATCATTCAATCATCGACAAACAAAGTTTCCTGGTATGATGATGCAATTGCTAGAAGAACTGCTTTAGGAAATGGAAGCTTGTGGACGTTTAATTCGGGTACCGGCGGTGACGGTAAGAACATGACTCAAGAAAGATCTGATATTGCTCGTCAAGCAGCAGCAGAATCCTTGATCTTGTTAAGAAACAATCTAGTCGCATCAAATGGTAACAAACCAGTGCTTCCAATCAATGTGCCTTCAACTGGTGAATTTAAAGTTGTCGTGTATGGTCTTAATGCTAACTACAATACAACAAATAATAGCTTTTTCTTAGGTGGTTATTCTTCAGGTTCCGGCGCTAGCGGCATCGCTAAAATGGTAAACCCTTATAATGGTATCAAAGCAGAAATTCAAAAAATCAATCCCAATGCTGTGGTTGACTGGAAAAAGGGCTTCACCAATACTGGTACAACTTATGCAGGTATGACGACACTAGATAATGCAGCGATTGATCTTGCTTCAGGTTATGATTTAGCTATCGTTGCTCTTGGCACAGAACAAGCAACTGCTGCTGAGGATAGTGATAGAGGCGGCAATACAAACCCTAATAACACATTACCAGGAGCGCAGCTGGCGCTGGCTAATGCTGTTGCCGCGAAAAATCCTAAAACGGTCACCGTTATTGAAAGTACCAGCCCAGACGACCTATCAACTTTATCTGCAGATGTTCCTGCCCTGTTATGGAGTGGATACAACGGTCAAGTTAAGGGATTGGGACTAGCAGATGTTTTGCTAGGTAAATATAACCCGAGTGGGCGTACATCAACCCTTTGGTTCAAGAATGACCAATTCCCTAGCATAAGAAGCTACAGAATTACACCTGGACCTGATACCTATAAAACAGGTAATAATACAAGTGCATCCACAAAGGTTACTACCCCTGGTCGCACATATATGTATTATGATGGATCAAGAGGAGCTCCTCTCTACAGTTTTGGATATGGAATGAGCTATTCAAACTTCGCATATTCCAATATGACAGTTACTGGTTTAGGCGCAGGGGATTCTGTTGATGCTAACGGTACGATCAATGTCTCTATGAAAGTCACGAATACAAGTGATAGAGACGGAAATGATATTGTAGAGCTTTATGCTTCAACACCAGACTCTACCCAAACAGGTGTTAATCAACGTCCTATCAAACGTCTTATTGGATTCAAGAAAGTAATGGTAAATGCAGGGCAAACAGTTCCAGTTACCATAACCGTTAAAGTGCCAGACTTACGTTTTTATGATGAAGCAGCAGGCAAATGGGTTATGGATACAGGCAGATACAATTTGCAGTTCAGCACATCGAGTGCAGATGCGGATATTAAACTTAACAAGGATATTTTTGTTACAGGCTCATTAGCTTCTAAGTTAAGTGTTGTAACAGCAAAACCTCGTCAGGACAGTGACGTGGCATTAGATATCCCAACTCGGGTATTCTTCGACAAAGGAAAGACTGTACTTCCACAAGTCACGGTTGCAATGAATGATGATACGCTATATGGATATATTGCCAAGGGTTCCAGCAAAGCTATGCCAGCTGGAATGACCGTAACATATAGCAGCAATAGACCTGGGGTGGTCTCAGTAGCTGGCGATCAAATCACTACTGTCGCAGCTGGCGTCGCAACGATTACCGCAACCGTTAGTTATGCAGGAGAACAGCGTTCAACTGACTTTATAGTCTATGTTAATCCTGCTATCACTCTTAAAGACCTCAAGATTAATGGGACTACAGTTAGCGGTTTTGATCCTTCCATAAAGCAGTATAATGTAGTAGTTCCTTTCGAACAGAATGTAGCTCCAGTGGTAGCGGCTACTTCTGCTAACGCCGATAGCGTTGTAACAATCGTGCAAGCTAATGGTATTCCTGGAACAGCAAAGATTACAGTAACCGATTCAACATTTAGTAGGGTTTATACAGTTAGTTTTGGTCGGCCACCGGTAAGTGCTGAATTCAAAGGAGCAACAGCTTTAGATAGTCACTACTCCATCGTAAGACAAGATTCGGATTATTCTTTCGACACGAATACTGGAGTGACTATCAGAACAAAACAGGCAGCAGTAAATGCAGTTCAGAACTTAGTTATGCAGCCAGCGATTGGCGATTTCGTATCGCAGACTGCTATGAATTTTTCAGCCACTCCTACTGTTAACAATCAGCAAGGCGGGTTGATCTATTATCAAGATGACTCTAATTACGTAAAACTTGTTTATGAACGTTCTACGGGAACTACAAACCGAATTGCATTGTATAATGTCGTCAATGGAACAGCGACCGTAGTTACGGGCAACACAAATTCAGCTGGCAACACAAAGATGTATTTACGTCTGATTAGAAACAATGGGACGATTTCAGCACAATGGTCCGCTGACGGTGTCACTTGGTCTAGTTATTCCGGAACAGCTGCAGTGAATTTCGCTGCACCACAATTAGGCCTAATAGCAACTAATGGTAATGTAAGCGCGAATGCACTCAATGTATCTTTTGAATACTTGAGAATTGCAAGCATTGATGCATTAAATCCTGTGGCGGATAAAATCCAAAAGGGTGGAGTAGATATTCCAGGGTTTGATCCGCGCATTACAACCTATGATGTAGTTGTACCAAAGGATGCATTGCCTGGAGATTACGAGTACTCAGTAGAGTGTGGAGATGGTTTAACGTGTTTCGTGAACCAAGCAACAACCATTCCTGGCAATGCCACTGCTGTTATAACTAGTCCTTTCGGTACAACAACATATACCTTTAAGCTTAATTATCGGGCTGAAAGCTTCAACTTTGTTAATACAACATCTGAGAATTTGTCAAACTTCTGGACAATTCTTAAACAAGATGCTGCTAATTACTCATTAGTACAAGGTAAGGGACTACGTCTTCCTACATTAACGGGGGATATCTATCAAACAAATGCCGCTTGGAATAACGTATTTACAGCCCCTGCTGGTGGTGATTGGGATATTGTTACTAAGGTCCACTATCCTGTAGCACCATCTGCAACCTATCAACAATTTGCGTTCTTAGCTTGGCAGGATGAGGATAACTATGTAAAGCTGGATGCCGAAAACAACGGAAGTGGTATTCTAGTCCAATCTGGACGTGAAGTCAATAAGGTATTCACTTCATCTGGAACAAGTGCTGTTAATGCCAATGGAAACGCCGCTTTAACCGTTTATCTAAGAATGGCTAAGACCGGAAATAGTTACCAGTGCTCATATTCGTTGGATGGCATTAATTATACAAATGTAGGTGCAGCAATTAATTTAAGCCTTAACAATATCAAATTGGGACTATTCGCAACGAAGAACACAGCTAGTAGCCCAGTAATAGATACCTATGTAGAATATGTTCAGGTACTGAATACAAATGATGCACTACCGGTCACTCCAGCTCAAATGAAACTTAATGCTGCAACCAAAGTTTCTGAATATGTTAGAACGCTATTACCCAAAAGCGTACAATTTAGTGAAGGATCAAACACTGTACAACTCGTTAATAGCATCACTCCAACGTATACCATCAGCTACGGTTCAAATGATGCGAGTATCCTCTCTGCAACAGGTAGTGTTACTCAATCTGTCTACACAAGAGAAATCACGTACACGTATACGATTTCTGATGGAACTAACAATGTAGTAAGTACTCCTATTCACTTAAGCGTACCTGGATCGGAAGGATCAGCACCTCAAGTTGATGCAAAGGCCAGCATTAGTGGCCCTTCATCGCCAGTGGTCGTGGGTCAAGAGGTTAACCTTCCGGTTGGCGTTACTGGGTTGACTCATAATTTTAATATTCTAAGTGCGGAGTTAAAGTACGATCCGGCTATGATTGAGTTTGCTACTTCACTGAATAATGGTATCAACGTCTTGCAAGCAGGTTCAGTTACTTCTTTACGGACTGGACTCCAAGTTCTTGAGACAGCTGTGAAACCGGAAGCTGGAGAAATCCTGATTATTATGGGAATCCCAGGAACATTCTTAACAGGTGATGGGGATTTATTCGTTCTTCACGGCAAAGCCAAGGCTAATGCCGCTGCCGGGACTACAAATGTTGCTGTAACCAAGCAGGAAATGGTCGGTGACGAGAACCATTATTCATTACTCGACACATCTCAGGCTACGGTTGGCATACAAGTTGTGCAGGCAGATAAGTCGGCATTGATTGCTTCAGTTGCAGCCGCGCAAGCACTTCTTAATGCAGCGGTTGAAGGAAATCAAGAGGGCCAATATCCAGTTGGTTCCAAAGCAATCTTACAAGCTGCAATTGATAGTGCATCAGTAGTGGTGCAAAATGGAGCTTCGACACCATCTGACGTTGCTAATGCACTTGTTACATTGGATAATGCAGTTACAAGCTTCACTGGTTCGATTATCCATATCAATAAGGCGGCATTGAATACAGCAATTACAGATGCTCAGCAAGTGTTGAACTCTGCAGTGGAAGGATCAGCGCCGGGTCAATATCCAACGGGTACGAAGGCTGCACTTCAAGCTGCGATTGATGCTGCAATCGGTGTCCGTGATAGTATTACGGTAACACAATCTGATGTGAACTTAGCAGTGTCGACATTAACGACAGCAGTGAGCACATTCAGAGCTAGCGTGAATCCAACGACTTCACCTTCAGTTGATTTAGAAGCATTAAATCAAGCGATTGCTGCAGCTCAAGTTAAGGTTTCTAAAGCTACAGCGGGCAACAAAATCGGTCAATATCCAGAAGTTGCAATCATGAACCTTCAAGCAGCTATTGATGCAGCGAACAACGTGAAGATCTACAGTGGAGCTACACAGTCGATGGTTGATGCAGCGGTAGTAACATTGAATGATGCTACATCAACATTCACAACGAAGATTGTGACTCTTGTACCTGGAGAGACCTCCATTACGATTCAGGATCTGTCGATACTTGCTAAATATTACGGTGTTAAGAAAGATCAACCTGATTGGGATAAGGTAGAGAAGGCTGATTTGTTCGATAATCATGAGATTACGATTCTTGAATTAGCAGCAGTAGCACGTATGATTGTAGCGAATTGGCTTCAGCAATAAACAATTGATAAAAGTGGAGTAAAGAGGGGGGCGCTTCTGCGCCTTCCTCTTCAGTTAATGAAGGGACGAATCGCATATTGAAACGTACATTCTTAATACTGTTGTCGATCGTCATCCTGGTCCTTGGAGTGTCCCAGGGGACTGTTTTTGCTAAAGAGGAAATGCTACATTTAAATTAAAGCTAGTTATTCGGATAAGGATGTTAAGCTGTCTATTATGGGTCACGGGCTTAAGGAAATGTATGCTTATGATTTTGAAGGAAAGTAACTTCATCTTGCTGAAGCCGCGCTACGCGTTTTTTGCCAAAGGTCGTCCATGCGTTGGAACTCGAAAAATACCAACTCAGTGTATACTGAGCCATTCTCCATGGTTGAAACATGGCTTTGAGTATCGCGTCATTGTCCGCGAAACTGGCCATCTGCACCACCGAAGAGCAGTTGCTGACAAGACCCATAACGTATAGAAAGCATAATAACCAGGACGGGGTTCCGCTGCGCTTCATCATGTCGGATTGCGTAAGCAAAAGGGAAATGCCGAAGCAGTCCCATAACTGTTTTAAGAGGCTGTTCAAATAGCTCAAAAAATCGGCTAACAAACAAAAACGCACCTCAGCTAAAAATGGTAAAATGGAGGTATCCCGACCATCCAAAAACCATTACGCGAGGTGCATTTTATGGACTTGCAGCTTGAACTGCTGCACTACCACTACTATAATACACTCGGTTTTGACGCGGAACTCATTGATTATTTCGAACATGTCGATGATTCGATTGTGCTGGAGAAAATCGCTCCGCTTTATAATAAAGGCGGTCGTCCTCCAATCGATCCAAGAATCTGCTTTTGAATGCATTACCTGTACTTTACGCCCGGAGATCTCCTCGTTTCGAGAACTTGTCGGTTATATAACGCTATTGGGATAGATTAGTGGATAACGCTTACATCTTGTCAACAGCGGGTAACTAAGTAAAAACATGTATATTGTTTGGTGATTATTTCCTCAAATATAATATGGTTGTAGCAGGAGGGAGCCCCTAATTCGGCCAACTATAAGAAAAAGATCAATATCATACTGGCATTGAACAACGACGGCAAGATCGACATCGCGGACCTTGCGGCTTTGGCCAGGAAAATACTTGAATAGGTGAAACTTAGCAGTAAATTTTTGGCGAGCGCAGAATAATGCTAGAAACTGTAAAAATATTGTATTCGTTTTCATAATGGGTTAAATGAATGCTGGTAGGGGGCAAAGGAATGCGGGCCAACGCCATAGCGGCCCGCTTGTGACGCTGATACAATAAATGATGTAAGCGTAATCAGTACGTTTAACCAATAGAGGGGGAAAGCAGAACATGAACAAATGGTAGACAAGATCATGAATTGAAAGTTATGGGGACATTTACTTGAAGGCACTTGGAGGATGGCCACTGAATTGGGGAGGATATGCAATATCTGATACAAAATGTATCAAAACCAAAAGAGGGTGCTATTTTTAGTCCTCTTTTGAGAATTACTATCGGATGAAATGGTGGAGAAAAAGATTGCAGTAATGAATCTCATATAGGAGGAAGGAAATCACGATGAGAAATAAGATAATAGCATTATCACTTATGGTTACCATGCTGATGACTTTTTTAGTTCAGCCTGCTTCGGCAAACTATCAGCCTGAGCTTCCATCGCTTTACCAGACTTTTCAAAACTATTTTAAGTTCGGTTCATTTCATGTGATGAACAGCTTTTTTGGGGGCGGCGATCCGCAAAGCATGCTGCAGCACCACTATAACAGCTGGGCCCCGGCTAATGAATTAAAGCCGCAATCTCTGTTTGGCTCTAGCCAGTCGGCTGCAGCATATAACAGCGCTGTAAACGCAGCCTATTCCAGCGATGAAGAGCGTACGGCTGCGATTGATAAGGCAAATAAGATCGCTATACTTGCCTCAACAACCTCTCAAGAGGCTTTCTTAAACAATGTCAGGAATTTGAACAAAACCCGGGGGCCTAACGATCAGGTCAAGATCAAAGGTCATACGCTCCTTTGGCACAACCAGACGCCGGAAGCTTTCTTCCATGAAGGATTTTCAACCACTAAGCCCTGGGCAAGCAGGGAGGTTATGCTGGCTAGAATCGATTCCTATATCAAAGTTGTATTTGAAAAATTCGCCTCTTACAACGATGTCATCTACTCGTGGGATGTGGTCAACGAGGCTATTGATGACTATACAGGCTATATCCGTAATGAAGGTGATTACCAGGTCAGCAATTGGGGTCGTATTTTCAAAAGACCGGATCTGACCGGTGAAGACAGGATACTGGCAGAGAGTGAGTATATCAGGCAGGCCTTTGCATCAGCCTCGAAATACAACAAAGCATTGGGAGCAAACTGGACGTTTGTATACAATGACTTTTACGACGCCGATAAACCCTATGAGCCAAAGCGCAGCGCCACCATCACCATGCTGAAGCCTATCTATCAGCAGATGAAGCAAGACGGTACAACCTTCGTCGTGGGTATGCAGAACAGGAACGCGGTTTCACTCGACCTGAACGTGTTTAAAGAGACCTTCAATAAGTTCGCCGCCGTCTGCGATGAAATCCAATTTACCGAATCCGACACACGTTCCGATCTTGTGGCCAATCCGAATTATGATCCGAACGCACTGCCGTACTATTTACCGGACGGCTCGAAGAATCCAGGCTGGACGAAAACGAATTGGGATAACAAGCCTAATGCACATGTGGCACTGGTTAGAAACGGCTGGACGGCTGCCATGGCGAATTTGCCTGAAATCCAAAGAGAGCAGGCTGATTGGCAGGCGGATCAATTTGATTTCCTGCTCGAGAACAGCAAGGGCAATGGCGGCAAGCTGAGCGTGTACGCCTTTGACGGAGTCAGCGATACAAGCACCTTCAACGCCAGAAAGGGTGCGCATATCTTCATGTCGGCCGACAGCACGGGAAATACAAACTATACGGCAAAGATGTCCTACTATGCGATGATCGGCAGTGTAGCCCGTTTCGAATTGAAAAAGCAGCTGAGTAATCTTCCTCAGGATTCCTCCAAGGATAAGTACACTCCTGACAGCTGGAACAAATTTGTTGCGGCCCGAAAGGCAGCCAATGATATTCTGGGCGTAAGAATCTATGATATTAATGGCGTAAATAACGTGAAGGACGCAACAAACACGTTGACGGCAGCCATAGCGGGATTGACCGAGCCCAAGGGCGCTGTTCTTGCAGGCCCGGCGGCAGCTTCTAAAGGAGCAGCCTTTGATCTGAATTATGGCTTGAGCGGCATGGATCAAAATATTTATGCCCAGGACTTAACGTTTACTTATGATCCGAGTCAGTTGGAATACGTATCGGCCGAATCCGTGAAGCCGACTGAAGTCGTGATCGTCGACAAGGTTCAGAAGCAAGGGGAAGTTCGGCTCCTTGTAGCAACAATTGGAAAAAACGCCCATCTTGACGGTAGTCTTCTGAAGCTGTCTTGGAAAGCAAAATCCGATACGCAGGTTGCAGCCGCTACGATTTCCTTGTCCAAGGCAGTCGTTGCCAATGAAGCCGGTGTCGAAAATGAACTGGGAAGCACGTCTTATACGGTTCAGCTGAACAGCGTTGTAGTTGACAAAACGGCTCTCAACACATTAATTGCCGATGCACAAAGCAAGCATGACGCTGCCGTTGAGGGAACCCGTGCAGGTCAATATCCGGCGGGCTCCAAAGCAGCGCTGCAGGCGGCAATCGATCAGGCGAAGGCTGTAGCGGATAACACTGCGGCAACCCAGGATCAAGTTGAGCAGGCAGTAAGTACGTTGAATGCAGCCCTGCAGACATTTAACGATGCAGTGATTCGCACGCAGCCGGGCGATATGAACGGCGACGGCAGTTACTCTGTGGGTGACCTGGCAATCGTTGCGGCAGCCTACGGCAAAACCTCCGCTGATCCGGACTGGTCCAGCTACAAGAATGCCGATTTGAATAACGACGGTAAGATCGACATCGCGGACCTTGCGGCTTTGGCTAAGAAAATACTTGAATAGTTGAATAGGTAACATTCAGAAGCAATAGAGAGGGAGGCTAGCCTACCTCTCTATTATTCATCTTTTAGCGAATAGGCAATGTTAGGCTTTTTCTAATTCCATTAATGGAGGTTTATTGCTATGAAAAAAATGGCGAGCTCTTTAATGGCACTCTTTATTTTTGCGACGATGTTCACGTCCGTATGCTGTTTCAGGTTTGGCTCAGCGAATGCTATCAGCACAAGTCCCATTCGGCTCTTCCCAACAAGCAAAGTCCTGAAACGACGTTCCGCAGCGACAAGAAGGCACTATGTTTCGTGGATCCGGATGTACTGACGAATGCGTTCTTGCACTGTGAATCACGTAAGGTGGATAAATCTGGATGCTCATAGGTCATGAATAGGTAGCATGAAAGGACTCATTTACTAAAAGTATAAAATAATGCTAGAAACTGAAAAAATATTGTATTCGTTTTCATAGTGGGTTAAATGAATGCTGATAGGGAGCAAAGGAATGCAGACTGCCGCTGTAGCGGGCCCGCCTTTGACGCTGATACAATAGATCGTGTAAGCGGAATCAATTCGTTTAACTAATTAGAGGGGGAAACCGGAAATGAACAAATGGTGGGAAGCTCGGGTGAGACGACCCTGCCAAACAAGCGAAACGGGAAGCCAAAGTGAAAAAGATTCAAATCCTGAATGAAGCAAAACAGATTCAATTGCATGGCGGCTACCGTCAAGTCCAGAAGATGCGCGCACGCTGCGAGCATGTGTTTGCAGAAGCCAAAAATAACCACGGTCTGGACCGTGCCAGAAGCAGGGGTTGGACCGTTTTCAGGAACAATCCACTTGGACGGCCATAGTCCAAAATTTGAAACGGCTGTGCCGGTTCAAGGCCATTCGGCCACGGACCGGTAGTTCATTCTGCGCCAGACCCATGGAAGGGAACCAAAGAGACTTCGCACAAGCCTCTTTCCTGAAGTTTTTCACGCATTTATTTGGTTGGTTTAAGACGATGGCAGGTCGAAGAGTTACAATTTCACCAGACTTCTAGAGGCAATCTTATGAAGCTTTGTTGGAGAGCTCCAGACAATCTGCAGGCGGCTATCATCAACATCGGGGACCTTGGGGCAATGACAAGCACAATCTGAATAGGGGTGATGTGTGCATATATAGATACGAAATGTATCGAAATCAAAAGAGAGGGTAAGAGCAAGCGAATTAAATCAATGAAGCTTAGAACTTTTGACTGTCCAGAATCTTACTTCAAAAAAATTTTTGAAAGGAAGTGCAGTTATCATTAACTCTTTAAAGAAAAAAATCGTATCGATAGCTCTGAGCGTTAGCATTGTTTTGGGTTTAGCGCCTAGCGGAGCCATTCTTCCCGTACAAGCCGCGGGTAGCTATGACAATAACTTCTCCATGGTTCTTAGCAGCTCAACCGACGCAAACAGATATCTCACAACGGCAAACTCCAATGCTTTCAACGTAGTTATGTACAACAACACCTTTTCCGGTGTCTTCGGCGACCAGCACATGGGGGGAATCGAACTGTTTCTCCATGGGAATCGTATAGCTACCAATGGTGACATTCACTATATGCCCACTCCCGAGCAGTGGGACGCGACTCCAGCGCCCACCCGTGGTACCAAAATATTTGACATGACGACTAACAAAATCACCAGCCCGATGACTTTCAACGGAGCCACGGACGGAACTCTCAAGTATGACCTGATCGCTACCCCAGAGGCGGGCGGGGCATTGCTCTCAGTCGTACTTACCTCGGATTTACCAGCAAGTCTTGCTGGCAAGGCCAGGTTCAACATGGAATTCATCCCCTCAAAATTTGAGAACAAGACAGTTCAGGCAAGCTCCATAGAAAACGGACCCTATGACACCTTCGGAGTATTCCCGCTCCATCCACAGAGCACAATGGCCGAAGTTGAGCGTCCCAACCTTCCGACCCAGTCATGGTACGTACAAGATTGGAACACGGATAGGGGCAATTCTCAGCCGCTTCCGTTTGTCGAGGGATATGGCTTTACATTTGCCGCTGAGGACGAGCTGAATAATATCAGTATTACCTCTGATACCGGCAAACTCCAGCTGTATGACGGTCGCGACCGCGCGCAGAATGGTTGGTATGTGCTCAGTAACCTGATCACTGATGGCAAGAAAGGCGACACTGTTGCAAAATGGCATATCCGTCCCAAGGTAGTTCAGAACTGGGTGCGCGAGCCCAATATAGCTTTCAGCCAGGTTGGTTATTCTCCCAACCAGGAGAAGTTTGCAGTTATTGAATTGGACAAGTATGAAAATAACTTTCCCTTGTCGGCGTCCCTGCTCCATGTAAACGCAGACGGTTCTAAGGAAGTGGTATACACCGCTAATGTAACTGCTCCCGTATCATGGCAGCGGTATAAATATGTAAATTTTGACTTTACAAGCGAAATCAAGACTGGTATGTACGTCATAAAGTATGGCGATAAGGAAAGCGATGTATTCCCGATTGCGGACGACGTATATAATAAATCCTGGCAATCGGCTCTGAGTGGCTTCCTTGCGGTTCAAATGGACCATATCGAGGTCCGCGACGGCGACCGCATCTGGCATGGAGCAGCGCATATGGATGACGGTAGCATAGGACCTCTAGGTGCTTCCTGGTTTGACGGTATGAGCATGCCAGCAACTATGCCGGATTCGATCACTGCGAAAGGCATCAAGCCGGGGCAGCATATTCCTGGATTGAATGTCGGCGGCTGGTATGACGCTGGTGATTTTGACCTTCAGGGTTCCAGAGAAATCGAAGTGCTTCAGGACCTTATTTTTGCGGCCGAGGCTTTCAACAATATGGACAACAGCGATACGTTATCTGTTAAGTGGGATGACAAAACAGGCGGTGTGGTACAAATGCACATGCCTGACGGAATTCCTGATATTGTGCAGCAGGTTGCACATGGAATCAAGTATGTCCTTGCACAGATCGATAATCTCGGCGGCTATGGCGGAACAATGGAATTACGTACTCTGCGCCAGTACACTCATTTAGGCGATGTTTCTTCCGATACCGACGGTTATATATACGACTCCACCCTTGGCCCAAATGAAATAGTTGAGCGCAACGGTCTCGTATATTCTGGCAAACCTGACGACCGAGTATTACTGCTCGCCGGAGGAGGAGGAAGCTTCACCAGCACTCTTACCAGTAACACCTCAGCGGATATCGCAGGAGCCGCATACTTACTGTATGATTATTATCCTGAGCTTGCGACCAAATCCCTGAACACTGCACTCGCCATATGGGACAAAGAAAGAGCATCCCAGCCGGCAAATCTGAGCATCGAATGGAATACGCTGGTTCAGCTGATGCTTGCGACTAAAAAGATGGGCAACAGCAGCAGGTTTGAATATTTTAAGACCCGTCTTTCATCACTAACATCCACTGCATTTAACTCAAACGGTATAAGTTCAAGATACAACGCCATGTTCATCATGGATCTCATGGACGAGGCCTTTAGAACTCAGGTGGCAAATGCTGTAACTCAATACGCGGCCACGGTTAGTTATCCTACCATAACCAACCCATTCGGAGTGCAGTTTACCACAGGAGCAGGCTGGGGCGGATCACCGACCATAATTGGCTTTGGTCAGCGCCTAGCCATTATGTATAAATACTTCCCAACTATCGCTTCCTTGAAGATGTATACTCTACGCTCTGCGAACTATATCCTGGGCAGACACCCTGCCAACAACAATTCGTGGGTGTCAGGTGTGGGCACGAAGTCCCAATTGAAACCCTATAACAGCAACCGTGCGGACCAGTCATTCATTCCCGGTTCCATTCTGCCTGGTCACATCACTTTTGCGCCAGATTTCGTGGAATCACTTGATGACTTTAACTTCCTGTGGTTTGAAAACGAGTCGATCATCAACTACCAGTCTAAGTGGATTTCTGTAGGTATGGCTGCGAGTATGATCGCCAATGAGCCCTTCACTGAGACTCAAGCACCAACCAAGGACTTCACAAATAACTTCATGATGGGTATTAAGAAGACGAGTTCCACAGATGGATATCTGCAGACCCCAGGCTTCAACCTGTTCATGTATGACAACACCTTTGACGCTGCACTCGGCGACAAGAAGAACGCGGGCATCGAGCTTATCCAGTCCGGACGCCGTATCGCCACCAACGGCGACATCAGCCTGCTGAATGCTCCGGATAAGTGGGATAGTGCTATCCCTCCAGTACGCAACAGCCGAACGGTTGACGATGTGAACAATACCCTCAGCGCGAGCTTGACTATTCCTTCAGATTCAAAGGGCAACCCTGCGGTTAGTTACAACCTGAAGGCAGAACCCGAAGCTGGCGGTATCAAGCTTACGGTTAAGCTAGACAACCCTCTGCCAGCAGATCTTATAGGCAAAGCGGGCTTCAGCTTACAATTTGCCCCATCACAGTTCATCAGCAAGAGCTTCCAGGCTGATACTAACGGCGATGGCAATTATGATTCCTTCGGCGTATTCCCTCTCGTTCCTGAGGACGATATGGTGAGTGCTGAGAGAGCTAGGACCGAGGATCAGCCCTCATACGTGAAGAGCTGGTACAGTGATAAAGGCAACATGCAGCCGCTGCCTCTCGCAACCGGCAAGAAGATGACCTTTGCCGCCGAGGATAATGAAAACCGTATTCGCATTTCGTCGGACAGCGGTGATCTCTCGCTCTACGACGGACGCAACAATACACAGGACGGCTGGTTTATACTCCGCACCATGATTCCAGCAAACGCCACCGAAATCACATGGCACATCAGCCCTGACGTAAAGCAGGATTGGACCCGCAAACCCAATGTTGCTCACAGCCAGGTTGGATATGCGACGGATTTTTCAAAGGTTGCCGTAATCGAACTTGATCCTAACTTCAACGCACCAACGACAGCTTATGTTGACCGTTTGAATATGGATGGCACCTATACGGAAGTATTCTCCGCTGAGATTGGCGCACCTACTTCATTGGCACGTTATACCTATAGAAATTTTGACTTCTCCTCAGTCAAAGATCCTGGTATGTTCGTAATCCGTTACGCTGGGGAACGCACTGATCCGTTCCCGATAAAAAAGAACGTTTATGACAGATCATGGCAGTCATCCCTCAGTGGCTTCCTCGCTGTCCATATGGATCATATGACTGTTCGCGAGAGTTACCGCATCTGGCATAAACAGACATTTGCAGACGACGCGCTTCAAGCTCCGCTCAATATGCAGTCGTTTGGTGGATGGAACTTGGGAACTGCAACTGATTCTAAATATGCACCCTATGAGCATATTCCTGGATTGGCCGTTGGTGGATGGTACAATCCAAGCGGTTATGAACTTGATACTGCGAGCAACCTTGGTGTGATCCAGGATCTCGCTTTGGCATTTAAAGAGTTTGGTGTAGACTATGACACATTCACAATGGATAATGCATCTAGCTTCGTTGAGATGCACAGAATGGACGGAATTAATGATATTCAGCAGCAAGTGAAGCAGGGAATCCTGCAGATATTAGGACAAATTGAAAATGTCGGCTTCGTATTCAAGGGTATGAAGGTTCCTACCCTGAAGCAATATTCACAGTCAGGTGACGCCTCGAAGGCTTCAGACGGATTCGTTTACGACAGTACTCTCGCGTCGGACGCTAGATATGGCTTAAAATCTGGCAAGCTGGACGACAGACTTGCTTTTGTCGGTACCAAGGACGTGGAAATGCAGTATGACGCAGCAGCCGCGCTAGCATCGGCAGCCTATGCTCTCAAAGGTTTTGACGACGCACTTGCCGCTCGCTGCCTGACAACAGCGGAAAACATCTGGAATACAGAGTCCCTTGTCACTAGCGGAACGCAGGTTGCTGCTGAGTGGAGGGCCGCTGTGCAGCTCCTGATCGCCACCAATGGCAACAAGGAAACATATAACCAGTTCATTAAGGAAGTTTCGGCACTTGAGCTGAGTACTTCAAACTTCGGAATGGACGGATGGAAAGCAGTGCGTGTCCTTACTTATATGGATCAAGGGTTCAAGAATGAATTTAAGCAAGCCCTAACAAATTATATCCCTGTTTTGGACAGCCAGATCTCCAACCCGTTTGGCGTGCCGGTAACTGGCGGCAATGTCAGCGTTCTCAACATGGGAGTTAGCATGAGCATCCTGAACAAGTATTTTCCTGAGATTGTGAGCGAGAAATATACGCTCAGCGCAGCGAACTATATCTTGGGCACACATATGTATAACGACACCTCTTGGGTGTCTGGAGTGGGCACCAAGTCGTCGAAACACGGCTATGGCAGCAACCGTGCCGACCGTTATTTCATCGCAGGTGGTATCGTTGCCGGTTCTGCGAACGTTCTGTCGGACTTCCCTGAAGCCGTTGACGATTACAACTATCTGTCAGACGAAACAGGTTACAGTATCGAAACCGCTGCCAAATGGATCATAGTTGGAAAAGCAGCCGACACAATGACAACTGCTCCAGTAGTTGATCTAACTAAACCTAGAGTAAACATATCGGCAGCAAGCATTGTACAGCCTGTAAGTAGCTTTATTGTAAAAATCAGTCTGGACAATGTGCCACAAAGCGTTTATGCTCAGGATATTTCACTTGGATATGATCCTAATATCTTCGAGTATGTATCTTTGGAAGGTGCAAATAACAAAATCATGGTAGTAGACTCTAGAACCACTCCCGGCGCTGTAAGAATTATTTCTGTGGCCACAGTTGGTTTGACTACGCCAAGCGCGGAAATACTCAACGTCACCTTCAAGGCAAAAACAAATGCTTCCGGAAGTATTGCAGTTACCCAAGCGGTCCTTGGTACTGTGCCTGATGGAATAGAAATTGAGGCGGTATTGAGCAGTAAAACCATTGTAGTAGGCACAACATCTGAGGTTAATAAGGCTCAACTTGGAGCATCTATAAGTAGCGCAGAGACCCTTTATGCCAATGCGGTAGTAGGCACACAAACAGGCCAATACCCACAGACAGCCAAGGATATCTTTAAGACAGCTATAGATGCAGCAAAAGCTGTGAATGAAAATACCAGTGCAACACAGGCACAGGTAGACAGTCAAGTAATCGCTTTGGATAATTCGAAAAATATCTTCCTTTCCTCAGTGATAACTGGACAAGGTGTTGATAAGACAGCCCTAACAGTTGCTATTAGTAGTGCTGACAGCCTTTATGCAGGGGCAGTAGTTGGAACACAGCTTGGACAATATCCGCAGGAAGCAAAAGATATCTTCGGTGTTGCTATAGATGCGGCCAAGTCAGTATACAATAACTCTAATGCAACACAATCCCAGGTAGACAGCTCCGTTGCGGCACTTAATAGTGCAGTGATTGTCTTTATGAACCAAGTAGCTTATGCAGACATAAACAACGACGGAAATATAAGCGTAGGAGACCTTGCGATTGTAGCTTACTATTATGGAAAGGATTCTACCGATATCGATTGGGAGAAGGCCAAAAGGTCAGACGTGAATAGAGACAACAAAGTGGATATTTATGACCTTTCATATGTTGCATATCATATACTGGATTATAAATAACTAAATAGTAAATTTGAGCTCCAATAATAAGAATGAAGTTATTCTTGTTATTGGAGCTAACTTTTTATTACTATTCACAGTCTCAGCATCTCTTTATGTATATGGATGAGGAACCCGGGTTCGACAGTTGGGCCGCTCTGTAGGCACCTGTGGATAAGCGAAACCCTTGTATAACAAGGGTTCCACCAACATTTTAATGAAAATATACGCTATAAAGAATGGCAGTTAGGTGAGTGGTTAGACCTTCCAATACACGAAACATATGCTGAGAAGTTAGACGGGAAAATCGAGATCTTGTTAAATGTGGTATTGCTCTCGAGAAACAACTAGCAATTAACGATTCAATCGGCAACCTTGATTGGAATGTTGATATGAGTGCAGGAACAGCGACTTTTGGTAATGAATTAACTTTCCCTATTCAAATGTTGGGTAGTGTTTCGCACCAATCAAACACTTGGTTATGGGCTTATTTCCTCAACTGATTACGGCATTTGAACTCAATCACAGAAAAGCATTATTCTTTTATCTGAAAGACAAAGGGTTTAAAGAAGTTTCTGAATCGAATGACAGTTTAACGGGTGTTTCAGCTAAGCTGACGGTTACAGCACATTTCGATGAGCTGAACCGAATGACCAACCTAGAGGCAACTAATAAATAAAAAGTGTTGGTCATTACGCTAACGGATACGTTAATTCAATAAGTACCGCAGCAGGATTTACTTAAGTAATGTAAAGAAAGAGGGTTGAAAGATTGCATGCAAAAAATGTATTAAAACAGAATCTCAAGAAATTTGTAAAGACAAATAGTAATGAGTTTACCGAGCGAGTAATTGATATTTACTACCGTGGTAGCTTGAGGCAAGATCTGACAGATGGTTTCGATAACTTGGATCTAGCTCTCGAGGGAAGGGCAATAATACATTTCTGCACAGGCGTAGACAGAGATGTCCCCCTCGAAGCTCTGTTAAGGAATGACTTGTTAACGGAGTGGCTGATTTTCAAAAAAATTTAATGGCCGACGAAGAAGCTAAAGATATGTATTTTATTCTAGTTAATGTATATTGTACGCTCAACGGCATAACCACTGATTAGATGATATTGACGGAGAATTATAGCTTAATATCAGAAGGGGTTGCCGCTTGACAACCCTTTGCTCAATTAATGGGGAAGTTAAAAGTAAGGGGCGGTTTAATGAGTGATATTGTTATTAGAGAAATAAGTGAGTTTTTTCAGGAATTGAATTTCATGAAGGTTAATATCAATGGAAAAGTTGTTTTCGAACATAAAAACGGATTCTATATGCTTACTAAAGGTGGAACACACAGTTATTTTCTTGAATATGCAAGAACTTTTCAAGAAGCCCATAATAATTGTTATGAGGATGTCGAAGCATATTCTATAAAGGCCACTTCTGAAGATGAAATTATTAGAATTATTAAATGTGATATTGAAAAATGCATTCTTGATGATTGAACTAAACTAACGGAGTGCTGTTAGTTCAAAGATGTAATCAAATTGAAATATTATTTTCATTCTGTCTTAATGAATTAGGCCTATACTAAGAATCAAGACCCCCTTTAAAATATAACTTAGACTCGCGGCCCGTTGCTGTGGGTCTCTTTTTTTATTCTACTAATGGTCAGATTAGTTGAATTGTATAACTACACAAGATAACATCATAATTAACATACTCATATTAAAAGTGGGGGAATGAATATGGATAATTATAAATTGTTTTCAAATTGGTTAAATCATATTTTAGAGCAAGACATTCCCGAAGGAATAAAAGCATTTAATTTTAACCTATACGAAGGTTCAGATGATACTTACGATATACAATTAATTGGTTCAGATGAGTTCGATGAGAAGGACTTTGACTGGGCTTGTACCGACTATTTTTCTTCGGAAGTAAATATTTGCTACATAAAAAGAACAGAAGATATTGAACAATGGGAACAAGGTTTAAACCACATTACGGTGTTAGTAGAACGTTATCTTAAAGAAGGAGAGTATGCAATCATCCTAAAAAGTGTGTCTGCAATAGGAATTGGATTTGTTGATGGAGATATTGATATTTTATTTCGTGCTTAAAATAAAGGCTTATACTATGAACGATTGCGATGTCGTCGCTTAACTAACATTGTTGTAGGAAGTGAAATATAATATGAACAAAAAAACATTGCTTGAATGGGAAACTCCCATGAAAATTAAATTAACGAAAAACTCAAAAAAGACAATAATAAAGTAGACCTAGCCAATTGGTTTTTTAAAAATAGGCTGAGCCTGAGAAGAGTTATGAAATTAAAGTAACAAAGATCAAACAAGGCTGAACGAAAATTGAGGCTGGTGCAGCAACCAGAGTAGGATTAATCTCCCATGAGTGCTTCCGAAATGCACCGTGGTCGTTGGAGTCAGACTAACGGATGGGCTCTATGGCACCATAGTTCATCGACCTTCCTCTCCCAGCCATAGTAGCAGTATTGACGGATTCCACCCATTTTCATCATCTGTGGTGCAAGCGCTCGCGCTGCATGGATGGCTAACGGGAAACGAGAGCTCCAGAAAGGAGGGTTAGAATTGGAGCGTATTTACAAAGCCTTAGAAGAATATTCAGAAGATGAAATCCAAGAATTACTTCGAGGAGGGCAAACAGAGGAATTAATCCGACTCCCCTTATCTATAGGACTTTACCATCCGAACTGGAAATTTGCTCAAAATGTCTGCATTCGATTAGCTCAACATGATGACCCTCGAATAAGAGCCAATTCTGTATTTGGTTTAGCACACATAGCCCGTACAAAAAGGAAATTAGAGAAACACATTGTTAAGCCCATTCTGCTAAATGAGCTAAGGAATAATCTTGAATACCAAGGGATTATTATTGATGCAATCTCGGATATAAACTTGTTCATGAAATGGACCATTGCAACTAAAAAACATTGAACAAACGGGACACGATAGCTCAATCACAACATAGAGGCAGCCGGCACACGTTCGGCTGCCTTTGTCTGTTGATGTAACGGGCAGCAGGATAACGTGGAAATATCTTGAAATAGTGATTGAGCTAAGTTTTTCTAATTGATACGTTGGCTATTCAACTTACATCTGTAGGGAGGCATTGATGAATATTGATATTCCTATGATTTTGAGAACATATCTTGTAAATATGAATGTGACGAACTGTAGTTTATTTAAAAGCTCTTTAATTATAAAGCTCCAAGATCATTACAACAGTTTCGAAGTCTGCTTCGAATGCAAATGGCAATATGCAAACGAAAACGGAACACTAATAAACTCCGAACAGATACAAATGGATACCGAAGAAAAATTAAAAGCAAGCCTAATTAATGGAGAACTTCTACGGTACATAATGATTGATCTCAGCACAAATGATATTACACTAAAATTCAACGGATTTTATCTAAAAACAGTAGCGGATAACACCTTAGATATTCAATCTTGGTATATTATCGACAAAAGACTAATGAGAAGTTTTAGTGCACATCCAAGCGGGATTATACTAACGCAATTATAGGTTAGCTTTATTGAGTAAACGGGACACATCAGATTGGTTGAGGTGAATTTGCTTGAAATTTGAATATGCATTAACCGGTACTGGATGGGCCGATGGATGTATCGAAATGAATTCTAATACTGTTTATTTCACAGCAAGTTATATTAACGATGCTCTTGGTGACATGTTGAAGGCAATAATTTCACTTATACCTGAAATTAGTTCTTATTCTGTTCCACAAGCTCAGTTTGAATGGAATGAAGAACCAGGTGGAACTGTTTGGACTATAAGTAGAAGAGAAGATTTATTACACGTTGAAATTCTTTCTTATGTAGATCTACGTAATAGAAAACAGCGAGTTATTGATCTAGATGAAACGTGTTTAATTATTGAATTTGCAGGGGCAGTAGTTCAAGCACTAGATTCATTATTGAGGCAATATGGACGAGAAGGTTACAAGGAAAAATGGGTTAATTATGACTTCCCTATGGACAATTTTTTAAAATTAAAGGGGTTCGTTAAGGCGAGGCATTGAGCTAACGGATAACTCCAGTCCAATCAAACATGATGGCAGGCGGAACAAGACGGCTGTTAAAGTAATGGAAAGGAAAATGACAATCACAACGATTTAGATCTAAGGATTACATACTAACAAGGGTAGGTGTTTATTGTGGGCATCTTCTATTTGGAGAATATTTTTGCAGGCCGCGAAGAAAAGGGTTTTGATTTTTTATTGGATATTGTTTATAGTATCGCAAGTAATGGAGAGTCCTTATTCTTGGAGTACGGCTATCCCACTTGGTTAAAAGAGTTTAATGTAGAGAATGTGGACACCTTTGTAGATAAACACCAAAGAGTCTGGTATCGGCCATCTGATAAGGAGCAAGCAAAAGCAATTTTAGATTATGATTTTTTGATTAATGGTATCATACTTACAAATGAAACAGACATCGACTCTATGATATATAAACTCAAGGTAGTTGAAGACATTGACTCGATAAGGCTAATGGTTACAGAGTATAATGAAGGAGATTTTTTAAAGCTTCTTCAGACATCTTTAAAGCCTTTCTTGGATCAGGGTGTATGTATCGCGGATTAAACTACCATGAAAATTAAAAATCTGGCAGTCGAAGAAAATGAACAGCACTAAAGAAGACGCTGCTCATTCATTTTTAAAAAGTGTAGTGTTGTGTCTATCGCTAAATTTCTTTATCAAGCACATGCTGCGATTTTTTAATTATAAAACCAATTCGATTATAGAATTGGACGGCATCTGATCTAGTCTGATTGGTACGCACTCTAATTTTTGTAAATCCAGATTCTGCTGCCCATTGCTCACATGCTTGTACTAATTGTTTGCCAATTCCATTTCCTCGATAGGCACTGTCGACGACAAGTCCAGCTATCTCCACAAATGGTGACGATTCGATTAAGAAACGTACATTAGCATGAATCCATCCGAACAAAACGTGGTTTGATTCCATCACATAAACAATATGGTCGTTGTGGTAAGAGATATATTGGAGTCTCTCTTCAAGTTGGGAAACATCCACTGGATAGCCCAATTGGCTTGAAAGTCTAGCGATCTCATGGGAATCACTCAGAAACGCTTTTCTAATCAAAATAACAACACCCTCTCGATGAAAGATATCAAATTTAATTTTAGCATAGATGTGATACTTATGGTTGTGGAGAACAACGCCACCATTGAACTAACGTAAGAACTATAGTTAAATCACGAACATGACGGCAGCAGGCATTGCATTTGATCGGCTGCCGTTATCTGTTGAAGTAACGGGAGGATAGTTGAAGACCTTAGTAGAACTTAATATGCACAAAATAAAAAAAATGATAGGGTGCAATGTTACTTGAATAAGCCAATTCAATATTATTTCAAATTACAAAAATTCACTTTTCTTCTATTTGCTTTTATCTTTGCGGCAGGAAGCTTGTATGGTCTGATTTTCAATTTACTTCATGGGGATTACTTTCTTTCTTTAATATCATTTATTATAAGTCTAGTTTTTTCTTTTATTTGTTTTCGGACCAGTAAAAAATATCAAATCGAAATGGAAAAGAGACGTTAAGCTAACGGTGAACGTTACTTCAATAAACTACAAAATGAGGATGCCACCACAAATCGATTGCCATCCTCATTAAGCTATAGGGCAGCAGTTGAATGATTTCGCGAATAACTTAAGTCATGACGAATTTACGAAGTTCGCAAAAAACACGTCGAAAGAAGTTCTTAGTTTAGGAGGAGTCTATATGATATTAGAAAAAGTTATAAATAGAATTGTAATACAAAGTGAATATAAGGATTTTGTTGATAAGTATATAGATAATATACTTACTGAATTTAAAGGTAAGATTCATAGCATTTATATGTGTGGCTCGATTCCAAAAGGAACTGCTAAACCTTTTAAGTCAGATGCAGACTTTACTATTGTATGTGTAAATCCCAAAGATATTGATTACGAAAGATTGTCAAATATTAAAGACAGGCTTTTGGAAGAATATCCAGTAGTAACTAAGATTGATACGATAATTTGCTCGATTGACGATGTATTAAGTAAACCAAATGAGTGGGGTTTTTGGGTAAAGATAATTTGTGTTTGCATATATGGTCATGACGTTGGTGAAAAAGTACCACCGATAATTATTTCTCCAGAGTTCATTTTAGACTTAAATACAGAGACCAAGGAGGAAGTAGATCGTATACATAGTTTACTTGCTAATGCTAGTGATAACACAATGAAAACTAGATATATTAAAGGTTACTCTAAGAGATTAATTCGTGCATTATACTCTTTGGTTTTAGAAGATACAGGTGTATGGCAAGATGACATTATTAAGATGAAGAATGCCATATTAAACTATTGTGAGATTGACTCCGCTTTAGTTGATTATCTGTATGCTTGTTACTTGGATAGTAATGTACTTGTTGAAGAGTTTCTGGGAATTGCAGATGAAGTATATAGCTATTTTGAGAACGCCTTAAATGCAATGGCTGCTTCCAGAACTTCCCTCGGCTAACACCATATTGACGCTCCGGGTCACTCTGAGAAGCGAGTGACCACATCCAGCCCCCTAAGCCCGTCGGGACGTCACTGCATTAGGTGTTCGGCAAGCCTCACAACTATAAGCAGCGACTCTAATTAAAACATAAGACTATTGAGCTAACGGTGAACGATAGTTGAATGACAAGGGAAGCAGTTGAGCAACCTCAGGGCATAAAACGCACCCAAATTGAGAAAAATTATGGGTGAGGTGAGTAAAATGATAAAAATATTGATGTTCATTTTATTTCTTTACATTGGGACATTAGTACCTATTCAATCGACATATGCGTCTAAACCAAATATAAGCATTGATGATGTAAAAGGGAAAATGCCTTTTGAGGTATTAGTTCCACAAGTTAGGGATAAAGAATGGAAGCTAATTGTAAATCCATATGAGAAGCAGAATGAAAATGACCCTAAGGATTTGGGAATACACTATGTCAAAAATGAAAATTTAATGATAACGAGTTCAAGCGCAGAAATTGGTGAAAATTTACATTTCACTGAAGAGAAAATCGTCGACATTAATGGGAATAAAGGATATTTCACAAAATGGGGTGCCCCTTCGAAAGGACAAAAAGGTGGCCTACTTGTGTGGATACAAGGTAATACGCTTTGTAAAATGACATCTTTTACATTAGATGAAGATGAGATGATTAAATACGCAAAAAGTATGAGACCAATCGATTAGTGACAGTTTGGAAAAGCTACTTCGTACTCAAGCTCCACATTGAACATGGTGTAGGGTAGAGGCTCTTCCAAATGCCAGTATATGGAATATATTGTGAAATTGTTATAGGTCTAAAGTGGATATTCACGATTTGAATATTGAGAAATTTGGAACTTAGATTTATGTGCAAAAAAGTAATAAAGGAAAAAGCCCTACATTTCTGTAGGACTTTGAAAACTAGAATTCTAGACTTCAACAAGTTCAGGTCTTTTGGTTTGGAGAGGGGGAGGAATAAGCCAGCCTTTCTCCTTACACATGTGTAAGATTTTAAGACCTAAAGCAGCTTTGGTCGCATGGTATTTACCAAACAGAGTACCAACGTCTTCTCTCGTTGATTTGCCCATGATTTGGCTGCATGCTATTAGGCTAGCGGCAGTAGCTGCTCCGATCATAGCAGCAATTTCTTGATCAGGAAATCTTACACCTACGGGTATATCCTCTAGTTTTGTTTCAGGTCTTTCTGGTAAAGCGGGGGAAGGTACAACGCCGTTATTTATTAAAATTGCATCACACTCGCTAACTTCTAGCTCGGCTTGATTGATAATGTCACCAAGTACCTTCTTAAGTT
Organism: Paenibacillus planticolens; assembly: GCF_013141725.1. Classification (GTDB taxonomy): domain Bacteria; phylum Bacillota; class Bacilli; order Paenibacillales; family NBRC-103111; genus Paenibacillus_E; species Paenibacillus_E planticolens. The sequence goes on along the minus strand of NZ_WHNZ01000042.1, from coordinate 285,767 downwards.
CTTTATCGCCAGCATGGTACTGATAGGCGCGGTTCGCAGAAATACAGCCCTTTGCAACCATTGAGAATTGCCATAAATCATAAATCTCACCGTAATGTAATGGCTCTTCCTTTTGATTACCACCTAAGATACTCATAGTTTCATCTCCTATTAATTAGAATATAATCGTGTTTGTAAAAGATTCCTTTGAAAGTTAAAATGTATTCAACTGCATTAACGGAGCTTAGTGATGCCACATATAAAGCATAGATGTTTTAATCCTTTAATTTGCTTTATGTTGTCACAGTAGATACATTTCATCGTGTCGTCGTTCACCTCCGGAGGATATTATGCCCAATGGTTAATTGTGTATATTCATAAATGCTAAAAATCTGAAGTGTTAACAAACAAGTTTAAATACTGAAAAACATAAAAAAAAGCCATTTTACCAAACTAGAGTGGTAAAGTATTAAAGGCGCTACGGCACCTAAGAGACGAGCTCATATTGGGGGATTTTGGGATGTCATCATATGAATTTCAGTTGAGACCAAAAGAACTTCTTCGATTACTAAGATCTGTCCTGACTGCATGAATAAGTTAGTTTAAAAAAATGATAAGACCTTGCTCGAAAGTGGTTGGTACAACATGAGCGTTAAATACGGTGTAGTAAATCCACTGCACGTTAAGAAAAGCAAAGAACTCGATGACTGTCGAGTGACAAGAATATAGTCCGATTAAAATCCGCCATTTTGGCGGATTTTTTATTTTATCGGAACATATTCTTGTCATTTCTTAATGTCAAGAATATGTTCCGATTGCCGATCTAGGCCAAGAATATAGTCCGATTGCCGCACAAGACCAAAATATATACTTTTGGGCATTCTGCGGGTACGATAGTTAAACATTGAAGGCTGCCACGTGGTAGCCATTCTCCCCGCTAACGGGCAGTTATGCATTGTTGGATGAGCCATCATAGAGTTTGGCCTCGAGATACATATGTAAACAGTAAATAGTCCTACAATATTTATTTTAATTCTCATATAAGGATCGTAGTATTTAGTACAAAATTTATCCGTTAAGTAATCAAACAATCCTTTGCACAATAAATAAAATCTTGAGTTGAGGATAAAGATTTAGACTAGATTAATGTTTTCATATTCACTTTTTACTATAACAAATGTCCATACAATTTATGAATTAGTTTCATAGAATAATATATATTTGGAAAGGGGGGGGAAATCATGAGTTTTGCAGGGCTTCATGCTTCTACTGCTACGAAGGGTGTCTCTATTATTGCGTGTACAAATAACTCCAAATTTATAAATAATATATTTAGAAATTATAATAATCAGATTGGGGTCAATAAAGAATTGATTATTATCGTCAATCGAGATGATGTTAGCCTAATTCCTTACCGAAATAAGGCTAAGCATCTCGAAAATGTATCCATTTACCGTATGCCTGAAAAAATTTCACTAGGAAACTGTTTGAATTTTGCCATTGCCAGAGCTAAATATGAATATATATCAAAGTTCGATGATGATGATTATTATGCACCGAATTATTTAAGGAGAAGTATGAGTGTTTTAATACGCAAAGAGGTAGATGTTGTTTGGAAAAGCTCCGTTTATGTTTACCTACATTCAAAGAAAAGCTTGCTTCTTCGTAATTCTAACCGAGGAGATAGACTAGTCGGATTTGTAGCCGGCGGAACGATTATGTTTAAGAAAAAGGTATTTAATCGTGTGAAATTTGCAAATATATCATTAGGTGAAGATTCACGGTTTTTAAAAAAATGTAGAGCTAGAGGATTTAAAATTTATTCTACAGATAAATTCAATTATGTTTATATTCGAAGAAAAAATCCAAAGAGTCATACTATGAAAGTGCAGGATCGTTATTGGCTTAAAAATAGCAAGCTGGTCAAACACACTCTAAACTATAAGGGCCTTGTAAGGCAATAACTAATAAGGGTTGGTGTCTTTTGTTGTGGCCAGGGAATAGAGGGTTAGTTTCCATAAGAGAGACAGTAATACATTTTCCAATGGTCATTATTAAGCTGATATGAACGAGGCGGTCAACACCTCATTCCACACACTGGAACATCACATAGGTATTTGTCATATGTTAAAAATGTGATATTCAAAAATGACAAAGGAGTATGTAACACATGAATAGATATGTGTACTACGGCTATCCGCAAAGCTATGCCTCATTCCCAGATCCGCAATATTATCGGAATGAAGACGTACAGCGCAAGGAAACTCAGCTATTGCCGAAAAATGTTATGTACACAACAACAGTGGAACCCAAGTTCACCGAGCACTTGATCCAGCACAAAGGGTTAATGATTGTCATCACGACAACTGTCGGCAAATTGGTAGGTACTCTGGATGATGTTTTCATTGATCACGTAGCTCTAGTAGTTAATGGAAAAATGCATCACATTCGATTAAGTGAAATTGTTTATTTTGAAAAAGCACATGAGAAATAAGCTAAGAACAAGAGCCGGGCTCCCCCCGGCTCTTTGCCTCATAATCCAAAAATATACTTTAGAGTTCTTGTATGAAAATCGAAGAATGTATGGTTTGATGAATTATGCTATAGGTCATAAATGGAACCTAATAAATATCGTTGGGAACTCTTCAGCTTCGTTTTAGCTCGAAGGGATATAGTGGAGTGGTTATTCCCACATACAGTACATATCAAAATACGAAGTGAAACAGTAACGAGACTCGCAGGGTAACTTGCCGAGTCTCGTTTATCTGGCTTGGCTGCCCCCACACCCAAAATAAAAAGAATATTTTATAAAAGTTCTTGGAATACATAACGAATTCGATATTTTTGAAAAGCATCAACATTGCCGTACTTGGTGTCTCCTGCTCCCGTAGCCCCATAGCCGAAGGGTGCTGTCGCCAATATTAGTTTTGCTCGCTCTCTCCATTCATCAAGAGAGATGGGCAACATTCTGGCTGCATCGTCCCCGCATTGATATATGTTCATTTGAATATCTTCGCTATGAAGGGTCACGTAAGTACCTCCGTATCATCGATGCTCGTTATGTATGTCTTTGGGGGAATATAAATTTTATTCCTTAACCCTGTTTAGAGTTTACAGTTACTTTCTTGAATATTCCTTTTCTTGTTATATCTCTATGAGACGATTAAGATGCTTGGGTCAATTGTGGATATTTGACAAGTATGGTCCTCTGGATCTAGTCATTGATTCTCAAGGAGGAACTAAATTGATCGAGCTTAATGGGAGGCGATCTTAATAGTGAGGGACATTTTAAACAGACAGAAATATTCAAGAGCTTATCATTTTATATTTATTCATAAAATTATACGTTCCTAATTTTCCACATTTTGTATTCGTATGATCAACCTCTAATTGCTATAAGCATGTTTTGTGAATTCGAAACGATATTAATAACAGTAGTACTTGTAAAATTTAGGGCACCTCTACAAGGTGCCTAAATCATTACTAAATGTTGGCGATGTAACCATGAAGATCAAAGTAGTTCTGGAATAGCTAGGGTTTTCGTTTCAACAGATGTGATGTGGTTCTTATCGTCGACAAAAACGACCTTAGGTTCAAGGGCGGCTATTTCAGATGCGTCCATCAGACCCAAGCTTAAGATGACTACGATATCGCCAGGCTGGAAAAGATGCGCAGGGGGGCCGTTCAAACATATTTTCCCGGAGTTTTCGGCCGCTGGGAGCGCATATGTTTTCCAACGTGTTGCATTTCTCAAGCTTGTCACTTGAATCATTTCATAAGGCGAGATGTTCGCTTCTCTCATGAGTCTAGCGTCGATGGTAATGCTTCCGACATAATTTAGATCGGCTTCCGTCACAGTGGCTCGGTGGATCTTCCCTTTACACATCAATCGAAGCATTGATCGGTCTCCTTATACGATGTATTTATCTCATACATACGCATCAGCTAAGGCATTGGACTGTGCGGACACCTATTTAATTATGTATGTTAGTGAAAAAGTAGTTGCATTTTCTTGTCACCAAATAAATACATAACAAGTCAATGTCAATTGAAATTATTATCCTCTAATAGTCAGGCAGATCCAGCTTTGATCAAGTAGGCGAAGTAATCCTGCGAATGTTGCGGCACATTCAGATGAAGAAGTAATTCCTTCTAGTCCTAATATCTTTTTTGTTTCTTTAATTTCTTCTCGAGTTCTATGTGTATAACGTCACGTATAATAAATACAATTAGATTTTGATCAGATGGCTCAGGAAAACGAATACCTATTGAAGTGGCTGATGGAGGGAGGGTATTGAAGAAAAAAGCATATCTGGAACGGCTTCTACCTAATATTCGCCCTTTTAATGTATTACATAGCGTAATGGGTAAATACCGTGATCAAATTGATGAACTTGAATAAAGTAGTGTAATAATCCATTTAGAATGAGGTGAATATGTTGCCGGGAAAATGGGGATTACACACTTTTTATATGAAGGACAACGTGATCCGCGCTTATTTACCCGATACTCGTCAGTTCAATCAGTTAACATTAAAACATCTGTTGGGCAAATATCAATCTGTTTATATTAAGCCGAATATGTCACACGCGGGAAAAGGCATTAAAAAAGCATGGAAGTCTAAGGATGGGTATCGTCTAGTCAAGGTTAAGGGGAAATATAAAACGTTTCGTACTGTTCAGAAACTTTATAAAACTATTCGCAAGAATACCAGATCAGAAGCATACATTATTCAACAAAGCATTGATCTAGCAGAACTCAAAAGTCGCCCTTTTGATATCAGAGTCATGATGATGAGAAACAGTCAAAATCGTTGGAGTTTCATGGGGATGCTCGCGAAGGTCGCAGGTAAATCAAGTGTTATTACAAATGTTAATCGCGGCGGTGGTTACGTTATTTCTGTCGATCAAGCACTTTCAGACTCACTTGAGTTAAAAACTATGGAGAAAAGAAAAATAACTCAAAAGTTAATACGTTTAAGTTATCGAATTTGTAATCGATTTATCCATTATAAGTACTCATCTCAGATAGGGATTGATTTCGCCATTGATAAAAATAAAAGGCTTTGGGTAATAGAAGTTAATTTTGACTACCCTTCTCATTTACTCTTTAGTAAATTGAAGGATCAAACCATTTATAGAAAGATTAAGACTGTATCGAGGTCTTATAACAATGCTCTTCGAGCTGGAAAATTTAAAAGAAAGTAACCAAAAGTGTAATGAATCAATCGCAGAATCAGTCTCATGTCGCGGGTGAAGTCCTGAGTTGCGTGAGGCTTTTTTGCATTTAAATGGCTGTCGTAAGAGATCAAAAGATGTCTTTATCAGCTGAAAGCCGAAAACAGTTGGTTAAGGGTGTTGTATCGAACAATTGATTCAAGAATGTTACCAGCGGCTGCAATGGAAAAAGTAATTTCTACTACCACTAAAGACCAACGAAAACATGGGCTTATATGCATTACTTGAATATCGCGGTGTAAAAATTGGTCTAAAATGAGGAAGTGTCAGTATGAGACAAAGGATTGGCATACTATTAGATTCGGCAACGTTCAAAGGTATTTTGCTGAATAAGACCGGATACGAGAGCCTTAACCTGTATAATAAAGCAGCTGAAGAACTTATGCTTAAACCTTTTTACATGACTCTACACAAGATTAGAAATAAGACGGCTGTTGGGTTTGCATACAATGGAACCCGCTATAAACTTGAAAAAACAAAACTACCAAGTGTAACGCATAACAGAGCCATCACACTTATAAGTTCAAGCAAGTCGAAACTTTCCAAATTAGCTGAAAATACGGTGCTATTTAATCGGTTTAATAGGTATAGTAAACATCGCATCCATCGTATACTCATAAAAAAACCTGAGCTTAGACAATATATGCCTCATACGGTTAAGTATTCAATTGCGAATTTAGAGAGATTTGCCATGAAATATACTTCGATATATATAAAGCCATCAAGTGGCAGTGTCGGTGAAGGAATTATTAAAATGTCTCAAGTTAGAAATGGAATGTGGAAGATCACTCTAATGAAAGGAAAATCCATCATTAAATCCAAAAAGAGCACTCTATCCTTTATAAACAATTTTATTGGGAACAAGAAGTACATTATCCAGGAAACGATACCACTCGCTTTGTACAAAAATAGACCTTATGACTTGCGGGTATCAGTTCAAAGAGGGATAGATGGTAACTGGAAAGTAACAGGAATTGTTGGAAAGGTAGCTGCAAAAGGTCGTCATGTAACGAATGTTGCAAAAGGAGGAAGAGTGAGGCGTTATGAAGAGCTTTTCCAAGAGAGCGGATTTCCAGTCCTTGAGGCGAAAGAAACAATTCGAAAATCCGCATTACAAATAGCACAATTTCTAGGTGAGACGATACCTCATTTGGCGGATATTGGACTTGATATGGGGTTAGATAAGGATGGAAAAGTAAAATTTATAGAAATGAATGCAAGGGATCAACGAATAACATTTAAAAAAGCGAAATTATTTCAAACATTTTACAAAACATATTTAACTCCACTTCAATATGGAAAGTATCTTTTAGAAGCAAGAAATAAGGTATCCACTCGCAATTAACGAAAATAGTAAAAATTGAATTGAGTTAAGTAAACAATGATATTTGCAAAAGTTCAAACCGTACTACATTGGAGAAAGGTTTCGTATTACATTGAAAAGAAATACACACGCATATGTAAAGCCCCTGTCTAATGACGGACAGGGGCTTTTTCTTTTCCTCAGTAAATGTTAAGGAAACTCTCATGACCATTTCAGTAATGAGTGACATAATAAATCTATTCATTAAGAACCATGGTTCCCGAACAGCGCTCATTAGGAGGTAATTAACTTGAAACAATCTAAATGGTTTAAATGGCAGGTTGGTTTGATTGCTTCGGCAACGGCAGCTTTCCTTTTCCATGAAGTAAAAGCAAGTCCATCATTCGATCAAGCGACGAGAGCTGCCAATAGTACCACCGATAAAAAGATCTCAACTGTTGACACTACACAAGATTATATGGATGGTTGGGCTAGTCAAACCATGTCTGGCACGGGCGACCCGTTGGGCACGTCTGACTCTACCAGCCAGAGTTCTAGAAATCACCAAAGCGAGTCGCTCAGTAAGAAGGGAAATAGTTCGGAAACATTCTCTCACTCACGGACAGGAAGATCGTAATCTTTGACCTTCATGCCCTTTTAGAAACGAGGTATAAATGATGGTGGCATTCACGAAAAGTGCTATAAATAATCCGCCTAATCAATTCGAGGTTCGGTTCCGCGCTATGAATACGTGGATCGAGTTTAAATTTCAAGCTGCGCAAAGCGAAGCTGAAGAATTAATTTTTCTTACAAAAAACTGGTTTGAGACAGTTGAGCATCGTTTCAGCCGATTTCTGGCGGATAGCGAGTTATGTTATTTAAATCGACTAAGCGGTCAAACTTGCGTTGTATCAGATCCCATGTTAGAGGTGCTGCAGCTCGCTGAGCTGTATAGTAATAAGACGGATCACACATTCAATCCGTTTGTCCAGCAGGCGTTAAAAGAGGCAGGCTACAGCGAATCGTTTGAAGCAATAAAGAGAAACATGCCAGATTCGAACTCCATCAGAGAAAGATACGAGATTGCAAATTTTCCAATTGCTCTCGATGTCAGGATGAAATCAGTCAGACTACCGTCAGGCATACATTTAGACCTGGGTGGCATTGTCAAAAGCTGGGCAGTCAAACGTATAGCAACTTTTCTTCGTAACAAACACTTCGTAGAACGAGGGCTTTTAAACGCAGGAGGAGATCTTCTTACATGGAGTTCTGATGAAGAGATGATGCGGAAGTGGTCTGTCGGCGTCGAAGATCCTTGGAATTCAGAAAAAGAGTTTGCCGTTATCTCTTGTAACGAGAAGGCCGTTGCCACATCCAGTACATTAGGCAGACGGTGGGTGAATCAACAAGGGGTTCAGCATCATCTCATTGATCCATGCACAATGCGGCCGAGTAAGAGTGACACCGTGCAATGCACGATCATCGGTGAAGATCCAATTGAATGCGAAATTTGGTCCAAGACCATTTGCATCCTAGGCAGAGAGAATGGAACTAAGTTGTTTTTGGCACGTGCTCCAGGCTATGAAGCATTGGTATTCACGGAAGACCATAAAAGTCATTTCTACGGAGAACAAGCATCTATCGGATCTGTATGGATGTCGATCGAAATCGATGAATTTCATTATATCGTATGACGAAATGGGTAGGAGGAGCTAAGATGTTACAAACCATCATCAATTTGCCGATGTGGCAGTTAATTCGTTCAATAGGTATCGTATCTTATTTATTTCTCGCGATTGGGATTTGTCTCGGGATATTCTATAGCATGCCAGTCTTGCCTATTGCTTGGAAAAAGCACATGTACAAGCTGCATAACATTTTTACATTAGCAGGAACGGGAATTGGTTTATTGCACGGTATCATTACAGTGATCGATGCATATATGCCTTATACCTGGAGTGAAGTATTGATTCCCTTTACATCTAAGCAGCATCCGGTTTTGAATGGATTTGGAACACTAGCAGGATACTTCATGCTGCTCGTAATCTTCACTACAGACCTTCGCAATATGCTGAAAAAGCCCGTCTGGTTCGTTCTTCACCTCATGGCCTATCCATCTTTTTTTATGGCCTTCATACACGGTTATTACTTGGGAACGGACACCAACAATCCGGTGGTACATACCATGTATCTTGTTACAATCGCTGCAGTATTAGGGGTTTCTGTGATTCGCGGCTTCGTTCGCGGTAAAGTAAGTAAACCGAAATCACCAATAGTTCGGAGTTTAAAATAAAATAACTCAGTGCGTATGATAATTTATCGACGTACCATTTTTTGTTCTAGAAATGAGAATATGTTTGCGAGCTTGATTACTACCCTAAATGTTATACCCTTATAGATTGTTCATTTTCTGTTAAAATAATTCTATAAATTGAATTGATCATAGAAGAAGATCTTCATTTTTGATGATGGAACAGGTTTAAGACTTTCAATTGCTGAATGGTATGTTACGGCCCATAAATGAACAGTTCGCGTACACTTTAATTTGTCTATTGTAACTGAATTTCTTGTAACATTACAAAAAAACATTGAATCACTGCTGCACGCCATGTTTTTTTAGTCTCCTATAATAATCATATATACGAAATGGGTCGCTGTACAACAGCGAATGGAACTTTCTATGTATAAGAGGCTAGGAAAATACAAAAAAATAAAACACAGAGGTCTAGAAAATTATTCGTATCTAAACGGAGGCAAAATAAAGTGAATACACAGCAAAAGGAAGATGGCAGAAAAAAAAAGGTTTGGATACCTAAAAAGGAGCGATTAGGAATAAGCGTAGCGGTCGTTATAGCTGTCCTACTCGGGTTTTGGCAGCTTAAGGGGTTATTACAGCTTTCATCAGCAGCAATACATAGCAAACAGTTTGAACATACGTTTAAAGATTTTGGTTCATATGCTAGAATCGCCTTATTTTTTGTTCTTGCCTATTACGTGCTTGTCTTTGTGATAAGACAGCGTATTGGGGATAGTGTAGTCTATTTGAAAAAGGGGCTTGCATTATTGTTGCGCTTCGCTCGCAGATGGCATACCCCAATGGCGATAATTGCTATTGCCTTTATCATACTTCATTCAGTTGCTGTCTTTATGCATGGCTTTAAATTCGATTTTAATAACATTAGCGGCTTGCTTGCCTTGCTGGTTCTTCTTCCAGTTCCCGTATCGGGATTATTCCGCTACCAGAGATTGGATCGCAAATGGCATTTGCGATCAGGACTAGCCTTTGCTGTTCTGTTTTTAATACATGCTTTCTTATAAACTAATCTAAAGCCAATGCGCTTGCTTAATAAATCAAATGCCCATTGGCTTATCAAGTCCTTGAAGTTAACGATTTAATGCAAACAAATAATTATATTTACTGGCGTGTTTCTGTTCATCTAAAATAATCCCTAATATAGTATCCCGATAAATACCAGTGGGCAGACCAAACCAGATTTTTCGGTACCTCTCTACAGCATCCCATTCCCCTTGCAGTGCTTTTTCAATTCCTTTTTTAAAATTGTTCATACGAGGATACTGCTCGTTACTGATGCCGTGGATCTCTTGGCCAGTCAAATCTTTGTACATATTGCGAAACATGGCATTGTGGCCGCGTTCATCATTGCGAATGGAAGAAATAATGGCAGCTTGTTCGGCTGAAGGTGCGAGTTTGATCAGCTCATCGTAGAACAATTCATCGTTTCGCTCATCCTGGACGGATTCTTTAATTAAATTCAGCGCTTGATCTTGGCTAATCATCCACACAGGTGTAAATGCGATGCGGTAGTATGGATACCCATATCCCAAATGATACACGAATAAACACTCCTAACAGTGATGTATTTAATTAATTCATCATATGTGCGGGTGTCTAGTCTTGTTCATTCTAAAGCACTACACGCAATATTTCTATGGCTCACCGAACTAGGTGACGTCTGACTAAATGTTTAAGGCCCCAAAATGTGAGCAAACTGAGATTATTTTGGTAATTCAGGATACTGTAGTTGTAAGTGCCTTATCACTTGCAATGCTAGGTATATACAAGACATCAAACTTTTATTTTAGTTTCATACGGGCATAGGAAAGGATTCTTTTGTACATTGTTTTATCCTTTAATCGAAGGAATAAGGATTTAGATGGAGCAAAATTTGCCTCAATAATCCAAACCTTACCATTGGAATCTAAGCCAATATCTAATCCAACGATACGCAACTTGGGGTAGTGGTTATTCAAACATTGTACAGCTCTATTAGATATATGATCAATTTTTTTATTTATTTGGTGAAGAGAAGGGTCTGATATTGTTGAGGCATGAATTGCGGATGAAAGAGGGACTACTTTTCCCTTACTTCTTGCTGTATTGGTGATAATGTAACCTGGACCTGCGATCTTAGCTAATTTTCCAGTTATGTGCCAACTTGAGTTAGTTGACTTTTGAAGTACGACACGGAGATCGAAAGGTCTTCCATTAACTTGTGCAAGCGGAATCTTCTTTTGAACAATATGTGTAGTGCTCTTAGTCCTGGCGTGTACAAAAGAATAAGCAGCTTCTCTGCCGACAATTCTTTTCATGAATCTCCCGTCATGGACCATATAAATACCCTTTCCTAAAGACGTTACCTGTATAACCCCTTTGCCACCCGAACCACCAGACGGTTTAATAATTATTTTTTTAAATTTATCCAATAGTTTACTAAAATTTTTATGTCCCATAATTAGGGTCTTTGGAAGGTGAGGAATTAATCTTCGAGACTTAACAAGAACTTTGTATTTGGGCCATTTTCCATAGCTGTAAGCAGTCATATCAGTTGGACCCCTTTCGCATCATTTAAAGTGGAAGTCTCTAAAGTAACATTCCAGTGTTTACCTTTTAAGTTTAAGAATGTGTGTCTACCTATTACCACAATGTAATTTTAAATATTATTGATTAGTCGAAAGTTTAGCCCAATCTTCAAAAGTTTTAATTATGGGCAAGTCTGTATGAGTAATGCTCATATATTTCATTGAACAGGAAGTATTAAAAAGAACAACCTCGTCTTTGGGACTTATCCATCCTTGTTCAACTAATTTAAGTAACCCAGCAAAAGTGGCGGCTCCTTCAGGTGAAGATGATATTCCTTGATGACCTAAAGATACTTGAGCTTGAGTAATTTCCTCTTTATCAACTGCTATTGCGGTTCCTCCAGATTGATACAGAATTGATACGAGTAATTGTCCATCGGGTGGGTTGGGGACACGCATGCCAGTAGGAGTAGAGGTAATATTGGCCGTTTGAGGTATAAAACGACCAGTTGACTCCAAAGCATGAACAAGTGGATGACAACCCTTTTCCTGCACACTCACCATTCGTGGGAGATCTCCCGTAACAAACCCTAATTGTTGTAATTCCAAAAATGCACTCCACATACCAACGATACCCGAACCACCTCCTGTTGGATAAATTATCACGTCAGGTAACTTCCAGTTTAACTGTTCCGCGATTTCAAAACCCATTGTTTTTTTTCCTTCGACTCTTCCATGTTCTTTAAGCGTTCCGATATTATGCCACCCCTGAAGCGTTTCTCCTTCCTTCACAATCGCACCCGCATCATGAATGAAACCGTCGACTAAGAATGTGTGAGCGCCATATTCAAGACATTCCTTAACTAATAGGGAAGGACAATCTTTTGGTAGAAAAACATAGGATTTCATACCTGCGTAACTTGCATAAGCGGCTAATGCAGAAGCCGCATTTCCATTAGAGTTTACTGCGACCTGGTTTACCCCGTATTCTTTTGCAAGTGATATGGCCGCAGAAAATCCACGTGATTTAAAACTGTTTGTAGGGTTTTGTTCCTCTCGTTTGACCCATATTTTATTTATTGATAACATTGCCTCAGCTTTACGAAGGGGAATAAGAGGTGTCCATCCCTCACCAAGAGAAACAATATTTGCTTTATTTTCTAATGGGAGAAGCTCTGCATACCTCCACATCGTTGAATCCCTATGGGTTAAACTCTCTTTTGTAAACGTCTGTTTAACGATTTCCATATCATATTCAATGTTCAGATTTCCTCCACAAGAACAAATCTTTGTTTTTAAACCGAAGGGCACATTCTTGCCGCAGACTTTACATAGTAATGTAAATCTCATCTGAAATGAAGCCTCCTTTTTTGAGTTACCTAATATGGTATGAAGGCATTTTCTTTCGGAACGGGCATATGTGGACTTATGCGGAAATTTGGCGAAAGCCTATTTCCAGGATTCATATAACCCACGGCAACCAGATAACCGGGACCGGCAAAGGCTAGGAATTTCAAGAAGCTTCCCATTGTTGAGAAAGGAAGGGTTTTCTAAACTTCTTGGAGACTGTTTGAAACTCATTTTGCCTCCATCTTGCATCTGGTAATGTTAGAGGTTTTGATTCTTGAACAATAGGTTCCATGAAAATCATTCTTTCTTTTATGCAATAGCTTATCTGGTCATAGTTGGACATATTCTTCCAGCCGGAACTGCACTTGGTGATATTCCAAGTATGGCTACAGTCGTTATTAAACCCAAAGGGTGGGGGAACGTGATGTTGTATTGTTTTCCTTTTGATAGACATCGAGGAGCCGGTTAGTGTATATGGTCTTTGTGAGTAGCGGACGGATTTGATATTGAAGGACTTGGAAGGGAATCGCCCATGAAATGCGAGTGGTGCGGGTCGGAAACAAATAGAACTTTTTCATTCCCTACACTGGACGAAAATGAAGTGCAAACAGGTGCGATTCAAATTTGCATTGAGTGTGTGGCAAATGCAGAAGAAGCAGAATGATGAACACCGACTGAATACTGAGGAACATTAAAAACCACTTTACCGGATTGGAACGGTAAAAGTGGTAAAGGGTAAAACGAGGGGGCACTTTTAATATATTCAAGGATAAATGTGAGTGAATCAGTTAAGAGTCTATATTGAATTGAAGATCATAAAAAATGCCATTTACCAAACTAGAACGGTAAAGTGGCAAAGGCTAATGAGTTGACAATAACAATGTATTCAATTTCTAATAAATCGTATCTTATTCAAGGGCCTATTTTGGTTAGACGCCTTAATACCGAAATAATCTTCTCCTTTGCTAATTGTAATTAAGTTCCTAAAAAAGAGAGCAGCTTCACAGTAATCCCGAAGTTGGATTAACTGGCGTTACGCAAAGCGTATACCAACAGCTATATGCCCAGGATGTAACACTTCACTATGATATTACAAATTTGCAATTTGAATCGGTATCCATCACTTAAAGACGGCTTGCAAATTATCGATAAAAAGGAAACAGCACCTGGGCAAGTCCGGATTGTGGCTGCAAGTGTGGTCAAAAGCCAAGGCGTGCTTGTGGAAGGAGATTTACTCGCTTGCAAATTTAAGGTCAACTCTGAAGCTAAGGCAGCCAACATAGCCATTTCTGTAGACCGTGTCGTGATTGCGAACAGTCAGGGAAATGGGCTACAGATTAAAGGAGCTTCGCAGGGCATTCAAATTACGATACAACAAGTGTCGAGTGACAAGAATATAGTCCGATTAGTATCCGCCAGAATGGCGGCTTTTTTATTTTTTCGGAGTCGACATCGCAAAATTTAGACATGTGGCGAGGGCACAAGACTTCCGCCAACGAAGAATGACATTAAGGACGCAAAAGTGATTGCACAGTTAGTCAAAGACTGGAGATTCGCTGTACCGAGCCTTCCTCAAGGCGTTTATGCCGAACTGAGGGGAAGCCATGAAAATTCGCGAGCACCTAACAACTGACCTTTGTGTTGTGCAAGCACGTGTCCATAACTGGTTAGATCGGTATTTCCCAGAGTTTCAGACGGTATTTAAGGACTGGGAGTGCAATTCTGCTATCCAAATGCTAAGCCTTCATCTTCTGCCACATGAGCTTGTTTCTGTGCCAGACGAGACGTTGCTGCAGCATTTAAGAGAAGCAGCAAAGCGCGGGCTTGGTCTAGGTCGTATAAAGAATCTGAAGGCAGCAGCCGGCCGTTCTGTCGTCATCAGGCAAGGCTCCGAGCTGGCTAAAATAGTGCTAAAGGTACTGCTGACACAGTACGAGTGGCTTCAGAACAAACTTGAGGAATTGGAAGTAAAGCTGGATGAACTACTAGTGCAGATCCCTCATGTAAAGCAAGTGTTGGCCATAAAAGGGATTAGCCGGGATACCATCGCTGGCTTTCTAGCGGAGGTAGGAAATCATCCAAAGCAGATCACAAAGCTCGCTGGACTGAACTTGAAAACAAATGATTCTGGAACTCATACAGGACAAACCAGGATAACAAAGCGGGGCAGGAAACGGCTTCGAGCTTTGCTCCTTAGAGTGATGATGCCGCTAGTCGCAAAGAATTCTGCCTTTCGAGCTCTGCACGAGCACTACACCAAACGCCCTGTGATGAAAAAGATGCAGTCTCTCATCGCGTTATGTAACAAACTCATACGCATCCTTTTCGGTATATTGCAGAAGAGCCTTGAGTTTAGTGAAGAAAAGATGATCCGTGATATCCCTCGATTCACCGAGATACCACAAGCAGCTTAATGATCGCCTTTTTGTGATGATGACCTAGGCAGAGCAAGTTAACAAGAAGCACGGAAGAGTAGGAACAACGTTAACATACGGACAAAGGGATCCTGCCATCGCAGCATATCTGACCTTCACCTCATGGACAGGTTGAATGAAGGAATGTGGGAGTGTAGACTCTGCGAGATTTGGGAGGGGTGGCCACCATGAGCTCATGTGGAGATCCAAAGGTGCAATCATATATTACCATACCATCCGTTTTTTACAGCAGGTGGTTTAGGTAGAGAGTCTTTTGTCCCTCAGCATATCCATAAATTTCTTCCTCTACAACTTCATACCATTGAAATGTTATCTGCTAAACAATATTGAAGGTCATAAACTGAGAAAACGAGAGTATTTAAGAGCAAAGCGTTTCTCCATAGAGGGAGATTACGCTAATAATTCCCATGGATTTGTCTGTAATAATTGGACAAAGGAGAATGGGGTTATGAAGTGGCATGATTAGCGAATGTGAGTATGTAGAGGAATGGTTAGAAACTGGACGCCGCCAAGGGAGCTACAAAGGAGTAGAACGAGGATACAAAGAAAAGAATTGGGATCCGGCTTGGCTTGACTCCTACGCTTCACCAAACGGCTGGTATACGGACCGGACGCAATTTAGCGGGGAGTTTTCGAAGGAAGACCGCTTCCGCATCGAGGATGCTATGAGCACCCTCTCAGATCGCGAGCGGCAGTGCTTCATGATGTACCATGGTGACGGAATGAGTGAAAATGATATAGTCCGGGAGCTGCATCTTGGAAGGAGCAGTGTGCAGAGGTTCTTGGAACGGGCTAAAGATAAAATTGAAGAAGCAAAAATGAGCAGCCTATTCCTATTGGAGTAGGTTTCTTTTTAATTTATAATAGAAATATATGGCAATCTGGAGGTGTTTTATGAGTAGAGAAAAATTAGTATTGGATGTTATTCTTGAAACAAGTGCAGGTATTTTATCTTTAATGCCAGCTGCTGGAGTATTTGTAGGTCCTGTTAAGGCTGTTGTTTCAGATTATGCAACTCGACAATTATCTAAGCGTGAAGAATTTAGGGTTGGTGAAGTCGCAAAATATTGTATATCAAAAATAAAAGAAAAGTGTGATGCAGGTGAGGCTTTAAGAGATGATGATTTCTTCTTTGCTAATAATGAAAACTACCGTTCTAAAGCTGAAGAGATCTTTGAAGGTGTACTAACCAAATGTAAAAATGAACATGAAGAACTGAAATCATTATATATAGGAAATATTTTTGTAAATGCATCATTTTATAAAAGGAGTTTGGGAGAGGTTAATCACGTTTTAAAACTTGCGGACAACATGACTTATCGTCAAATCTGCTTGGTTGCACTCTTTTTTAATAACAAGCCTAAATTGTATAACCTTAGAAATACTGAGAAGGAATACTATGCTTCCGAAGAAGTCTCTATTCTGCAAGAAATTTATGATCTTACTCGAATGGGGATACTTCAAAAAGAAGTTAAGAAGGAAAGAGGTATTACAGTTGACGAGCTTAACAACATGCAATTAGAAAAAGCAATTGGTTGGGATGAGGTAATACCAAATAAACTGGCACTGTCAGCTTTAGGGATGGATTGTTATCGTTTAATGGGGATAGAGGATGTGACTGAACACGATTTGGAGAAGTTAGTTAATTATTTGAAATAATCCTTACCAGCTTGTTTCTTTTGGGATAAGTAGTATTTTTTAATAGTAAGTTATAATTGCTCTTGGATTGATACAAAGGAGCTGCAATTAAATGAATAGTTATCAAATTTGGGATGTTATCTTTAAAGGGCTTACTTCACTTGGAGTTGTAGCGGCTCTTATAACGGCTTGCATTGGTGTAAGTAAATATCGCTATGAGAAAAATAGAGATGTTTATGTTAAAAGGTTAAACGAGGTTTATGCCCCTCTTTATGAATTGCTAATAAAACAAGAAACCTTTAGAAAGATGTATTTTCCTGATAGGAGTATTATCGCTGAACCTATTATTACTCTAACACACACTAGGCTCAATTGGGAACGTTTTTCCCCATACTGAGAACACAATGCAAAAGTTATCGTGTACCTACAGAGGAAAAGTTCTTTGGGGATTTGCTAGCTGATTTTAAGTTCGCATTTCCATCTAAACGAAATCCATCCCTTATGAGAAGACAAATTGTTAACCTCATGCTAGAGCAGGGGGAAAGGTCTCAAATGCGCCGAATAATGCTGGTAATTGATGAGGCGCAGCGATTAACAGAATATCATTATAACTGGCTTATGGATATTTATAATGATCTAGATTATGAAAAAATCAGCATGACAGTTATTTCAGTAGGGCAGCCCGAGCTACTGGCAAGAAGAACATTTTTCTTGGAGCAAAAAAAAGCCCAAATAATTGGAAGATTCATGACAAACGAACACGAATTTTATGGAATTCGGTCATTGGAAGAAATCGAGCATTGTTTAATGTGTTACGACGAAGTAACAGAGTATCCTGAAAACAGTGGGTATAGTTATACTCGATATTTTTTCCCTGATGCTTTCGATAAAGGTAAACGATTGAAATGTTACGCTAATGATTTGTTTAATTTATTTAAAGATTTACGAAATGAACATGGACTGTCTAAAAAAATGGAGATTCCAATGGAGTATTTTACTTTTACAGTAGAAAATGCTTTAAAACTAAATGGAACAACTGGAAATGGTATAGATTGGATAACAACGAACAGAAATATCACATCATCCAATGGCATTGGCTGTAAATAAATCATCACATTCAAGTCTAACTGAAAGATACATTAAGAATTTAGATATTTTCAGGATATGAATTAGCCCTTTGCGAATCCGTGAGGGCTTTTGTATTGGAACAAAAAATCCAGAGGCGGGGAATCGGAACAAATTCTTGTCATTTATCGGAACAGATTCTTGTCATCCGACAATGACAGACAAATAGAAATGATATGTTCACAACACGCGGTAGTGCCGTATACACATATGTATAAAATACGGGTTTTGTGAACATGTAATGCTCAATTGAAAAATCGCTCATTGTTTTTTTACTCATCAATTGTTTTATGTGTGTTTTATGTGTACACTCATTTATATCTTGTCTACATAAATCCTTGATCGTAATAATGAAATCTTCTTGGAGACTTCTTCCACCTCCTGCTCACGAAGAAAAAGCAAGAGAGCCAGCCAATCGGCTGCCTCTCTTCATCATTTCAATGTTAGTTTTGAAGGATCTTAGAAGCAACAAAAGCAAGATCATCGATATCGATTTTGCCGTCTTTGTTGACGTCGACCTTCTTCGCATCATCCCAACTAGCGTCGCCTGCTTTAGCGCCATAGTAGAAAGCAACCATCGCAAGGTCGCCGATATCGTATCTTCCGTTTTGGTTCAGGTCGCCATCGCCGTAAATGACTGTGACGATATTCACCGTTTGCGATGCCGAACCGGCACTAACTTCGGTTCCATCCGTACCGATACCGACTTCTGCACTCATTTGGAGATTGCCGACTCCTGCAGCTTTTGCTCTGAACACCAGGTTCACGATGTCTTGATCGCCACTGATCGAACCTTTTAGATTCGCTACGAGCAAATGAACAGTACCGCCATTAACAACTGGTTCTGCAATGATGGTCGATTTGTCATTTGCAGCGCTTGCGGAAACAAACTCAAACAAATTCGAATCGAATTGAGCTTTAATTTGCTCTGCATTTACGTTAGCAGGCAGATTGCTGAGGCTTAAGCCGACAGAAATATCTGCTCCAATCAGAACAGGATCATTGACGTTAATTTTTACTGAAGGAGGCAATGCAGTCGGCAAGCGATCGTTTTTGATGTAGCGATAGATCGGAAGCTCTTTTCCTACTGTAGAAGCGATAAAGCCGTATGTTGCATAACTTTCAGGAGACTCAGGCTCAAGTCCCATTACAGCAAATGATGAAAGCACTTGATCCATGTTGATAACATAGCTGCCGGCAGAGATCGTTTTCGTCGCTTCACTTACATTCGTTTTTATTTCTTTCTCAAGCGGATCTGTACCGGAAATATTTTTTACAGACGTTACGGTAAAAGATTCGACTGAAGTTTGAACTTCTTTGGTCAGCTTTTCAACTTTCAGACCGATCGTCTCAAGCTTCTTCACAGCAACAGCAGTCTCTTCAGTATCCGGCATAATGTAAGCTGTCGGACGTGCTCTTTCCAATGTTGGAACCGCTTTTGTCGCACTTTCCCAAATGATCGGAACTTCGACGACGTCTAATTTTGAATCGCGGATCACTTTAAATAAACGCTCTTCCTGCGGATTCATACTGTCAATGACAACTTTGTTATTCGGATCATACGTTTTACCTTTATTAATCAGGTCTTCGCGGGCTTGTGTTGTCGCCTGCTTGATTCGATCAGCATTGTTAGCGGTTACATCGATAAATGCCGCAGCAGCAGACGCTGTTGCAAACACCCGACGCTCGTAATCGTACCTGCCGATTGTGATTCCTCTAGATTCAATGAGATACGACAATGCTTGTTTCATGCCATTCGCGTTACGGCCGATACGGGAATCCGTGCTGCCTTCGGTCAATACGGCTTTCTTAGTAGCGGTTCCGGAGGAAGCCGTTGTGAAATAGTCCGTGCTTCTGACGCCTTTACTGTTCAAGATCTCGCGAACTTTAGGGAGAACATCGTTATGCGACATGTCGCGAATGTTGCTGTTAATATTCAAATTCTTGCCTGATGTAATTTCAAGATCGTTATAAGACCATGCGAAATCGGTACTGCTGATCGGACTGTCCGGACCGCGGAACGAAGAGCTGCGGGACGAGACTGCGGTGTTGTATTCATGCGTATCCAGGTAGACATCCGGCATGTATTTGCTGCTAGCTTGATTCAGCGCCTGAATTTCAGGTGTCTCCAGTTTAATAAAATCACGGTTGGCGTCAGTTCCATTTGTAGGTAGCGTCACCCCGCGTTGGAATAAGAATGATCCGTCGGGGTTAACACGTGGCACGATAACAATATTAATTTTGTCGAGAATGTCACCGAATTTTCCTTCCGTGATCCACTTCGCAATAAGCAAGCCTGCTTCGGTTGCGGAAGCCTCATTCCCATGGATTTGGTTTTGGATCCAAATCAGAGGTTTTTTCTTTTCCTTTCTCACCTGTTCAGGCGTATCCTTGGTGAATAACAGCAGTGGAAGATCTCTTCCCTGAGCGGACTTACCGTAAATTTCAAGATGCGCGTTCGGATTCGTTTGGGCAATATTTTGTATAAACGCCATCATCTCTTCTTGCGTTGTAAATTGAAGTCTGTCTGGGGAGCTGAATGCCGGCGTGCCGAAAAACTCTTTCGCAGTAACTCCGGCTGGAACCGGACTCGGGTAATAATTTTGGCTTACCCCCGGATTACTTGGTGTGGTAGGATTGGCAGTCGGCCAATAACCTGTTTCCGCTGCAGCGGACGTAACGGACAACCCTGCGGCAAGTGTGAAGGCGAGCACGGATGCATTCAGTACTTTGAACGGCTTGCTTTTTAAAATTTTCATTTCCTTCCTCCTCAAGTGGTAATTAAAATGTAAGCGCATTCCATTTTTTATAGAAAGCGCAAATCATCCTTGGTCAAACAATAACTTGATACTTTGTGTATCGTAAAACTTACAAAACTGCTTTCCTTATTCGTTCATTAATCATTGTCATTCTATATTGCACTTTACATTTTTAATTATAAGAAACACCTACAAAATCTTAGACAATCCTACAACATGCCTTTACATTATTAAAATATTTTTTTTGCCTGATGAAGTGACAAATTTCGATATAAAAAAAGCCTTGAACAATCAAGGCTTTCAATGATTCAAAAACTAGATACACGTCGTATCATAACCTTCACACGTAAACCTTCTATTGGTATTGTTGTATCACTTAATTTTCGTTCATTTTATCCAGAGTCTGCAAATAAAGCACCTGAAGGAACTTTTTAATATTGACTTTCCCCTTATCCTGCATGCGGTCCTCATCGATCTCCTTCATTTTGAGACGAATATCTTGAAAATCGAAGTACAAAGGTGCATAGTGCTCGAACTTCGGATTGCCGTAATCGCTCAGCCCGATACTGGCCACTTGGGCCAGAGCTGCCATGATAGCCCGCCGGATCCGCTGCTCTACCGCCTTTACCTCTCGCTCCACTTCCAGACTTTCTGACTTATGTACCCTGGCCGCCGCCTCATACAGTTCTCTCAACGGAGGAAGCGCCTCTACTTTACTATGATGGATCAAGTGTTCGATAATATCGACAATATCTCTGCTGCCCGCATCACCTAGTATTCCCAAATCCATAAGAATCGGCTGCACCGTCTCGCGGACGGTAGGCTTTTTGCGGGGAGGGCCGGCTTCCCGGTTGAAAACATCCAGCTTCGCGAGCGAATCTTTGATTTCCCTCAAGTATTGATTGATTTTCCACTGCTCGCACACTTTTTTTAATACCGCTGCCACTTCCACTCTGTTAATCGGTTTTTGAATATAAAACTCGACACCAGCTTGGTAGGCTTTACCAATCATGTCTTTATTCTCGATCTGGGAAATCATCACGTACTTGCCTTGATAGCCTTCTCGCTTCAACCCGACAATCGTCTCAATCCCGTCTTGATCCGGCATGAGCAAATCAATCAGCACCACATCGGGTCGTGTTTGCAGCACCATCTGGGTACCTTCCACGCCGCTCCCCGCTGTCGATACAACCTCACCAAGCTCGCTATTCTCAACAATCGTTTGCAGCATGCGTCTGCTGACGGCATCATCATCGACTATACAATAAGTAAGCACTATTTAGGAGGCTCCTTTCTTCAGGGCAACGGTCGGCAATCGTACGATAAAACTGGTTTCAAACGCCTTGTGATCCGACTCCAGACGAATTTCCCCACCATAGGAGGAAACAATATCCCAAACATGGGAAAGTCCGATCCCCGTTGCCGCGACGCCTTCTTGGTTAAATTTGGTTGTAAATCCCGGTTTGAAAATCATGTCCTTATCGTGCTCGTTAATTCCCGGGCCCGTATCGGTTACGACCAGTACCGTTTCAGACCGGTATTCAAAAACCTTGATTACGATCAGACCTTGCCGATCGATGGATTCCACCGCGTTGGACACCAAATTTCCGAGTACCGTTAAAAGAGGAATGTAGTGCGAGGTCGTATAGTCCGTCAGCATCTCCTCGAGCATCCGGACCTCCTTATTTAGCATCGCACTATACTCGTAATTAGACTTTACGACAAACTGTACAACTTCCGTCAATGTTAATTCCGAAGCAGTTTCGCGATCGGACAGCTTCATCAGACCCGCCAGTATCCGCTGGGAATCCTTCTTGACCTCATGAATCTGCTGCGTGATTTCCAAGAACGGCCTGCTGAATTCCTTACCGCCTGAAGATTGCAACTGGCAGTATAGGTTGTAGCTCTTGGCCGTAATTTGTTCGATGGCATCCATCGACTTTTTAATATAAAAGACCTCTCCATACAAGCCGCTGCCGATACTTAGCATTTGTTCCATTCTCTTTTGCTGCTCGGCATGAACAATCCGCATCTGACTAACAGTGATACTACTGTATAGCCCTATCGTAAAATAGCTGCGAATGACAGCGATTACAGCAATCAGCATCCATTGCCCGGAAGGGATGAAAGGCTGATGGAAGACGAAGCTTCGGGCCAATAATTCGAATTCATTAGATACAAAATCAATGACCGAAATACAAATCCCGAGAACAAGCGGGTGCAGCTTTTCCAGCCTCTGCTGGATCAAGCGTATCCCAACCGCGAATACCATGTAATAAAGCATGGCCGAGCAATGCTTGCGCGAGCTCACCAACCAATCAAATTGATCCATCGTTACCAGATCGCTAAGCATGCGAAAAATCAATACCGTCGCAGCTACAACTATCCCCGTTTTGATAACAGGCAGTTGCCGCATCAAGAGCAGCAGCAGCAAAAATGTGCTGCTCCCGAGCCCGATTCGAAATAACTCCCCGTTAAACGGAGTCACTTTGAACTCACCCGCTATAGCTACAAGTATGGCAATAAAGATGATCCGCATGCTTTCGCTTTTGAAACGGTGCTGCATCCATTCCACCAATGATCCGCTCCTTGACAGCCAGCCATATATGCATAATGATGAATTCACTTATCCTTAATTTTACTTGATATGGAAAACTTAATAAATACTTTTTCTGCATTAAAAGAAACAGCCGACTTCCCTTTTGAAAAAGAAGTCAGCTTAGCCTCCATTATTGCTCTTAGATCATCTTGCTCTCCATCCGTTTTGCCGCAAGCGACAGCGAATAATTCACAATAAAATACAAAACAGCCACCAAAGCCAGAATAGGTATCGTATAGTTATAGTTTTGACCGATTACAATTTTAGCGTGATGCATCAGATCCGGCAAAGAGATGACGATCGCGAGCGAAGTATCCTTCAATAAAGAAATAAACTGGCTGACCATCGGGGGAACCATCCGGCGGAGTCCCTGAGGAAGAATAATATGCCACAGCGTCTGCAAATTAGTCAATCCCGATGAACGCGACGCTTCAATCTGCCCCCGATCAATCGAATTCAAGCCGCTGCGGACGACCTCGGAAATCATCGCTGCTTCAAACACCACCAAACCGACTACCGCCGAGCTTTCCACGCCGAGTTTGATCCCGATGTCCGGCAGTGCAAACCGGGTGAAGAAAAGAATCAGCAATAACGGTAAATTGCGGATCAATTCAACGATGACGCCAATGACCGGGGATAGTCCCGGTATCTTCATATAACGAAGAGTTCCCATAATAACGCCGATAAGAAAGCTGAATATAATGGCAATAACAGCAATTTTCAACGTAATGTAGAGACCTTCCAAGATAAACAACAAGTTATGACTGGAAAACGCGCTTGCAATATCCATGTGCCCACACCTCTATCCGGTTTTCGCTAATTTACGTTCTAATTGCAAAGCCATATAGCTCAAAGGAAGGGTCAGAACCAGGTAAAGCAAGGCGACAAAAATATAGGTATCAAAAGTCGCATAGGTTTTGCTCGCCACCCGATCTGCATAATACATCAGATCCAGTCCGGCAAAAGCCCCTAGAATCGATGAGTTTTTCACTAAGTTAATAAATTGGTTGCTGAGTGGCGGAATCACGATTTTGATGGCCTGCGGCAGGATGACGTGTATCATGGTTTGCGTATAGTTTAAGCCCGACGCTCTTGCAGCTTCAGTCTGGCCCTTCGGCACAGCCATAATGCCGGCCCGTATCGCCTCCGCTACAAAGGCTGCCGTATACACCATAAGTCCGATGGTCCCGCTTACGAAGCCGCTTAGTGTAATACCTATCGAAGGCAGTCCATAGAAGAAAATGAAAACAACCAGCATAAGCGGAATGTTGCGTATAAACTCAACGTACACCGTTCCGAGCCATTGCAAGGGCCTGTTGTTGGTGATTCGGAAAATAGCAATAATCGTTCCGATCAGGAAGCTTCCAACAAGAGCGATCAAACTCGTATAAATGGTATTGAGGAAACCTTGCATATAGGTATCAAAGTAATCCGTAAAAATCTTAAAGCTGGGCATCCAAATCACCCTCTCTTATTTGGATGGCGGTGTCCCGATCCATTTCCCATAAATTTTGTCGTATTCGCCGTTGGAATGAAGCGTCTTCAACCCTTCATTCACGGCGTTCAGAAGAGCTTTCTCTTCTTTCTTGATTGCGATGCCATAAGGCTCGTCGGTAAACGGCTGACCCACTACTTCGTAATTGGAGTCTTGAGCGGCCATTCCATAAAGGATCGCATTATCCGTTGTTAAAGTATCGCCTTGACCAGCCTTCAAAGCGCTGAATGCATCCTGATAGTTGTCGAATTCAAGAACGTTCACGTCCGGTACTGCTTTCTTTACGTTGTCGACAGAGGTCGAACCTTTTACTGCAAGCACCTTCGTACCTTTTTTTACATCCTCAATACCTTTGATCGGGCTGCCTTTTTTCACGAGCAGGGATTGGCCCGCTTTAAAATAAACCTCGGAGAATTCAACTTGCTGTCTCCGCTCTTCCGTAATCGTCATGGTGGCTACAATCATATCAATTTCCTTGTTGTTCAACATCGGAATCCGCGTCTTGGAGGTAACTTCCATCAGCTCGATTTTGTTTTCGTCTCCCAAAATTTGCTTAGCAAGCGCTTTTGCAATATCTACGTCAAAGCCTTCGACCTTACCACTTGCCGGATCCTTCAAGCCGAACAATTTCGTGTCGTACTTAACCCCGACCACCATTTTGCCACGGCTTTTGATTTCATCCAGAATGGTTGCGGCTGCGGCCGGTTTCTTATCCGGGGGAGCAGCAGTTGCACTGCCGCCGTTTACGGGAGCACTCTTGTCACTGCTGCAAGCCGATAACAAAACTGCGGATAAAGCAACAACCGATAAGCTTAATGTCAATAATTTTTTAACTTTCATACAACAAAACTCCTCTCAGTATTGGAATGATTCAGAACACGGTTAAGAAACTGTCTCGCCCTTGCTTCTTTTGGATTGGTGAAAAATTCTGCAGGCGAGGCCACCTCGAGAATTTGTCCCTTATCCATAAACACCACCCGATCGGCAACCTCCTTGGCAAAGCCCATTTCGTGTGTGACTACAACCATCGTCATCCCTTCATGCGCCAGCGTCTTCATAACATCCAACACCTCGCCGACCATTTCAGGATCGAGTGCCGATGTAGGCTCATCAAACAGCATGATCTTGGGCTTCATAGCAAGTCCTCTCGCGATCGCGACACGCTGCTGCTGACCGCCGGATAACTGCGAAGGATACTGGTTCGCTTTTTCTTCAATCCCGACTTTCTTCAAGTAATACTTGGCGATCGTTTCGGCCTCGGATTTACTCAACCCCAGCACCTTCATCGGTGCGAGCGTAATATTGTCGATCACCTTCTTATGCGGATACAGGTTAAAATGCTGGAAGACCATACCGATGTCCCTGCGAAGCTTATTAATATCCGTCTTTTTATCGTTTACCTTCACATTGCCTACATCCAAGTTCCCGCCTGTAATCGCTTCCAAACGATTGATACACCGAAGCAGCGTGCTTTTCCCAGAACCGGAAGGACCAATGACAACGACTACTTCACCTTGGCTAATTTCAAGATTAATTCCCTTCAGAACATGAAATTCACCGTAATGCTTATCCACCTGCTGGAATGAAATCATGGAGCCTCCCCTCTAAGCCATAAATATCCTTTTTACCATTGCTCCCTTTTCATTTTTCAAGACATTTGTGTTATGTTACATTACACTTGATGAACCTGATTATAAGAAGCACCTACAAAATCTTAGATAATCCTACAACTACCTTTACAGTTTTTTAAAATTTTTTCCAACTAGCGCTTGAATTTGGGCGGATCATACAGCAGGAGTATGCCCCTTATCCCAAAAACGAATAAAAAACCTAGCCAGCGGCTAGGTTTTTGTCTAAACTTGTACGTTGGAGTGCGGGAGGGCCTCTCCGTCCGCTAGATGTATCTTGCCCAAGGTTGAGTAGCAGTTGTAACTACCTCTCCCGACTCGATAGCAGCCTGCATCATGAGAGCTAAGTAGTGATCCTGCAGCGCCTCTTCCAGCCCATAGCATGGGGGTCCGCCCTGCACGTATTCGGCCATCTTCATCAAACTTGTCGCAATGGCCAACTCATCGTCCGACAGACGCCCGGGAACGAACGGATTCTCATACATCCAATCGTCGTTAGCCACAATCCCCCGATGGTAATAACCTTCCAAGTTTCCGTTGTGGCCGGTATCGACTCTTTGAAATGTGCCGTAGACGGGTGTCTGAAAATCCCGCAAGTATCGGAACGTTTTGTCCGTCACTTCTCCGTGGCTTCCGCGAATGACGATACGATTTTTGCGTATCCAGGAATGATACTGATCTCCTGCAAAATCAAACAAGGCGAGCTTATCTCCGAAGCTCAGTGTAACGATATCCTGCACCGAATCGCCGATCACTTCGGTGTCTGGGAGCCCTTCTCGGCCCGGGCCTTTCACGATTCGAGACGTAAACCGCTGCCCCCGGATCACAGCGTTCTCAAAGCCGATCCCTAGCAGCTGCCGGATTAGGCTAATGCCGTGATAGCCGTGTGCGGCCGATACTTGGACATGAGAAATGTCCCCCAGTTTGCCCGATCTGGCGAAAGCGATCCGTGCAGCATGCATCGGTTGGTACAAGTACTGCTCGGCCACCTGCACGCGTCCCTGCAGCTTGCATAGCGACTGATGCAATGAGATCATGTCTGGTATCTCTTTGGCGGGCGGCGTTTCCGTCAATACCGGAATCCCTCTCTCCGCCAATTGCAAAATACACGAAGGAGCGGCCTCCCTTGTTACCGAAACGACTGCGAACGCGAGAGGGCCGCTGGAAGCGAAGGACTCCATGTCTCGGTAAGTTTTTATGCCCCACTCATCCTCGATCTCTTTGGCTCGTTCCTCATTTCGGATAAGCATCGCACGGACGGCAAACCACTTGGGCAAAGCCTTCGCAATCCGTAAATAAAAAAGGGCTCTCCACCCGCTGCCCACAATGCCGAACTCAATTTTAGACATAGCCACTCACCAACACTTTCTCTCAACTTTACTTAGTTTAATAGAATTATAACAATTTCCCCCAGATCTTGAATGGATGAATGAAACTGAAACATGGATTTTTATAACTATTAACTCACCAGCTTTCGAAACATGACTCTCCTCCAAATAAAAAAGCTGCCCGATTCACGGCAGCCAGTTAACAATCTGTTCTTTATGTCGTATAAGTTCTTCCAAGGCCTATTTCAGTCAGAAGTTGCCGATAAGCAATCGATGTGCGATCAGCTGGAATATGGGCTTCGGCCTGCAAATCAAGCGGTAAATCTTCCGGTGTCTGCGCTTCGACCATTTCGCGGTCCTCCTGAAACACTTGTAAATTAAACTTGATGGTATCTTCAATTGGAGCATTTTTATCGAAATTCCGCGAAATCGGACAAAACAAGCGCGAATAACGGGCAGATACCGGCGATGCACAATTCAAGATCATCAGCTTCCCATCGTTCGGAAAATAAACGGTCAGTGAAGCAGCAAACGGAGGAAAAACGCGGAATTCTCTAAGCCAATTAAATCCCTCGGGTGCAGGATTATCCTGACCTTTTCCGTAGTTGCTAACCGTACTCCAATACTCGGCAAGCAATTCATTCCCATCCCGCTTGACTTTGTATTCCCGTACTTCCGTATTATTGCGATCTCCGAATGTTTCTGTATGCACATAAGCAAAGTGCGATACATCCAAAAAGCCTTCCATTTGACGCCCGGCCGAGCCGGCAATGTCAAAGCTCGGTGGCAATACATTTAAAAAGTCTGGATCATCCCAACCTGGAAACTCTGGTATTTGCTCTTCGCTGGATGAAAGGGACGTCCAAATCAAGCCATATTTTTCAACTGCCGGATAGACAATTAATTTTAATTTCGGCGAAATTTTAGCATCGGGATGCGCCGGAACGGACGTGCACTTGCCTTCGCAGTTATATCGAAATCCGTGATAAGGACAAACAATTTCCCCATTCTCAACCCAACCCTTACTAAGCGGAGCACCTCGATGAAAACAAAGATCACGAGCTATGACCACTTTATCGTTGCTACGGTAACACACGAGTTTCGTATCCAATAGTTTTGCACTGATCGGCTTTTCTGTGACTTCGCTTGCTAGAGCAATTGGATACCAATATTGAGCCAACACATGCCAATCCTGCGGAGTGAACGTACAGTCTCGGGGAAGTTGGATTTCTACGTTCGTTTTCTTGTTTTCAGATGTCATCATCAGGATCCCCTCACACTTCATTCATTTAGTTAAGAATCATTGCAGTGTTAATTATTATTACATAATCACTACTAACATCTTACTACCGCGTTATTTTAACGGGCAATATCTATGGCGATATTTTGTTTAAATAACCAAAATCAATAATGCGTGTTAGAATTCTTAACATAAAATTAGCGTTGAGAGTTGACCATGACAGATCTAACCGTTTATGTGCCATTCGATTCAACCTTGAGTTTTCCGGCGATATCCCTCTTCTAGGATTTGTTTCAAGCCTTCCGCTCTTTTATGAATAAAAGTGGTCCAAAATAATTTGCCTTTCTCAGCCAATTCTTCATGCGAATAACATCCTTCTTCAAACTTTCCCCAACATCCATCCCTAGTCAATTTATCCCACCCTAAGTAATCTGCATAAAGACGATTTTCGGAAGGGATATCAGAACCCATTGACTTCGTTTTGACCAGTTCAGGGCAAAGCCACAGAGCTGTACAAACGGACAGCAGTCCACCATGCATTTCGTCTAAGCCTTGTAACCCTGCTGTTTCAACTGCTTTTTCCCATGCAAGATGATTATTATGATTTGAGGTAATTAAGATCATTTGAGGGTACTTGTAGTTCATATGCTTGACGAAAGCCGCTTCCCAGTAGGAGCCGCCATGTCCAGTGCAGACTAAAAACTTCTTAAAACCTTGTCTCATCAGATTAATTATCATTTCTTCCAGCATAGCTGTTAAAATATTGGGGCTTACGGTAACTGTTCCTTTGAAATTGGCATGTTCTTCGGAGGTATTAAACGGAAGTGTCGGCAATATGTAAGCATTTAATTCTTGTCCATAAGCATTGGCGTATAGCTCAGCGATCAGCGTATCCAAATGCATGGGTAAGTACGGTCCAAACTGCTCCGTTGCTCCTACGGATATTATAGCTGTATCAATTCCACTATTTGAAATTTCCGATGTGGTGTTCTTATAACTAAGCATGATAGCACTCCTTAGGTAGGTACAATTATCAATTACGAAACAAATTATATCACTCCTATGCGTTCTTAAAAAAGAAAAAAGCCGCAACTTGAACGGCTTTTTTCGATCGTCTCTATCTTTAAAACGTATTATATACATTTTCACACTCTTTTGCGGTCGGTTCATAAAAACAGTGAAGCTTGTATCTCCCTACATGCGGCTGATTATACCAGGTAGGCGGGCATGGCTGAGGAGCTTGGGCCGTACCCGGTCGAAAATACCAGAGGGAGAATTTGGCCGGCCAATGCCGCTCGCCATTCACTGCCCGTCGCGCCAGACGGCGTTCCTTCTCTCTAGCGTTCTGGTAGTACATACCATGAAGTAGCGCTTCGAATGCATGCGGTTGGTTGATCATTTGGGGAATTGTCCGGATCCCTTTAAAATCGGAGCAATTCGCTCTTATTCGGTTAATGCCGACGTTCCCGACAAGAAGCATACCCAGTTCACCTTCGCCAACAGCTTCGGCTCTAAGCAACCTTGCCAGCATGTTAATATCCTGGTCCCTGGCTTTAACAACACCCATTCCCTCACCTCTTTAAAATGTTCTCTAGACACATCATATTGTAGGTGAAGCGGAAGTGTTACTCCGTTAGTTATCCGTCTCAAGCAAATTCATGATGACTTGTGCTGCTTCCACGCGTAAAGTTTCAGACTGCGGGTCAAATTGACCGCCGCTTCTTCCTTGCAACAATTTGATTGCGGAAGCTTTGTTTACGGCTTCTCTCGCCCACACCGAAACGTTCGCTGCATCCACATAATTGTTCTGAGCGTTACTTGCGTTAGTAGATTTCCCGTTCTTATACTCGTAGGCTCTCACAAGCAAAATCGCCATCTGCTCACGAGTCAGATGTATGTTCGGGGCGAATGTGCTGTCGGTTACCCCGGTAATTAATCCGGCCGCATTAGCCGCTGCTACATCCCCCGCATACCAGTCATTGGCCGTTACGTCGGTAAAGGACGAGTTCTTGCCTTGAGACTGCAACCCAAGTGCTCTCACCAGTAGCGAAGTGAACTCTGCTCGTGTCGTTAAGCCGTTCGGGTTAAATTCACTATCGGTTACGCCGCTAACGAGATGCTTTGCGGAAAGAGTCTGCAAAACATCATACGCCCAATGATCGGCGGGTACGTCCGTATACTCTTTGTTATATTGTAATACCGCATATTTGCTCAAATGAGAAAGCTTGACGTTGATGGTATTCGTTTCTTTATCAAACTTGCCGCCAATGTACTCCCACTGATTCGTTGTTTCATTCAAATAGTAGATCCCAAGCAGATTTTTATTCTTAACATCCGATTCGACAGGCAAAGAGAGCTCTAGGCCTTCTGCAAACTTGGTCAGTTTCACCTCGCTGCTGTCCGCCTTTTTCAACGTGATGCTGAGTTCGTACACTTGCCCTGCTATTTTCACTTTGGCGGAGTGATCGATTGCCGGCGTAGTTGCTGCATTGCTGTCTGTAACTGGAACCATTTGCACCTGTATGGAGGCTCCATCTACACTTCCTGCTTGTCCCAGAATGCTGTCTATAATGCTTTTGCCGATTGTAATCGCCACTTGCCCGTTCTTAATCTGGAGCGTGGTTCCGGACACTTGAGACAGTGAAACATCCGCTTTCGTCTGCCCCTTGTCTAACTGAACGATGATTTTTTCTTTGTCTTTGCTTTTATCTTTATCTTTATCTTTATCTTTACCTGTTTCTTTGTCCGTGTTTGCACCATTGTTGTTATTGTTATTGTTGTTGTTGTCGGAATCTCCGCCAGAACTTGGAACAACTACCTGTACGTCCACCTTAGAACCGTCAGCTTGGAATTCTTTCCCCTCACCATCGCCTAAACTGACCAATTTTGCCGTTATTGTTCCGGAAGCGTTTTGTGAAAGCGGCTTGGAGGCGAACTCCAGTTCAACGACATTGGCGCTGCCCGAAACCGGATGATCGGCGCCTTGACTTGCTACTAAAAGACGGACTTGCCCGGGAGCAACATTCTCGGAAGCGATGATCGCCACGCCGTCAATAAGTGACTTCGCTTGAACAAAAGTATACAAATCCGCATGATATTGAAATGTTAAATCCTGGGCGTATGCAGGGCTCTTCACATTAGCAAGCCCAAAGACGACCTTGAAATGTTGACTAGGGTTCACTGATGCAGGTCCGGATAAGGCCGACAACAGTGCGTCATTGGTTTGTTTCGTCATGGTCATTTTCGCATCCCCAACAGATGCCGTGCTTGCCAAAGCGGAACTAGGTACTAAATAGCCGACACATAACATCGTTGACAAACTAATCTTAAATAATTTCTGTCTCATAAATTCCATCCTTTCGATAGTTAGCGGTAACTCTCCTACTACGATAGTACTACCAAATTTATGAAAAATCGACACATTATTTGTTTTTCATGCGATTTTTTCGTGTTTTTATGACATTACAGCATATTTCGAGTGAGATAGACGCACTATTGCAAATAAAAAAACCCAGCCAGCGGCTAGGTCCTTGTCAAAACTCGTAAGTTGGGCTCAACTTGAGAGCCGCGTGATTGAGGGAACTCTGGAGAGGTATGACTACCATTCAATCAATTCAATTCGGTTTCCCTCCGGATCGATAATGACCCCGATTGTCCCCCAGTCAAATGCTTTGATTTCAACATTCGCACCACGATCGCTAAGTTCTTTAACCGCTTCATCAAACTTCTTGACGTTAAATCTCAAAACAATAGGGCTCTCCGCTCTGGTCTTTTCTTTATCCGATGCTACCCCATTGGACTCGATCATTAGATAACTCCCGCCAAAATCTAGAACAGATAACTCAGGACCTTTACGTCTTACAGGCAAACCCATTTTCTCCACGTAGAAATCCAGTGTACTTTCATAATGTTCACAGAATAAAATAATACCTGTTTCTGTCAAATTCAGTGGAATACACCTCCAAAAGAGATCAATTTGCCCGCATCAACCATTTTTTAAGATTTACGTACAAACTATCTTTCATCATTCCGCATTGTCTAGAAGCTATAAATTGTTCGACAGTAATCGGATTTTCCCACATATCCAATCATCCCTTTCGTGCTAAACGTTCTTATTTATAGAACTATCTTAGCACTGAAAAAGCGTCCTAACGTCGGCGCCATGAATGATTTATCGCTACGCAAATGGTCTGACAGCAGCCACGAGGAGGACCTACGACCAAAGTCGTAGATAGCCCCTTCAAACTGCGCATGGCCAATATAATTAAGTACTTAACCCCTTCTTAACGGCATAAATGGCGGCCTGCGTCCGATCAGACAGTCCGAGCTTGCTAAGCAAGTGACTGACATGGGTCTTGACCGTCTTCTCGGTAATATGACACATTGACGCAATTTCCTTATTGCTCCTGCCATCCGCAAGCAGCACAAGCACTTCACGCTCACGAGCGGTTAGGCTCTCTAAGCAAGCTTCATTTGCCTCGACAGGCGCTGGCGCTGCCAAGTGAGCCATCAACTGATCCGTAATTCGCGGATGCAGCTGTGCCTGCCCCAAGTGGGCGCCGCGAATGGCTAGCACAAGTTCCTCCGGCTGCACATCTTTGAGCAGGTAGCCGTTAGCGCCAGCCCGAATGGCCGGCAGCACATGGTCTTGATCGGAGAACGTCGTAAGCACGATGACCTTCACGTCCGGATATAATTGCTTGATCCGCTTCGTCGCTTCTATACCGTTCATGACAGGCATGATGAGATCCATCACAACGACGTCAGGACTCAGTTCCTTTACTTTTTGCAACGCTTCCTCGCCATTCGCGGCTTCTCCGATCAGTTCGATACCGGCTTGAGTGCCTAGAAAATACTGCAATCCTCTCAGGACTACAGCATGATCATCGACAAGTAACACTCGAATAGACATCGATTCTCCCCCATCTTATGCATTCTTCATTATAGACAACGGAAAAGTGATTTGAATTGTCGTCCCTTTTCCTTTATGGCTTTGAACGCCGAATGAACCGCCAAGCGCTTCAGCCCGTTCCCGCATCGTGTGCATGCCAAACTTCACTTGGCGCGTGCGCCGCTCTTTCGTAAAGCCGATCCCCTCGTCTTTCACTTCGAAATGAACGTGATCCGGCGTGGTGCAAAGGCTGATGAATGCGTCTTTCGACCGCGCATGCTTAATCACGTTGTTGAGCGCCTCTTGCCCAATGCGCCATAACGCTTCCTCCACCATACGCGGCAGCTCTCTCACGCCTTCCACCTGCGTTGTAATTGTTAAGCCAATTTGGCGGCCATACTGGGTGAGACCGGTTAACAATCCATGCTCCAATCCGGCAGGTCTTAACTGGAGGATGAGAGAGCGCATCTCGGTGAGCGAATTCTGCGATAACTGCCGAATATCCGTCAGCGCTTCCTTCACCAGCGGCTCCGCATCGCCAATCATGCTCTCGAGACCCCGCGAGGTCAAATTAAGCGAGAAAAGCATTTGACTGACTGAATCGTGAAGGTCTCTTGCCAACCGATTCCGCTCTTCACTGCGTGCCAAATCACGGCGCTGCTCATATACTCGCGCATTCTCGTAGGCTAGAGCAATGTGATCAGTAAACGCTCTAGCGACTTCAGCATCAACCGTATCGAAGTATTGTTTATGCAAGCTGCCAATGAAAAAAACGCCGATCGGTTCATCTCTCAAAATAATAGGAACGGCAACACCGGAGCGGATCTCCGGGTAGAGCCCCTTTTTTCTCGAAATGTCATTGTCAGCAATTGTACGATTGAACCGAATCGTCTCCTGTTTCAGAAAGGCTTGGCCAATTGGTCCTAAGCCGCGCATTGAATAGGAGCTGCAGCATGAGTACAACTTGCCATCCATAAATTCCATACGCGGTGACAAGTTGTTACCCTCCTGAATGAATACCGTTACAAGCGGAATATCGAAGGCTTCGCCATATCGTTGGACCGACTCGCCTGCAATTTTTTCGGTTGCCAACAGGCGACCCAGCGACCGGGTAATCTCCCCAAGCTTGGCAAAATGGACAGCGCGTTTCTGCTGCTGGCGATACAACATGGTCCGCTCAATCGCCGTCCCGATTTGAAAAGCAACCGATTGGAGCAGCGCAAGCTCTTCCTCTTTAAAATGCTTTTTCCCCGGAGAAGCCACGTTCATAATACCGAACATTTCTTGCCCGGCCCACAGCGGGATCGTTGCATGGTGACTGATGCCTTCCGTATCTCCAACCGCGATCAGCATTTCTTCTTCCAAGCGTTCGCAACTTAAAATATTAACGGCATGTTTCAGCCTTCCATCTCGAAAGCGATCGATGCACCAGCAGGATTTCGCCTTAAGCGGAGCCATTTCGTTACGGGCGAGCGCCTCCGGAATCCCTTCTGCTGATAAGCAAGAATGCCCCAGATTGGGGTCTTTACTGACTTGGAAAATCCAACCGGCTTTTAAATTCGTTAATTCCAGGAGCTTGGCTAAGACAAGGGAAAGCACCGATTCCAATTCATTGGCTTGGTTCAGTGTTTCTGCGATCGTTTTCAAAATAACAAGCTCATTCGCGCGGATCTCTGCTGAAATTGGAAACGCCTCCTTAAAACATCTTTCTTAGAGCTGCTTGAATATGAATTGGTTCTTATTATAAAGTTTTATTCTTTGTATATCTAGGTCTCTATTCATATAAGCGAAGTAGACTCAGGAATTTTATAATTTAGTAATAAATGTAAAGTTTGATTCGCATACTACGAGAATAATTTTAAAATGAAGTAGGAGCATAATAAATGACGAATAAAATGATAGATTTTATCAAATACAAAGGCGATGTATGGAAAACTCCATTAGCTGCTGCACTGTCATGGGAGTTTTCGGAATGGGCGGGTTCGAAGCATCCTTACTTGGCTCCACTGACGGTCATTTTATGTATCCAATTAACCGTTGACAAATCTATACAATTCGCTTGGCAGCGCATCGTGGGAACTATAGCCGGCGTTCTTATCACTGCTTCTATTGCTCCATATGTCGGCTTAAACGGCTGGAGTATAGGATTGCTTCTTCTTATCGGCACTCTTCTCTTAACGTGGCTGAAAGTAGAGCACGCCACAATGGTCCAATTTTCTCTCAGTATTTTATTGGTCATGTACTTTCAGAGCAAGATGCCGAGCTATCCCCTTGATCGGATACGCGATACCGTTATTGGCGCGATCGTAGCGCTCCTGATTCATGTCATGATATTCCCTCCCGATTCAGTAAACAAAGCCAAAAAAAAGATGATCCATTTCGCAGACCATCTAGCCAATCATTTTACAAATACCGCGCTATGGGTCACAGAGGGCTGTTCCACGGCTAAAACACAAGATTTGCAATATAAGTTGGAAACCTTATTTCAGGAGCTTCATAAAGCGACGAACGAGTTGGATAAAGCGGAGCAAAGCCTACGTTATAATCCGATAGGTGCCAATAAACGCAATACGTTGAAAGAATTGAACCAGCATATGAATCGACTTCGATCCGGCCATGCCAAACTTGGCGATATGATACGTATATTGGCCAAGTGGTCCGAAAGCGGCAATTTTGCACAAGAGAATCAACGAGTGTGGGCCGACCATTTGAACATATTAGCGGGACTTATCAAGGAATGGAAAGAAGGATCGGCTGACCCGAAAGGCGATGGCTTAGTTTCCAACGGACCACATCTGCAAATGAAAGTGCCTGATGATATGGAGAATAATCAGTACCCAATTGCCTTATATATGAACGCTGAACAAGTTATTCAAGATTTTCAAACTGCGAATTTTACTAATAAAATCCTGTAATGATGCCCCGCTCCCGGCTGCCCATCATGTTTTCGGTGTAAAAACGTCCTTCACTGCATGCTGAATTTCTTCGTAGGACGTACACCTGCAAATGTTGGATTCCAGCCAAACCCGAATGGTCTCTTCATCTGCATGGGGTTGAAGTCTCAGCAAGCCTTCGCAGTTCATAATAAAACCAGGAGTGCAATAACCGCATTGGAACGCCTGATTTTGAACAAATGCAAGTTGTACGGGTGAGTCCGTCAGACCCTCAATTGTTGTGATTTGTTTTCCACTAGCTTCCACGGTGAGCATTAAGCACGATTTCATGGGCTGGCGGTTTACTAATATTGTACAGGCACCGCAGTCTCCGTTACCGCAACCGAGTTTACTCCCAGTGAGACCGAGCTTGTCTCGAAGTGTATATAAGAGTACATCTGCAGCCCTTACTCGTATGGTTCGTTTATCACCATTAATTTCAAATTCAACGGGATAAACAGCCATGTCTCGATATGACATGCGTCACCTTCTTTGCAATAAATTTACCGCGTCTTCCATCGTTTGTTTAAGTACGAATTTCCGATAAGAAGCGGAACCTTCTGCATTATGTAGTAAAGGAGCAGGAAGCTTATCTGCCGCCTGTGCAATTCTTGCTGTCAACGGTAGCGAGGAGTCGTTCAACGACCGATCGATCTCAACGGATCGAAAGGGAAATGCGCAGACGCCGCTGTATGCCGTATGGATCTGGTTATCTATTTTAAGAGCAGCTAGGGTGACGAGAGGATAGCCTACGTTGCCTATTTGCCGTTTTTTATAATGAACGTATGGCAGTGACAAATAGGCGCGGTTTGTTAAGGTTTGTACAAGAAACTCCCCGTTTTCCAATCTCATTTGTTGTAAGAAAACATGATGAATCGAAACTTCTCTTCTTCCATGTATGCCGGCTATAACCATCCGACTGTTTGCCAGCAGAAGCGGGAGTACGGCCTCACGATAATGAATCTTGCCGCATATGTTTCCTCCGAGCGTGATCTTATTCCGGGCTGTTTGGTCGGCGACTCCCTGCGCCGATTCGCTGAGCAGAGGAAACGGGTTCGCCTCAGACAAAGCTGATAACGTGACACAGGCTCCGATAACCAGCTGATCCTTCCGAATATCCATTGCATTGCACTCCGGAATAGACTTCAAATCGATGACTGCTCCCGGTTGAATGGCGTTTGTTCGAGCCCACGTGATGATCTCCGTACCTCCGGCGTAGTATATCGGTTTCTTTCCTTGTTTTTGCAAATACTGAAATAATTCCACAGCCTGCTGGACAGAAGAAGGTTTGTAGTATTCAAAGTCAAAAGGTATCATGGATCGTCCCCCAAATCATCTCGGGTGTCAGTGGCAGATGATTGAGTTCTACACCAGCAGCTATGGTTAAGCTGTTCCCCAATGCGGCCGGCATGCCGATCAAGCCATGTTCGCCAACCCCGCGCAATCCAAAAGGCGCTTCCAAATGAGGCGTCTCGACGAAATCAACGATGTACGTTGGTTGCTCACCATAACGAATCAATTTATAGGTTCTAAATTGCGGATTTAATACAGCACCTTTCTCATTGAATACAAAAGCTTCCCGGCTGGCAAAACTTAAGCCCATACTCATTGCCCCTGTTATTTGGCTGCGGGCCATTCCGGGATTAATTACCTTGCCGGCATCGATGACGGTTGCCGCTTTAATGATTTTGTACGTATATGCTCTAGTATCTAATTCCACCTCTACTGCTTGAGCGCCAACTGTCCATTCCGGACCGGGATTTCCTTTACCAGTTTGAGGGTCTAATAAGGTTAAATTACGCATGGCATAGCTCCCGCGGCCGATAATTTGACCGCCAATCGTATTTCCATTTGGAAATGTGTAGCCGTTAGCGATATTTTCAATGGCTATCTCTTTATCAGGGCGATCTTTCAAGTAAACCTTGCCCGCTCCGACATCCAAGTCTGTTGGCAAGCATTGCAAGACGATTGCAGCTATGTTTTTTAGCTGTGCGATGGCATCGTCAGCCGCTTGTAGGATCGCATTGCCGACTAGAAAGGTGCTGCGGCTTGCTACCGTTTTCCAATAATAGGGATCCTTCTCGGTGTTGACATCCGTAGAGATATGGATCAACCGATCATCCATACGCAGCTTTTCGGCTAACAGTTGAGTCAGAGACGTCCTGGTACCCTGGCCGATTTCTACTGCGCCACAGAGCAGATTAACGCTTCCATCCGGATTAAATGCGATAACGGCTCCCGCTCCGGCATCTGTTGGCGTATCGGAATTTTTCCAGAAACAGCATACCCCCACCGCTTTGACGAGATGGCCATTGGTTTCACGCATTGGACGGTCGTCCCATTGGAGTAATGTTTTCAATTTGGCAATGCACATGGGCAGATCGCCCAAGTTACTTCTATTGAGTAAAGTTTGTGTCGGAGCTGTATCCCCTGGCCCAATTGCGTTATTAAAGCGAAATTCTAAAGGATCCATGCCCACCCGGTTAGCCAGTAAATCCATTGCTCTCTCAATACCGAACGTCAGTTCTGGGTGTCCGAATCCTCGAAAGGAAGTGGAATAAGGGTGGTTCGTATACATACATAATGAGTCGCACTGAACGTTCTCGATACGATAAGGTCCCGTACAATCGACCGCTCCTGCCCGGCTCATAACCGCACCTCGATCCGAATAGGCTCCGCCATCATACAGATATAAAATTTCGGCAGCCATTAATCTCCCTTCATGCGTGCAGCCAAGCTTGATTGTCGCATCCAATCCGATATGGACGGGAGAAGAGATCATGTCCACCTCCCGGGAATTCACCAATTTTACAGGTTTTCCACCAACCGCACGGGATGCCATAAAAGCAAGAAATTCGATCTGAATCGCGGATTTCCCACCGAAACTACCTCCGACCAGAGGTGTGTGAACGATTACTTTATGAAGCGGAATATGAAAGGATTGGCTGAGAGTTCTTCGGATAACAAAAGGCGATTGTGAAGCGGAATGGATGATGACTCTACCGTCCGGTAAAATCTGCGTTGTACAGCAGCGCATTTCCATCGCTGCGTGATCCGATTGGGGTATAGTCACCTTAACTTCAATCGTATGATCGCTATTCTTCCATCCTTCTGCCATATTCCCCTTGCGTATTTTTGTCCGGTTCGCGATATTCGTTCCCGGCTCCGGGTAAGCTTCTTCGTGTTGCTTGTACTCGGCAAGATGCTCATGAATGAGCGGAGCGCTGTTCTTAAGAGCGTCGCTTGGAGAAAGGACGACCGGTAAAAGTTCGTATTCCACTTTAATTCGGAGAGCCGCCATTTCTGCTATATATTCTTGTTCCGCAACAACTAGGGCGATGGGCTCGCCGAAATACCTCACTTTGTCGATGGCCAGTGGCGGACGGTCTGCCAGCGGCGAACCTGTCAAAATCGGCTCATTTTGACCTGTTATTACCGCTTTAACACCAGGAAGTTTCATGGCTTCGGACGAATCAATGGATATTATTTTTGCGTGAGCATGCGGGCTGATGGCAATTTTCACATGTAATAGTTCTGGTCCTGAAACATCATTCATATATT
Organism: Paenibacillus planticolens; assembly: GCF_013141725.1. Taxonomy (GTDB): domain Bacteria; phylum Bacillota; class Bacilli; order Paenibacillales; family NBRC-103111; genus Paenibacillus_E; species Paenibacillus_E planticolens. The sequence continues at coordinate 245,445 of NZ_WHNZ01000042.1, read as the reverse complement.
TGGTAAGCCCTGTGACTTTCTCCCATGTTTCCTTTCTTGGAATGCTTTTCCCAATCGAGTGTCCGATCTTCCCCCCCTCCTTATATCCAAATGATCTCGCAACGTCTCTATACTTCTTTAGCCTATGTATATACAGAACATTTTGTCCGTATTATTTATTTTGATGAATAGTAAAAACCCGACTGGATAGCGTCGGGTTGATTTGTATCAATTGAATTAGTGCATCCACCCAGCCATCCCTTTATAGCGATGTGCAAGAGCTTTATGACAATATTCCTGCTCGGCATACTGATAATACAATGCAGGATTGTTCGCATTCGCCATCTTCATCCGTTCAAAATGTTCCGCTTTCACAAAGTGATAACCAGACAATGTCTCAGGATCGTGATACATATGCATATTGCGTGAATCAACGCTTTCCGTCAAAACGATGCACTCCTTTTTCTAAGTTGTACTTCCTGCTAGGCAATAACAATATATGATAATCGCCCGCAAATGTCCTATGACATGAGCCTATTACGATGGCAAACTTTGAGCGCTGCTTTTCCGGTTAATCTGGATCGCCCACTTTAGCACTTTATGATACACATAAATAAGAAACCATGCTCCGGCAAAAACAATGATAAAGCAAAATATTGACCGCATAAAAGATAATTTGAGATAAGCTTCCATCCGTCGTTTCAAGCGTTGCATCTGAAGTCGAATGAATAAGTACGACCGCAAGAATAGCGAATGCTCGTACGATATCCATCTCATAAATCTTTGATCTAACGGTTTTTATCAAATTAACACCTGCCAGCTCAACTTTTTGTGCTACAAAAACTTATTGCGGTACTCGGTCGGCGTCAGGCCGTATTGTTTCTTGAAGCTTTCCCTGAAATGATCCTGATCGGTGTACCCGATCCAGTCGCAGATTTCATAGATTTTGACGGCGGGATCCTTCAACAGCCGGGCTGCTTCCTGCATCCGAAGACGAATAATCGAATGATTAATGGTCATTCCCGTAACTTCTTTAAATAGCATATTCAAATATTTATCGCTCAGACCGACGGATGCGGCCACATCAGACAGCGCCAGTTCCTTGCGCATGTAGGATTCCTTCACAAATTGGATGGCTTGCTCAACCAACTTCTTCTTCTTCAAGCTGCCGGTCCATTCCCCCCGGGGCAGCGCTTCCGACAGATTCGGAAGTTGATCTTTGGCCGTTTGCTCCGCCAGCTTTAATGTCTGACGTTCTTCCCTTTCCTTACGCAGCAGCTCAACTGCTTGCGACATCACTCTTTCAATTTCGCGCGGATCGATCGGCTTCAGCACATAATCCAGCACTTGCAGCTTAATCGCTTGACGCGCATGATCGAACTCATTCAGTCCGGATAAGATGATGCAGCGAATATCGGAATTGCGTATTCTAACCGCCTCAATTAACTCCAGTCCGTTCATCTTCGGCATCCCGATATCGGTTAAAAGCAGGTCCGGTTCCTCGCGTTCAAGCCACGCCAGCACTTCCTCGCCATTCTCTACGGCACCGAGCAGCATTATATCTAGAGCCTGCCAGTTAATCGCGTGCTTCAACGTTTCACGAACAATCTTCACATCCTCGGCAATCAGCAGCTTAAACATGCGCAACATCCTTTCTTTTTCCCGGCTGCTTCCCATAGTAAGGCAATACAATTTCGACTCGGGTCCCCGCACCTTCGCCTACGTCTATATACCTCAAGCCATAATTTTCTCCGCCATGCAGTTGAATTCTTCGGTGAACGTTCAAGGTGCCATAGCCGCTTCCTGCCTCGTTCAATTCGCCCATATCTCTGGCCGACTGCTGCCGAAGCTGACGGTTCATTTGCTCAGCATCGCAGCCCCGGCCGTTATCTTCCACGCTCAGCACGAGCCCTTCCCGCTCCAATCGGGCTGAAATCGCAATCCGGCAGTCTTTTTTGCGATCGGCGAACCCGTGGATGACGGCATTTTCCGCAAGCGGTTGCAAAATCAAGTGAACAACGGTCACATGCAAGAGATCGCTCGGCAAGTCCACTTCGACGTGCAAATCGTCCATCATCATTTGTTGAATATGAAGATACGCTTCAACTTGTTTGATCTCCTCATCTAACGTAATCCAGGTTTCTCCGCGATTCAGTCCGTAGCGAAATACGTTAGCCAAAGAGCGAACGATCTGGCTCGTCTCCTGATCCCCGGACATAATTGCCCGGCAATTAATCAGGTCCAGCGTATTATATAAAAAATGGGGATTAATCTGCGCATGCAGCAGCTCCAGTTGAAGCTGGCGGCGTTCAACCTCTTCGGTAAACGATTTCTCAATGAGACCATGAATCGTTACGAGCATCGCTGCGAACTTCTGATTCAACTCATCCACTTCATAAATGCCTGTGTTCTGATAAGGAAGCGGTTCTTTAAATTCCACCACTTCCGGTCGTTGGATCGCGGTAACCAGCCTGGTGATCGGCACCGTCACCCGGACAACGATTTGCCGGAGCCAGAAACCGGCAATGAGCAGCGCAGCCGCTGCTGTGGCAGCACCGATAAGCGATATTGCCAAAGTATATCTACTGAAATGGCTCTCCGGAACGACGGAAAGCAGCTTCCACCCGTTATCCAAAGTTTCGAACATGACCCGGTGATTCTCCCCGTCGAGCTTCGTTATGATTGTACCCTGGGCATCGGCGAGTGCGCGGACATACGAAAGCTCACTAACGTCTTCGAGAAAATCATAGCGCTCACTATAAATAACCCGGTCCGATTCATCCAGCAGCAGGTGAAAGCCTTCATCAAGCTTCGCGTTGTCGAAGATCCCCCTGATGCTGCCCGTATCTGCGCCAACGATGACCGTACCCACGTTGCGGCCATCTTTGAGGCTCGTTTTTTTGCGTGCCGAATAGATCATGGCCGTATCGGCATCCGACTTCTGGGTCCACCATACGATCTGTCTATCTCCGCGACTCAGACTTTGAAACCATTTTTGATGCTGTAAATCATTATTCTTATAAATCCCCGTTATCGGGGAAAAATGTTCCGTCGCCATGGCATAAAGTCCGCTCCCCGGTTCAAGCGCAACAGAAACGACATACGATTGCTGCACGTTATTGCCGGAGCCGAAATCGTTCAGAAGGGACAATAAAGAAAGATTTTGCAAATTCGCTTCCAGCGTATAGAGATCGCTAACCGCTTCGAAGGGTTTTTCATACGTGCTCATGAGTAAATTTTCAATCGATTGATTGCTCATCAGAAAAGCAGCTACATTGTTCATCGTGTTAATTTGATATTCGATATTGCGGTAAACAAATTTCGTTGATTGCTCGGCCATCTTCAGGGTATGGTCGTTCTGCACCCGGATGAGGATGTAGCTGGCTGCTGTGGCAAACAGGGCGATAAAGGTTACGATCAATACGAAAATCGGTAAACTGAGCCGTGATAATAACCTGGCATGACCGCTGCGTTTGCGGAAGCGACTCACCATGAAGGTCACCCTCTTTCCCTCGTATGATGGCAAAAGCCCCCTCATCAGCTCGTGCCGATCGAGGGGCTCTCCAAAACTTATTTGCCTGATTTCTTCTTGAAGGAGGCTTCCAGCTCGGTAAGAATCTGCGTGCCGCCCTGGGATTTCCATTTGTCTGCGAACTCATCGAATTTCTTGATATCCGCGCCCATAATAATTTGTGTGAAGACGGAATCGCGCAGCGTGTTCAGTTCCACCAGCTTGGCGATTTTCGTCGGAGAGTCCAAATAATTGGAAGCGTCTGTAATCTGGAACGGATTGTTAATGGCTACATCCAACGCCTGCGAATGACGAAGCGGCAGCGATTCCAAATATCGTGGCCAGCCTTTCAAGCCAGGAGCGAACAGGTAGCTTTGAATACCGCGGAAGTTCCCATTTTTATCTTGCTGCGTTTTAGGATCAATCAGATCGGTAACTACCTTCATCTTGTCATTGTCGATCTTGTAGTCTTCCCCTTCAATGCCCCATACGGTCAGCATTTGATTCTCCAGTGACAATGAGTTCTCAATGATCGCCAGCACTTTTTTCGGATCTTTGGTCTTCGCGCTGATCGCGTGCATTTGGCCGAATGGAGCGCCTGCAGGAGCTACCGCTTTGCCATCGGGTCCGACCAGCGAGCTGTTCAAAGACAAATATTTGAACGGTACGTTGGACTGATCCGGCAGCTTACCGTCGGAAGCTAATTTGCCGCTTTTCTTAAGCTCGTTGGTTTCCACTTGCGTGTCATAGTCATTCGGTGTGGACCACCAGCCCATCCATGAGAACAGTTTGCCGCTGTATAGCTTCGCGCGCAGCTGCTCCTCCTTGATCGTAGCAAATTCTTTATCGATAAGTCCTTCTGCATACATTTTTTGCAAATACTGCAGGGCCTCTTTCATTTTCGGATCGATATCATAATTGCTGAACTTGCCGTCTTTTTCCGTGAAATAGCCCGGTGTTACGCCAAATGCGCCAAAAATATGATCGAATGAATTGTTCGCATATTTCTGCTGGCCAATCTGTGCCGTATAGCCGCCGAGCGGGATGACGTCCGGTTTCTCTGCTTTTACTTTTTTCAGCAAATTATAGTACTCATCCAGCGTTTTTGGAATTTGAGCGCCCATTCCTTCCACGTAGTCCTTACGCATCACGACATTCCAGCGATAGCCGGCGCCAGGTCCTCCTTGATAAGGAATTCCGTAAATTTTACCGTTTACTTTCGCCTGCTCGAATACTTCCTTCGGCACTTCCTTGAGGATATTCGGCGTATCTTTCTCATTAATCAGATTCGTGAGATCCACGAAAGCGCCTTGCTGCGCATATTTTTGGAAATCGTCGGCGAAATCGATGCGGACGACATCGGGAATATCACCGCTGGACATTTTGAGATTAAGCTTTGTTTTATATTGCTGAACGTCCACCATCTCCGCCGTGATTTTGATGTTCAGTTTTTTCTCAACAGCTTGTTTGACGGCATCCTTAGTTGGATCGTAGGGCTTGGATATATCCTGGGCTTTCAACCATTTAAGTTCGTATGGTTCTTCAACCTTGGGTGCTGCCGAAACTACTGTACTTGCGGATGGCGCTGATGCAGCAGGTGCCGTGTCACCAGCCTTGCTGCACCCTGCGAGGGTTACGGTTCCTGCCAAGAGGGTGGAAAGCACACTGTATGACCAAACTCTACCATGATTTGACATCAAATATTGACCTCCTTGAATTATATTTTATTTTCACGCCAATGGGAATGACAAGAACGAATAAATCATTTAGCCTTTGACAGAGCCGATTAACATCCCCTGCTCGAAGTGCTTTTGAATAAACGGATAAATGATGAGCATTGGCAGCGCCACGATCACAATCGCAGCCATTTGAATGCCGATTGTCGGCGGAGGCGTAGAGCCAGCCGCTTCAAGCAGCTCCGGCGGAAGACTGGAACTGGCAATAATCGTACGGAGGATGAGCTGTACGGGCACTTTGTGCCAATCCGTCACATAGAGCATGGCATTGAAGAAATCATTCCAGTAGACAACCAAGTATAGCAGTCCGATCGTTGCGATTACCGGTTTGGATAGCGGCAGCACGATCTGCCATAGGATTCTGAACTCGGAGGCGCCGTCCATGGAAGCCGATTCTCGCAGGCTCTCGGGAATGGTTTCGAAAAACGATTTCATAATAATCATGTTGAAAGCGCTGTAAGCCATGACCAGTATAAGCACATAGTTGGTGTTTAACAAACCTAATTGTTTGATGGTGATATAGGTAGGTATCATGCCGCCTTTGAAGAGCATAGTGAAGACGAAGATGAGCATGAAGAATCGTCTGCCAGGCAGTTTTTTCTCTGCAAGTGCGTAGGCCGCTGTTGTTGTTAGAAACAAGGCGAGCAGAACGCCGCCCGCTGTATTGCGGATCGTATTGCCATAGGCCTTGAAGATCAGCGAGCCCTCTTTTAACAAATACGCATAATACTCAAAACTAAACGAGCTGGGAAATAAAATCAATCCGTTCTGCTCACTGAAAATATGATACGGTGTCACAGAAACGGAAATCACGTACCAGAAAGGAATCACAATAATGATCGTCATCATCGTTAGAACCAAATAATTCGTGGTGACGAAGGCTCTCTCGCCTCTCGTTAGCTTCATCGCATCTCTTCTCCTTCGTCAGAAAATACCGGAATCATTGATCCGCTTGGCAATTTGATTGGCTGCCAGCATCATCACTAGTCCAATAACACCCTTGATCACGTCCGCTGCGGCAGCAAGGCTCAAATTAAATTGCTCAATGCCGACACGGTAGATGTACGTATCCAGAATATCTCCAACTTCAAAAACCATCGGATTGTACAAGTTGATGACCTGATCCAGTCCTGCGCTCATGATATATCCGACCCTTAGGATGAAGATAACGATAATAGTTCCGGTAATACCGGGTAGCGTTACATGGATAATTCGCTGAAACCTTGTCGCACCATCCATCGTGGCTGCTTCGTAGACCTCGGGGTTAAGCCCGGCGATGGCTGCCATATAGATAATGGCCGCCCAGCCCATCTCCTTCATCGCATCCGTAACGACCAGAATAGTCCGGAAATAAGCAGGCTCAACAAGCAGATAAGCCGGATTGCCGCCGAAAAACTCGATGATCTTGTTAATGACCCCGGTTTCGGGCGAAAGAAGCAGCGTGATGATCCCACCGTAAACGACCCATGATACAAATCTCGGCAAGTAGACGGCCGTTTGAAGCGTCTTTTTAAACCATACGACACGAATTTCATTCAGTGCAAGCGCTAACAAGATGGGGCAAAGAAAACCGCTGATCATTTTGTACAAGCTGATGAGCAGTGTGTTCTTGAACGCATTCACGAACATATCCGATTCAAACAGCATTTGAAAATATTTAAATCCAACCCAATGACTTCCCGAGAACCCCTGTATCGCGTTATAGTCCATGAAAGCAATGCTGATTCCGTATAACGGCAGGTAATCAAAAATGAAAACCCATACCAATGCGGGCAGCAGCAATACGTAAAGCAATTTGTATGTCCATATCCTCCTTATCTGCCTCGAAAGCGACGTTTGTTTGGCGGTGGTTATCTTGGCAGCTATCGGTTCCATCCATTCTCCTCCTATCCGCTCTCTACCTAAGCTCTCTCTGTAATAAAAGTGTTTACATGTTTTAGCTTACTGGAATTTGGCAGACACGAAAACGGGAGCGAAGGACGAAAATACAGGGGAAAAGTCGTAAACTCCATAGAACAAAAAAACAGCCTTTTGAGAAAAGCTGCTCTTCGGTATAAGCATGAAGCTTATCATTTAGATAATTCTACTGTTACTAATGGCTTTTTGGCGGGTCCTTCCAACACTTCTCCTTTGTAAGAAAATCTCGAACCATGGCAGGGGCAGTCCCAGCTTCGTTCGCCTTGGTTCCACTCTACTTCACATCCCATATGCGTGCACGTCGTATCTACGAGATGTAATTGACCCTGCTCATCCCGATAGGCGCCGGCTCTTTTTCCATTAGCTTTCACCACGGCTCCTTCGTCATGCTCCAGTTCCTCAGGTTTCTTGAAAATCATTTCCAGCTTTCCAGAAACGAAGTGCTGAGCCACATCCGCATTTTGCACAAAGAAAGTTCTTAGACTCGGATCGGCATGAAATCTTGCGGGTTTGAAAAGTTCTTGATAGGGGCTCTTTTTCTCTGTGATCAGCTTTTCGAATAATAACGCCGCTGCTGTTCCTGTTGTCATGCCCCATTTTTTATAGCCGGTGGCAACCAGAATGTTGGGATCGAGGGAAGCGGTCTGTCCAATATACGGAAGTTTGTCCAAAGTAACCAAGTCTTGAGCCGACCATCGGTAATAGATTTCTTTTATGCCAAAATGTTCTTCACCAAAGCTTTGCAAAGCTTCATAATGCTGGAGCGTACATATACCCTGTCCGGTCTTGTGGCTTTCGCCGACGATTAAAACCACTTTTTCCCCATGAAGCATCGTGGATCGAAGTGATCTTTTGGGCTCCTCGGCGCATATAAACATGCCACCTGGAAATTCTTTGGCGGTTTTTACGGCAAGAATATAAGCTCTATTTGCATGCATTTTGGCAAAGTAAAACCCGCCTCCGTCATAGAATGGAAAATGCGAGCACGATACTGCATAACGACAGGTGATGCGATGTCCTTCACTCGTAATCACAGTTGCAGGGTTTCCTTTTTCAATGCTTACGGCTGTCGTTTGTTCATATATTTGACATCCCTGCTCTACCGCATGATGGACTAGATGCAATAAATAGGGGATCGGGTTAAACTGGGCCTGATTTTTCATGACAACGGCGGCTTTCGTTTCAAAAGGTAACGGTGTTTGCTCGATGTAAGCACCAGGTATTCCCAATCTCTCATATGCTGCTGATTCGGCGGCTATTTTCCCAATGAATTCGTCCAAATTAGTGTACACATAAGCATCTTCCTCCGTAAAATCGCACGATATCTGATGTTCGTGTATGGTTTGTTTCATGAACTGCAATGCCTCTGCGTTGGCTTCGTAGTAGAGCTTTGTTTGTTCTTCACCAAAATGAGAGATGAATTCGTCATAGATCAGATCATGCTGCGCTGTAATTTTAGCCGTTGTATGACCTGTTGTACCTGTAAGCATTCGTCCCGCTTCAATTAATGCGACTTTGAGTCCTTGCTTGGATAGAAGGTAAGCGGTTGTGATGCCAGAAATTCCAGCTCCGACGATAGCTACATCTACTTTGATATCATTTGTCAACTTAGGAAAGCTCGGGGTGTTCGAAGTCGCCGTCCATAAGGATTCTGGAAATTGAGGAAGGATTGCCCGGGGGAAATGGTTATTAAGCATCGCGAAGTCCTTTCTTCCATTTTTATCATAATATCTCCGATGCGGTATTTTTTATTCGGTCGACTCTTGCTTGTATTAGCAGTTTATATTGAGTTCATCGATGTATTTTACATTAAACATAATATTTCAAAGAGGATCACTAGGAGGACATTCCATATGTATCAAATCGTTATCGAGTTCGTTAGTTTGTTTCTCACAGGCATTCTGGCTGGCGAGGAGTTCGTGGTTCGCTACGGTGTGCATGCGTCCTTGGCTCATCTGGACGAACAGTCACAAATTCGAGTCCGTCAAGCACTAATACTGAAGTTACGTGTGCTGGTGCCCGCCATCATTTTGCCGACCGTCGTTTCAGCGGTTGCCGTACTTATATTGAATCGCTATGATTCTGGATTCGGTTTCCAGTGCGCGGGAGCGCTTGCTTTGCTCATATTGATTTTAACAACGATCTTCGGCACCCTCCCTATTAATAAGGGCTTGCTGCTCTGGCGTCCAGATGCGCCGCCAAGCAATTGGAAGCAGTTAATCAACCGGTGGGCGCTTCTAGATGTTGTTCGTTCCTCGGCGGCAATTTTGGCTTTTGCGTTCTTCTTAACAGCAGTGGCACTGCAGTTGACTGGAAAGTGATTCTTTGCAAATCATCTGTATTTAAGCAATAATAGAAAACGAATTATTTTGAAAAGATTATTGATCTACTTAGAGAAATGGAGTGCTGGATGTGAAACGTACTTGGTGGAAGGAATCCGTAGTTTATCAAGTCTATTGGCGCAGTTTTTTGGACACGAATGGGGACGGCTATGGCGACCTTCAGGGGCTTATCGAGAAACTCGACTATATTAAAGAACTCGGTGTGGATGTTATTTGGCTGAACCCGGCCTATGAATCGCCCGATAAAGATAATGGTTACGATATTTCCGATTACAACCGAATTATGCCGAAAGCAGGAACGATGGAAATATGGGAAACGCTGCTTCAGGAAATTCATAATCGCGGCATGAAGCTGATTATGGACCTTGTTGTAAACCATACTTCCGATCAACACCCATGGTTTGTTGAATCGCGATCTTCCCGTGATCATGCCAAACGTGATTGGTACATTTGGAAGGATGCAATAGACGGGAAAGAACCGAATAACTGGCGTTCCTACTTTTCTCCGTCTACTTGGGAATGGGACGAACAGACCGGACAATATTATTTCCATTCATTCGCCGTAGAGCAGCCTGATTTGAACTGGGAAAATCCCGAAGTTCGCGAGGCCATATATGCCATGATGCGCTTTTGGCTGGAAAAAGGAATCGACGGCTTCCGTTTGGATGCCATTGCCCTCTTGGCTAAGCCGGATGGCTATCCCGATGCCGACAATCCGCAGGATATCCGGTATTTGACCAACAATCCCGGGTTACATACCTATTTGAAAGAAATGAATGAGCAAGTGCTGCGTCATTTTGATATTTTGACAGTAGGTGAAGCTGCCTTCGTTAGCCCTGAAGAAGGCTTGAAATACGTGGGAGAAGACCGAGACGAGCTGCATACGCTGTTTCACTTCGAAGTGGCGGACGAGATGCCATCTTGGGACATGCTGCGCTTCAAAGACATTCAAACCCGTTGGTACGAAGGGTTAAAAGGCCAGGGCTGGAATTCGCAATTCCTCAACAACCATGATCATACCCGTCAGGTAACGCGATATGGAAACGATAAGCAATATCGCAGGGAATCGGCTAAGCTGCTGGCGACTATGCTGCATACTTTACCGGGCATGCCTTATATTTATCAAGGCGAAGAAATCGGAATGACCGGCGTCCGCTTCCCCTCTATTGAAGATTACGACGACATCGCGATGAAGAATCGCTATCAGGAAGAGGTTCTCAGAGGCAAAGACCCTCAAGCCGTCTTTGAAAGTCTGAAGGCTTTAAGCCGCGATAACTCCCGTACCCCCATGCAGTGGGACGACACGGAAAATGCCGGATTCACGTCAGGAAAGTCCTGGATCAAGTTAAATCCGAACTATAAGGATATCAATGTGAAGCAGGATCTGGAGCACCCGAACTCCATTTATCGATATTACCAGAGGTTAATTGCTCTGCGTAAAGAAAATGATGTCATGGTGTACGGAGAGTATAAAGACCTTTCTGAGGGAGATTCGCATCTTTACATGTACACACGAACGCTAGAGGGCGCGATCTGGTTGATTATTCTGAATCACGCCGACCATGAAACCTCCTTCACTTTACCGGAAGGTTTTAATGGCCGGAAGAAAGAACTGATGCTTGCCAATTATCCGGATGTAACCAGAGAAGACAGCGGCGTCGCGAATTTCAAGCTTCGTCCGCATGAGGCGCTCATTTACAAATTTTAATCACAAAAGGCTGTCCCAAAAGTAGAATTTTCTGCTTTTGAGACAGCCTTTCGTATTTTTTTGCGATAGGGGGAACTACAGGTCTCTATTTGAGCTCAAGGGCCACCTTTTAGGCTCCAGACGGAACTACAGGGTCTTATTCCCCTGAAACTGTATCCATTTTGACCAAGTTGCGTTAAATAAGGGATCATAGTTCTCTCTAAATGGCAGAGGTGACGACAATTTGAAAAATAGAGGATCGTAGTTCCCACTCCCGAATCGTCCTGCGGGTAGACTTGCTTTTAACTGGATGGAATGAGGCGAATATTCTTGTCCAAATTGGTAAGCATCAGGAAATTTCGATTGAAAGTAAAGATACGGTTTACCTGGTAATAAGACATGGTTACAGCTGTGTATGCTTCGCTGAGCGAGAACCGGAGTTCGGGCCTGTCTATAAGCAGCCTGCGCGATTCGATCTCAATTTCGGAGCCGCCAGAGATGAGCGCCAACTTGCCTTTACTCACGGCTTTATCAATCGCATTCAGAAAATATTCCGCCTGCTCATAGCTATACTCATTGCGAAGCCATTCGTGAAGATCAAAAATAATAGAATTGGTCGTCACGTAATTACGTTCAAGGTCATGCAAATCCAGAAAAAGAGAACGTGCTTTCGCATACCGGGGATTCTCAGGGTTCATCAAAGCGGCTAAAGCAGTTTCATCCAGAAAAATAGCCTCCTGAATGTTCAAGTGGTTATCCAAATGTCAGCACTCCTTAATTCTTTAGTTTGCAAATACCATCCAAATACAGAAGCGGGTTCTCTTCCTTTTGAGCCACTGAGATTGGGGCTAATTCGTGGGGGGCGCTTGTCAGGTATTGGACAATGATGCCATTGACGAGCGCTTGCACGGTCGTATGCTGCATATCGGCGATTTCTTTCAGCTCAACATAATATTGCGGATTGAGTTCTATCAGGGATTCATCATCATCTTCTTCACTTCTTGTAGAAATGAATTCGGAAGCGGTAGACTTCACTTTTTCGAATTGATTTTGAATGAAGCGTTTGTAAGTATTCGCCATCGTGATTCACTCCTTATGTATAGTTCTTATACCGATTCGTCGAATTTTGTCGTTTTCAGGGGGTGAAATAGTAAAAAATCCCTCAAGCCGTATCACGGCAATTGAGAGACCTCTACATGTTGCTTATGGTACAGGAATAAATGTTATTTTTTATAAAAACCAAATCGCTATAACACCACCCAAACCTGCTAGTGCCACTATACTCCCGCCAAAACGCGTTGACCATACATACAAGTCCGATGGCTCAGTTGCATCATTAGACTTCCAACTTTCAGTAACGGTCCATAGTAGTGACGGTCTGAATAACATGATTAACCCCAGGAGAACAAGAAGAACGCTTATAAATCCCACACAATCTCCCCCTCAAAAGAACAATTACTCCCACTTAGCCGGAACGATCCCTTATGTTACTCAGCAGTTATCGCAAACAATTCGTGATCTTCCCACGTACCGTTAATTTTCAAATATTTTTTGGCTAAACCCTCATGTCTAAATCCTGCCTTTTCTAAAACCCGGATCGATGGAATGTTCTTGGGCATCACTCCAGCTTGAATCCGATGCAAACCTATTTCGTTAAAAGCATAATTCACACATCGAGAAACAGCCTCTGTTGCATAGCCTTTGCCGTTATGTATTTCATCAATAAAATAACCTAAGTACGCATTCTGAAAAGCACCCCGAGCAATACCCGTTAGTGCTATTCTTCCTAAAAGTTCATTCGTCTCTTTCATAAAAACTCCGAAAATATAGGATTGATCGTTGGCTTCCCCTTGAATGCCAGTAGCAATTTCTCTTTCCTGTCCTTCTAGGGTGAAATGCGATTCATCTCTGATTGGCTCAAACTGTTGATAAAAATTACGATTTCTTAGCTTTAGTTCAAGAAGATCGCTTGCATCCTTCATCTCGAGCTTCCTTAAATAAATGTTACTGCTGCTCAAATCATATCAAACCTTTCTATCGTCATGTTACCGTTCTGAAGAATAAAAAATGAATGCTAAGCCAACATTATTATCGTTAGAAACATATGGAGGTATTGAAATGAATCCACAACGTGCACAACAAATTGCTGCTTCGCCAATAATGGCAAATGTGACCTGCGATGGGGTCCCGATTTACATTCAAAATGTAGACGAGCAAAATGAAACCGCAAGAATCTATCCGCTTAATGATCCGGAGAATGAACAAGATGTCCATCTAAACAATCTAATGGAGCACTAAGAAAGGTGCTTCCGAGAGTGTGCATCTTAGGAATAATTGTAGCATAAGGGACGACATATATCTTCCGATTTGTGCATTCAAACAAGAAAAGATTGCCTATCTCCAGCCAGCATGGCAGGATAATAGGCAATCTTTTTTACTTAACTTTGATAGCTAGTCTCTGCGTTTCTATCACCAACCTCAACAGTAACATCCTTCGTTTCACCATCACGAGAAATTGTTACTTTCAATTTATCTCCCACTGCCGCGGCTTGGACAGCTTTGGTAAGGTCATCCGTGCTTGAAATCGCAGTGCCATTTACATCCAAAATAACGTCGTATTGCCGAATTCCCGCTTGAAAAGCCGGCGTGCCTTGCTTCACTTCAGTAACTACGGCACCTTTTGTACTGTTGATTTTTAAGTCTTGCAGCATATCATTTGAAATATTTTGTAAGGCTACGCCAATGTACGGCGCTGGCTCTTTTGGAATCGTTTCGTTATTTTTCAGTTTATCGACAACCGAATTAATGGTGCTTGACGGAATTGCGAAACCCATGCCTTGCGCTTCAGAGTTGACAGCCGTATTGATACCGATAACTTCGCCATTCATATTTAATAGCGGACCGCCGGAGTTGCCCGGATTGATCGCTGTGTCTGTTTGCAGCAAATGTTTGTAGTTTCGCGTACCCTGCTCATCATCGATGCTGATCTCACGCTCTTTGGCACTTAATACGCCTGTCGTTACCGAGTAATCGAAGTCATATGGGTTGCCGATCGCGACGAGCCAATCCCCAACTTCCGTATTATCGGAGTTACCGATTTTCAGAGCAGGAAAATCTTTATCTCCCTCAATTTTGAGTACGGCCAAGTCTAGATCGTAGCTGCTTCCCAGAAGTTTTGCCGTAAACGGTGTATCGTAGCCTTGCACATAGACGTTGATTTCATCTGCGCCATCTATCACATGCTCATTCGTTAAAATATAACCGCTTGAGTCGAAAACAAAGCCTGATCCAATCCCATTCTCGATGGTATCCCCGCTTTGAGTCCCTTGTTGATATGCGTTTCTTCTATTCTGTCCACTATTCGTCTGTTTTACTTTAGTCTCGATTTTGACAATAGCTGGACTCGCAGCTTTGGCAATGGATGAGATACTGTTCGTCCCTGTTGGATTTAACGAAGCCGTTTGGACATCAGCCCCTCCCGAGTTAGCTGCAGCAGCAACGCTCGATTGAACAGGTTGCGCAGCAAATCCGAACAGATCCATTTTATCCGACGTGAACATTAACCCACCGACGACGAGCGCTCCAGCCATAAAAGCTGCAAACGTTGATCTCCATTTTGTGCTCCGCGGCTTGTTTTCAATGATTATATTATTATTTGTGTTATCCGTGTTTTTCATATCTTCGTTCATGCGATTACCGCCTTTCGTGTATCATTTATTTGATTGCTGCTGATAGATACTAGTATAGGGTGCTAACCTGAAGTGTTGATTAAGTTTGGCTGATAGGCATATGAAAGCTGACTGAATGTATGCTGAAAGTGTCGATTTGCGCAAAAAAGCCTTGATTCTCTACAAATCGTAGAAAATCAAGGCTATATGAACCTGACTTCGGATAAAATCAGTTCTTTTTGTATACTTTAAACGTGAGTTAATCTATTCGTTGTCATCCCCAACCACACAAAACCGGCACCCGTTAGACCAGCACCTATCGTAGAGATTAAAGCCTCGGCTTCAACAACCAAACTTCCGCTTGCAAAAACCAATGTTCCCACGATCAAAAGCAGACCGCCACCGCGTGGAACTCCCCTTCCCCGAAGAAAGGATAGCCCGAAGAGAATCATTCCAAGTACAAAGAGCAATGGACCAAAGGTCTGCAGGTTCCTGGTTACACTCGTCTCGAATACTGCACCCACTTGCTTGCCGGATACGCTGGCAACTTCTACAAAAACAATGGCCGTAACAAGAATGGTACCGATAATGCTCGAGATCATGCCCAACAGACCGAGGAAACCGATCTGACTTCGATATGCCGAGTACAACCAAAAGAATGCAAATACAAGAAGCAGATGAGCCGATAAAACTAACGTCTGCCCCAGCGTGGTCCCTATACCGTTACTTGCCCCGAGGTTTAATAAATGCGCGAGAAAAAGAAGCACTCCGGATATGATACATGATAATCCGCCTAGAAGTTCCGATAATGTTGTCATTATACAGCTCCATATTTTTGATTTGCCGTAGTTTTGAAGAATGTAATCATCAACGCATTAATCGTTTTCGGCCGTTCCATGGCCAGCCCGTGTCCCGTATCTGCAATTAATTTCGTTTGTATAAGCGGAACCAGGTGCTTCGCTCGGGCAATCGCTTTCTGAGGATCATACTGAATATCTTGATCTCCGATCAGCAACAGAATTGGGCATTGAATGGCTCTCAGCTCATCATCCTTCATGTAACTTGGAAATAACTTGTTTGTTGGCAAAGCATTCTGCATGCCTGTTATGAATTGGTCTTTCAAAATCTCATTCACCTGATTTCCCTTGCCGATCATATCATTCATTAAATTGTTCAGCCGTTTGGTTGTCGGGAAGATTCCGGCAAGGAGACACTTGATCAAAAATTTTTTGCTCTGCGGTTGAAAAGACGCTGCCGGACACATGACCACCATTTTATTGATAAGCTGCGGAGCGTAAACGGCCAAAACCAATGAAATAAATCCGCCGTAGGACAGCCCTGCGACATGGGCCCTTTCAATGCCAAGCCCGCTCAGGATTTCACGGAACCAGCTTGCACATTCTTCCTTACTTGTAATCTGCCGAATCGCTTCGCTCTTATTAATGTCACCTATAAAATCCACTGCGAAGGTGCGGTAGTACTTGCTTAGCGGCTTCACATTTTCAATCCACATCGTAGAGCTAAACCCAAATCCATGGAACAGAATCAGCGGTTCGGCATCTGCCGGTCCTGAAATAAGGATATGTGTTTTACCAAAAGAAGTATCTAAGTAAGTCGATTCAACTGGGACATCCCATTCTTGGAGCGTTCTATCATACGCTTGAATATAAACTTCCTTCGCTCCATTTTCATTTCTGAAAATCGTTTTCATTGTACTTAACTCCCCTATGCAAGCCATGTTTTTAACTCAAGTATAGAAAAGCAACATGCGGATTTCTAGGGAAGAAAGTACATAACTTTCGGTTATACTTACCGAATTTCTTGCTGCTGCGCTTGCATTCGGGAGCTATAACAAGTTTTGCACCTTATTTACGGCTTGCGTGCGATTCTCCACATTTAGCTTTGAATAAATGATGGATACGTAGTTTTTAATCGTACTTTCCGAGAAGTGCATCTTCTGCGCAATTTCTTTATATTTCATCCCGTCAGAGAGATATCTGACAATTTCAAGTTCTTTCTCGGTTAGCCCATGCAGCCCATTGGTTCCCTGTAGTTCATGCTTCGGTGCGTCTTGTAGTGTCTGGCGTTGTTCCTTACGGGTGTCGGCCAGCAGCCTGGCCGTTTCCATCGAGATTAAGGAACCGCCGCTGTTAACGATCCGAATGGCTTCGGCCAAATGCTTGGGCTGCACGCTTTTCAACAGATAGCCCTCGGCTCCGAGCGAGATCGCTTCCGCCGCCGTATCGGTGTCCTGAAACGTGGTCAGGATGATCACTTTGATCTCCGGCCAACGCTGTTTGATGATACTTAATGCTTCGACTCCACTCATCGTTGGCATATGTATATCCAGTAAGATGACATCTGGCACTTCCAGCTCACACAGGTCCACCAAGCTGCGTCCGTCCCCGGACACGCCAATAACCCGCAGATCGGGCTCCATATTGAGCAGAATACGGAAGCTTTCTGCAATTAGCTCCTGATCCTCGGCTAGGAGCAGCCGGATATTATTCGTGTTGCCATGTTTCCTCACAGGAATCTCGCAGGTTACCCGGACACCGCCTCCGAATTCGGAAGCGACTTCAACAGTTCCAAGCGCCGAGGCAATCCGTTCTTTCATCGTCTTAATCCCGAAACCTTGCTGAAGCTTTTCTTCCGCAGCCCCTGCACCGTTATCCTTGACTTCGAGGCGGATCTTATCATCTTGGTATCGCAGCTCGATTCGGATCCGATTGGCTCCTGCATGGCGAACCGCGTTCGTAAGCGCCTCCTGTGCGCATCGCAGCAGTGCGAGGTGCTGTACCTGCGGCATTGGATAAACGACTCCTTCTGAGTGGAACTCCACCATAATGCCGGTATTGACAGAAAGCTCGCTCCCCAGTTGACTGATTCGGTCAACCAGCGATTCGTTAAGGCCGATCGTATCCGCATTATGTACATGATCGCGTATATCCTCGAGGCCTCTTCTCGCGAGATGCAATAACGTATCCAATCGTTCAATATGCTTTTCTGACTCTTGTTGGTTCAGACCGATCTCACGTTTAGTCAACTCTAATCCGGCAATCATGGAAGTCAGCGTATGTCCGATCGTGTCATGGAGTTCCCGCGAAATCCGGTTTCTTTCTTCGACGATCGTCAGTTGCTCTACTTGCTTCGAATATTCGGTTAATGCGCGATTCTGTTCATGGATAAGCAGGATTTGGCTCTCATTATCCTCTAAAAGCATCTTCATTTGGGTATTATGATCGATGAAATAATGAAATCGGTTGCCGATTTGGGTAACACCCCACAAAACAACGGTTGTCTGCAGAACAATCACAATGGAACCGTTTACCGTTGCGCCATCCATATGCGGAAAGAAAAGATTCTTCCCGAAAATGAAGCCAAGCGCTGTTAAAATAACGGTTGTCACTCCGGTATATATGATAAGTTGCCCGTTAAGGTAGACAAGCGAGAGAGCTAGATTAATATACATAATTTGATAGATCAACGAATTATCGTTGAATGTCCACAGTTGGAACATGGAAAAGAGAAGCATCCCGGTCATAAAAAAATACTTATAATTCTTTTCTGCCGTTGGTACAAATAATAACGAAAGGAGAATTCCGAAAAAGACGAGAATAACGAGTAAAAATCGCCCGTTAATTGGATCTAGCAAGGAATAGTACGTGGAGATGTTCAGTTCGGCCATAATAAAAATAGGCCCGCATAGCAAAAAAAAGAGCAGTCGATTTTTTTGCGCCTCTAGCTCTAAATTTGTAAAACAGGTTTCTTTCAGCCAGCGAAGCATGTAAAGGGAAAGACCTCCTTATATATGGGAATGTATAAAACAATACCATACTATTTTAGCGTCGAACAGTGGTTCCTCCCTCCTTTTTGATATAATAAAAAAGAGGTGACCACGATGAGAAATAACAGCATCCAAAGTGTAACAATGGGTATGGGTTGCTTCTGGAGCCCTGACGCTTTGTTCGGCCAAATAGCTGGAGTCATAAGAACACGTGTAGGCTTCGCTGGAGGGACGACAGACAATCCGACTTACCGGCAACTTGGTGATCATACCGAGGTGGTCGAAGTGGATTTTGACTCAGTTAATGTGAAGTTGGAGACCATCCTGCAGGTGTTCTGGAGCGCCCATAATCCTGTCAATATCAATGATTACAAAGGCAGGCAGTATAAATCCTTGGTATTGTTTCGCGATCCGGAACAACTTCGTATAATCAGTGAGGTTATGAAGAGCTACGAAGAACAAGGTAATGAAACACCGGACACAGAGGTTGCTCCCTTTAGCGGTTTTTATATAGCCGAGGATAGACATCAGAAGTATTATTTGAAACGGTTCCCGGATGCGATCGACAAACTAAGACCCCTTTTCCCAACGGAGGAAGAGCTGACGAACGCCACTTTAGCTGCACGCTTAAACGGTTTGTCCAAAGGTTATACCAACATGGAGAAAATAATAAAAGAAATCCGAACTTGGCACCTAAACGGTGAGGAACAGGAAGAGATCATTCATTTAATCAAGCGAATAAAATGGTAAGTATATCGTGGATCACCTATATTTCAAAACAAAAAGAGGCTATTCCTCCGGTCAACGTTGACCTTTTGGAATAGCCTCTATGTTTGTTACACAAGCTTAAATTAAGACTGTATTTCTTTTACGATTTGACGGAGAGCCTCATCAATCGGCGTGGCAGGATGCCCTAGCAAGTTCTGCAAATCATTGCTCTCTACTTCCAACGCGCCATCGCGAATCGCACTCTGAATCCCAACCAGAATTGGGATGACCGGATCAGGTACGCCCGCGCTTGTCATAATACCGGCATAAGTGGCGTCATCCACTTGTTGAACGGGAACCTCCCGGCCTAATACGCCGGCAAGGATCGAAGCCAGCTCTTCTTGCGCAAGAAGCTTGCCGGACAGCTCATAAGCCGTATTCTCATGGCCTTCACCAGTCAATACCGCTGCAGCAGCCTGTGCATAATCGCGGCGGGCAGCCCAACCGACCTTGCCGGAGCCCGCAGATGTCAACCATGGCGCTCCTCCAAGGACCGCTTGAATGCTTGCGGTCTCATTCTCCAAGTACCAGTTGTTGCGCAGGAAGGAATAAGGAATTCCACTGTTTATGATAGCTTCCTCTGTGGCACGGTGCACCGGCGCAAGAAAAATCGTATTCTCACTTGCGTTCCCTAAGCTGGTATACGCAATGAAACCGACGTTAGCGCGCTTAGCTGCTGCTACGGCAGCGGCATGCTGACGGATCCGCGTTTCGTTATCGCCGTCCGTGGACACGAGCAAGAGGCGGTCGATCCCCGCGAACGCTTTGTCTAGCGTTTCCGGTTGGTCAAAGTCTCCGTACCGTACGTCTACACCGCGGTCGCGAAGGCTCTCCGCTTTCTCTGGATTACGAACGCTAACTGCCAGATTCGTAGCCGGCACGGTTTCCAATAACGTCTCAATGACAATCGATCCTAATTTCCCTGTTGCGCCTGTTACTAAAATTTTCATTTGTAATTCCTCCATTTGGTTTTATTTATTTCCACCCTAACGTTATAACTGATTCGGTTACAACTCGGGCATAAAAAAAGCTCTAAGAGCTTTTTATTCCACAAACTGATCTGCCAACTGGCTTAAACTCACTTGCGCCAGCCTTTGTTCCATCGCAGCTTGAGCTTCCTCCATCTCCGTACGAAGAGCTGCTTCAATGTTCCGGCCAACCGGGCACTGTGGATTCGGGTCATCGTGAAAATTAAACAGTTGACCGTCCTCTATGACTTCCACGGCGCGGTACACATCCAGAAGAGTGATCTTATCGCGATCCTTCAGCAAGGAAGCGCCCCCCACTCCCGGACGAACGTCTACCAACCCCGCCTTCTTCAGCATCCCCATAATTCTGCGGATGATGACAGGATTCGTATTCACACTGCCTGCAATGTAATCGCCGGTGCAATCTTTGGAGCTAACGGCGATTAGAGAAAGGATGTGGACAGCAATCGAGAATCTGCTACTAATCTGTTTCACTTAGCATCACCACCGTTGTAATCATTGTAGTTACTACGGATCGAAATGTCAACCCCTGCTCTCCTCTTCGCCATTTTTCTAAACGAAATTGGCATCCTGTTTAAGCCAATTTAGAATATCATGCTGATTCTCTTGGGATACTCCGTGGTCTGTTGGATATAATTTGAACGTCATGCTGGGCGTTTGTTCCTTGAAATACGCCGCTGTCTCGTGACCGATTCTAACCGGGAATACAGAATCGAACTCGCCATGCGAAATAAATACAGATACGTCCTTCACGCTGTGCAGCGGATACTCCGTTTTCACAAATTCAGGAACATACCCGTTCATCGCTACGATACCCTTCAACTGATCTCCCATCGTAAGCGCAAGGGTCATGGACAGGATTGCGCCTTGGCTGAAGCCAAGCAAATAACGCTTACCAGGATCGATCGGATATTTCGCGGTGGCATCATGAATGAATGCACTTAGCTGCTCGACCACTTGGTCAAACATTTCCCGGATAGGATTGCCCAGGCTTTTCAAATCATAATACTGATAACCTGCTCCCAGCGGTAAATTGCCGCGAATGCCAATAATAATGAAATCATCCTGAAGCGGAGCGACCAAACCGAACATATTTTGTTCGTTAGAGCCTTTGCCATGAAGCGTAAAGACGACTGGATACTTTTTGTCCGGGGCTATATTAGCCGGTAAATGAACGTCATATTGAAAGATTGAGTGCATGATAAAATCCCCTTAGCTATAGGTTATGCGCTGCGTTTCTTCATGAAGCGGTCAATCGATAAAGGCGACTTATCGGCTACTGCCAGATACAACGAAATCAGTATAAAACCGATTTCCAACTCAAAGCCGGGCATTTGGTCGTTGCCAAGCAATCCGGCGGAAAGTTTCGTCGTAAGCGTAGCGCCGATTAGCATGATTACGAACAATGCCGATACATAACGAGTAAACAATCCCAAGATCAGCATGATGCCGCCTGCAAGTTCAAGTGCAAAAACAAGATAAGCTAAAAATCCAGGAATCCCCATAGAGCTGAACCATGCGTCCACATTGCTAAGTCCCATTTGTAGCTTAGTAATCCC
Source organism: Paenibacillus planticolens (assembly GCF_013141725.1). Taxonomy (GTDB): domain Bacteria; phylum Bacillota; class Bacilli; order Paenibacillales; family NBRC-103111; genus Paenibacillus_E; species Paenibacillus_E planticolens. Next base: position 223,502 of record NZ_WHNZ01000042.1, on the reverse strand, counting down.
GTGAACGATAAAAATAATTCCCATCATCACACGCATAATAACCGAAACAATGACTGCTTTATTCATTCTTTGTTCTCTCCCTCACGAAATATTAGTTATAAAGAATTAAAATTTATATAACTAATTTAAATGAAATATAGTAGCAAGTCAACAGAAATATTGCTAATATATATTTATGTTTTGTATTACCTATACTTTATGTGAGGTGCAATCGGATGGATATCGGCTCCACGATACGGGCGATTCGGAAACGAAAGAATATCACCATCGCTCAAATTTGCGAAGAATGCGGCTTGTCTCAAGGCTTTATGAGTCAGGTTGAAACCAATAAAACCTCGCCCTCTATCTCGACGCTGGAAAGCATAGCCCAGGCTTTGAAGGTTCCCTTGGCATATTTGCTCCTAAAGAAAGAGGATCGGATGCATATTGTCCGGAAGAATGAACGAAGAATAACGACAAGCGGTGCCGATAAATTAAAGGTTGAGCACATGAGCTCCAGCAAAAATGTAAAAATGATGCTCGTAGAGCTCCCCCCCGGTTCTTCAACAGGGGTCGTTCCTCATGCGCATGAAGGCGAAGAGGTCCACGTCGTCATGAAAGGTAGGATTTATGCGGAGCAGGGTGATGACGCGGCAGAATTCGAAGAAGGCGATTCATTCAGTTGGCACGCATGCACCCCTCATTTGGTGAGAAACATAGGCGAGGACACGGCGATCGTGCTTATTTCTATCTACACAGAGAACGACAGCGGACTGGATCTTCTTTAAAATATGCGAGACAGATCACAACTGGTGAAAAAAGAGAATAATTGAACGCCAAAGGAGCTAAGCGGTTTGTATGCGCTTAGCTCCTTTGATTTTGGTGCTGATATTCTCTTTTTATGAGTTTGCTGCAAACTTGGTTCCGTGATTTTGAGGAATACCCTCTTCCCTCTGGTCCATGGACCGTCACTATTGTGGGAACTACAGGCGCTATTTGAGCTAAATGGGCTGCAGAATGGCTGGGAGGGTAACTATAGGGTCTTATTCGCCATAAAAAGCTCCCATTGTGCCAGAAATCGTAAAATAAGAGATCATATTTCCCATTAACTTGCAGAAGTCTCGACTTTTCGAAAAATAGGGGATCATAGTTCCCTCTAGCGCAATACAGTTCCGTTATCCGGTCACACGTTTCACAATTTTTAGAACCGCATCTCTCGTTAATTTGTTACCACCGACAGCGATGAGGTTAACAGTAGCATGAGCTAACGCTAATGGGATCTTGCAAAATTTCAAAGCCGGACCATCCTTCAGGTCTGCGATATAAGAGTCGGCGATTTGTAAATTGCGACGTGTGTACTGCTGCATCTCCTTGAATCCCCAACCATCAGGAAAGAAATCAACGCCGCGTTCAAGATCCTCCGCTCGATTGCGGAGAATATTTACGGCCTGCAGTCCTCTTCCGAAGGCAACCGCTTTCGTTAGATCGGATTGCGTCCCGTCATGCCACAACCATAGCTCAGATAGCATTTCTCCGACCATACCGGCCACGCTGTACGTATAACGGTCCAAATCCTCTTCCGTATGGATGTTCCACCCGTTCTGAACCCACTCAGCCATTTGCATCGACATCTTTGCGATGTAATGAAATACGATTGGAGCTCCTGAAGGCGGACAAAGCTGCGCCCACTCATCCAGCTGCATGGAAACTGCCGGCAGTATTTCCCCATAAGGCGATAGTAATTTTTGTGTTTCTTCGATAATATTCGGGGATTGGAATGCCTGATGCACCCCGAGTAATAAGTCTACTTTCAACTGATCTGTAAGTCCTTCGTGATCCTCGATTTCATCTATAGCTCGCATGCACAGGTAGGCAGATGATACAGCTTCCTTCAAACCTAAATCCAAACCACTTATCGGTATATAAAAAGTGCGGCTCGTTTTCTTCAACATGGTCATTGCATCATTCAGGACGACGTTATTAATGATAGTTCCCTCCAAGTAGTAGCTTAGTTCATAACTTATTCATAGCTTGTTAACATGATAACATACGTTGATATTGTCAAGCCAAATATTATTCGCAAAAAGAGACCGTCAGCAGCAGGCTGAGGGTCCCCCGGCTCTATCATTGATATGGGGTCAAATTTGATTAAGAGATTCGATTTCTTGTAAAATTGCGTGAGGAAGCGGTTCATTCATAAGCTTTCCAAGAATTTCTTTATTTGCTCCGGTTTCTTTCAAAAATGAAAGCAATAAAGCTGCCTTATCCATACGGTCCATTAAAGCATACGCAACATACCATACTTCAGGGCTGCCTACCTGAATACCGTTCCATCTGGAAAGTGGAATACTGGGCATTCTGCAAAGACCTTTATCAGAATAAATGGAGAAGCAACCTAACACTTCCACTTGAGGATTCACATTTCCAATGAATAGTTTATATTCACTTCCAAATGGATAGTCCCCACTTGTAATTTCTTCTACTTCATAGTTCTGTAAAGCCTTCAGTGCCCTATCTTTAGGCGCCTCCGTCATCACGTCCCAATCCCGAACAGAATTCACTAAACCCAAGCTTAGCAATAAACCACTTCCACCTAAAGAATAAGAAATGCCCATTTGCTCAAACTTTTCACATACAGCAGCTAAACTTTCAATATCTGGCTTCATTGGATGGTCCCCTTGCTGATCAAATCAGAATATAAATATAATAGTAGCATAGTTGGCCACCCCAATCATCCAAGAAAAAGATACACCTTTCCAGATAGATTCAAGGTTAATCGGCTTAGGATAAAAAGTCTTTGACCCGTTGCTTAAGAGTTTCCCTCCCTTGAGAGTACCCCTGATATAATCGGCCGTTCACAGTCGCGGAATTGCCAAAAAAGAATCGCTCGTAGACCGTCTGCCTGCCCCCGAATGCGCTAACGCTCAGTTCCCACGCCAGTCTCGACAACTGCACATTCTCCTTCGCATTCAGGCCTATGCCTTTTAGATAACGATTCAACTGGGCGTTGATTTCGGTGTCAAAATCTTTCTCGTCCGGGATCATGATCAAGCCGCTTGCGCCAAGCAATTGGATGATTTCAATCATCCGGGGGTATATTTTCGGGAAATAAGCATTGGCGGCAAGGAATGGTTTCTTGTTGGGCAGCATACTGCCCCATCGGTCGTGGGAAGCACCTTTCTCAGCTGCAATCTGCAGCGCCTTGAGTGTCTCCAACGCGATAATGACCTCCGTCATCTTCTCGATGACATATCCATGGCCGCCCATTCCCGTCGACTCCACCATCATTTCGATGGTTCCCAGCAAAAACTCCGTTTTGGCAATATTTTTACACATAATTTGTGAGCTGGCATGCGTATGAAAATGACTTTCATCGAACATCCGGATCACCATGCTCTCATCCCCGCATACAAATACCCGATCCCATGGAACAAGCGCGTCATCGAAAATGACCAGCGTATCCATCTCCTCATACCGAGAGCTAAGGGGATAATTATAAACGGAATCGCCGCCTACGAAGCTCTCCCTGCAAACGAACCGGATTCCGGGAAGATTGCTCGGCACTGCGAATGCAAATGCGTAGGGATTCTCCCCCTCGTATTCTGAGGAATACGGCGTAGGCAAAACGAGGATTTCGTCTGAGGTGGCCCCCTGCGTATCTAACAGAAACGCTCCACGGACGACGATACCGTCCTTATTCTTATCCATAATGCGGGCTGCTGCCGGTTCTTCGAAAAATTTTAAAAAGGCAGCCGGAACTCTACCCGCTTTCGGTTGAATAAACACATGCGACAGCGTGATGTCATTCTCACGGCAATATTCGTAATAATGCCTCAAATTTGAAGCATATTGCGGATTTTCCTCCTCCAACAGACCCGCTGCGGCAGAAAACGCCATCAGGGCTGTGTTCATATAATCGGGGGCACGGCCCAAAAAGCCGTTATGGGTGTATGCCCAAGCCTGCATCATCGTTCTTCTAAAGGCCAGATCCTGCTTCGACTTCGGCTGCAGAAAGGAAAGTCCAACCGGTTCACCGCTCAGAGGTGAGGAATAGTTCATTTTAGCTTTCCATTTGTCTTCCTGCTGCATATCATACATAGATGCTTGAGTCGCCATAAGCCCCTTGAAGGCCTTATGCTCCGATATAGCCCCTTTCACTTGCTCGCCTGCTATCCAGACTTCAGGCAAGTTCTTGTTAATCCGATCCATGTATTGGCTTCCATTTTTAACCGGCATTTTCCAATCGCCTCCTCGATTCTACGTTACTTTATTCGGGTCAAGGCGGATTTGCATGAACGGATACCTAAACAGGCCCTTTAAACGAAAAAATTTTAATCCAAAGCGAGTGTCAGCATTTGTAATTTCGTTATTTATAGGCTACATTGAGGACAGCGTTTTTACTTGAGCACAACACTACACGATTGGATTACGGAGGACCTATGAGTATCAGATACGCACAACCGCAGGATGCCCCGGCAGTCATACAACTGTTATTTGATGCCATTCAGGATATCGGCTATCAATTGACAGGGGCTGCCACCCAAGATGAAGTCTTAGATACGCTTCAACAATTTTACCGGCAAGAGGGCAATCGCTTCAGCTACACGAACGTATTGGTGAAAGAAGAGGCCGGACAAGTCGCCGGTATGATCTTGTGTTATCACGGCTCCGAAGCCGCTGCAATAGATAAGCCTATACGAGACAAGCTGCGCCGATTGAAGAATGACCCCCATCTGACGCTAGACAAAGAAGCTGACGAGGACGAGTATTATATCGACGCACTGGCTGTATCTCCTGCTTCGGGCGGTCGCGGCTTCGGCACAGAACTTATTCGAGCAGCCGAGCAGCAAGCGATTCAGCGCGGCTACAGTAAAATTGCCTTAAACGTAGAGCAATACAACGAGCGTGCCTGTTCTTTATATAAGAAGTTAGGGTATAGTGCGGATAAAGAGACAATCATTAACAAAAAAACATTTTATCACATGATCAAACCGTTTTAATATAGGTAAAAAAGCGCCTCTTACATGGTAGTGGGTTTATAACCCATGAACTACCATGCAGGAGGCGCTCTTCTTGTAAATGCAGCTAAAAAATCAATTTTTATCAGCGGAAATTAGCTCTGGAACCGTTACTAGGGCATATCCTTTTTGCTTCAAATAAGCGATGATTTGCGGCAAAGCCTCCACCGTGTTGTTTAGATTCCCCTTCTTCCCCCCTGCAGAATGCTGCAAGACGATAGCGCCAGGGCGAACCTCTTTTCGGACATTGCTTAAAATATCGACAACACTTTTTCCATCCCAGTCCAACGTATCGACGGACCAACCAATCAATTGGTGTCCCGTGCTCGAAGCTATTTCGAGGACCGGTGAAGAAACCGCGCCATAGGGCGCTCGAAATAACGTAGGTTCTTTGCCCGTAATTCGTTTTATTTCGTCGTCCGTGGACGTAATTTCACTCCGGATTTTATCCGCATCCGCTTGGACCAGATTGGGATGATCCCAAGAATGGTTACCGACAGCGTGCCCTTCATCTACGATTCTTTTCACCATCTGCGGATGCTGCTTCGCATGCTCCCCAATGAGGAAGAAAGTCGCTTTCACCTGTTCCTTCTTTAAAATATCCAAAATGCGAGACGTATATTTATCATCGGGGCCGTCATCAAAAGTTAAAGCGACTTGGCGCAGACCGTCCTTCTTCACATTATGGATAACTGTCGCTGCTGCGCTCACATGTTCGTCGACCGAATTACCTGTATTCATCGTCACTGGTTGAGAAGGACTCGAGCTAATTGGCGGCGGTATTGGCGTGTTTGATGAAATTAAATCGGTCTTCGCTAGCTCTGTCTTGCCGCATCCCATGGTGCCCACTAAAGCAAGCAGGATAGCAGCCTTGATGACTGGGTTCATACTAATACAACTTCTTTCTCTCACTTTGATATGTATCTATTATATGCAATAGAATCCCTCTGTTAGGAATTCAACTCATTATAGCATTTGGATTACTACATCGATACTAGATATTTAAATACTAGGCGTTGGCATACATCCTTCTCATTATATTTTCATGTTAGGCATGTAAACTAAGTTCGAGCGTACAATTTCTTTTTGAAAAGGAGCGGGAAAATGGATTCTATGAAAACAAACAATACTAACGCCATGTTAAGTAAAGTTCCCGAGGTAACCATTTATTTCTGGATAATAAAAATCTTATGCACCACAGTCGGTGAGACAGCCGCTGATTTCCTTAACGTCAATCTTGGTTTTGGTCTGACCGGCACTTCCGTTGTAATGGGCGTCTTATTACTTGTTGCGCTCTTCTTTCAATTCAGGGCTAAGAAATATACTCCGAGCATTTATTGGTTGACGGTAGTTTTGATCAGCATCTTCGGTACTTTAGTGACCGACAATCTGACGGATAACATGGGAATATCTCTTGAAGTGAGCACGACCGTCTTCAGTGTCGTCTTGATGTTGACCTTTGTCTTATGGCATGCCAAAGAGAAAACCCTCTCGATCCATTCCATCTTCACAAAGCGAAGAGAAGCTTTTTATTGGTTAACGATTCTTTTCACATTTGCGCTGGGTACGGCAGCTGGAGACCTCATGGCAGAGAGCCTCGGGTTTGGTTACCTTGTTACGGGCATCATCGTATTCGCAGTTATTGCCTGCTTCACAGTCGCGCGGCGCTTTGGGCTTAATGCTGTATTAGCATTCTGGATTATTTATATCATGACGCGGCCTTTGGGCGCTTCGCTCGGGGATTTGCTGTCACAACCGCAGCAGTTCGGCGGGTTAGGTTTGGGCGCAACGATTACAAGCGCAATCTTCCTTTTAGCGATACTGTTCATCATCATTTTCCTTACCGTCACCAAGCGGGATTTAGTCGCCTCATCAACAGAGGCAGCAACTGAGATGAAAGGCTATGCTATTTTCAGGCAAGTTGCTGTGGTTGTAAGTGTACTAGTGCTCGCGGCAGGATCAGGCTACTATTGGCGTCATGCCAGTCTCCAAGATGCCTTACCGCAGGCGCAGGCGGGACAGTCAGTTCCTGCTGTGCAAGCCTCGCCGCTAGGTGATTTATCCAGCTTTAAGAAAATAGCGGAAGATACACTAAGTCTTGTGAATGCAGGCGATATGTCCGGGGCTAAAACACGCGTTGATGATCTGGAGCACAGCTGGGACAACGCCGAGTCAAAGCTCAAACCGATGAACAAGACAAAATGGACGGAAGTCGACAATGCCATTGATAAAGTATTGAGGCAAGTTCGTGCCGTGCATCAAGACGCTGAAGCATGCAAAACATCGTTAGAATCATTAATCGCTGTTACTAGCACGAGCTGATCCGTGAATGCATGATTAACAAGGCTGCTGAACATATCCCTGCGGCAGCCTTGTTTTTTGTTATTTCTGCTTACGCTGCCCACTCTTTTAAAACGAAAAGTTTTTCATTAATGGCATAATAAATTTAATTACACCCATCCCAACCTTCATAAAGCTGCCTATGTTACTGAAAAAGCCGCCACCTCCAGCCGGTTTTGCGGCTGAGGCTGAACCTGAACCTAGACCAAGACCACCACCCAGCAATCCGCCCGTAGTACCTCCTCCAAGAAGCCCTCCAAGTCCTCCGCCTCCAAGCAGCCCAAGCAAACCGCCTAAACCCGATATATGGGCTTTAGATTTATTTCTTTTCTTTGATGGCTTTTTATTTCCTTTGAACCCTTGAAGAATGACTTGATTGGTCTGCACTTCTTTCAGAACGCCATAATAGTATGAACCATCCTTGAGCACTACACATACCGGTGTTCCTAAATTAGCTTTGGCTTGAGCGGCGATCGTGGGTCGTCCGTATTTTCTTTTGGATCGATGCAATGGTTTCATCCTGCTCACACATCCTTATCATAGTTATCCTTATTCTTGTCATCATATGTTGACAAGACAAGATCCGACTATGCTCCACAGCATTTATTTTTAATATGACTGAATCCCGCCCATCAAAAAAAGCGGCCGACAATTGCTGTCAGCCGCCTAAAATCGTATTTATTTCTTTTCTATCACAGCAAAGTAATTATCTTCACCGTCAGCAAAGTTAAATACTCTGCCGGAAGGTATCGTGACAATCTCTCCGACTTTGACATTTTTATTGGACAAGTCGCTGTACAATACATCGAGATTATCCGTGAAAAACATTAAAGAAGGCGTTCCCAGATTTAATCCAGGCGACATTTTAGCTACGAAGTCTTTATTGTGCAGAACGATACTTGTTTCCGCGCCTTGGGTCGCAGCAATTTCAATCCATCTCATGCCTTGGCCGTTATTTTCTTCAGAAATGACGCTAAATCCAACCTTTTCCGTCCAAAACTGTACAGCCTCATCTTGGTTATTGACATACAACATAATTTGACCGATTTTATTAATCATTGATATTCCACTCCTCTATCGTATTTACTTTCCTCTATTATTGGATCGACTCCAGATGCTCGGCCAATCGGTTCCAGGTCTCTGTAATGCCTTGCATCATGCCCATATCCATCACCTGTTGCAATCCTTCCGCCGACGCATATTCCCCGCGGTTAACTACCTTGGTCCCGTTTTCTGTCTCGATAAAGGTCAACGTTACGACTGTTTCCGGCATATTTTCCGCCTCGTTGCCTTCCGCATCGGAGAAATAATCCACAAGAACAATCTTTTCCGGTACGACGATTTCGCGGTAAACAGCCTTGCCCCAAGCTTCCATACCATAGAAATGGCCTTGGTTTTTGTCCTCGCATTTCATGCAATAATGCCAAACCCCGCCTACGCGGAAATCAACATGGCATACCGGAAGCGTCCAACCGTTCGGTCCCCACCAATGCTTCAGATGCTCTGCCTGCGTGAACGCCTGGAACACTAGCTCGCGAGGGGCCTGGAATTCACGCTCCAGGATAAGTACATTGTCCTCTACTTTGGATATCATTTGATTTGTCATTTTAACTTCCTCCTCGATTTCACCCATTTGGTCAAAATCCTCTTGCCACAGCAATCACTTCTGAGTGTCCTTACCCTGCAGCTTCTGCAGATAGTCATCCAGCCTGTCGAACCTCTTCTCCCAGATGGCGCGGTAGTTCGCCAGCCATTCGTCCAACTCCTGAAAAGGATCCGGCCGCAGCCTGTAAATCCGGCGATTCGCGTCCACCTCGGCCTCCACGAGGCCGGCCTCACTTAAAACACGCAAATGCTTGGATGCTTGTGGTTGGCGCAGCTGCAGCCGTTCGGCGATTTCCCCTACCGTGAGGGGACTTTCGCGCAAAAGCTCAACAATCTGCATGCGGTTAGGCTCTGCCAAGGCACTCATGACGTTAATATTCATGGTCATCATCCGTTCACTTGCTGTAATTGTACGCGTCTTTCTTTTCGTCTTTGTAGTTTGTATGTTGCAGCTCTTTGCTAAACCTAATATACCACAAAAGGAATATTGCTGTAAAGGAATATTCAGATCCTATTTATCCGGCTAGATTGATTTGTATCGGCAAGTCCTTAGTTAACGGTCTATTGACTTGAAATAGCGATATATTTTCTCCAGCTTTTGCTGATGTTTTCCCCTTGGACTCTCCATGCTGCCAAATTCAAAAAACTTCACTTTTTTAATCCCCACATAGTTAAACAGCGCTTTTCTCATTAATATTTTGTGAGCGTTATTCAGCCATAACAACGGATAATGGACCGGCCCCTTCATACTTGAAATACATACCACCGACTTCCCCTTCAGAAGTCCCTCCGGCAATATCCCACCTTTCTCCTTATACGCAAATCCCGACGCAAACATCCGGTCTATATACCCCATGAGCATCGCCGGAGGACGCCCCCACCAGATCGGATAAACAAAAACAATTTTGTCGGCCCACATAAGCTGCTCCCTGTATTTAGCAAGCTCAGGATCAGCATGCATATCCCTCCTGCGTTTATGTTCGTTAAACACCAGAATCGGATTATATTGTTCTTCATATAGATCCAATATCTTCACTTCTTCTATTTCAGCATTTTCTTTGCTCCCGCGAACGACCTCTTGCAAAAACGCATAGCTTAGGCTCTGATGATTCGGATGTGTGTAAACGATCAGCATTTTCATTTGTCTCGCCCCTTTTACTTATCATTTGATAAGTAAAGTGTAGCACACTCTATTTTTCATTGTCAAATGATAATTGTTATTTGATAATTATTTTGTTATTGTTTTATGTAGAGGTGATCCGGTGGACAAGGATAAACTATTTCAGAAATTTGTGGTTTTCACGACCGCAGTGCATCAAATAGCGAGCGATATGACAAAAGACGTAAGAACCGAAGCGCTCACCCCCGTTCAGTATAAGATTCTTGAATACATTGCTGTCAGCCAACCTGTTACGCTCAGTGAAATCAGTGATTGTATGCATATGTCCATGCCGAATACAAGCCGTGAATTGAGAAAATTGAATGAAAAACAATTGTGCGAAAAGGTTACCGATGCCGAAGACCGGCGTAAGACGTCAATTCGGCTTTCCAAAGAAGGGGAAGCGTTGATGAGCGAGGCTTTTCAGCGGATCGAAGCCCAGTTCGTCCAGCGGCTCGGAACAGTTTCCAACGAAGAACTGAAAGAGATTGAGCGTGCACTTGATATTCTTCAGAGCAAAGTATTTTATTGAAGAATGTAAGCTGCCTCAACACAAATAAACCAGCCGCTTCGGCTGGTTTATTTGTATTTCATGATCGGAGATGACCTGGCATCTTATGAACCATTCATAGCCGTAAATAGGAAGCAAATCGCTGTGAGAAAAGATACGGGCGTCATAACCAGCTTTTCCATTTTACTTTTGGATATAGCATTCATAAGGGTATTTGCTATTAAATAAAAAGCAAAAAAGTAACATACTTGTTTTGCGACAGTTTTTAAAGCATCGATTGAGATTACGTGCCCTGCTTGTAGTATAAACACGATTGCAACCAACTGAATGATGACTGAAATTGCACAGGCAATTCTCATTTGTTTGGGCATTATCTTATATTTGCCGCCCATTGCAAAATCTCCGTAAGGTAAACCCATCGCTAACAGGATATACAAAATAGCAACTGCCAAAAAAGCAGTACTTCCGATTAATGCCGTTATCATTTCTCCACCCCAATCTAATTCATTACTTGCTGGGTATCGCGGCAGCCTTAATGACCGTAAGGAAACAAATCAACAATTCGCATGCATTGACCGCTTTCATTCGTAAACACCACATGTTCGCGTCTAAATTCACGCGGGCTCTCCAAGCCACAGGCCGCAGCCAGCGAGAATAAACCTTCCCTCATTTGAAGGATGTAGTTCATTACCCGCCATTGCTTTTCCTCTGGCGCCAGAGCCGCCTGATACTTGGAATCCGTCGTTGTAATGCCGGTCGGGCACTTCCCCGTATGGCACTGCATAGCCATGATGCAGCCGTTAGCCATCATAAAGCCGCGGGCAGAGTTGACGCAATCGGCGCCTAGTGCTAGGGCGATTGCCACTTTATCAGGCGTAATGAGTTTGCCGGAAGCGAAAATTTTGAAACGGTCGCGCACGCCGAATTTTCTAGCAGCATCGTCGAGGATTAGCAGCGCGGAATAGAGCGGCAATCCCATGCCATCCGCCATCGCTTTAAAGGTCGCTCCTGAACCGCCCTCGGAACCGTCTACGGTAATGAAATCCGGATACATATCCAACTCTGCCATTGCACGGAACAACGGTTCCAGCCGTTTTGGATCACCGACGACGATTTTGATGCCGACCGGTTTGCCTCCCTCTTCCTGCAGGGTTCTGATGAAACGGAGCGCTTCCTCCGGATTGGTTAGAAATTCAAACCGGTTCGGTGAATTGACCGTTTTCCCGACTGGCACTAGCCGGGCTGCGGCGACTTTCTCGGTTACCTTCGAGCCTTCGAGATGTCCGCCGCGTATTTTTGCACCTTGATGAAACTTTAATTCAAACGCTTTAATATGCGGAATCTTGGCTTTGCGCTTGTAAACCTCAATGGAGAACTCGCCGCTATCATCCCGGAAGCCAAACAGGCCGGGCCCGATCTGCGAAATGATATCGGCCCCCGTGGCAAGATGCACATCCGCGACCCCACCTTCGCCTGTATTGATCCATGAACCGCCGGCCATCCTTGCTCCGCTGCCGGTGGACTGAATATAATTCTCGCCGACTGCTCCGAACGATGTGGCTGAAGCGCCGAACATGCCTTTGAGCCTCCATGGATTTTTGCGATTTTCGCCTACCACGATGACATCGGTATCATCCAGCAGCCAAGGTCTTACTTGTTCTTCCACGAAATGTTCCTTCCGAGTAAAAAGTCCCTCGTCAGTAATGACATATTTTCTTCCGGGCGCAGTCTCATGGTTATCCACCCTAAGTTCGCTTGTCAATTTCGGAAACATGGCATTGGACAAATAGAAGCCTGGCTTCTCATAATCGCGTCTGCCGCCGAATGAGATGAGATCCGTCCGATACTTCGCCGCATACACAAGACCGACAAAATCGGCTCGCGAGAATGGCTTCCCTTCCGTATCATTGTCAAACCAGTATTGGCGGAACTCGGGCCCGAGCTTCTCCAGCAAGTAGCGCAGCCAGCCAAGGAACGGGTGGGAGCGGATGATGGAATGTTTCGGTTTTTTGGATAACGCATACATGTAACCAAAAAAGATCAGTGGCGGCAAAATAACGATGGACATCAATACGATCAACAGGACAAGATGTACCATTAAAAACCTCCGAATCGCTTAAGTGAATGATAAATAGTATTCCATCTTATGCCAATTTTAAGCCAACTTATTACATAACAAAATAGACCCGCAGCAGCGGGCTGTAAGGTCTAAGTTTTATCTTCAACTAGATATCATCAGACGGATTGATAATAGCCAGCACTTGATGATCCTCCCACACGCCGTTGATCTTCACGTTGCGCCTTGAGATCCCTTCCTTGTGGAAGCCGGCATTCTCCAGCACGCGGATCGATCCGGGATTCCGGGGAGAGGCTTCTCCGATAATCCGGTGAAACTTCAGCTCCTCGAAGGCATAGCGTACCACCTGTTTTACTGCCTCCGTCATGTAACCCTTGCCGTTATAAGCCACGTCCAGATTGTACCCGATCATGCAGCTCTGAAGCGATCCCCTCATCACAAAGGATAGCCCAATGTTGCCAATAATTCGGTCGTCCTCCTTATGACATATGACGAAGGCGTATCTCCGATCCTCCGCCATGTCGGTCCTGCTCTTGATGATCGATTGGAGCTGGTGTTCTTTCGTATAGGACTCCTCCGGGCTGCTTGGCGAGAACTTCTCAAAGAATTCCCGATTGCGCTTTAACATGGCTGTCAATTCTTCTGCATCCGCCTCCTCTGGGAACCGGACATACACTCGCTGCTCGGACATCTGCACCATCCTCATCTACTAAGATATGGCAACATTATATCATAGGAAAGAAAGTTTAGAAATTGAATTGATGAGTGACATTTGGCCAAAATGGGAGTATCGTTCTGTTAAGAGGTTGACCACGGAAAGAGGAGTGTGCAGCATGAGTTTTATGAAAAAGTATGTCGGCAAGCACTGGAAGCTATTTCTGATTGCGGTCTTTTTCGTCACGCTGGAAGCGTTTGCGGATTTGCTTCAGCCGACGATCATGTCCCAAATTTTGGACGTAGGCGTTGCGGAGAAACGGCTTGATTACGTGCTCCGCATGGGCGGCTTGATGCTGATCATCACGGCGTTCGGGGCTGTCGCAGCATCGCTTCGCAATATTGTGGCGAGCCATGTTTCGCAGAAATTCGGCACAGAGCTTAGAGCGGATTTATTTGAAAAAATCCAGTCGCTATCGTTTACGAATATCGAGCGATTCGAACGCGCTTCGTTAATTACGAGGTTAACGAATGATGTGACGCAGGTGCAGAATTTTGTGAATGGTCTTATGCGCATTTTTATAAAAGCGCCCCTCCTCTGTATCGGAAGTTTGATCATGGCTGTGCGGCTTAATCCGCAATTGGCTGTCGTTTTGCTCATCGTTGTCCCGATTGTTGCCGTGCTCGTGGCACTGAACTTGAAAGTGGGATTCGCCCGATTCGTCGGCGTGCAGAAAGCGCTGGACGGCGTCAATCGGGTCATGCGGGAATATTTGTCCGGTGTGCGTGTCGTCAAAGCGTTCAATCGCTTCGACCACGAGACGGATAAATTCCAGGAGGCTAATCTGGATTACCAGAACAAATCGATTCAGGTGACGAGGCTGCTGGCTATCTTTAATCCCTCTATCCTGTTGACCGTCAATTTCGGAATCACAGCTGTGCTTTGGCTTGGCGCTTGGCGGGTTAATCACAACCAGATGCAAGTCGGGCATATCGTCGCGTTCGTCAATTACATGACGCAAATTTTGTTTGCGCTGATGACGATATCCATGGTGTTCAATATGTTCGTTCGAGCGAAAGCTTCCGCCAACCGGATTGGTGAAGTTTTCAGCCAGGTGAATGAAATGACATGGAAGGACGCTGCATCACTGCCAATTTATCGACCGGGTGGGAGGATTGAATTCGAGAACGTTTCATTTGCTTATGAAGGGGCTGCCGGAGAACCTAATCTGAAAAATATCAACTTAACGTGTCTTCCCGGTGAAACGATAGGCATAATCGGCTCTACTGGCTCCGGTAAGAGTACCCTTGTGAGTCTCGTCCCCCGTTTCTATGATCCGAGCACCGGTTCGATCAGCGTGGATGGTGCGGACATCCGTCAGGTAGATCCTGCCAAGCTTCGCGATCGCATTGCCATCGTGCCACAGAAAACGATTCTGTTCAGCGGCACAATTGAAGAGAATTTGCGTTGGGGGCATGAGCAAGCAACACACGATGAGATTATCCATGCCGCGAAAATGGCAGAAGCGCATGACTTCGTTGCCGCCTTCCCCGAAGGCTATGACACCAAGCTTGGTCAGCGGGGCGTGAACCTGTCCGGCGGTCAGAAGCAGCGACTGTCGATCGCCAGAGCACTCATTCGCAAACCGGACATTCTCATTCTCGATGATTGCACAAGCGCACTGGACACTGCGACGGAGACGAAAATTAAAGAATCGCTCAAAGAGTACGCATCGGGAGTCACTTGTTTGATCATTGCGCAGCGCATTACCTCCGTGATGGATGCGGACAAAATCGTTGTCATGGACGATGGTGAAATTGTCGGCATCGGCAACCATGAGACGTTAATGAAGAGCTGCCGCGTCTATGTGGAAATATGCCAATCCCAATTCGGAAAGGAGCTGTCTCACCATGACAAAGCCGAATGATGGATCGAAGCAACAAGCTCCTGACGTCCCAATGATTACGGGACCGCTTGCTCGGGGTGGGCGTGTTCAGGCTGTGAAGCCCAAAAATTTCAAAGGCACCCTGCGGCGTCTCTGGTTCTATTTGGGTACAGAACGCAAATGGCTGACCATCGTTTTTATGTTCATTGCAGCGGACTCCGCTTTGACGCTGGCAGGCCCTTATCTCATCGGTGTGGCCATTGATGCGATGGCGGCAGGTCAAGTTAATTACAGCGTCCTCGACGTGACAATGATCGTACTGATTTCTACGTATATCGCCGACGGCGGGCTTACCTTCCTCCAAAGCTGGGTTATGGCCGGTCTTGCGCAGCGCGTTGTGAAGAGACTTCGGCAAACAATGTTCGCGAAGCTGCAAAAGCTGCCGCTTGCTTTTTTTGACGGACGTTCGCATGGCGATATTATGAGCCGGCTGTCGAACGATATTGACAATGTGAGCAATTCGATCTCACAATCTACGGCGCAGCTGATGACAGGCTCGATTGCGATCGTTGGCTCCTTAGTGATGATGCTGGTACTAAGCCCCACCCTGACACTGGCGAGCCTCATCACCGTTCCACTCGTTTTTTTCCTGGCAAAAACAATTACCAAGCGCACAAGCGTGCTCTTCAAAGACCAACAGGCACAGCTCGGTAAGCTGAATGGGCATATTGAAGAAACGATCTCCGGGCTTCTCGTTGTCAAAGCCTTCAATCGCGAGAGGAAAGCCATTGATGAATTCAATAACGTGAACGGGCGATTGTATGAGGTTGGCTTGAAAGCGCAAATTTGGTCCGGTTTTCTGATGCCGCTCCTTAGTGTCATCAATAATATCGGCTTCTCAGCCGTTGCGATTGTCGGCGGCGTTCTCGCTGTCAAAGGCCACATCACAGTTGGAGTCATTGCCAGCTTCTTAAGCTATTCGCGCCAATTCGTGAGACCCCTTAACGATATTGCGAACACCTACAATGTGCTGCAGTCTGGTGTTGCTGGGGCAGAACGCGCCTTTGAGGTGTTGGATGAAGCGGAAGAAGTGGAAGATGCGCCTGATGCCGTCGAGCTGGAAAAGCCAATCGGACACGTCACCTTCCAGGACGTAACCTTCGGTTATCGACCGGATATGCCGATCCTGAGGCAGGTCAGCTTTGAGGCCCCGGCAGGCAGCTCTCTCGCACTCGTCGGACCGACAGGAGCAGGCAAAACGACGATCGTCAATCTCGTGACCCGGTTCTATGATGCGACAAGCGGCACGATATTGATTGACGGCCGGGATATCAAATCCTATACCCGCGACAGCTTGCGCCGCAGCTTCGGCATCGTGCTGCAGGATACGTATTTGTTCTCCGGCACAATTAAGGAGAACATCAAATACGGCAAACCAGATGCGAATGACGCTGAAGTGGTTGCCGCAGCAAAGCTTGCAAATGCAGACGCTTTTATAAGCCGGCTGCCCAAGGGTTACGATACGCCGCTATCCGAGAACGGCGGGAATTTAAGCCAAGGGCAGCGCCAGTTGCTTGCGATTGCGCGCGTCATTTTGGCAGATCCCTCCATCCTGATTCTGGATGAGGCGACGAGCAGCATTGATACGCGGACGGAACTGCATATTCAGGAAGCTCTGCTCTCCATGATGAAGGGGCGCACAAGTTTCATTATTGCACATCGGCTGAACACGATCCGGGATGCGGATACGATTATGGTCATCGACCGCGGCGAGATCGCCGAGCAAGGCAGTCACAGCACGTTGATGAGCCAAGACGGTACGTATTCCCGGATGTTTGCCAATCAATTTAAAAATATCGATTCAAAATAAGGGAAAAGTTCCCTTTAATTTGACTATTGAATCTTGATTGATCCATTTAACTGGAAAAACTCCCTCTATTTGCACCGGCTTCATAAGAATCTACGAAATCCGGTCAAATTAACGGGAGTTTTTCCATCTATATTCCCTGCGAGGTCATTTTTGAGCAGTTTAGCGGTAGTTTTACCAGTTATCTTCCTTCGCCTTTCTTCTGGTTCACCTTCAATCAACGTAGACGCGTATTTTTTGGATAGCATTATAGCCATATCCTTTTTCATTCCAATCCGCGATTTCTGGCTGCACATTTCCTGCAGCATCCGTAGCTCGGACACTGATATCGTAAGTCCCGGAATTCGTAGCAGTCCATTTTAGGCACCAGCGTCTCCAAGAATAGGATTCATGAGGGTCCAACCAAGACGCAGGCTGCCATGTCATGCCGTTATCGAAGCTAACTTCAACAAAAAGTACGGGAGAATCACCTGAGATTGCCGTTCCGAGCAGCAGGTGCTCCCCTTTTGCCAGTACTTGCTGATCGGAAGGTTGTGCAATCGTTGAGTTAAGACGGATCGTCTCGACTGGCTTCGCCGTGTTTACATAGACATAATCGACCGCTTGGAAAGGGCCTTTAAATGGTTGGTCAATGATTGTAATGCGTTGCAGCCATTTAACAGAAGCCATTCCGTACCATCCCGGAACAATGAGTCGCGCGGGATAACCGTGGCGAAAAGGCAAAGGCTTCCCATTCATGTAAAGAGCAATCAACAAATCGGGGTTCAGTGCCTCCTTGATCGGTAAACTTCTCATATAAGTAAATATCCCCTGCATATCCGTTCTAACCCCTTTGTCCATCCCTTCAAAAGTTACTTCCATCGCATTCGGTAGTATACAAGCTGCTTTAAGAATATCCATGAGTCGTACTCCCGTCCAAACAGCGTGACTGCTTGCACCCAATTCCCATTGCTCGCCGCGGGTTTTCGGAACAAACAGGGCCCTCTTTTCACCAGCGCATTCCAGCGTTACAGGGATAGAAACCTGATGCATTTGCAACAAATCATGGTAACGTAAATAAAGGGGTCTATTCACCAGACCATTTATCTGCAGCCCCCATGTTCTCATGTCAATGATCGGATAAGGAAAGTGATTGCGGATATAAAACAGATGCTCCGGCGTGATTCGGCTGGATAACGATAGCATCGGGAACTCCTGCATTTCAGGCATAATCTTTCGCGTAGTCAAATGAGGTGTATACAACAAAGCATATCATCCTTTCGCAAGAAGACTCCTTACTAAACGTATGCGATTCCAGATCGATTCTGCCCCTGTGTATTTTTTTCTAAGAAAAGAAAAAGATAACAAAGCATCACTCGAGGGGAGGTTAGTTGATATGTTGGAAACGAGTCTTCGGACGATAGCTGCTTTCGTGCTTATTATGATTATTACGCGGATACTCGGAAAACACACGATAGCGCGAATGACGTACAATGATTTTGTTGCTTCGATCACGCTTGGATCCATCATCGGCAATTTAGCATTTAATACTCACTTGAAAACTTGGCCTATGATTACTTCCTCAGTGATTTTCGGTGGCATTGTTTATCTCATCTCAGTCATTTCCTTGAAAAGCCGCAAAATCAGGAAGTGGTTCGCCGGAAAACCAACGGTCGTGATCGAAAATGGCAAAATTATGGAAGAAAACTTAAGGAAAATTCAGTTTACGCTGGACACTTTAAATCAGGAATTGCGTGAGAAGGACATTTTTGATATCGAAGAAGTCCAATATGCGATCTTAGAGCTTAACGGCAGACTATCCATACTCAAAAAACCAGAATATCGTCCCCTGATACAGAAGGACTTGCAATTGACAAACGAAACGAAGATACAGTTTCCAGTCGAGCTCATTATGGATGGAAAGATCATGACCACTAATTTACAACAAATCGGTTTATCGAAAGAATGGCTCTCGAAGCAGCTTCGACAGCGCGGAGTTACGGTAGACGAAGTGTGTTACGCGATCAGGGGAACGCATGGCAAACTGTTTTTTGATCTATACCATGATAAAATCCGGCATCCAATTGATCAGGAGTAGATGGGAATTCCCCTTTTTTAACCTGGGGTATGGTCTCATGAGCAGCTTCTTCGTTTGTTTACATAATAAACCCTATGTTAATAAATAACCGTTCGATTATTCCACAATTCGAACACGACTCCCGTCCAATAACGGTTCACTGCTCTCCACGATAACGGACTCTTGAGCAAATAATCCTTCGACAGCGGCAGCTTGCTCGTTTGATTCCAAAACGGTAACCTTTCTTCGTACCGCATGGAAGGCATTGCCAAGCGGACCTTTCCGCTCTTCGATTGCGTATACAAATGAGCCCGTTGGATCACTCCGCACAGCCGTCTTCGAGACGAGCATCCCGCCGGACGGCCCTTTTTTCGTTATCGCGACTTCCACTCTCTCGTTTCCAACGAGCGACGCATCTTGGAACGATAGCGTCATCTGAGTCATGTCCGATTGCTTATCATCTTGGCCGCCGCTGGTTCCAGATGTAGAACCGTTCCCCATCCCGGCGCCTACCAAACTAGTTATTTTACCCGAAACTGCCCGATTATTAGGACCAGAAAGCTGAGTCTCAATCGTTTCACCTAAGAGAAGACTCTCGGCCATGGAAGTAGGAATAAGCAAGTCAATTTTATATCCCTGCTGCGTATTTAAGATGCGAACATCCGGTGCTCCTGCGTTAGCAGGCATACCTTCTTTTGCGTTTATCCCTGCAACCTTCCCATCGCAAGGCGCAAACAACGACTGATTCGCTATCCATTTAGCGTTCAAATCTTGGATTCGCTTCTGCTGCTGGCTGATGTCGAGCTTAAGGCTATCCACTGCAGCCTTCGCAGCAAGAATGTTGCCCTTATCTTCGTTATGCTCCGCTTGTACATAGTCATACTCGAGCTTCTCCATGGACAACAATAGTTTGTTTAATGTATTTTTCTCAGTTTGCAGCAAATTAAGGGCTTCATCATTGTTGTACTGCACAAGCACCTGCCCCTTTTTAACGATGTCCCCTTCTTGTACCAGCACTTTTGTAACGTTCCAACCTGGCTGTCCAGAAACCTCTCTTACTTCTATTGCTTTGAGAAATGCACTGCCTTTAAACGTCTGAACCAACTGACCGGCTCCAACGATTTGCACAGCTACTTTCGGAAGCGTCAAACCATAGAGCGTATTGCTCAGCAAGGTAGAGATCCCAAGCAAAGTAATGATGAGCACAGTGACGAGATGAAGCCAGCGTTTATGGATGGCCTGCCCACCGTTTTTTGTATTCATTTCCAAAATCGTTACCTCCAGATCGTGCTTTTACTCTTTTATACGAGTTCGTTTCCTGCCTCCTATCCTTTAATCCCCGAAAGTTGAATGCCTTCTATGAAATGCGACTGCGCATAAAGATACAGTAGCACCATAGGACTCATATAGAGCACGGATGCTGCGAAAACAACACCTTTGGCCTCCTTGCCAATCTCCGCCAAATAGAGCGATAACGGTTGTTGGACCACATCCTGCAGAAAGATGAGCGGCTGCTCGACCATGTTCCAATAATCGACGAATAACAGGACTGCTAGAGCGGCTATCCCCGGTTTGACGAGCGGCAGAACAATCTGACCGAAGATCGTGTAATGATCAGCACCATCCATTTTGGCCGCTTCCGTCAATACGCCTGGCAGATGAAGCATAAACTGACGCAGCATGAAGACTCCGAAGGCTGCAAAGATGCCTGGCAGCACAATAGCCAGTCTTGTGTTCAACAATCCTAATTTATCCAAAATGATATAATTTGGAACTAACGTAACTTGAAATGGCATTAACATCGTCATGAGATAACATAGGAACCATTTGTCTCTCCCCGGAAAGCGAAGTTTGGCAAAAGCATACGCGGCTAAGGAAGCTACAACAATTTGCCCCAAAATAATGGGAACGACCAGTCCCACTGAATTCCAGAACATATGCAGGAACTTAGGGTTCCGTACTAATACTTCGGCATATTGATTGAAACTAAGCCAATCCGGAATCCACTTCAGGTTCACGAAAGCATCCTTTCCCCCTGCTGCCGCATCAGGCATTTTCCAGATCCAATCATAATTGAGTCCGATTTCCCTTTCTGTCATGAGTGAGTTCGTAAAAGTTAACACGATGGGAACCAAGGAGATTCCTGCCGCAATCCCTAAAAGGAGAGTTAATCCAACTTTGGTTAGCTGTTTCACGGTAATGATCCCTCCTCTTATTCCATAAAAGATTGAAACCGCCGCTCGATTGCCAGTAAGATGAACACTAGAATCAGGATGCATCCCACCATGAGCGTTGCCCCTGCGGTCAGCTTTTGAATGTCTAGTGAAAAGAACATATTGTTCATATAGTGCTGGACCATATAAATACGGTCATACGGGTAATCGCCTGCTAGTAGATACGTCTCTCTGAACACTTTAAACGAATTGATAATCGAGATCAGCACAACAAAAATCATTGTAGGAGTCAAATAGACCCGAGTGATGTGAACGAACTGACGAAGCTTGCTCGCCCCATCCATCCTAGCGGATTCATAATACGAGACTGGAATCGCTTGAAGCCCAGCCAGAAATAAAATCATGTCGTACCCGATGTTTTTCCAAATATATAAAACAACTACTACCCCTATCGACCAGTCGGACTGCATCCAATCGATACGTCCCCAGCTATGGCTATGCATCCATGCGTTTAAAGCTCCGTTCCAATCCATGAAGATTTGCCAAATCATTGTGATAGAAGCAACTGGCACGACCAGCGGTAAAATAAATGACGTCTGCAGCCAGCTGCGAGTCCATCGTTGCCGATTCAATAGGAGAGCCAGCATCAGAGAAAGCAGGATTAGGAGCGGTACGCTAATGCCGGTAAAAAGCAGTGTATTCATTGAAGCTTTATGAAACGACCTGCTGTTGAGCAAAGCGGCGTAGTTACCGAAGCCGACAAACGCTCCGCCTACCGTTGCATCCGTAAATGAGTAGACAATCCCCATCCCGAACGGGATGATGTAGAACAGAATGAAACCGGCTGCGCTCGGAGCCAAGAAGATCCAAGGTGCAATGCTGTCTTTTCCAAGCCAGGCCGGCCGTTGGAAATTATTCATTCAAATACGTCATCACCTTGTTTTGGATTAGTTTTGCCACATCATTCGCCGATTTCTGACCGTTGAAGTAAGCTTGGCTCTCCTTCTTAACGATCTCTTCGATTTTGGTTGGCTGGAAGGCAACCGGATGAACGGCTTCGGACAAATATCCATCCAGCAGTTGAATCTGGGCGGGATCGACCGGGATCGACTGACCGTGAAGTGGACCTTCTTCATAAGTTTTAACTGTTCCGCTAGCTAGGAGCTGCTGCACTTGTTTCTCGTACACATTCTTATTCACGGGGAAACCGGCTCGTTCTGGAGAGAGTTGGATTTCTTCCGACATCAAGTATTGAAGGAAGTTCCAAGCTTCTTGTTTTACAGCTGATTTGTCATTGATCCCAATAACTTTGTAGGGATAAAAATATCCTCCGGCTGTCGTCCCATCCGCTCGGGGTTTGGCATATAACCTTGCATCCATACCGGTTTCCTTCATCGAAACAAGATAATCCCACGCTGAATTCACATTCTGCGACTTGAAATAAGAGCTGCCGCGACCGCTGGCAAATACGCCGTCATCATACATCTGTTTGATCTGGCCCATCATATCGGTGAAAGCGGCTGAGTCGAAGTTGGCCGACCGTGAAGTCTCATTAACCAAATGCGGATAATTTTCCTTTACCATTTCACCCAGCAGCATTTGCATCATTTCTTTTCCCTCTGAAGGTATAACTCCGGGCGCGCTGCTAGTTGACTTGTAGGGTCCTTTTTGACTGAGCAGCTTGAGGGTATCGGCATATTTTTCCCAAGTCCAATTCTTATCGTCGATGGTTACACCGGTTTGTTTGATTGCTTTTTCGTCACCGATCATAACATTGAGAAAAAAGGAGAGCGGTAATCCGAAAAGGCCGCCATTCGTTTGAGAGCTCTCCAAAATATTGTTAAAATAGCTTCCCTTCAAGAACGAGGGGTCTTTCTTCAACATTCCGCTTAAGTCAGTCAGCAGATGCTGGCCCACATATTTCTCACTTGGCAGCATATCCAAGGCAAGCATATCAGGCCCCTTTCCTGATAACATAGCTGTGTTCGTTGCCGTTACGTATTTTTTCAATTCTGCTTCCAAATGTGCGTCATCCGCTACCACATCTTGCAGATCAATGGTAATGTTCGGATGAGCTGCCTCATAGTTTATCTTGGCTTTCTTGAGATCCTCATCCGGCCAAAACGTGGAGAACACGATCGTTATTTTTCCTCCTTTCGTTGTACTCGCCTGATTCGGGCCGGTTTGTAAATTACCAGTCGTTTCCCCCGCTTTCCCCGTATCCGTAACAAGCTTACCATCCGTATTGCCATTGCTTGAGCTCGAGCTGCAAGCCGACATCCCTAGCAGGATAACGACGCTCAGACTTAGTCCAAGCCAATATTTCGATTTGTTCAATGTAATCCCCATCCTTGTCCTAAGATTTTATATGAATAACGGTCCGTAAGATTAATCTAAACCACGGATGTGGCTGCCGCTTATCCAACTTGTCAACGAAATGTCAACGAAATGCAATAAAAAAAGAATCGAAAGGAAGTCCTTATCGATTCTTTATTTGAACTCAATCACTAAGTTTTGCATACCGCTTGACACAACTTCTGCCGTTTGCGTTGAAGCTTGACTCGCTGCTGGAGCAGGAGCCGCTCGCAGTTGATCTCGCTCATACGACTTCCATCCACTTAAGAGCAGTCTGCCATTATCAGGGCTCCAAGCCATCAATGAGGGAACAACCCCTTTGAAGAGTTGAGTCTTGTTCATCACATTGTTTCCATATAATGTCGCCGCATATACGGTGTCTTTATCTTGTGAGAAGGCAATCGATTTGCGATCTTGCGATAGACGGAACATGCTGACCCCCTCTACGAAGTCGGAAAGCGCAGCATTGCGCCTGTCATAGGCATATAGGGTCCCTTCTTGCCCGATAAACGCGATTTGATCATTGTGAATCCACTCGACTTGGGTGTCGCCTGCAACGAGATGCTCGTACTGATTTACCATTTGGCTGCCGCTCCAAGCGCCGACATCCACATAGAAACGTTTATCGGCTTTTCTGACGAGGGCTACACCTTGGGCATCGTCAGCGATATGGATCGAAATTATCGTATCTTTCGGATCCCAGGCGCTATACGTATAACTTTTCAAACTATGCTCCTTCATGTCATATACGCCGATAAAAGCCCCCTTATCTTCTGGCTTATACGCAGTATAGACAAGAAATCGCCCGTTGTTCGACCAACCAAACTTTAACGAGCGAATCTGACTCATCCCAAGCGTAGAAATAACCGCTCCTTTCTGGTCGGTTAGTGTGCTTAAGTTTAAAGTGTATTCTCCGTTAATCTGTCTTACGGAAGCTATCGTCTGTCCGTCAGGCGAGAAGGCTAAGGAATCAGAAACGGCTTCGGAGCTGTGCAATTTCAGGTGGGATTCATAAGGCGCATCGATCCGATCCAGACTAGCCAGGTTAGCGGTCTCATCGAAAAGGCCCAGAAGCGAGCTTTCGTCGATCCAACCTAAAGGTGTCCCGTGTTCGGTGTTTTTGCTAAGTATGCGGTAGATCGTCTTTACTTCAAATAACTCCTGTTTCCCTTTGGTACCCGATGTTTCCGCTGTATCTGGGATAATAATGGTTTCCGACCTAGTTGTCTTCAAGCAGCCTGCCGATAGGATCGTTACAAGGAAGAGAACGGTCATGAATCCCATCCAACGTTTGCTCATTCTTGGACACTCTCCATTCTTTGGTATGGCAACTCGATGTAGACAAGGGTTTGCTCTGATTGACTTGTTATCCGGATACTGCCCAGATGCTCGTCGACAATTCCTTTGCAGATACTCAAGCCCAAGCCAGCGCTATCCGCTTCATGCATCACGGAATCCACCCGATAGAACGGTTCAAAAATTCGGCTAAGATGCTCCGCACTAATCGTAGGACCTTCATTCGTGAACGTCACGCGCAATACATCCGAAACCAGTTCGGCATTCGCTTTAATGTCAGTATGGGAATAGCCGTATTTGATCGCGTTGTCGAGGAGATTAATGAACAGCTGTTTCAGCTTATCAGCCTGTCCAAGTACGAGCAATCCTTCTACGGTTTGGCTTTGAATCGATTTCTTATACCGTTTGGCTTTAATCGTCATCGTTTCACAGACATCCTGTAAAAGATAGCCTACATCCACAAGGGCTACTCGATCCGCCATTTGAGTTGCTTTGGACTGTTCAAGCAGCTTCAGCACCATGTCATGCAGCCGTTTGCTCTCGCCTACGATGTGGGTTATTCCCTTTTCGAATAAGGCTTGATCATGGCTTCCGTTCTCTTGAATAAGAGTCGCATACCCCATAATTGTTGTAAGCGGCGTTTTCAGCTCATGGGTCACATTATCGAAAAATCGCTTGCGCGCCTGGTTCAACTCTTCTAATTGATCCCGATCTTGTTCAATCGTGGTGATTTGATTCTGAATACGCTCGATCATGTTGTTGAAATTCGCAGCCAGCTTGCCAATCTCGTCCTTGCGTCTAAACGAAAGGCGAGTGTCCAGCTTGCCCTTCATGACTTCTGAAGAGGCATTGGATAATTTCACTAAGGGAACAGTAATATGACGGGATAACAAGTAAGTGAACAGAAAAGCTGCAGCAAATACAGCCATTGCAATTACAAAGATCGTACGCCTAATCTCCGTGCTCTGCTCGTAGAGCAAAGTAAAATCCTTAGCAAACCGGACAATCCCTACTTTGGTTCCTTCCACGATAACGGGAAATGCAAATAGAACGGAAGCTGTGCCATTCTCATACGTAATGCGATAGGCGGTCTTGCCGAGCAAGGCTTGCGTCAAATCTTCGCCATCCGTTGTAAACAGGGCCGGATCTGAGGCGAACAGCATCTCCCCGGTTATCGAATACATACTGATACTCGTGGCTGTATCGTGCTGCAAATCTTTGGCCATCTCCTCGGCGATTTGTCCGAAATACAGCTCATCGTTGGCAAAATGGTGGATCATAAACGATTGGCGCACATAGGCACTGCTGTTATTTTTCAAGCTTATTAAGCTATCGGTCATGATTTTATGGTTGCCGGATTCAATATTCCTTGCCACCATCTGATTTAAAATCAAGAAGAAGAGAAGAAAAATGAGAAAAAATCCGATGAGCAGCTTGCCCCTTATGGTATGTAACATGTTACACGTCCATCTGCTTCTCAAATTTATAGCCAATGCTAAACACTGTGGTAATCAAGTCACTTAACCCCAATTTTTTGCGCAAACGTTGAATGTGCGTATCTACGGTTCGAGTATCCCCTGCGAAATCGTAGCCCCATACTTGATCGAGCAGCTCAGTCCGGGTAAAAATCTTTCCTTTGTATTGGTAAAGAATAAGAAGAAGATCATATTCTTTCGGAGTTAAATCAATGATTTCATCTCTTCTGCGAACCAATCGCTCACTTGTATAGATAGCAATTTCCCTAATATGAATTATGCTCTCTTGAGACTCCGCGGTTGTACGATTCGCTTGTGCAAACCGCCGTAGAATCGTCCTGATTCTCGCCACAACTTCCCGAAGATCAAAAGGCTTTGTGATATAATCGTCTGCGCCGAATTCCAAGCCAAGAATTTTGTCCGTAATATCCGATTTAGCTGTAATCATGACAATGGGAATGTTGTAGATTGCCGTTGCTTTTTTGCAAATATCCAGACCGTTCTCGTCCGGCAGCATCCAATCCAGCAATAGCAAGTTAGGGTGAAAGGACTCTAGCATTCTCCAACCTTCCGCACCTGTGGATGCTTTTTGAATGTGATACCCTTCTCTTTGCAATCCATATTCAAGAAGATCGGCAATCGCTGCTTCATCTTCGATGATTAATATTTTTGTCTTCTCCATCCGCCCTCCACGTTCATTTCGTCATAGACATCGGTGAAATTATACCTTTCCAACGTAGCCTAAGTGTCGCCAACTTGTAAACTTTTTGTGTCCGAGTAGGCAACAAAAAGGCCGCTATTTAGCGACCTTTACCGTTTCATGCTGCATTTCGTACTCCATGTCTTTTTTTATCTTATCAGGCATTTTGTCCGGCTTGCTGCCAAACCACTTCGTATACATCGCTTCATAGGTTCCGTCTTTGCTGACAGCTTCGAGACCTTTATTCACTTTGCCGATGTACTTATTGCGCTTTTTAGCGACGACGGCGTATCTCTCTTTGTTAAACGCTTCTCCAACCATTTTCACTTGTCCTTGCGCTTTATCTTTCAGAAAATCATGCGCGTTGCGCTCATCGAATATAGCGGCATCCACGGTATTATTTTTGAGCTCAGTGTAGACATCGGCTATGTTGGAATAGCTCCTAATTTTAGCTCCTTGAATTTCACCGGCGTAATTAAAGGCTGTTGAACCGTTCTTGGTTGCCACCACTTTTTGGGTTAAATCATCTTTTCCTTTGATGACTCCGTTGTCGGTGGAGGTGAGAACCACTAACCCTGTTTGAAAATAAGGACTGGAATAGTCGAAGTTATTCTTGCGGGCGTTGCTGACCGTCATGCCCGCGATCGCTAGATCAACCCCGCCGGATTTAACGCTTTTAATCAATTCCCCATGTTCCATGGGAACGAGTTCATACGGAATGTCCGCCTTTTTCGCAACCGCTTGCCACAATTCGACCTCGAAGCCTTTCTTCTCTCCGTTTTCCATATACGTGAACGGACGGAAGTTTTGCTCAATCCCGACTTTAACCGTTTCCTTTTTCCCGCATCCTGGGACAGCCAGCATAACCAACAGGACGGCCAATATAGCGGTGCTCCATTTGCTCCGATTTCTAACCCTCATGGCTTGTATACCCTCCTTCTCGTAACAACGGTATTGTTTGTTAAGCGATGGAAGGTTATGCAGTTGGAGAAGGGATTTTCTCCCTTTAGCCAATGAATATATTGGGGATATATGGAGAAAATACACACCGAGGTGGAGTTATGAAAATTTTTCAAAAACATGTAGACATAAACGAATTGCCATCGCTGGAGCAAACCATCGCGGAGTTTAAGGATTGTATGGATTTTACGCACCAAACCTTTCCTAAAAGCCATGTCGATGTTGTGTATCTTCCCACTTTAGCTGGAAATACGGAACTTTTCCGCGCAATTATCCATCCTTTTACTCATACAACCGAGGAAGAAGTAGCAGACATATTGCAATATGCGCCCTACCAACCCGTTCATGATAGAAAAACATGCATCAAGGGGATCTTAGACGGCCATGCAGCTATCTTCTTCAATCAAAATGCCTATATAGTTGATGTTTCTGAATCTATTGGCCGTACCATTGAACAATCGGAGACAGAATCCGTTATCATTGGACCACATGATGGTTTTGTCGAAGATATTGCTCAAAATCTTGGCTTACTTCGAAAAAAAATTAAAAGCGCCCAATTAAAAACAATGAAGTTTCAAGTGGGCGAAGTAACGAAGTCCGATGTCATTATCGTGTATCTGGAGGGTATTGCCAATCAAGAACTCGTTCACATGCTCGCAGATCGCATTCAAAACATTGAAATTGACATGGTTCTTGAAGGAAATATGTTGGTTCAGCTGATCGAAGAAAATCCAAACTCTATTTTCCCACAATTCATGACCACAGAACGGCCCGACGCCATCGTATCCAAAATCGTTGGGGGCCGCATAGTAGGATTTGTCGATGGCAGCCCTTCCGCGTTTAGTTGCCCGACGTCTTTCTTTGATTTCTTTTCTTCACCCGACGATTACTATAGCAGATGGCTCTTAGGGACAGCGATCAGACTTCTTCGCATTGCTGGATTTGCTCTCACCCTTGGTTTAACTTCTTTTTACGTTTCGGCTACGACCTTTCATTATGAAATGATTCCTCATACGATGCTCTATAACTTAACCGAATCGAGAAGCAAAGTACCGTTTCCTCCGTTACTCGAAGCTTTGATTATGGAAACGACAATCGAATTACTTCGGGAGGCCGGCGCCAGGCTTCCAACGAAAATCGGGCAAACCATCGGTATCGTCGGCGGTATCGTGATTGGACAAGCAGCTGTTCAAGCCGGATTTACAAGTAATATCCTCGTCATTACCGTAGCTACTTCTGCCATCGCCTCATTTGTTGTGCCAAGCTATATTATGAGTGCATCCATTCGACTCATCCGTTTTGGATTTATCATCTTAGCGGGATTATTAGGAAATTTAGGACTCGTCATCGGCATCGGGTTTATGGTTATCCATCTTGCCGGAATTACAAATATGGGTACTTCCTATTTAACTCCTGTTGCTCCTTTAAATATGAATGATATCTTAGATACTTTTATTAGAGGACCGTTCTGGTCGTTGACAAAACGTCCCAGCATTTCAAAATCTAAAAATACGATCCGAAATAAAATGCGAAAATGACGGTGGTTTCTGTGAAGGAAAAATTAAATGCTTTCCATATTGCACTACTCATCTTCATGATTGAGATAGATATCACGATTTTCGATCTTCCCCGTATCGTTGCCGAAAACTTGGGGACAAATGGCTGGGTAGGCCTTCTCGTTTTATCTTGTGCAGCCACTTTCAACATTTTTCTTTACTGGATCGTTTATAAGTCGGGAAATGGAAGGTCCGCTTTTCAAATTTTGGAGAGCTCTCTTCCAAAGATATTACTTTACCCGTTCTATGTATTAATTGCCCTTGTCTGGATCGGGCTCGCGTCCTTCATCGGGAAGAACTTCATTTTTATTTTTCAATTGCTTTATTTTCAATCCATGAACCCAATGATCATTTTTTTTGTGTTTTGCATCATGGTTTATTTCTTGCTTAGTAAGAACTTATACAACATTAGCAAGGCAAATACCCTATTCTTCTTTTTGACCATTTGGATTGTCGGATTGATCTTTTTTTATTTTGACGATTGGAAAATGATTCGGTTTACAAACTCATTTTTTCAGGGGACAACCAAACCGCCTTCCTTTCACAATTGGGTGGAAGTGTACAAGGTTTTCGTTGGTTACGAGTTATGCTTGTTTTTCATTCCTTTTACGAATAAAGAAAGCAAGTTGTTTAAAGGCGTATTTGCCGGCCATTGGCTCGCAACCTTCATTCAACTCATCATCATTTGGATTTCATCCGGCTTCTATAGTTTTGAGCAATTGCAAGCACTCCTTTATCCGCTCATGAATATGTTCAGTTATATTGAACTCCCTTTTATTAACCGGATAGAAAGTGTGATCTTCCCTTTTTTTCTATATGTGAATCTGATCTCAACGGTTATGTTTTGTATCGCAGCGCTCATGACCGTAAAGCAACTATTCCCACATGCCCGGCCGAAATCGATCGAAATGGTTATCTCCATCATCGTGTTTCTTACCGGATTTATTCCACAGATCTTAAGAAAATCTCAAGAGCTGCTCAGCCTTGCTTTTCATATTGAAATAGGCATTGCGTTTTCGATGCCCGTCCTATTAATCCTTGTATTGAAATTTCAGAAATGGAAGGGAAGGAATGCGAAAAATGAAATATAAAAAGGGGATCCTCCTTGTTTTTGTATTTCTTCTCGGCTGCTCGGATCAAAAAATTATTGAGAAAACGGGATTCGTAAGATCAATTGCTTATGACGTTGCAAACAATAAGGAAGGTGACGATTTAATAAAACTAACGATTAGCATTCCAAAATCAAATGAAAAGGAAGCCCTTATTTACTCCACCAATGCCAAAACCAGTAGAGAGGCAAGAATGATTTTCGACCGCCAAAACAATCGGAAGATTGTGAATGGCCAAGTCCGTCAAGTGTTATTTGGTGATAAATTCGCAAAGAAAGGCATCTGGAAACACATCGATGCCCTTGTTCGAGATCCCTCTGTCGGGAATCGCCTTCATGTCCTTGTTGTCGAAGAGAGCGCCAACAAATTGTTGTCAAGAACCTATCCCCAAGGTCAAACTGTAGGCGAGTATATTGACGATCTCATCCGTACGGAAGCGAATACCAACGATATTCCCTTCACAAACCTTTATTCCTTCGCTAGGGATTATTATGACGACGGCACTGATCCTGTATGTGCCATCATCAATGAAACGAAGGATAGCTTGATTATCGATGGAATTGCCTTATTCAGAAACGATCAGTATGTGGCCAAAATAAAACCGGAAGATAAAATGTTCTTTGCCCTGCTTCACGATAATTTAGGCTCAGGCAATATTTATATGGATTTGAGCGAGATTGACCAAAACCCAAATGAGCAAGCAGCACTTCTATATATTTCGAGTAAAAGGAAAATACATATTGTATCCTCTCCGGATACTCTGCTTCACGGCGGAAAATTAATGGTATCTATCGACATCAACATTATAGGTTCCTTGTTAGAATATTCAGGAGAGCTAAATATGAAAAATAATGCCGATCAGAAAGAACTCGAATCTAAGATGAGCGCTTTAGTTGAAAAGAAGAGTTTAGAATTAGTTGATATTATGAAAAAGAACAAAGTCGATCCCTTAGGCATCGGGCAATACGCCAGAAACATCATCCCTTATTCCGAATGGTTAAAACTTCCTCAGCGAAGCATCCTTTCTGATGCTGACTATACCATTCACGCGAAAGTGAAAATTAAAGATTTCGGAAGATTGCAGCAATAAAATGTGTCCATGAACACAAAACTACCGATAGGATGGTGCGATAACCCCCCTATGGGTGTCCGCTTCTCTCAGCTCTATGCCGTCAAACAGATCGAGTTGCTCGTTGCCTTTGACAGCTACTTGCCACTCTTGCCCTTCATAGACGACGGTCCCTTCTACAGTGCGTGCACTCATTCCAATGAACGATTTCAATTTGCCTTGACGGTCCGTTACTGCTCTTAATCCACTCGGAAACCGAAGACTTGCTATCCCATCCCGATAAACGACGGATTCTTCGATTGTATTCATAAGCTCAAAGGAAACCCCGTCTACTATGCGGCTATAAGCCGTAGCATCGGCAATTTCCTCTCCGTGATCGACGGCATAAGGCAGCAAACCTGTAAACCATAGTTCATTTTCCGGTCTAGGCATAATCCCGCACAAACGTTCGACATAATCGAGCATGCACAAAATGGCCGGCGAGTAAGTCTGCGTAAATCCCTCATCCCCTGTCCAAGGGCTTAGCGTTTGAGCGAAGCGTGTCATTTTATGAAATGCCGCCATAATCGGATAAAGCACATAGGTTAATTCTACAAACCGGCCATGATGTTCAAAAGCATGCGGAGCACGGATCAAGCTCAGAAAGTTAGACGGACCCGCCCAGCTGTTATAACTGGATGAAGGATCGAATCTCGGATCATCCATCGCCATCGAGGTGAACGGATATTTCGCAAAGAACTTGCGCGTATTGAGCAAATACTTGTTCAGCGCTTGGTCAAAGAAAGCTTGATCGCCAACTTCGCAAGCTAACACTCTCAGGAGAATATCCGACTGAACGCGAACCAGCTCATCATTCTTATCCCGGTCATAGAAAAATTGATCCGCCTCGTCGAAGCAGTATTGGAATAAGCTGTTCAAGCTGATTTCCGCTTTATCAAGCCATGGCTGGCCGCTCTCCCCTAACTCCTCCGCTATTTTTGCTAAATACAGCCTCTGGCAGTACACATTTGCCGTCAGATCCGGCGCAATGAAAGGCAGAATCGGGGAGTCCGGATTGTAAGATCTCGCATCATTCCTATGCGGCGTATCCGGCACATGCCAGAAACGCGGCGACAAATCATGCCCGGTATCAAACGTGCAGAACGCCTCAACCGCATTCGAACCACGGGTATTGCGATAGGTTTGCAGCCACACATCATAGCGCGCCATCGCCGCATACATTTTACGTAAAAATGCCTGATCCCGCCCATTCAGTTGATAATGATTCCAGACACTTCGCGCAAGCGGTGTCACCAATTGAATTTGCCTGTACGATGGGCCCGCTGCGGTCAATTTATAGGGCATTAACCCATCCTCGCGCTGAAAATCGGCAAATAATTCATACGTCGTTTGTGACACCGACGGAATAAAACGTGAAAGCAGCTCCGCATTAATTGTTCCCGTGCTTTCCAGCCAACAGCCTAAATAGATGCCGCCTTCATGCAAAATGGGTTTGTCGCTACCGGTGGGTACCACACAATCCAGCAGTCTACGGAGCGCATCGTAGTAAACCCGCTCAATTTTATCGGATGAAGCTGCGAATTTCACGCCATGATCCATCCATTCTGCGAGAACCGGGCCATCGGATGCTTTTTTTAGTTCGCCGATCTGATCCTCTATTCGAATAGCTCTCAGTTTCTCTAGCAGCTCATGACTCATAGAAATGCCTCTTTTCTTAGATTGGATTCTCCGCGATGACATCCGGCAGAAAAGAAAAAGACTGCCAGTGGCAGTCTCTTCTCCCGGCAAAGCGGATTTCCTTATTTGTTATTGTTGAAAATTTTCACTGCGCCGGTGTAGAAATCCGCCACACCTTTCTTCACGTCTTTCTTGCCAAAACCGATTTCCTGTACGGTTGTTTCAATCAATTTCGTATACTCCGTAAAGCCCGGAGGGTTATAACTGATCGCAAACGGCTCTTTATTCGTCGCTTCCGAAACACGGCTTGTGTAATCATAGATCACTTGATCAACCGGATTCGCATCCTTTTTCAGTAGATCGCGCATTTTGGATGTTACCGGAACGCCACGGTCATTGCCCAAAATTTTTGCTGCATCCGGATCATTGATCCAGTAGTTCATGAGCATGGCTACTTCCTTAGGATGCTTCGTTTTCGCATAGCCGGATAGCCCTTGGCTGGATTCAAATACGACACCGGTTCCTTTCGGACCGCGAGGCAGTTGCACCAGCTCCAGCTTATCTTGGATCAGGTTCTGATGAGCGCCAAGCTGATTGGAAGCCAGCAAGCTCATCGCTACTTTACCGGTAACAACGAGGGATTTGCTCGTATCTGACGGTGGGTTGGATACTTGCAGGGCCGGTGTGACAACGCCGCCGGCTTTGGACATCGTATCCCATAACCCGAACCATTCCTCGGCATCCTTCTGCTCAAATCCAAGCTTTGCGTTATCCATGTCGTAGAGCATTTTGCCACGTTGCTTCAAGAAAATATCCATGCCATCGACGGTGAAATTGTAGGTGCCAAAATAATCTTTGCCGAGCTTATCGGAAATTTCTTTGGAGATTCTTCCGTAATCCTCCCAAGACC
Organism: Paenibacillus planticolens; assembly: GCF_013141725.1. Lineage (GTDB taxonomy): Bacteria > Bacillota > Bacilli > Paenibacillales > NBRC-103111 > Paenibacillus_E > Paenibacillus_E planticolens. The sequence goes on along the minus strand of NZ_WHNZ01000042.1, from coordinate 189,069 downwards.
AGCCGTCCTTCGGAACGGGAATACCGGCTTTTTTGAACAGCTCCGTATTCACCACGATCCCACGTGCATTAGCGCCGGCAGAGACATGAAGCAGCTTGCCTTTGAATGTGCCGTATTGGATCATCGATTTATCCATATCGCTTAGGTTAAGCTCTTTGCCCACATAGGGGTCCATTTCCATGAGAACGTTTTTATTGGCATAATCCACAACGTTACCGCCAAGGAAGAACGCATCAGGCGCAGTACCGGAGGCCAGCTGCGTGTTGAGCTTATCGAAATAACCGGAGCTTGGCGCAAACTCACCGACGATTTTGATATTCGGATTTTTCTCTTCGAATTTGCGAAGCGCTTCATTCGTGCGATCTGCACGCTTCTGGTCGCCCCACCACATCAATCTTAGTTCAACCGGTTCTGCCTTAGGTGCCGGGGTAGCTGAACTTACCGCTGGTGCGCTAGGTGCGCTGGTGCTTCCGCTGCTGCCTGTCCCCGTACCTGTGGAACAAGCTGTTGTAACCGCCATCAACATTGCCATCGTTGTCATGACCAAACGTTTTTTCATAGGTATTTTCCCCCTGCTTATAGTGTGATGATCGCCAACAACATGATCGTAAAGCATTTTCAAACCACTTAGAATGTCATTTCTTCGGGTGTTGACTCCTCATTTTTTCGGGTTATTTCAAACCTGTGGTCGCGATGCCATCCAGAAAATATTTCTGGAAAGACAAGAATATCGTCATGATCGGTACAAGAGAAAGCACGGACATCGCCAGCAGAGCTCCCCAATCCGACTCCCCGGAAGGATCGAATAAGGATCGGATACCGAGTTGCACCGTAAACAATTTGATGTTGTTCAAATAAATCATTTGCGAGAAAAAGTCGTCCCATGTCCATATGAACGTGAAGATAGCGGTTGTAATTAACGCAGGTACAAGTAGCGGCATCACAATGCGAAAATAGATCTGAGCCTGTCCACAGCCGTCGATGGTTGCACTTTCATCCAATTCTTTCGGAATTCCCCGAATGAACTGCACCATAAGCAGAATGAAGAATGAATCATGCGCCAACCATTTAGGTACGACGAGCGGTAAATACGTGTTAATCCACTCAAATTTGTTATAAATAATGTACTGCGGAACCAATGTGACATGGTAGGGCAGCATGATGGTCACTAGCATAAGGCTGAACCACAGCTTTTTGAATTTAAAATCCAGCCGGGCAAAAGCATACGCAGCGAAAGAGCACGTAATGATGTTACCTAGAACGGAAAGCACCGAAATTTGCGCGGAATTCAGGAAAAATCGTCCGAACGTGGTGCCCTGGAGCCCTTTCCATCCGTTTACATAATTCTCGAACGTGATCTTTGACGGCCAAAGACTCGTATCGGAGAAAATCAGTTGATTCGGTTTAAAAGATGAGCTGAGCAGCCATAAGACGGGATACAGCATCAACAAGCCAAAGGCGATAATCAACAAATGCTTCAGCAGTTTCGTAAAATTCCTCTCTACAGTCATTGGATCATCCCCTTTCATCCTTGCCGTCGCCATAAAATACCCAATACTTCGAAGTCAGGAACACAATCGCCGTCAACACGCCAATCACAACAAGCATGATCCAGGCAAGTGCTGAAGCATAGCCCATATCGAAGAAAGAAAACCCTTTCAGGTACAAGTATAACGTATAAAACAAAGTCGAATTGACCGGTCCTCCGCGCCCGTCCCCGATCACATAGCCGGGAGTAAACACTTGGAACGAGTTAATGATGCTCATCACCAAGTTGAAGAAAATGACAGGTGACAAGAGCGGTAGTGTAATTTGAAAAAACTGTCTGACCTTTCCTGCCCCATCCACCTGCGAAGCTTCATACAGATCGGCAGGCACCTGCTTCAATCCAGCCAGAAAGATAACCATCGCAGACCCAAACTGCCAAACAGACAATGTAATAATCGTGTACAAAATAGTATCCGGATGCGCCACCCAAGCGGGCCCTTTAATGCCAAACCAACTCAAGAATTGGTTGAACAATCCGTCGCCGTCGAATATTTTGCGCCAAACGATCGCAATCGCAACGCTTCCCCCTAACAAGGACGGGATGTAATAAACGGTCCGGTAGACGCCGAGCGCCCGGATTCCCTTATTCAGCGCCAATGCCACCAGTAAGGCGAAGATCAGCCGCAAGGGCACAGACAACAAGGCATATTGGAACGTTAATCCCATGGAGTGCAAGAAGGATTCATCTTCCGTAAAAATTTGCACATAGTTGTCCAGTCCTAGCCAGCGTGGGGAATTCAACAAATTAAATTTCGTGAATGACAAATACAACGATCCCAACATTGGTCCAAGCGTTAGACAGAAAAAACCGACTAACCAAGGCAGTAAAAATAAATAGGCGGTGCGATTTTGCCGCGAAAGGGCGGTTTTACGTAGAGATGACATGAGCGCCCTCCTCCTTCATGATCGTTTCGAGTGATTTTGCATCACCATTAGGATCATCATAAGGATTAACGGCGCTCCTTTGAATGCTATTTTTTTGGCACTTGAGTATTAATTTTTTCAGGTACTTTGAGACGAAGCCGGTAATCGGATGGCGATATCCCATACATGCGTTTGAATTTTGAACTAAAATAACTCGCATTGGAGAAGCCTGTCAATTCCGCGATATCCCACAGACTGAGCATCGTTTCATCCAGCAGCTGCACGGCTTTCGCCATCCTTACATCCGTGATGTATTGAATGAAGGTCTTGCCTGCTTTTGCTTTAAACATTTCGGAAAAATAAGAAGAATTATAATTAAAACGTTCGGCTAACATCGTTAAATTCAGATCATACATATAATTATCTTGAATGAATTGCTCGGCAGCCTGAATCATCGAATGATCGGCGTCGAACCGATCCTTTTCCGGGCCGAGAATGATTTTACCCGCCAGTTTATTCAGAAAATGCTGCGCTTTGGCTGCCGTATCGAATCCCCATACTTGCTCGGGACGAATCCACAACTGCTCTTCGCTTTCCAAAGTAATGCCGGCCGTAAAAGCCATCGCATCCAGCATTAGGTAAAGCTGAAAAATAAGTTTCACAAACCGGGCTGGAGAAGCTGCGAATGCCGCATGCAGCTCTTTGGAAACCGCTTGCTCAAAGGAAGACAGATCGCCGCGTGATACATATCGCTGCAGCACTTTGGCGGTCTCTTCCGAGAGATCGGCTTCCATTACCGATTGCTGCTGAATCGCTTTTGAAGCTGGATTGCCTGTTAAATTCCAAGCTAAAAGTGCGGACAAATAGCCATCCTTCCACTGTCTGAGGCCAATGACCGGCTGACCCTTGACAATCGCCGGCTCGAATCCCAAATGATGGGTTACGGCATTGTGAAGGTTCTGCGCAAACGCTTCCAGCTCCAACTCACTGGCGGCCGTAACGAAATGCATTAACCCCAAATAATTCGCATCGCGAAATACATGGAACAAACCATTCGTCGCCTCTGCGGCTTCTCTGCAAAACATCTCGAAAGGAAGCCTCATTTTGTCAGGCGAACGCTCACCTTGACTCTCGCCATGCAAACGCTCCATAGACCCTGCGGTGATGAAGCGCACCTGGCGATTTTCCCAAGTATCCAACTGAAACCATTTGGCTCTTTCGCGCATCATGGACTCTCGATCCACTTCTTCTTTTACCAGACGAACGATGAAATGCTCTTTGATTTCCATGTAATATTGTGAGAGTCGCCACTGCATCATCGCGTGTTGATCGCGTTCCGTTCGCAGCTCATTCAATTCTTGCACAATTTTACTCAGAGCTTCCGTCATTTCGTCTTGTGTAACCGGCTTCAACAAATAGTCCTTTGCCTGATTGCGGATCGCCGCTTTGGCATAATGAAAATCTTCATACCCAGTAATAACTATCAAACGCAAAGTCGGATAGAGCTCATAACACGCTTCCAAAAAGGAAATTCCATTCATGACAGGCATGTTCATATCCGTAATGACAATATCCACCGGGTGCTGTGCCAGCCAATCCATGGCTTCAGCCCCATTCCCCGCCTCACCGGCAAGTGACAATCCTAAACGCTCCCAATCAACCTTAAGCTTTAAACCAAGCCTTATTTCCGGTTCGTCATCGACAATAAGCACGTTATACATCCATTGTTCCCCCTTGTATTGGCAATACCAGTGAGATGCTTGCCCCTTCCAATTCTCCCGAAGCAATTTCAAATTCGAACAAATTCCCGTAATAAAGCTGGCACCTCGCTAGAACATTGCGCAAACCAATCTGCTCTGACCTCGTTTTCAAAATATGCTCGAAATGAGAAGTCAGCGATTCGGCGCGCAGCTCCTGCGATAATTCCTTCGTAATCCCGGATCCGTTATCGGCAACGGTGAGAATTAACCGCATCGCTTCTCTTCGTACACGGATGATCACTTTCGCCTCAGCTTGTTCCTTGAAACTGTATTTCACAGCATTTTCAATTAAGGGCTGCAAAATAAATTTAGGAATCATGAAGTGCTGCAGATTCTCTTCTTCCTCCAACGAGAGTTGAAGTCTATCCGCGAAACGAATTTGCAGGATGGACGTATAATAGCGGACATATTTCAGCTCTTCTCCCAGCGGAATTAAATCATTGCTTATTTTTAAAGAGAAACGCATCATTTTACCGAGAGCTTCTATGACTCTAACCGTATCCTGCGTACGCTGCTGCATCGCCAAACTGCTAAGCAGTTCTAAAGTATTAAATAAAAAATGCGGATTGATCTGCATCAATAATGCTTTATATTCCGCCTGCTGCCTCAGCAGCTTTAATTCAAATTCCGTTTTGATATGATACCTGAGCTGACTCACCATGTTCCGGAATGTCGTTGTGACATAACTGACCTCATTGTGCACCTTTTCTACGGCAGGTATCCGGTTCTCCGCCCCAGCGAAATCGCCCATTTGTACATAGCGCATCCCGGAGGCCAGCCGTGAGAGCGGTTTCGAAATACCGTGCGAAAGCCAAATTGCAGCAGCTATAGCGCCTATCAACAGTAAGGAACCAAAGATCAGCATGCTTGTACGCAGCTTGTACAGCTTGCCATACAGATCCAGCTCAGGCACAATGCCAACCAACAACCAGTTGTTATATTTCAGCTTTTTATACACCAAAATATCTTTAGCGCCATTCTCATTTTCCAAATAAATGACACCGTTCTGCAGATGACTATTGCGGATCGTTTCCATTTGCTCGGCAGCCTCGGGGTGAGAAGCATATTCACGCTGTCCCAGCACCGATTCTCCATTTCCGTCCAACAGGAAAATCGTACCTTTTTCTCCTAGATGAATGCGATTTAAAGGCTCCAGGAAAAATTCGGATCTGACATTAATTTTCAGCATATTTTTAGACTGGGATGGTTCGAAAGTACCGATGGGCAGCAATAAACTGAGAACGTCAAAAGGCTTCAATCGCCTGACTTCTAAAGCATCTTGATGCGCAGACACCCACTGAATGCTTTTTGTTTTAAATTGTTCGTACCATTGTTCATTCTTGAAAGAGGAATCGTTCACGATCTGATTATCCGTAGAGATCCACATTCCCTCTTGCCGATACACGGTGACCGACGACACAATCGAGTAATTGTTCGTGGTTTGCGTCAAAAATTGGCTCAAATTAATGTTCGCCAGCATTTTCTCGCCTTCCGGCGAAGCGGGATCTGACAAGGTGCTATCCCAGTTTTTCGTCATTGAGTTGTTAAAAACAATCGAGGAGACATCGTAAATTTGCATCAGCGCCATATTGACAAATGATCCGTACTCGTCCATTTTTTCGTATGCCGAAGATTCGATATAGGAGCGAATGATAGAGCGAGACTCCGTAAAAAAAAGATAGGACATCGTTCCGAATGAGACGAACAACAACACGACGAAAAATAAGATCAATCGGTTCTTGAGCGAGTAGAACATGCAAAGCCCCCTCTGACTGGATATCATATCTAGTTTAATTACATTCATATAACGCTCTGAGGCAGTGCTTTGTCAACTAATAAAATTATTTATAGATGCCTCCGCAATAAAAAAATGCCGCAAAGATTGCGGCATTCGTACTTATGATGCGTTGGTCATTCGTCGCTCGCTTCTAACTGTCCGTTTAGCTGGTTTGCATAAGCACGTATCAAATCATAGTCAAGCTCAAAATCCGATTCCGTCCTTTGCACAGCATCATCTTGCATTTCCAATTCGTTGCCTTCGCCGTTGTGCATGCTGCCAACCCCTTACCGTTGTTACGATTAGGATTACCTTTCTCAGCATACTTATCCATACAACAGACGATACAACACGAATGGTTGGGTACATGTCGTTTAATCTTCTGCGTAAATCATTTTAACCGTCATCCCGCCATCGATCGTCAGATTTTGGCCTGTAATGAAACCCGCCTTTTCGCTGGCTAAATAAAGACAAGCCGCAGCAATGTCGGCAGGTTTCCCTACTCGTCCGACCGGATGTTGGTTTTTATCTGCTTCGGAGTGCACCAAGCTCTCTCCTTGTTGCGAATAATGCCAATCTCTAACCTCAATCCAGCCTGGAGAAATCGCATTAACACGAATTCCATATCCGCCTAAGCTAATAGCCATCGCATGCGTTAGTGCGGAGATACCGCCTTTGGAAGCAGAATAAGCCTCTGTATTGGGCTCCGACATGTATGCGCGTGTAGACGAGATATTGATAATGGCTCCGCCTCTACCCTGCTCCTTCATTAAGCGTGCTGCTGCTTGCGAACAGAGAAAGGCTCCGCCTAGATTAACGGCGATGACCCTTTGGAACTGTTCGCTCGTGAGATCCAGGACATCCGTGTTATGAGCAATTCCTGCATTATTCACAATGACATCTAATCCGCCTAATTCGGTATCCGTCCTGCGTATCCATTGCCGGACTTCCTCTTCCATGGATACATCGATCTTCGTGAACAGCGCATCCTCTGTGTAAGGACGCAAAAGCTTGATCGTCTCCAAACCGGCTTCTTCGTGAATATCCGCGATTGAAATGCCGTATCCTTCTTGAGCAAAAGCAATCGCAATGGCGCGTCCAATGCCTTGACCTCCGCCGGTTATCGCTGCCACTTTTCGCATATCAAACACCTCATTTTCCATTTTCATCATTTTACCATACACACTTCATAGAAACATGTAAGACGTATCTGGTGGAGAGATATGTTTGAGAAGGAAGTTGGACTAGCGGTATGGAATTACTCTCTGTAAAATATCAAATCATTCATTTGGAGTGCTGCTCATTTATGACAACCTATTCAACCGACTTTCAAACATTTACTGCCCGGGACGGTGCAAAGCTGCCTTACCGATACTTCGAGGGTCCCTCCGATACCGTGCTCATTTTTTTACATGGCATAACGGAACCAAGCCTCTACCTTCGTGAATTTGGAAAGTATATATCCGAACAGAACCTGGCTACTGTTTATTTGCCGGATTTGCGCGGTTACGGAGACTCTCCTATTCGCCGAGGCGACATCGATTATGTCGGGCAGCTGGACGATGATTTGGAGGACTTATTCCGTTTCATCCAAACACGTCACCCGAATGCAGCTATTCTGTTCGGCGGACATTCCGCTGGAGGCGCTACTGCTCTGCGGCAAGCGATTCGCCCGATTCATGCGGATGTTCACGCATATTTGCTCATTTCCCCCGCACTTAGTCCTAATTCTCCGCTTAATCGCAAAGACGGCAACAACAATGAATCCAAAGTCAGCATTCCCAAATATGCGTTATTGATGGGACTTAACGCACTTGGCATCCAGCGGTTTAACGATACCGTCGTATACCGGCGACTCACGCCTCCGGAGAAACTCCACGGAACTGAATCGTGCAACCTAAGCTATCGCCTCGCCAAATCGCGCATGGTGGACAATCAATTCGAGAACTACTTACAGCGCTTAAACCCGTCTACGTTCGTATTTGTTGGCGAAGAAGATGAAGTATTCGATGCCCACGCCTATGAGCCGCTGTACAGCAAACATAGCTCTGCCCAGGTGCGCGTCCTCGCCGGTCACAATCATGATAAAATCGTAAAGACAAACGAAGCTTTTGTTATCGTAGCCGAATGGATGAGATCCGTGCGGAGGGAAAAGCTGTAAACCGCAAGTTCATCCTGCTTGAAGGGGGAATCTTTGTTTTACAGCGCCTGCTCTCTCCGCCTACATTAACATTGGAAATCGACGTCTCAGCTGACACAGCGGGGGGATCAGGGGTAGCGTTCATTTCGGTTCACTTAAATCCTGCAATTTCCTGCTGAGACGGCCTTTTTTTACCACTCAGCCGTCAAATGCGCGCCAATTATCAGACTGAAATAACTATAAAAAAATGACTTGAAAGTTCCCCCAGGAACTCAAGTCATTTACACATCGGAACGTTAGTGCAGTAACATTGGCAGCTAATCGTTCCCAACTCTTTAGTTATACGTTATCTTCAATCCTAGTTCCGCTGCACGGCTTAGTGCTGCTTCAGAGAACTTAGGTTTCTTATACTTTTGTTCAAATTCTTCCTTATCAAGCGGCATCCATTTGAAATCTTTGTTGAGATAAATCCATGTTTTGGTTCCCCAGTCGACGTGGACGGTCCGATTTGTTACTTTTTTAACAACCCCAATTTCAACGATAAATCCGGTTTTACCGAATAGTTTAGCACAGTATTTGTTAAGCATTTCGCTCACAATGACACCCCATTTCTCTTTACCTTCGATCTATTCTCTTATAAAACAAAGGTTATTGCAACCATGTCAGGTCTCCCCTTACACAAAAAAGACACCTATCATGGTGTCTATCTTGCATAATCACTTAACTAACGTTCGAAGAACCTGCAGGATTTCGCCTGCAACCTGCATCGAGCCATCCTCATCTTGATACTCATCACCGAAAGATGAACGAAACAACTGATCGATCTTTTTGCTAAATGCATGTATCTCCAGATCCTGCAGGTGTTTCGTCAAATAAATCGTAAGCGTTCGCGTCTCGCCTTCGTATTCGTCATCCGGACAGCCCAGCGCCAGCAGCTTGACAGGGTCCCATGCATCGATATGATGCTTGACGATCTCCATAATCGGCGTTGGATCATAAGGGAGTGCATTCAAATACGCAGTTTCTTTGATGATTTCCTTTTTGATACTCCAAAGCATATAGTTCATTTTCGTTTGCTCGGATACAGCTCTAAACTTCAATGGAAAAGCCTCCTTTATTGGACGCTTTCTTGATTCTCTGTCGTCAATTTGGTAGACTCTGTCATCCATTTGGCAGATCGCTCAATTATCGCCCCATTGAAGTTTAGCATTTTCCCTGTCCCTTGAGCAATACATGCCATCGGCTGTTCAGCTAAAAAAACAGGAACGCCTAATTCTTGTTGAAGACGCTTGTCCAGCCCATCGAGCAAAGAGCCGCCGCCACATAACAGAATTCCCTGTTCCATGACATCGCCGGCCAGCTCCGGAGGACATTTCTCCATCGCCAGTCGAATGCATTCCACAATTGAAATCATAAAATCATCTAATATTTCATAGATTTCTGCTGAAGAAATGGAAAGGCTTCGCGGCAATCCTTCCATTAAATCACGTCCCCGAATGTTCATCGTGATTTCCTTTACAGGCTTCACGACGGTTGCTACAGTCTTCTTAATTTCCTCTGCCGTTCTCTCGCCAATAACCATATTGTACGTACGTTTCACATAGTCAATAATGTCTTGATCGATCGACATGCCGCCACGCCGAATGGCTTCGCAGACAACAATGCCCCCAAGCGAAATAATGGCGACTTGACTCGTTCCGCCACCGATATCAAGAACCATGCTGCCTATCGGCTCTTCCACAGGAAGACCGGCGCCCATCGCTGCCGCTAAAGGTTCTTCCACCGTAGTTGACCGCCTTGCTCCTTTATGTACGATCATTTCCTCAACAGCCCGCTTCTGTACATTCGTAATTCCGCATGGAACCGAAATCAATACATGAAAGCTGCGGAAAAAATTGTAGCCTTTTCTTATTTTGCCAATAAAATATTTAAGCATCGCTAAGGTCATATCAAAATTAGCAATAACTCCATCCTTTAACGGATAGATGACCTCCACATTTGCAGGCGTTCTTCCAATCATATCATAGGCTTCTTGACCGATAGCTTTGATTTCCCCTGTATCCGTTTGAATGGCGACAACAGATGGCTCTTGCAGCACAATACCTTTTTTTTGCTGATAGATCAGCGTATTACAGGTGCCCAAGTCCACACCGAACAGTTCTTCCAATCTCTTTAACATGACTCGCTCCTTCTCGCTGTTTATTCGACGATGCCCCTAGTAGCGTGTTTATTTAAAATGATTATGACTAACTGCATCTGTATACTTGTTCGCATGGCAAGACCATTCTACGGGGGTAAACTCAAAAAAAACGCTCAATAGATTAATCCCAGCTCGCTTGTTTTCCCTTATTTATGCTCAATTAATCCTATGCCATTCCCTACGGGATCCACTAAATAAGCAAGGTGAAAATGATCAAATTCCATCTTGTTTCTTACAAGTTGAGCACCGGATTCCACGGATTTGCGTATCGCTTCATCTATGTTCTCAACCTCAATTTGAATTCTAATTCCGTGCGGATAGTCGCTTGGTCCCTTGGAAATACCGCCATTGATGCCTGGCTTATCCGCGTCCCCTGTCGTAACCGGAGAATAGCCCCAATTGGACGCCCCGATTTCCCAGCCGAAAACAGAAGCATAAAAACTCGCCGCACGTTCAGGATCTTGACTATTCATCTCAAATAAGACAACTCGTCCCACTTCATTCATCCCCCTAAATTGGAATTTATATCCACATAATACCAAACATTCGTTCCCATGTAAACAACCTAAACAAATAAAAGGGAACCGAGGTCCATTATTGACTAGTTCCCCCTCTAGTACATAGTAGTTCCTTTAACTCGAGTAAGTATAAAATCCCTGCCCCGATTTACGTCCTAATCGACCGGCTTTCACATACTTGCGCAGCAGCGGACACGGCCGATACTTCGAGTCTTTAAATCCCTCATAAAGAATCTCCATAATCGATAGACACGTATCCAACCCGATAAAATCCGCTAATTCCAGCGGTCCCATCGGATGGTTCATGCCGAGCTTCATCACTTTATCAACCGATTCCACAGAGGCCACGCCTTCATACACGGTAAAAACGGCTTCATTAATCATCGGCATCAGGATACGATTGGACACGAATCCCGGAAAATCATTGACTTCGACCGGTATTTTCCCCAAACGCTCACTCAGTCCGCACACAACCTCAAACACTTCCTGGGACGTCTCCAGCCCACGAATCACTTCAACCAACGGCATAACCGGCACCGGATTCATAAAATGCATCCCTATAACTCGCGCCGGCCGGCCCGTCACGGCGGCAATTTCCGATATAGGCAGCGAAGACGTATTCGTCGCTATAATCGTATGAGGCGGGCAGATCCCGTCCAGCCTGTGGAACAGCAATACTTTGAGCGCCATATTTTCCGAAATGGCTTCAATGACGAGATCCGCCTGTTCCGCCAACTCTATGAATTCAGTTGGTTGTATGCGCCTCAAAATCTCCTTCATGCCATCTTGCGTTAGCTTGCCTTTCTCAACACTCCGGCTTAGCTGTTTATCGATCGATAGCATGCCCCTCTTCAGAAATTCCGGGGAAGTATCATGCAGCAGCACCTGCAAGCCTGATGCTGCTGCTACCTGCGCAATCCCGCTCCCCATTTGCCCTGCGCCAACGACCATGATGGTCTGTATGTTCATAGACTCGCTCCCCTCGCCCTTATTCACCCATCCACCCGAATGAGAATGGCATCGCCTTGCGCAGCCCCGCTGCAAATAGCGGCTATGCCATAGCCGCCACCAATCCTGCGCAGCTCATGGATTAACGCAAGCAGAATCCGGCCACCGCTTGCGCCAATGGGATGTCCTAATGCAATGGCACCCCCTCGGACGTTAACGAGTTCCGAATTCCAACCGAGCAATTTTTCACTGGTCAACAAGACAGCGGCGAACGCTTCATTTACTTCAAATCGGCTGATTTGATCCAGCTTCATACCGGTTTGACGCAAAAGCTTTTGAATCGCCAAAGCAGGCGTAACCGCAATATACGGCGCTCTTTCCCCTACGCTCGCATGCCCTACAATCGTAGCAAGCGGGCGTATGTTTTGGGCCAGCGCTTTCTCCATGGACATGACAACCATAGCCGCCGCACCATCGTTGACGCTTGGCGCATTGCCTGCTGTAATCGTTCCGCCCTTCACTAACGCCGGCAATGCGGCAAGCTTTTCCAAGCTCGTATCGGCTCGCGGACCTTCGTCTTGATCCACCCACACGCTGCCTGATTTGGTCTGCACCTCAATCGGTACAATTTCCTCCGCCAAATAACCTTTATGCCTCGCCTCAAGCGCCAAAGAATGACTGCGCAGCGCCCATTCATCCTGCCCATGGCGGCTTATGCCGAACTCTTCGGCAACGCTATTGCCGTGAACGAACATTTGTACATGTTCGAACGGACACATCAAACCGTCATGAATCATCAAGTCAAAAGCTGTCTGATTCCCCATGCGCGCTCCCCAACGGGTGCTTGGCAGTAAAAAGGGGGCGCTGCTCATACTCTCCATCCCCCCAGCAACAATCGCTTCTGCACCGCCGGAGCGGATGATTTGATCGGCTAGCGTCACACTGAGAAGCGCCGATGCGCACACTTTATTGATCGTTTCCGCAGATACGCTCCAGTCAAGACCCGCGAACCGTGCGGCCTGACGCGCGGGATTTTGTCCTGCTCCTCCTTGCAGCACCATGCCCATGATGACTTCTTCAACCATCGACGGCTCTAACGAAGAACGCCGAATCGCCCCCCGGATGGCACTCCCGCCTAGAACGACAGCAGGGACATCCTTCAATCCGCCTCCGAATTTACCAAACGGTGTACGGGCTCCTCCGACAATAACGCTTTCTCTCATAGGTCACTCCTCCATAGGGCAGAAGCTTCAGTAGATCGCCGTATCTTGGTTATATTTTTCCAGATCATGTTTCACCCGCTGCAGAAATCGCCCGCAAATCCTGCCATCCAGGATACGATGATCGAATGAAAGGCAGATGTTCGCCATCGATCTGATCGCAATCATCTCTTGAACCACGACGGGCTTCTTCACGATCTTCTCAAAAGTGAGCACAGCAGCTTGCGGGGGCTGAATGAGGGGATAAGAAAGCATAGACCCATAAGCGCCCGTATTATTGAAAGTAAAATGGCCTCCTTGTATGTCTGACAACTGTATTTCGCCGTTCCTAGCGCGATTGACGAGTTCATACAGCTCAATCGCCAAACCTGCGATGGACTTGCGATCCACATGGCGAATTACGGGTGCGATGACTGAATCCCCCGAACCGATCGCGATGGAGACATGCATATGTTTATTGACGGCAATGCCTTCCGGGGTCCACGATGCATTTAGCAGAGGAAACTCTTTTAATGCGTTCACGATCCCTTTCAGCACGAAGGAGGAGAGCGCAAGCGGCACGCCTTCCGACAATAAGAAAGCGTCTTTCAGCCTATGACGCAACGCGACTAGGTTGCTGACGTCCACCTCCGTCATCAGCCACGCATGGGGAATTCCCGTGTCCTTTTGCGCCATATGAATCCTCCTCTATATTTCCGCTAGCTGGCGCATCGCTTCTTTTACCGTGTCTACATTTGGCAAATAATACTTCTCTAACGTCGGTGCCATGCCGACAGGGGGAATATCCGGAGGGCAGCATCGCATAATGGGGGCATCCAACTCATACAGCAGCTGTTCCGCCAACATAGCCGAAATTTCCGCTCCGATGCCTCCTGTCTTATTATCCTCGTGGACGATTAAGATTTTCCCGGTTTTTGCCGCCGCCTCAAAAATCGCGGGTTGATCGAGCGGGTGCAACGTTCGCAAATCAAGCAGGTGCGTACTGACCCCTTCCAATTCCAGTTCAGCCGCTGCTTTCAGGGCATGGTGAACGGATAACCCGTAAGCGATGACTGTTATGTCCGTTCCTTCCCGCCGTGTAACCGCCTTGCCGATCGGTACGATATAATCTTCTGCAGGAACTTCATCCGAAACAGAAAGATAACATTTCTTATGCTCGAAAAAGAGCACGGGATCATCGTCCCTAACCGCTGCTTTCAATAATCCCTTCGCGTCATAAGCCGTTGACGGCGCGACGATTTTGAGCCCCGGCGTGCCAAAGAACACTGATTCCGGGCACTGCGAATGATACAAACCGCCGCCGCCCGTTGCGCCGTAAGGGGCGCGAATAACGATTGGGCAATGCCAGTCGTTGTTGGAGCGATAGCGGATTTTTGCGGCTTCGCTAATAATCTGATTGGTCGCCGGGAAAATGAAATCGGCAAATTGAATCTCCGCGATCGGCCTCATACCGACCATCGCAGCTCCAATTGCGACCCCTACGATGGCCGATTCGGAAAGCGGCGTATCGAGCACCCGTAGCTCGCCGAACTTGTCGCGCATACCCTTCGTCGCGTTCAGCACGCCGCCTTTTCCGATATCCTCGCCAAGTACAAAAACGCAGTCATCCCGCTCCATTTCCTCGGCCATCGCCGATCGAATTGCTTCCAAATAGGTGAGGATCGGCATCTCACACATCACCCCCATCTTTCCCGTACACATGCCGCAGCACGTCCTCCGGTGCCGGATATGGCGATTTTTCAGCATATTTTGTAGCTTCATTCACTTCTTTCGCAATATTCTCTTGCAATGCGCGATCCAGATCGTCGCTGAGTACATCACATTCCATTAAATAACGCCGAAAGCGCCCGACACCGTCCTGTTCCTTATGGTAATCTACCTCTTCCTTCGTCCTGTAAAGCATATCGTCATCAGCCGTGGAATGAGGCGGGATTCGATACATCATGGCTTCAATCAACGAAGGTCCGTATCCGCGGACGGCCCGCTCTCTTGCTTCTTTGACTGCCCGATACACCTCCAGCGCATCATTGCCGTCTACACGTTGACCCGGAAAGCCGTACCCTGCAGCGCGATCAACGACACGTCCGGCTACCTGCCGATGAGCAGGAATGGAAATCGCATAGAGATTATTTTCACACAGAAAAATGACGGGCAGCTTGAACACCCCGGCGAAATTAAATGCCTCATGTACATCGCCTTGATTGCTTGAACCTTCGCCAAAGGTCACGAATGCGACGTGCTCCTCCTTTCTCATCAGCGCGGTGAGCGCGATTCCTACCGCATGGAGCACCTGCGTAGCAACAGGACTTGAGCCGGATACGATATGGAGCTTTTTATATCCGAAGTGACCGGGCATTTGCCTGCCTCCGTTAATATCCTCCGCTTTAAACAGCGCTGCCAGCAGCAGCTCCTGAACCGTCATGCCAATCGTTAGAACAAAGGCGTAATCCCTGTAATAAGGAAGGAAATAGTCCTGCTGTTTATCCAAGGCAAACGCTGCCGCCACTTGAGCCGCTTCTTGGCCGATACTGGAGATATGAAAAGCGGTCTTGCCTGACCTCTGCAGCAAGGTTGCGCGTTCATCGAATTTTCTCGCTTTCAGCATGTAGGTATACATCTTCAGCACGTCATCGTCCGATAAACCCAGCTGGTGATGCCTGAGATTGTGCTGAGAAGACATTGTCATTCCTCCTCGTCCCTTTTTTACATGTTTCTGCGATACTGCCCTCCGACTTGATACAGCGCACGTGTAATTTGTCCCAGACTTGCAACCTTGACAGTTTCCATTAACTCAGCAAAAATATTGCCGCCAGAAAGTGCTGCTTCTTGAAGCTTCGCTAAGGCCGCTGGTGCAGCTGCATGATTCCGTTCCTGGAATTCCCGGAGATGAACGATTTGCTGATCCTTTTCAGATAGCGCAGCCCGCGCAAGCGGAATATTCATGGCTCCCTCAGGCGGGTGGGGATTCAGAAACGTATTGACGCCAATAATCGGCAAGTCGCCTTGATGTTTTTTCATTTCGTACAGCATGGATTCATTCTGAATTTTGCCCCTTTGATATTGCGATTCCATCGCGCCGAGCACGCCCCCCCGATCGCTAATCCGTTCCAGCTCTTGCAGAACAGCTTCTTCGACCAGGTCCGTCAATTCCTCAATGAGGAATGAGCCCTGCAGCATGTTTTCGTTTTTGACAAAACCAAGCTCCTTCGTAATGATTAACTGTATCGCCATCGCCCGGCGAACTGATTCCTCCGTAGGTGTCGTTACCGCCTCATCATAAGAATTCGTGTGCAGCGAATTGCAGTTGTCGAGCAGCGCCATCAGCGCTTGAAGGGTCGTTCGGATATCATTGAAATCCATTTCCTGCGCATGCAGCGAGCGCCCTGAGGTTTGTATGTGATATTTCAGCTTTTGACTGCGATCGTTCCCGCCATATTTGTGTTTCATCGCTGCTGCCCATATTCTGCGCGCTACGCGCCCAATGACTGTGTATTCCGGATCCAGCCCATTGCTGAAAAAGAAGGACAGATTCGGGGCAAAGTCATCGATCAACATCCCACGGGACAAATAGTACTCCACATACGTAAAACCGTTAGCCAGCGTAAAAGCGAGCTGTGAAATCGGGTTCGCCCCAGCCTCCGCGATGTGATAACCCGAGATGGAAACCGAATAATAATTACGCACTTCCTGATCGATAAAATATTGCTGAATGTCGCCCATCATCCGGAGCGCAAATTCCGTGGAAAAAATGCAGGTGTTCTGTCCCTGATCCTCTTTCAAAATATCGGCCTGCACCGTCCCCCTTACCGATTTCAGCGTTGTCCTGCGTATTTCGGCCGCCTCCAGGCTGGTCGGCGCTCTCCCGCTGCTCTGCGTGAAACGCGCTAATTGATCATCCATCGCCGTATTCATATACATCGCCAAAATAATCGGGGCAGGACCATTTATCGTCATCGAAACGGACGTCATCCCATCGCATAGATCAAAACCGGCATACAGCTTTTTCATATCGTCCAACGTGCAAATGCTGACGCCGCTTTCGCCGATTTTCCCATAAATGTCTTGCCGTTCATCGGGGTCCTCGCCGTACAGCGTGACGGAATCAAAGGCCGTGCTGAGACGTTTTGCTTGATCATTTTGAGACAAATAGTGAAATCTCAGATTCGTGCGCTGAGGCGATCCTTCACCTGCGAACTGACGTTTGGGATCCTCTGCCGTTCGTTTGAAAGGAAATACGCCGGCAGTATACGGAAATTCGCCAGGCACATTTTCGCGGTAGAGCCATCGAACAATATCCCCGGCATCCCTGAATTTCGGCAGGCTGATTTTCGGGATATCCAGTCCCGATAAGCTTGTCGTGGTAAGCTCGGTAACGATTTCCTTATCGCGCACACGGGTGACGAACGATTTGCCCGCGTATTGTTTTTGACGTTCGGGCCATTGCGTAAGCATGCGAAGCGTATCTTTGTGCATCCGATTCTCGTAACTCAGCTTAAGAGCTTGCAGCGCAGCTAAGCTTTCACCCGAAGCTTGCTCTTGCCCAAGGGCAGCAATAGCTCCATCGATCCGGTAGCAGGCGCTCGCAAGCTCTGCCTCTTGGTTCGAAAAAGCATGATACGACCGGACGGTCTGTACGATTTCACCTAAATAACGCGTGCGATCCGCCGGAATGATGACGTGAGTTTTCTGATGCGCAGCGGACGGTAAGCGATTCACCGGCCACCCAAGCGCACATTTGCGGTTCAAAGTATCGATTAATGCTGCGAATAACGTATCCACGCCGACATCGTTAAATTGACTGGCCATCGTGCCATAGACCGGCATCGCTTCGTAAGGCTCATCGAATCTTCCGTGATTTCGCTGCACCTGCTTCTGCACATCCCGAAGCGCGTCCGCCGAGCCTCTCCGGTCGAATTTATTTATCGCCACCAAATCCGCGTAATCGAGCATATCGATCTTCTCTAATTGCGAAGGCGCACCGAATTCGCTGGTCATGACATAGAGCGACACATCGGCAAGCTTCGTAATCCGGTGATCTCCTTGACCGATTCCGCTCGTTTCGATGAGCACCAAATCAAAGCCCGCCTCCTGGAGAACTTGAATGGCCGGGATTAGCGCAGCGGACAGTTCGTTGCCCGATTCCCGCGTTGCCATGCTGCGCATATACACACGGTCGGAATGTACAGCGTTCATGCGAATCCGGTCTCCAAGCAAAGCTCCCCCGCTTCGCTGCTTGGTCGGATCGACCGACAGAATGGCGATCGTTTTATCGGGGTATTGCCGGAGGAACCGCTGCACGATTTCATCCGTTAAGGAGCTTTTGCCCGCTCCTCCCGTGCCGGTAATCCCCACAACCGGGCATGCGGGCACTTCGGCTTGCAGACGATTCTGCCCTTTAAACGAGCTTCCCTCCGGAGCTTCACAAGCGAGTTCTGCCGCTGTAATACGCTTGGCAAGCAACTTGTGATCCTTCCCTGCTTCGACAACTGCTCCTCCCTGTTTCAAATCAGCAACCGTACAGAAATCGCATGCCTTCATCATGAAAGCAATCATCCCTTGAAGCCCCAGTTCTCTGCCATCGTCCGGTGAAAAAAGGCGCGTAACGCCATAATCATGAAGCCGTTTGATCTCGGAAGGCAGAATAACGCCGCCTCCGCCGCCAAACACCTTGATGCCTGCGGCCCCTTTTTCCCGCAGCAAATCCATCATATACGTGAAAAACTCGACATGTCCGCCTTGGTAGGAAGAAACGGCAATGCCCTGTACATCCTCCTGAATGGCCGCCTGCACGATTTCCTGGACAGACCGGTTATGCCCAAGATGGATGACTTCCGCTCCGCTGGCTTGAAGGATTCGACGCATAATCGTTATGGACACATCATGCCCGTCGAATAGCGCGGAGGCGGTGACGAATCTTATTTTATGCTTGCCGGATGACACCGCTGCACCTCCTTCCCTCGGAGTGAGGCCTAGTCCCTTTCAGGCAAAACGGTTTTGGCGATTTTCCGATCCAAATCTTCATACTCATAATAACGAATCGTTTCGTACAGCTCGCTGCGAGTTTGCATCCGGCCAAGAGAGTGTTTCTGAGTTCCGGTTTGCTGAATCTCTTCAAAAACCTCTTCGATCGCTTTGGCAGCCACTCGCAGTGAAGTCACCGGATAAATCACCATGCGAAATCCCCAGCTTTCAAACTGCTGCGCCGTAAAATATGGGGTCTTGCCGAACTCCGTCATATTCGCCAGCAGCGGACAGCTTACTTCTTGGCTGAATCTTTTGAATTCCTCCTCTGTCTCGAGCGCTTCCGGGAAAATGGCATCCGCTCCGGCAGCGATATATTGCTTCGCCCGGCGGATTGCAGCGTCCATTCCCTCCACACTTTTCGCATCTGTACGAGCTATCAGGTATATCGTTGGAGCAGCGGCTTTGATCGCTTGAATTTTTTGCATCATTTCTTGGGCGGAAATCAGCTTTTTACCATTCAGATGCCCGCATTTCTTCGGCATTTCCTGATCTTCGATTTGAAGGGCTGCAACCTTGGCTTCCACCATCTCCTTCGCCGTTCGTGCCGCATTCAGCACACCGCCGAAGCCGGTGTCGATGTCCACCAGCAGCGGAAGACCTGCCGCGCGAACCAGTTCACGGGCACGCTCAGCCACTTCATTCGAGTAAATGAGCCCTAAATCCGGTAAACCTCTGCTAGCCGTATACGCGGCCCCAGAGAGATAGATAGCTTGAAATTGAGCCTGCTTGGCAATAAGCGCCGACATCCCGTCATGCGTTCCGGGAATTTTGACAATCGGACCCGCCTCCACAAGTTGCCGGAAACGGGCCGCTAGCTGCCTTTGATCCGGTTCTTCATCTATCAGCCACGCCATAGGAACCTCCTGCTGCCACCTTTTAAAACCATTGGTCAAATAATGAAAAGCGCCATGAACTCGTGACAAGGCGTTTGAACGAAACGCTCATAATCAAGAGTAAGATTCATGATCTCAGATGCTTTTTTTCGAGGGAAGCGGGTTAAAAGATTATGCTCGAATTTCTCAATCACCTTCGGCAGCCCTTCCGCACGCCGTCTGCGGTGACCGATCGGGTATTCACAGACGATTTTCTCCGTCGAGGTGCCATCCTGAAAATGAATTTGAACGGCATTCGCAATTGACCGTTTGTCCGGGTCCAAATAATCCTTGCTATACTGCTCATCTTCGACGACGACCATCTTCTCCCTCAGCGCGTCAATCCGCGGATCTCTGGCGATGCTTTCTTCATAATGCTCAGCCGTCAGCGTCCCAAACAGCAGTCCGATAGCCACCATATACTGCAAGCAGTGATCCCGGTCGGCCGGATTATGCAAAGGTCCCTTTTTATCGATAATGCGAATAGCCGATTGATGGGTTGTTAGTGTGACAGATGCAATCTCCGAGATTCGATCACGAATCAACGGATGCAGATCCATCGCGCATTCCACGGCGGTCTGGGCATGAAATTCCGCAGGGAATGAGATTTTAAACAAAATATGTTCCATGACATAGGAATCGAGTGACCGCCCTAACGTTAACTCCTTGCCTCGGTACAAAACATCTTGAAAACCCCATGTTTTAGCGGAAAGCGCTGTGGCATAGCCCATCTCCCCGCCGACGGCCATTAAGGCCAGGCGTACCGCTCGGCTCGTTGCGTCCCCGGCAGCCCAAGACTTGCGGGAGCCTGTGTTCGGAGCATGTCTGTAAGTCCTTAGACTAGCCCCATCAATCCATGCATTGGAAAGAGCGCTGCATACCTCCTCTTTGGTTCCGCCCAGCATAGCCGTCGCCACGGACGTTGAGGCGATTTTTACCAGATGCACATGGTCTAAGCCAACGCGGTTTAAGCTGTTCTCTAGTGCTAGCACACCTTGAATCTCATGTGCTTTAATGGACATCGATAAAATATCTTTCACATAGAGCGGCATTTTGCCGTCGGCCACCCTGCTGCGGCTGATATAGTCGGCAAGTGCCAATATGCAGCCCAAATTATCGGAAGGATGCCCCCATTCGGCAGCGAGCCATGTATCGTTATAATCTAGCCAGCGGATCATACACCCGATATTAAAAGCGGCATGCACCGGGTCTAATTCATAGCGCGTACCCGGCACACGAACGCCGCCCGGCAAGCTCGCTCCCGGCACAATCGGCCCCAAATGCTTGGCGCACTCCGGAAAACGCAGCGCGAGCAAGCCGGTGCCAAGGGAGTCGAGCAAAACATGCTGCGCGATACGGTACGCTTCTTCGCTTTCGATGTGCGCGTTTAACGTATAATCGGCAATTTCCTCAATTAAGGGGTCGAAGTTCATCTCCTTATTGGCTAAGTTCTCAAATCCGCTCATGCCCTCTTCGTCCTTTCCGCCTTAATACTTTCGAGCCGCTCAAGGATGTAAATTGCGAGGTCCTGTGTAATGCACACGAGGCCGGAAAAGCCGGTTATGCGCGTGCTGCTCCATCACGTGGCTGCTGACGCCGATCGTACGGGCAGCGAGAAATACAGGCGTGAACAAATCAATCGGAATGCCCAGCAAATAATAGACAGGCGCCGCATAGTAGTCCAGGTTCGGGTGCAGATTTTTTTCCCGCTTCATGAGTTCCTCCCCCACCACGCACATCGTGTAGAGGTCCGACCGGTTTTTCTCTAGCGCAAGCGCGTCCAACGCATCTTTCATGAGCAGGGCGCGCGGATCGGCTTTTTTCATATAAACCCGATGTCCAAAGCCCATAATGCGTTCCTTCCGAGCCAGCTTGCTTAACATCAAGGTTTCGAGTCCCTCGTCGGAGCCTGCCTCGAGCAGCATCTCCATCACCGCTTCATTGGCGCCGCCGTGCAGGTTGCCTTTCAATGAGGCCACCGCGCCAGTAAGTGCTCCATACAAATCAGATTGCGTCGAGGCGATGACCCGCGCGGCGAATGTGGAATTCGGCATTTCGTGCTCACTATAGACGATGAGTGATTGATCGAAAATAGTCTCTTCCATTTTCGAAGGTACCTGACCTGTGATCATATACAAAAAGTTAGCCGTATAAGATAGATCATCACGCGGTTCTACGAACGCTTGTTCTGTAATGGCTTGATACCCATTTGCCAACAGCTGCGGCACTTTCGCGAGCAATCTGATCGCTTTTCGCGTATTTGCCTCCTTAGAACGGTCTTCAAGCTCCTCATCATAGCTGGCTAAGGCTGAAATCCCTGTTCGCAATACATCCATAAGGTCGGTTTTCTTTGGCAGCAATCGAAGAATCGAACAAATGTTCTGTGGCAATCCATATTCCCATTTAATTCTTTCTTCAAGCTTATTTCGTTCGTCCGCATCGGGCAGCGAACCTTCAAGCAAGAGCCCTGCAACATCCAGATAGGTGACATTTTGCGCAAGCTCGATGAGATCGTACCCGCGAACGACGATTTCTTCCTTTTCAACGTCCAGATAAGAGATCGCCGTCTCACTGGCAATTACATTTTCTAGCCCAGGGTAATAGCTGCTGCTCATCTCGTCGCTCTCCCTTCCTCCATTTCTGCCGCCTCTAGTCTGCAAGCAGCATGCGAGAAATAACAATACGCTGAATTTCGTTCGTCCCTTCATAGATTTGCGTTACTTTGGCATCGCGCATAAACCGTTCAACCGGATAATCCTTCGTGTACCCATAGCCTCCGAAAATTTGCACAGCTTCAATACTGACGCCAACCGCCGTATCGCTGGCAAAAAGCTTCGCTATCGCAGCCTCCTTCCCATAAGGCAGGCCTTTGCTTTCCTTCCACGCTGCCTGGTAGGTGAGCAGTCTGGCTGCTTCAATCTTCGTCGCCATATCGGCGAGCTTGAAGGCGATAGCCTGCTGCTGACCGATAGGCTTCCCAAATTGCTTGCGCTGCTTGGCGTAAGCGATGGATGCATCCAGCGCCCCCTGCGCGATGCCAAGCGCTTGCGCCGCGATTCCGATTCGCCCGCCATCGAGGCTTTTCATGGCAATTCGGAAGCCTTCTCCCTCCTCTCCCAGCAGATGCTCCGCAGGTACGCGGCAGTTCTCAAACCGCAGCTCGAGCGTTGGGGAAGAGCGGATGCCAAGCTTCTTCTCTTTGCGCCCGAAAATAAAGCCGGAAGCACCCTTCTCCACGATGAATGCGCTGCACCCGCGCTTCTTGTTTTGGGTATCCGTCATGGCAAAGACAATGTAGATGTCCGCCTCCCCGCCGTTGGTGACAAACAGCTTGGAGCCGTTTAACACATAGCTGTCACCGTCCTTCAGCGCCGTTGTTTTCATGGCAGCCGCATCAGAGCCTGAGCCGCTTTCCGTTAAACTGTAAGCGCCCAACTTCTTGCCTTGAGCTAACGGCTGCAAAAACTTGACCTTCTGCTCTTCCTTCCCAAACTTAAAGATCGCCCAGCTTACCAGCGACGTATGGACGGAGAGCATAACGCCGGTCGAAGCACAAACCCTCGAAAGCTCTTCCAAGACGATGGCATACGTTACAAAATCAGAACCAATCCCCCCATACGCATCTGGCCACGGAATTCCCGTCAGACCGAGCTCTCCCATTTTATCGAACAATACACGGTCAAATCGTTCTTCTTCGTCCCGCTCAGCAGCTGTCGGTTCAACTTCATTTCTGGCAAAATCCCGTACCATCGCACGAATCATCAGCTGTTCATCCGTAAAGGACAGTTCCATATGACCCCCTCCTTCGACATGATGGCTATTCCTGCATGTTTGGCCGAGGATAAGTTCAGTGGTCATCTCCAAAAATTGGACAAGTTGTAAACGCTTCCAACAACATGTTTTATATATACACGCCACGCGGATGGCTTATACCTGACAGGCTTTGAATTTAAGGGTAAATGAAAAAACACCGCTCTTCAGCGATGTTTGCTCTCATTCTTAACCGATTTTTACGGGCATCCCGCTGATTGACGACTCCAAAGCTGCGAGTGTAATCCGCAGCGTGACCGCTGCGTCGGCGTAATCCGTCAAAATACGTGACCGGTCTCCCGTTTTGAGCGCATGCAAGAAAGCATCTGTCTCCAGCTCATAGGGATTCAATAAGTTCTTATACTCCGTTTTCCAAGCTCCCTCGTGGTTGATTAAACACCGGTTTTGTTGAATTTCCAAAACGCCTTTATCCGTAAACAGTTCCAAACCGGAGCGGTGACCGAAAGGCAGCATACACGTATTCGTGATCGAAGCGATCGCGCCGCCGGCTAACTTAAGCGTTACTGCTCCGACATCCGCGACTTCAACACCGTCATGCACCGTATGCATATGACGCTGCGCATAAGCCGCATACACTTCTTCGACTTCGCCAACCAAATAGCGAACTAGATCTACAATGTGCGTCGTTTGCTCAACGAATTGACCGCCGGAACCATTTTGCTTGCGCCACCAATGAACGCCCGGCATATCCCCCAGCCAACTGCCAACCGCCATGCCAACCTTGCGGGTTGCCAAGAGTTCTTTGGCCCTTTGCACTGTATCCGTATATCGGATATGATAACCAACAGAAGTAATGATATCCTTGCTGGCGATTTTCGCTTGAATTCGGTTTACCGCGGCCATCTCGAGTCCGATCGGCTTTTCCACCAAAAACGGCAGCTCCCGTTCGAGTATCGCCTCTTCAATTTCACCATGAGCCAGAGGCGGAACACTGATGTACACAGCATCAGGTTTACTCGTATCCAGCATCTGCTCAATATTGTCAAAAGCTTGCGCGCCGGCAAACTGACGGGCAATCTTCTCCGCCTTTGGCAGTGAAGAACCCAAAAAAGCAACAACCTGCGCATCTTCCCGGGCAGCAAGCAAGCTTGCATGCTTTTCTGCAAACCAGCCTGTGCCGGCAATGGCAATTTTCAACATGTTGTTCTACTCCCCTCAGTGGTTCAAATTCGCATAATTTACCATAAGACAAGTATATACCCTGAGGCTTTTCTTTTCTTGCTTTATTTTTTTTCGCTCATATTGGCTTGGAAATGTTAGTAATCGCAAGGGTTTGGGTATATGATAATGATGTCTCTCCGGTTTATGGAAAGAACTTTCAAAGCCTTTTAGGCAAAAATATGGTTTAATAGATATAATCTTTTGTTTTGAAAATTCCGAGAAAGGTAATAACGACTATGAAAACTGCCTCTTTTCTTTTTCCGAAAGACAAGGTTGCCTTTATCCGATCATCCTCTTCGATGAAAGATGCGATGGAACAATTAGAGCAGCACTACTATACAGCGCTTCCTATCGTCGATGACGAAGGCAAATACGCGGGAACCCTATCCGAGGGCGATCTGTTATGGACGCTTAAAAATACGCCGGGCGTAAGCTTCGATAATATGGATGAAATCCCGGTCAGCGCCATTAAAAAGCATATTCGCAATGAATGTGTATCTATAGATGCCTTTATGGAGGACATGCTGGCAAAAGCTGCCGATCAAAACTTTGTTCCTGTCGTCGATGATAAACAGATTTTTCTGGGTATCATTCGCCGAAAAGATATTATTGCCTATTACATGAATAATATTACGGACTAATTGCTTTATAAGAAGAACCATCAGGATTTTCCTGACGGTTCTTTTTTCACAATTTGATGCTCCTGCCGCGGCTGTTGCTGCTGATTCGATTATATGTCATCTCACCGAAATATACGGAGCAGCAAGCTTGCGAACACGCTCAATCCCGTCCCACATATCGCCGGGACCATCATAGACTAGGGTGATCGGTCCTTCATAACCGGCTTGCTTGGCAATCTCCATACAGCGGATAAAATCTTCTTCCTCCGGTACCCCGTCTTCATTCGTCTGTGCTTTAGCATGGATGGATTCGCTGTAAGGAATCGTTTGGATAAGCGCGTCGTACTTGCCGCTGCCTTTAAAGTTGCCATAATCCGAAGTAAACCCAAGATCATCCCCGCAAGCCTTCAACAATGCAAGGCAGTTACCGGCTACCGAGGTTAAAGCATGGAAATTCTCAGTAACTACTCTTACCCCGCGTGCAGCTGCATACTGGCCTAACTCCCGCAACGCCTCCGCGGATCGAGCCAGCGCTTGTTCATCCGATGGCTCTGCATCGCCTGCAATCACACGAACTCTCTCCGCTCCGGCAAGCGATGCGATATCGATCCACCTTTTGATCCATGCGATGTCCGAAGCTCTGCGATCCTCATCGCTGCTGGAAATATCCCCATACTCAAGAAGCAGCGTATAAAAGCGCAGCCCGGCCTCCGCGAACGATTGCTTCAATGCTTGCAAATAATCCGGGCCTGTCTCAGGAAAATGAAAATGACACACCTCCAACGAGGCAAATCCTTTTGCAGCAAGTACTTTAGGCAGCTCAATCAGCGATAAATGTTCCGGCTGATCCTGCGGAGCCGTGATTTGAGCGCGTGTCGTTTCATCCCATCGAGTCCAACGCAAAGGACCTAGAAGCCGATGGAGACTCCAGCTCGTCAGTGATAAAAATGGCATATTTTCAACCCTTTCTTCATTCCGTATGGTTGTATTTTACCAATCTGCTTCGCTTGTCAACATATGCCATCCCGCAGCTTCCTCTCTTATTATGCTGTTATATTTCCCCTACCTTCTCGCACGATAGCCAGATAGATTCCAGGATGGCCACGTCGTGTTCTCTTGCTCGCCAATAATACGATCGATTTTTAGCTGCACGGAGTCTAGTTCGGGATGCTTCGCTTGAAGCTCCTTTAAGGCAGGAACAACATCGGTAGAGAGTATGCCTAAATAATCCAGATCGATCATACCCGTTTTTTCATAGCGTTCCATATTATTCATGGCAATTCGGTAGTCGATATTCATGTAATTCATGACCAAATAAGCAAGAATGGCCGTCGTTATGTATGCTCTGGACATCGACATCTTTTCCATCCATATCCGGAAAAATGCAAGGATAAACAAGATGCCTAGGAAAATCATGAACCCATGCACGAGCAATCTTGTTTGCGTGAAACCATACGCTTCTTCGTAAAGCGAAAGCCTTCCGTAAGCGGATAAAAGCATTACAATCGTACAGGCAACTAGCATCGTGAGAAGAACTTTGCGAATGGACTCGCTCATTTGGCCGCTTTGACGAATCCAGTGCAGGCCTGGGAATAAAAGCGTCACATTAATCAAGGCGACAACTACCAGTTCAGCAAAGCCCCTGCGAGCGTATTCGGCATAGGCCACACCCGCCGGCAACAAGCCGTCAGTCGCTCCGAATAAATAGGAAAATTGAATAACTGCAAACAATACATACACAACGTTCACACATACGAGCAGCGTTCCTGCAGTGATCGGATCCAGCTGAACCTTATTACGGTTTACTCCAGCAGTTTCATCTTTTGGACGATCAAAAGGGTGAGCGGCTTCGACGACTTTTGGAAACAACATTCCCCACATATAGCAAAAGGTGTATACAGCCGTACAGACCGCAAGAATCGTACGGGCAACCCCGTCCCCCATGGATATCCCGCTGAACCACTCAGGAATTCGCGTGACCCAGGATGAAAAAATACTGTCGGCTGACGCCAACAAACCGATTACAATAAACAAAATAGGCGCTGCCAGCAAAAGTCCTGCCAAGACTTTACCGACTCTTCCCCAAGTCGATTCTTTACCGCTCTCCCGGCTCGGCAGCCACGCCTTGATCATGCCGAATGGCACGGGGAGATGAGCAATCGGCCTGCTGATAACATGCCTGGCCATATCTTGCAGGAAGGTCGCATGGTACCAAGCATGCTTGCTGTTCCTGGATAAGACAATCGTTTGCATCACGATGCAGAGCGGTAAGGCTAGCCCATTAAGCGTATGAAACAAGCTGTTCGCGAACACGGCATAGGTCAACGCTAGTAATGCCACAGGCACCATCAGCAGCCAACCGGCCGTGCTCTGCCCTTTCCATGGCTCAAACCCGCCCAGTCTTCCTTTTATCGAATAAAAATATAGGCCATAGAAGCCACCCACGCTAAGTAAAACTGAAATACCTGCCGGTCGGCCGAGAAATAAATATTGCACCAACAATCCGAATAAACAAGCATACAAAAGCATGAAGCTATACTTTTTTTGCCATGGAGCCGGATCTCTCATTGAACTTCTCTCCTTTGATAAGCCATTTGCAGAAGCTACTAGGAATTGATAATTCCTACCTTTTATTGTAACCTGTAAAACAAGAACAAAAAGTGTAAGTTTAATTTTGATAATTTCATATTTTATGCCGGAGGGCTTTGGGTGAAAATTCGCAAGCATTATTTAACACTTCGAAACGCTTTTCCACATGTCCACGAAGAGTTTCCCCTGGAAACGACGCTCGAAGAGCTGGCGGCACATTTGGACTGTACGCACCGCAATATGGTGCTTCTATTAAAGCGAATGCAGCAGGAGGAATGGCTCGCCTGGCACCCCAAAAAGGGCCGCGGGAATCGCTCGACCCTGCTTTTTCTCATGCGCAAAGAGCAAATGCTGCTGGATGAGGCGAAGGAATATGTGGCTAAGCAAGATTTAAAATCCGCCTTGGAGCTGCTGCAAGCACCCGAGCATCCCGCTCAGCTGCGGGAGCAATTCCAAGAGTGGCTATCGGGTCAGTTTGGGTTTCATTCCGAGCTGCAAGGCCAGAGAAGAACCGATGTCCTGCGGTTTCCTCTCACACAGACTATCCATTCGTTGGATCCTGCTGCAATCCATTATGCCGGGGAATCGCATTTAGTTAATCAGCTTTTTGACGGACTCGTGCGGATGGATGCCAAAGGCGAGCACATCATTCCTCATTTGGCGCATGCCTGGGATGTGGACGAGTCGAGAACGGCCTGGACGTTCTATCTCCGTAAAGGCGTGCGCTTTCATCATGGCCGTGAGATGCATGCCAGTGATGTCAAATATGCGCTGCAGCGTCTTCAGCGCTTAGCTCCCCGCGGACTGTACAGTTGGGCTTACGCGGCAATCACAAATATCGACTGCCTCGATGAAACAACGGTTCGCATCCAGCTGACGGAGCGCAATGAATTGTTTTTGGGCTTTTTGAGTACGAATCGGGCCGTTATTGTTCCAGAAGATGCGTGTGAAGCATTCGGAGGCTGGATGGGTACCGCCCCTGTCGGAACAGGTCCTTTTCGTTTAGCCGGGCATGAACACGGGATTTGGAATTTGGAAGCATTTCCAGCTTATTTTCAAGGCAGGGGGTTCTTGGATCGCGTCGAAGTGTGGACGCTGCCAGAGAACGAACAAATTCATGTATCCGATCTTCAGCAGCCGTTTCAAGTCATGCACAATGTTCGCATTTCGGATATGGAAGCCCGGCGCTGGCAGCAAGTTCGACAATCGGGGATGACGACCAAGTTCATGACGGTGAATGAAATAAAAGAAGGTCCGTTAAGAAACCCTCTCATGCGAGAGGCTCTTCAGTTGGCCCTGGATCAAGCTTATTTGCTAGAGCAGTTGTCCGGCGATGTGATTGAGGCGGCCAATTCTTTCTTCCCACTGTCAGTATCCGATCACAAAGCGCCTGCACAATTACCTGATCAAACAACCTATGTAAAGCAGCTCCTCCAAGCCGCCGGTTACAAAGGGGAACCTTTGAAACTTGCGACCATCCCGCAATATGAAAAGGATGCGCTTCTACTGCAAAACATGTACGCCTTATCCGGCATAACGCTCCAAATCATGCTCATCCCGGCGGAACAATTCAAAGGCGAGCTTCGAATGTCGGCTGATTTAGTACTGTTCGCCATCATGATTGATGAACACCGCGAACTGCGGCTTTACGACATGTACAAAAGCATGCAGCAGCATGCGGCGCCCGAAGTACACAAGCTTCTCGAAGACAGCCTGCGGCTTTTGCGCGATGAAATCGACCCGAAACGCAGAATAACGCTGCTCGAGCAGTTAGAAACACGGCTCAAGCAGCGCTATAGTTTGCTTTTTCTTTATCGGAAGCATCTCAAAACGGCCTATCACCCGTCGATCCGCGGCATTTCGTTTGATTCTCTCGGGTGGGTGCGATTTCGCGACATTTGGTTCACCTAAACCTTAAACTTACAGATCGTGCTTTAACACTACTCCTGATGGCAGTACGCCGGCGATATGCTCGCGAAGACCTTCATTCGTGTGCATCTCCTCGCTGAAGATCGCGATAATCCCGCTATCTTCCCGCGTGCGGATTAAGCGGCCAATCCCTTGTCTCAGCCTTAACAGCATGTACGGAATGTCAACTTCCTCGTAAGGATCTGCGGCCGCTTGCCGTTTCGCCATAAACACAGGATCCTGCGGAGGGAACGGCAGCGCCCAAACGATCACGTTCGACAACGACGGACCCGGTACGTCAAGTCCTTCCCATAGGCTTACAGCGGCTAGCACGCTATGTTCATCCCCCTGGAAAGAAGCGATGAGATGACTGATTTCTTGATCTCCTTCAAATAGAAACCGCAGCTTTGCGCAATCGGTTCGCTGCTGAATCTCCCGCTTAAACCGCCGAAGCTCCTCATGCGTCGGGAACAGAATCAGAGCGCGCCCTTCCGTTCTTTGTAGTAGTTTAACGGCTGTTTCCAGCTTCTCCTGGAAAGTCCCGCCTGCAGGCCATTTCGGAGCGATCACTTCCATCCGCTCTGCATAGTCATAGGGTGAGTCCACGGAAAAGGATAGGTACTTGTCCAGTCCCAAACTGTCCGCCACATAATCAAAGGTTCCCTCGACGGATAGCGTAGCTGATGAGAACACGATTGGCATTTTAGCCGAAAATACTTGCTCTCTGAGCACTTCTTTCACCGTTCTTGGCATGATCACCAAACTGAGACCCGTTATACTTTCCGTTGCCCAACAAATGAAGGCTTGATCGTGGCGGAACAAGGCCAGCGCCTTTTGCATCATTTCCAGATGTTCCTCGACAATCTTAAGCTGGTAGTCGTTCAAAGTGAACATCTCACTTTCAAAGACAAGCTCCTCTTCGATCTGCGATAAAATATCACACAGCCGGTGAATTTCACGCAGAAGCCGTTCGTTCATCACTATTTGCTTGCGGTCCGAGCCCAAAATCGGTTGGCAGCAGCTTTCCAGCACCTCGAACATCAACTCGCTTTGCTCGATCGCCTGATCGATACAGACGGCTAACGTCTCCCGCACTTCCCCTTTTAACAAACGCACCACTAATTCTTCAAAAACGGTATGCTTCAGCTTGTAGGTCAGTGCTTTTTGCGCTGCCGACTCCATTAAATGTCCCTCGTCGAAAACAACCGCGCAGTGTTCCGGCAGCAAAGGAAGCTGGCCTTCCCGCTTGCGGCCCTCGTAGGTCCATACATGCTCCATGTAGAAATCATGCGAACAGATGATGAGATCCGCTGATTTCCGGTACGATTCCCGGGAAAGCGTTTGCCCGCAGCGGTGCCTTTTATCACAGACAAAACAATCCTGATACGCATCCCAGCTTACGCGGTACCACTGCTCATCGTTCAGGTTCGGGTAGTCTTTACGATCTCCATATGCATAAAAGGATTGCAAAGCTTCCCTCGTATGGACGAAGTCAGGGAGACCGGCGTGCAAATCCCGGTATAAACCGGTATCCTCGTGCCCAAACCGGGCTTCATCCAGCTTCTGAAGACAGACGTACTGGTCCGGGGATTTGGCAAGCCGCGCATCGATCACAAGATCCAAGTGCCGCGTTATTTTGTCAATATCGCCGCCGGGCTTGACCAACTGTTCGATCAACGATTCATCCGCACAAGCGATAATGGCCGGTTTCTTCGTAAAACGCGAGTAACAAATCGCATACAGCAAGTAAACAAGCGTCTTTCCGGTCCCTACGCCGGCTTCCGCAAAAATCGTCTGTTTTTCGGCAAAAGCCCGCTCCAGTTGAAACGCCATGTAGATTTGTTCATCGCGTACCTCAAAGCCGGCCTCCGGTAAAACTTCATAAAATAAATCAGCGATCCAGTCAGAAACCTGCTGCATGAATGGCTGTGAATGATCATAATCAAATGGATACCGTCCCACGTTCCGAGCCCCCAACAATAAGTATCAAATCAAACTTCTATTATCTCACTAAGCGGTTGTAAAAGCAAAAACAAATAACAAAAAAAGCTTCTTGCACCCTGCTGAGCCAGCTGGCATGAAGAAGCCTTTCATTCTTTAAACCTAACTTACATGCTGAAACGTTCTCGGTACCCGCATTTGCGGCACAGCTCTTCAACAACTTCCCTTCTGGAGAAGCCCTCGAACAAGCGGTTCGCCCGTTCCCCTTCCACAATCTCAGAGAAAGGCGTGTGGTTAATGTTGCCCAAATTAATGACGCCTTCCCCGTCAAGACAGCAAGGGATGACCGTGCCGTCAACCAGAATACCCGCTTGATTCCGCAGCGCGTGACAGAAGCCGGGCCCTTCGATCTCTTGAGCTTTCAAATCCGGCCATTGAAATTCATGGTCCTGATTCAGATAGACGCGTTCTGCCAGTTTTACACCGCTGCCGCGTACAAATTCCTCATCGATTTTGTAATCAAGCTCGAACTCTTTCTCCAGCATGGTCAGCACTTCGCGATTTCGCTGCCGCTCCTGATTCGTTTGATTGTCCATCGTGAGGTTCCATAGACGGAAAGAGATGATCACATTCGACTTTGCTACGATTTCTTTAGCAAACTTCAAAATGCTCATCACGTAGCCTTCTTTATCCTCAGAACCCTCATGACCGTCAAAACTGTGCAGGGAGAAATTCATTTGCCGAAGCGCCGGCTTATCCAATAGCTTGTGCCGATTTTTGTTAATCAACGTGCCGTTGGTTGTAATATTGACCTTAAAGCCTTTCTCGTGGCTCAAATCGAGCAGCTCGTCGATCTTCGGATGCAGTAAGGGCTCCCCTTTAACATGCAAATAGATATGATCCGTATGCGGTTTGATTTGATCAAGAATATTCGTAAATGTATCTATCTTTATAAAATTGGCTTGCCGCTTCGTTTGCGGGCAAAAAGTACAAGCCAGATTGCATACGCTTGTAATTTCAATATAAAACTTTTTAAACTTCTTCATCCCAAGACTCCGTTTCTAGCTGCGCTACTATGATAATAGCTATTATAACAAGCTGCTCACCTGAAAGAAAGGAATTGAAAGAATTAGAAGATCCATTTCACGATCCAGCCGATAAAATGCGCCGAAGGGATAAGAAACACTTGCGCCAACAAGGTGCCCAGAAAACGCGATGTCATGAGCAGCGCGTAAATTTTCCCTAGCTGCCTGCGCTGGGATTCATCCTGCAGCGCTTTATCGGTAATAAGACCCAGCTGTGGATCGATGAAAATCGTGAGCAAAATCGTCGCGATCCCGTTGATAAGGCCCGATGCCTGGGAAGCGGTAGTTGCAAACTCAGGCAACAAATGTGCCGCATACAGTGATGACAGCACCCCAACGGAGTAAAAGGCTGTCACCAATATATTGATGACCAAGAACCGTTTGGAGACACCGAGATAGCGGAATTGGCTCAGCTTGAATTTGGGCTTTTTCAAATATTTTTTGGTTTGTTTCAGCTGTTCTACGGTCACGCTTGAAATGAGCTTCGGGATAGATCCTGCCACTTCCAAACGGGCGATGACGCGAACACTGAGATTGATAAAAGAAGGAAATAAAGCAATGGCAATCAATGTTCCGATAGAGGAGGCGAATAAGGAAATCCGAAAATATCTTTCTAAATCAAAGGTTGGCTCGGCCTTGGCAAAATCAACGAATTTAGCCGTCATCGGGGCCTGAATTAAATTTGCTGTACGCGAAACGAGCACCACGATGCCAACTAAGGAGAGCGCCACGGCCAGCTTGTTCACCTGCACCCCGGCAAACCGAATGGAGTAGGACAATGTTTCAGCCGTATGAATAATCATCGTCAAAATAAAAACAAGAATGAGCGTATTCGTCATGGTCATTGGTGAGCAAGCTCCTGCAGGCCGCTAATGACGGCTTCCCAGTGCACCTTCATCTCTTCTCTGCGCTGCAAACTGTCCAGTTTTTCTTGATGAAAGGAGATCGTCGTTTTGCCGGGAGAGCCGGCAGGCAGCAGACGAATTTGCAAGGTTGAAGCTTCTGGCCAAGCAGCCGGCTGCCATGTGAGGCGAAGCTGCTCGTATGGTTTAACTACGCGAACAACCCCTTTAAGCCCATCCGCCGTACAGTACGCGCTCCCTTTTTCGAAAGTCATTTCTTCTGCAAGATCCCCCAACCAAAGTTTACGGCCCTGCGGCAAAATCAGCACCTCCCATGCCTTCCCTTGGCTGATAGGAATCGTCCTTCTAACACCGATTTGAAAACCTGCAGAAGCCGTAAGTCCTACGATTTTCTCCGATTTCATAAACTCTCCTCCTTTGCTGATTCACTATATTAGGCGAACTTCTGCACATACTCCTTGAGTTCTATCAAATCCCCGATCGTATGATCCCGCTCGAAATCACCTTCAAAATAGGCGTCTTTCTTCCAAATGCCTTTCATCCCTACCCTACGGCTAGCGCCTACGTCGTTCTCCGGATGATCCCCGATATACGCAGCTTCATTTGGCTGAACACCCAAGTTATTTAAGGCTCTTAAAAAAATCTCTGGATCTGGCTTTCGCAGTCCTTCTATTTCAGATACGAGTACAGTATCCATAGCCAGACCGAATTCCTGTGTGAGCTGCTGATACACCTTGTCCTTCCATACATATCCTCTCTGGTCCAATTCAATGAATCTGTTCACATACTTGTATTTGTCAATGCTTTGAAGCTCAACCATACGAGAATGCTGATGTTTCACAAAAGCTTCCAGGGATGCCTGTCGATCGAGCAGCGTCCCATCCAGATCAAAAATAATGGCTTTTAGCATGGAGCAACCTCTCCTTTTTGACAGAAAATAACTCAGCTAAAAAAAGAATCGGGATACTGAAGCTCCCCGCGCTTATTCTGCAAATAGCACTCTACAACTTCGCATACCATAAAAACATCATCCGGCACTTGAAATTGTTTCAGCCCAAAACCATAATTTCTTGCCGGCATAAATCCAAACTTGGGATAATAGCTCGGATGACCGATCAGCAAAATAGCTCCGTATCCTAAATCTCTTGTTCTGCGGATTCCTTCGCGAATTAGCTGGGAACCTACGCTTTGTTTTTGATAGTTAGGAATTACAGCTATTGGGGGCTAGTACAATAACATCGTGCTCTTCTTTGCTATCTATTATTTTGGCTTTACTTAATAAAACGTGTCCGACAATTTGATCGTTCATTTCCGCAACAATGGAGAGTTCAGGTATAGAACCTTGTGAAGACCGAACGCGCTCAACTAATTGAGCTTCATCCTCTCTGTTTCCAAATGCTGCGACATTCAGGTCATATACGGCCTGATGATCCTTTTTTTCTTCCGTTCTGATCTGTATCTGCATAAGTGCCTCCATCTCTCCCATCCAATTTACTGAAAAGTACTCTCAAAATATGGCCCTAACCCCTCATAAACATATTGGGTTATAACCGTCCTTACCGGATATGGTTGCAGATTATGTGCTTCCATTTCATTCAGCGGTATCCAGTAAAATTCGAGATGTTTTTCTATCGACTCTGGATTTTGCTGATGGTTTATGGCGGGGACGTCTGCAAGAAATAGATGGTTTATCTCTTGATGATACACATCCTCCAGATCAAACTCAGCTTCAACAGCTCCAATGTAAGTCTTCACTTCACTCGCTAAACCAAGCTCTTCTTTGATTTCTCTTGCCAGCGAAGCTCGTATACCTTCATGGAACTCAACGTGTCCGCCAGGAAGGAAAGTATGATCCATTCCGATGCAACGTGCAACTAACAGGAAGTCCCCGCTCAAAATAATGCCTCTGGCCAGGACATGATAGGTTTGTTTTTTGTCTATTGGCATATGCGCTTTTCCTCCTCATACTGCTACAATCAACTATTCGTTTGTCTACCAGTAATTTCCTCCAAATGCTCGAAAATATCCGAAATAGAGAGCGTGATGGTGGTTGCCCTTAATGGTGAGAAGGGCAAAAAGGCCTTTTCGGCAGCGTTTATCGAGTAGTTTCACCGTGAGACGTCCAAAATGATCGTCTCACGTGAAATCACATACCTCGCTAAACGCAGAGTGCAACGAAACGTTGTTTTTCATCGTTAACTTATGCGGGATGGGCCATCTGGCTGCGTTAACGCTGTAAAACATGCTTAACCTTGGCGAGGGAGTCCGCCTAAATTAAAAACAAAGAGGAAGCCCTTTTGGCTCCCTCTATTTATTTACTCTGACTTCCGCTCGTCGCCGTACCAAAGTTCACGGAACGTTGCGCTCCGCTTCAGCAGTTCCTCTGAAGTGCCCTCAGCTTCGACGCGGCCATCCTTCATGACGATGATGTGATCCGCCCGCGTCAGCGCTGTTTTGCGGTGCGAGACGACTAAACACGTCGCATCTCTTCGACGCTGGAACATCCGCTCCCAGAGCTTCTGTTCCGTTTCGACGTCGAGTGCGCTCGACAAGTCGTCGAAGACGTACAGCTCGGCGTCGCGCACGAGCATGCGCGCTGCAGCCGTCCGCTGCGCTTGGCCGCCGGAGAGTTTCACCCCGCGCGGGCCGATGACGGTGTCGAGCCCGTCAGGCAGCTGCGCGACGTCGTACTCCAGCACCGCCGCGTGCAGCGCCTCACGCAAGGTGTCGTTTTGCTCCGCTTGCCCGAGCAAAATATTGTTGCGCAGCGTATCGCTGTACAACCGCGGCACTTGCGCGGTGTAAGCACTCCGCGGCGGAGTAAAGAACGTGCCCGGGTCTTCGACGGGCACACCGTTCCACGCGATCGTTCCCTCCCCTTTGGGCAGCAGCCCAAGGAGTGAGCGAACTAGCGTGGTCTTGCCGGAACCAATTGTTCCCGTTACAACGGTGAACGATCCCCTTTGCAAGCTGAAGTGAATGTCCGAAATGCCTCTGCCTGTATCCCCATAAGCATAACTCAGCCCATTCACATCAAGCCGCCGCAAGGCAGCCTCGCCCCTCTGCACGTCATTTGTGGGTTGCTCCGTTCTGCGCATGCTCCCCTTCGCTCCACTCTCGCTCTCCTCCACTCTGCTCATACCGCCAACCGCTCCACTCACACTCTGCTCAACCACACTCAAGCCTCGCTCCCCAGTTTCCTTCCGTCCGGCTTCCCGGCCCTTGCCTTTTTGCTTCAAATGCAGCGAATTAACCATCGTTAGAACCTTTGCCGAAGCTCCCTGCAAAAGTAACGTTAACCTTTCCAAGGATACGCTCATCTGCTTAAAATACGTAATAAACTTGCCGACATTCGTAATAAATTGCGTCACGAAGGTCAAATAGTAAACGAAAAGCGCGAAGTCTCCGACCGTGAAATCGCCGGCTCTCATTTTCGTACCTGCCAGCAGCAAAATGAGCCCGGTTCCCAAATTCACAGAGTTGGAAAACACCGAATCCAGCAGCTCCGACATTAAACGATCTTTCAACATCGCTTTCCTGCGGTTATCACCGAAACTGCGGAAACGCTCAATGACGCGTTTCTCGGCACCAGCCACCTGAATGGCCTGCACATTGCCGAACATTTCGCTGATTTCTCCTGTCACTTTGGACGTTGCTTCTCTGCTCGCCGCGCGATATTTCTGAAGACGAACCGTCGCTAACTGCGCAGCCGTTATGACTAGTACGATCGGCAGAAAAACGAGCAGCGTCATCTGAGCATCAATGCGAATCAAAATAAAACCGGACACGATTGCAAAACAAGTCAAGCCAAACACATCGACTGACCAGCTTGCGGCCTCCTCGGATTGATCCACATCGTCCCGGAAATGACTGATCGCTTCCCCCGGCGATACCGGAATGGCTTGTGCTCCCGGCTGCTTTAAGACATGCTCAAGCAAGTTTCTTCGCAGCAGCATGCCCATTCGGAAGCGGAAATGAACATCCGTAATAAATCCGATAATAATAAGACAGATTCGCCCTAATGCGGCAGCAATGAGCAGTGCGATTAATCCCCAGACCCCATAGCCGAGACTGGAATGTCCTGTCAAGGAATCAAAAAACTGTTTCGTAATTAAGCCTGGGGCAATCGGAGCCAAATAAATAACCGTCCATGCTAACGCATTTACAAAATAACGCAAACGGCGGTACATAATAAGCCGCCACAAATATTGAAACGTATTCATACCAATACCTCCTCAAGACCAGTAGCAAGTAATTGGCTGAATCTGGAATTTGGATCTGCGGCCAGCTGCTCTCTTCTCCCCGTTTCCATCACTTGCCCGTTATCCAAAATAAGGATATGATCCGCGCGCTGCACCGTGGCTAACCGGTGTGCGATCATGATGCAGGATCTTTCCGTCAACAACTTGGAAACCGCCTTCTCAATCCTTTGTTCGGTCAGCGGATCAAGCCGCGAGGAAGCTTCATCCATAATGACGAGGTCAGGTTTTGTTAAAAAGACGCGTGCGAACGCCAACAATTGGGCTTCGCCTGCCGACAGACTGCCTCCCCCGGAGGCCAACATCGTGACCAAACCTTCCGGCATTGACTCATACCATGAGCCAAGTCCAAGCTCTGTCAAAACATCAACGATTTCTGTATCGGTGATCGACTCATCATAAAAGGTCAAATTATCCCGAATGGTTCCCTGCATAATTTCGATATTTTGCGTCACAAGCGCTACACGTTTGCGAAGATCCGCCAGCTTAAAGCTGCGAATATCCGTTCCGCCGAGCGCAATTGTACCACTTTGCGGATCATAAAACCGCAGCAAAAGCCTCGCCATCGTGGACTTCCCGCTGCCAGTTCGACCAAGCAAGCCGAGGACCTCCCCTGGCTTTAAGCTTAGCTCTACACCTTTCAGCGTAGGTTGATCTCCATCGTAACTGAACGTAACATCGCGGAATTCAACGCTAAGCGGTCCTTTCGGCAGCGACGCGCCTGGCCCATCCTTAATCTCGGATTGAATGGCGAACAATTCCCGAATACGCGAAATACTTGCATCGGCTTTCTGCAAATCTTCCATCTGTGTGCGAATTTTCTCGATAGGTTTTGCCAGCAGCTCCGTGTAAAAGAAAATCAAATACACCGTACCGAGCGAGATGTTCTGGCTGTACCACAGATAGGCGCTGATTCCAAAAGCCAGAGCGTTGCCCAGCGCAAAAACGAATATCGACATGTTCCACATTGCGCAGAAGCCAAGAAACGCTTTAACACGCAAAGGAAGCATCTTTCTAAGCATCGTATAGAAGCGATTCATGACGAAACCGACCGCTCCATTGGCGCGAATATCTTCCGTCCCTTCCAAATGCTCGCCGATAAAACCATAAAACTCCGCGTTGGCCTGCCGCCAGCCCGCCCATACGGGGACAGCGAATTTGCGGATCCACTGGATCATAAAAACAGCAAAAACGACAAAAAAAGCCATCCCCGCTCCAATGATCCAGTTCTCCCGGAATAATAAAACAATAATGCCTGTCATAAGGAGCAAATTACCGAACAGATGAATGATCATACTGGAGAAGAAATTCGCCAGTGCATTCACATCGCCATCTACACGTTCAATAAGTGAGCCTGACGTATGCGACTTATGAAAGGACATATCGAGCGACAGGCAGTGCGCCGCTAAATCAACACGCAACTTATTCGTCGTTTTCCATCCGACATTTTCACTGTAATAGGTCGCTATAACGGAAACAAGCTGCTGTACTAGCGAGAAACCAATAAAGAATATGGCGGCTGTAATCAGCGGCTGCATCGCACTGCCGGCTTGGGCTTGATCGATAAAATAACGAATAATTTGCGGATTGACGAGCTGTAATCCAATTGAAGCGAATAAAAGCAGCGTTAGTAAAGCGAGCGTACCTTTCTGAGGAAACAAATAGCGGCTCAACAGCTCCGAATATTGTCCCATCGAGTTATTTTTCTTAGGTTTTGCTTTCATTATGTAGGGCCTCCAGTAGTAATTATTAATGGCATTAATTATTAATGCTCTTTAATATTGTCCTCCTCTGCCAATCGTATATCCAATCATACTAAATTGAGCTACAACCGACAACGCACGTTTTTTTCGCAAAAAAAATGCCAAAAAACCGCAATCTCTCGCGGCCACCACTAGTCATTGAAAACATTTTATAATAAACTTAAACTACGAAATCGGCTCATATGTTACCTTCCTTAACACAAAGGCGGTGGATGGAATTGGTGCAGACACTTATGCAATTAACCGTGAAAGATATTTTGCAGCGTCCTTTGTTTCAGCAAGCCGAAGCCGTCGCCACAGAAGAAGCCTTAAACCGCACGGTGCGATGGGCTCACATTATGGAAGTCCCCCAGGTCGGCCGTTTATTGAATGGCAATGAACTGATCCTCAACACAGGGATTGGCTGGCATGATAATGAAGAATTAAGCCTCTCCTTCCTCCAACAGTTGATAGACAGCGGAGCATCCGGACTCTGTATCGAAATGGGGCCGTATACGAATTTGCCCCTCGAACGAATGAAAGAGCTTGCTCTGCGCGAACATTTTCCACTCATTTTTTTTCATGAGCAAGTCCGTTATATTGATATCACGCAAGATTTGCACGCCCATTTCATTCATCAGCATTACAACATGGTGTCCGAGCTGGAAGCCCTCTCCGCACAGTTGAATCAATTGCTCCTTTCGGGGAAAGGGTTGCGGCCAATCTTGAAGCTATTGCAGCAAACTACGAAAGTGCAGGTCGCTTTTTTTCCGTTTGGGGAGGAAGCCCGTTTTATCCCGGACATGCCGAAGGATGAAGCCCATGCTTTTTATGAAAAATGGATTTTCAGGGAAATCTTTCGTCAGCCCGAGCTGAAAGGCCGGCTTGCGCATCGCCCGATCTTAGCCTTGGATCGTCTGTTTGCCGACCTGTTATTGTACGGAGAACAGGAGTTAAGCGAATTTCAGATTCTTGCGCTAGACCGATTCGCAACCGCCATTGCGCAGGAAATGATGCGTACCACCTACATCGAGGAGAAAAAGCGCTATAAACAGGATCTTTGGGTAACCGGCTGGCTGAGCGGAAAGCATTCGCAACAAGATATTCGAGACTACATGCTGGCTCAAAAACCTACCGTAAAACTCGACCAAGCCGTTGTATGTGTGTTTGACACCTCTTCTGCCTTGCAAAATACCAACGATCATGAAGCGCAGGTGCCGCAGAAACATATGGCAGCGCGCTCCATTTTCGAAAGTGAAGGCTTCTATTTGGTCCCTGCCTTATTCGACTCTTATCTTGTATTCATCCTCCTTAATCAATTGGGGACGGCAGCGACCGTGC
Source organism: Paenibacillus planticolens (assembly GCF_013141725.1). GTDB lineage: Bacteria > Bacillota > Bacilli > Paenibacillales > NBRC-103111 > Paenibacillus_E > Paenibacillus_E planticolens. Next base: position 147,858 of record NZ_WHNZ01000042.1, on the reverse strand, counting down.
CATTTCAAGATCGCCTCCTGCGAGCACTCCAGCGATTGCGGAAAACAGAGATCGTCCCAGAGACAGCTCCTTTCGCCCCTCTTTTGGGGATTGGCAAGGTCATAAGTGATCTTACCCTGCTCAAGGAAAGCTATGAAACCGCCTTGGATACAATTAACATTCAGAAAGATATCGGGGTATTAAATATGCCCTTCTATCATGAACTGCATGTCAACAAAATCATTCACACCATGAAGCAAACCGGGCGATTGACTTCATATATTGACGAATATCTCGGGAGCTTGCTTCGTTACGACCAAGAAAAAAACGGCCAGCTTATGAAAACCTTGAAAATGTATTTAGCTTTAAGCGGTTCCAAACAGGAGACTGCCAAAGAGCTGTTTATTGTGAGGCAAACCCTCTATCATCGGCTCGATAAAATAACACGACTGCTAGGCGAAGATTTCATGCGCTCAGACAAACGGATAGCCATTGAACTTGCGCTTCACGGGTATGAATACTTGCATGGCATTATCGCTTAGTTATGTTCTTGTCCTTGCCGTATGAGCAGCGTAGCATAATATTTCCTCGCATTCGCTGTTTTCAGATGCAAGGTGGCCGTTTCGCCGCCGGGGTGTTCGAGCTGAAGCCACGCGCCCTCCAGGTCCTCCTTCACTCCCACAATGTTAAACTTCTGGGCGGCAAAACCATCCAACTTGCGTTTCTCCAGCATAAATTGTTCGTGTTCAGACATGCGTCGTCCCCCTTTGATCGGCAGGTTGCTTAGAGGTTACTTGGAGGGATGAGGACGGGTACGTTTCCCGCTTCAGGAATTGCCCAATACCCGGAGTGCCCACGAATTGTTTGTCTCTGATCACGTACTCCCCTCTAGACAGCACGGTTACCGGCTCACCTGTAATTTCAAGTCCTTCAAAAGGATTGTAATCAACATTCATATGGTGCGTTTCTGAGGAAATGACGCGAGTTGCCTGCGGATCAAAAATAACGATATCTGCATCGCAGCCTACGGAAATCGTACCTTTCCTCGGAAATAAACCAAACAGCTTGGCACTTCGGGTAGAAACGATATCTACGAACTGATTTAGCGTGATTCGCCCTTTTAGGACTCCTTCCGAGAACAGAATAGAGAAACGATCTTCAATACAAGGACCGCCATTCGGAATTTTGCTGAAATCACCTAGTCCAAGCTCCTTTTGACCTTTGAAATTAAAGGAACAGTGGTCGGAACCTAACGTCTGGAGCTGACCGTTTTTAAGAGCCGTCCAGAGCGCATCTTGATGAAATTGCGGGCGCAGCGGTGGCGACCACACATACTTCGCTCCTTCGAAATTCGGCTTTTCCAAGTAGGACTGATCCAACATTAAATACTGCGGGCAAGTCTCTCCCCAAACATCGACCCCTTGATTTCTCGCTTCAGCAATTTGCTGGACGGCTTCTTCACAAGTCACGTGAACGACATAGAGCTGTGAATTTGCCAGAGCGGTAAGCTTGGCTGCACGTCCCGTCGCTTCTCCTTCAATCAAGGATGGGCGCGTCAGCGCATGATAAATCGGCTCCGTGTTCCCGGCATCCAGTGCTTCTTTGATCAAGTAATCGATAACGTCGCCGTTTTCGGCATGAACCATAACAAGTGCGCCGTGCCGCTTGGCCTCGAGCATTGTCCGATATAATGTACCGTCGTCGGCTTGAAACACATTTTTGTAAGCCATAAATACTTTGAGTGAGGTGATTCCTTCGTCATGTATCATGGTTGGCAGTTCAGCCAGCACGTCATCGGTAATTTCTGCAATCATTAAGTGAAAGCTGTAATCAATAACGGCCTTGCCCTTGGCTTTATTATGCCAGGTCTGTACAGATTGGCTTAGCGGAACGCCTTTATTCGTCAAACAAAAATCAATAATCGTCGTCGTCCCTCCGAACGCTGCTGCCTTCGTTCCTGTTTCGAAATCGTCGGCTGTCACGGTTCCGCCGAAAGGCATTTCCAGATGCGTGTGCGGATCGATTCCGCCAGGGAACACATAATGTCCTTGCGCATCGATGATGTCGGCGCCTTCTGTCTCAAGATCGAGGCCGATTTGCACAATGATCCCGTCCTCAATCCGAATATCCGCCTGATATTGGTCTGTGGCCGTCACGACCGTGCCGTTCCTAATGAGTTTGGCCATAGTTATACCGCCTCCTTTTTGTTGGAATTACCTTCCGACAACTTGGCAATCGCCTCCTGCCTTTCGTTCCAGGTCATTGGCGGTTCGGTACCCACAACCTCAACCATGGAGATTGCTCCTTCAATTGGACAAACAATTGCGCATAAATTACACCCAACGCAGTCTTCTTCACGCACTTGCAAATAGGACTGTCCATTCTCTCCGGTCAGCATCTCAATACACTGGTGAGACGTATCCTCACAAGCAATATGACACTTGTTGCAGTTAATGCAAGTGTCGTTGTCAATTTTAGCTACAACCGCATAGTTTAAATCCAAATTTCCCCAATCCGAATAGCGGGGAACGGATTTTCCGATCAGCTCCGTAACGCTGGAGAGCCCTTTATCGTCCAAATAGTTGTTCAAACCGTCGATCATATCCTCGACGATCCGGAAGCCGTGATGCATGGCGGCTGTACAAACTTGCACACCCGTAGCGCCCATTAGCATAAATTCAACGGCATCTCGCCAATTGGAGATACCGCCAATTCCCGAAATCGGTATGCCAACCTCCTGATTTCGCGCACAATCCGCAACCATATGCAGAGCAATCGGCTTAACAGCAGGACCGCAGTAGCCGCCGTGAGAGCCCATCCCACCAACATGAGGGATCGTATTCCACGTATCGATATCGACGCCAGCCAATGAATTGATCGTATTGATCAAGGAGATTGCGTCCGCTCCGCCTCGAACCGCCGCCTTCGCAGTGCTCGTAATGTCCGTAATATTCGGCGTCAGCTTCACGATGACCGGTGTCTTCGCCGCTTCCTTCGCCCACATCGTCTGCGCCTCCACAAGATCAGGCTGCTGCCCGGAGGCTGCCCCCATTCCACGCTCGGCCATCCCGTGCGGGCAGCCAAAGTTCAGCTCAAGACCGTCCACGCCGACTGCCTCGACCTTTTTGACAATTTCATGCCACTTTTCACGCTTTGGCTCAACCATGAGGGATACGACGAGCGCATGATTCGGAAACCGCTTCTTCGTTTCGTAAATTTCTTTTAAATTGACCTCAAGCGGACGGTCTGTAATCAATTCGATATTGTTAAATCCGGCCACGCGTTGTCCATTGAAATGAACGGCTGCAAAACGCGATGAAGTATTAATAATCGGATCTCCGAGCGTTTTCCATACGGCGCCTCCCCATCCGGCTTCAAAAGCACGCTGAACTTGATATCCGGTATTGGTCGGGGGAGCAGATGCCAACCAGAAAGGGTTTGGTGACGTTATGCCCGCTAGATTGATGCGTAAATCTGCCATGCAGTATCCCTCCTGTTTGATTAACTAATCATAAAGTGCTGTTAAGCAGACTCGTTCTGTGCGTTAATCAAGTGCCGGTAGATCGCGTAAGCTGCTTGTTTTCCCTGTTGAGCCGCCGAAACAACCATGGCCTCACCCTGACCTTCTCCGAAAATGACATCTCCTGCCGCATAGACTTTCGGATTCGAGGTTTGACCCGTTTGCGGATTCACCGTCACTGTCCCCCGGATATGTGCTAGCTTGAATTGATCGACTAGGGACTCATGCCGTGTTTGCCCGATCGCTTTGATCACAGCGTCAACGGGATGGAAAAATTCAGACCCTGCAATGGGAACAGGCCGTCTGCGCCCTCCCTCAACATCAATCAACTCCATCCGCAGGCATTCCATAGCCGCGACGCGGCCGTTCTCATCCCCAATGATCCGTTTCGGAGCGGTTAACCATTTGAATTCGACGCCATCTCCCTTGGCGAAATCAAATTCAAACTCATATGCGGTCATTTCTTCTTGTGTTCGCCGATATACGATTTGTACTTGCTCAGCTCCTAGTCTCACCGAGCATGTAGCAGCATCAATGGCTGTATTTCCGGCTCCGATGACCGCTACGCGTTTTCCAATCAAGTCGGCATTCAGATCCGTACCGATTTTCGTTGCTTCAACGAAGTCAATCGCATCATAGACACCAGCTAAAGCTTCGCCTTCGATACCGAGCATCGGCACTTTCGACATGCCAACCGCAAGAACAACAGCCTCATAGTCTTGCAGCAGCTCTTCAGCCGTAATATCCACCCCGACCCGCGTGCTCATCCGAAATTCAACGCCGAGCTGGCGTATCTGCTCCACTTCCCAGAGTGAAATTTCCTGCGGCAAGCGGAAAGAAACGATACCATACGTATCCAAGCCTCCAGCTTGCGCTTTCGCCTCGAACACCGTCACCTTGAATCCAAAGCGGGCAAGCTCGCGGGCTGCCGAAAGGCCGGCAGGACCACTGCCGATAACTGCGGCAGATTTCCCATTCTCCGCCCCCGCTTTGAACAATAACTGCTCGTTCTTCATCGCCCAGTCGGTTGCGTAGCGCTGCAATTGCCCGATCAGGATAGGCTTGGACGAATAATTAAGCACGCAAGCCCCTTCGCAGAGCTCCTCTGTCGGGCATACTCTCGAGCAGGTAGCCCCAACCGGATTTGCCTCCATAATGGTGCGAGCAGAACCTTTGAGATTACCGAAGGCAATCTTTTTAATGAAAGAAGGAATGTCAATTCCTGTCGGACAAGCGCGTATGCAAGGAGCATCATAACAATACAAGCATCGATTTGATTCTTCGATCGCCTCTTTCGGCTTCATCCCCGCTTTGACTTCAGCGAAATTGCGTTTCAAATCATTTAGCGAAATATATGATTTCCCCATTGGCTGCACCTCCGCGCGTGATAAGCTCATTATTGGATCATAGCTTCAATCAGGTCTGCGATACTGTTTTCTCCTTGGCGATGCGGCTCGCTGTCCGGTACAAAAGCTCCGTTCCCAGTGTGATATCTTCCGGACTCGCGTATTCCTTAGGGTTGTGGCTGATCCCCTCCAGGCATCGAACGAAGATCATCCCATAGTCGCACACGTAGGACATCGCAAGCGAATCATGAAAAGGACCGCTCATGAGCTCTGGCGGGGAGAATCCCATTGTCTCCGCTTCCTCACGCAAGCTTTGCATGATCCAACCTGCACAATAGCGTGGCTCGCTGTTCGTATCCTCACGAATGGTATAATGAAGACCATGCTCGCTTGAAACATTCTCGATGACACTTAATAGCTCGGCCTCGAGTGCGTTTCGGCGTGATAAATCAATATCGCGAAGATCAATCGTGAAGGATACTTTTTCCGGAATGATGTTGCGTGAATCGGGAAAAACAGTAAGAGAGCCTACCGTGCCTACCGTCGGAGCCCCAGGAATCTGCTGCACAAGCTCGTTCAGAGCGACGATGACTTTGGCGCTGCCGAGAAGCGCATCATGGCGCATCGACATCGGCACCGAGCCGGCATGACCGGCAAAACCGGTCATTTCAACCGTGAGCCATAACGGACCCGAGATGCCAGTCACGATACCGATTGGAGCATCAAGCGATTCGAGAATCGGCCCTTGCTCAATGTGCAGCTCCAGGAAAGTACCGATGCGGCCCGGTTGGAACGTATAGCCCTCGAAATCAGCAGGGTTGCAGCCGAATTGCATCAATGCTTCACGGCGGGTAATTCCGCTTTTATCCGTGCGGTCGAGCTCATTTGCTTCCAGCGTTCCTGTCATTCCGCGGACGCCGAACAAGCCCTTATTAAAGCGACATCCTTCCTCATCGCAGAATGCCACAACTTCAATATCGCACTCAGGCGTTCTACCGGACTCCACCAGACTGTGAACCACCTCAATCGCACCGAGTACGCCAATCGCGCCATCGAACCGCCCGCCATAGGGCTGCGAATCAATATGAGAGCCTAGCATGAGGACCGGAGCGTCTGAATCCCTGCCTTTCAGCTTCCCGATGAGATTGGCAAACGGATCGATATAAGCTTCCATGCCGGCTTCTTCCATCCAGACTTTTACAAGCTCCACGCCTTCACGGTCTTCCTTGGAGAGCGCCAGCCGGCAAACGCCCGTTTCTCCGATTTTTCCAATTTGCGCAAGCTCCTGAATATGCTGATGCAAGCGTGCAGCGTTGATTTGTATCCGAGGGGGTGTAGACAACATCCTTCATCCTTTCTCCTCATTGACATCGAAAACAGCAAGCAAAGTGTCTACAATAAACCTTATGTCTTCATCTGTTGAGGAGAACGGGGGACTTAGCGTAAGTATGTTGGCGTAGCCAGGTACGGTGTCGCCATTTTTTCCGACCAGCAACCCCTTTTGTTTACAGGCAGCGATGATTTTCACTACGCGTTCCGCCATCGCCGGCTGCTTTGTTTTCACATCTTCAACAAGCTCAATGCCCATCGCCGAACCGAAAATCCGGATTTCACCTACATGGGGATGCGAGAGCAATGGCTTCAAGCCGTCTTTAAAAGCGTTTCCGATCGCAGCGGAGCGTGCCACCAGATTTTCACTTTCCAGAATCTCGATATTTTTCAATGCCACAACACAGGAAACCGGATTGCCTCCAAACGTGTTTATATGCCGTAAATGACTTGTCGGTTCTTGATTATTTCTGAACGATTCATATAATTCGGCTGAAACCGCCGTTGCCGATAGCGGCGAATATGCGCTAGTCATGCCTTTGGCCATCGTTACGATGTCCGGCCTCACGCCATAATTGAGGTGGCCAAACTTCTCGCCGGAACGGCCGAACCCGCATATCACTTCATCCACAATCAGCAAAACCTCATACTTATCACATATGCGGCGAACCGTCTGCAAATACTCGTCCGGCGGAACAATCATGCCGCCTCCCGTAATCACAGGCTCCATAATGACACCGGCAACGGAATCCGCGCCTTCCCAAACGATCGTATCCTCAATCGCTTTGGCGCATTGCAAGCTGCAGTTCCCTTGCGTTTGGCCGAAAGGACAGCGATAGCAATACGGTGGCGGAACATGCTGGAACCCGACGCCAAGAGGCTCATATTTCAGCTTGCGCTGCGCTTGCCCCGTCGCTCCTAAAGCCCCCATCGAATTCCCATGATAAGCACGATGCCGAGAAATGAATTTATGCTTCGTCGGTTTCCCGTTCTGATGGTGGTATTGCCTGGCAATTTTGAACGCCACTTCATTGGCATCGGACCCCGAATTGGAGAAAAAGATCCGATAGTCGCCATCCAGCCATTCATTAATCTTCGCTGCCAATTCGATGGCCGGGCTATGGGATTGCACCATGGTCGAGTAAGCGAGCTTCATCATCTGCTCTGCGGCCGCTTCGGCAATCTCCTTCCTCCCATGCCCCACATTCACGCACCATAACCCGGACATGCCATCCAAGTAGCGGTTGCCCGCCACATCCGTCACCCAGCTTCCTTCACCGGAAGCAACAATCATCGGATTCTCGTTATGTGGTGACATGTGGTGCCAGACATATTTGCGATCTTTCTCGAGCAGCTCATCCCAAAACGGCAGATCACTCGTTTCGCCACTCATTTCATCATTCCGCATAAACAGCCTCCTCACCTGGCGACACTCTTACATAAATATCTCCTGTTTTATTTGTATGTGAATATAGATGGAGACATCCCTTGCTACTAAGGGTTAAATGATCTTTTTTCATTCAATCAGATGAAACACGCCTGCGATTTTTTAAATAACTATATATGTAATAGTATATAACTCTTAACTTTTTTTTCATTATACAAAGTGTTTCGAAATCTCCTGCCTCACTTGACAAAGTGTATAGTCTCACTTCTAAAATAAATACCCCTGACTCTCCTTCGAGTCAAGGGTATAAGTTTTAACTACATAATATATATTATGTAAACAAATTTCTACTTTAGCCATCTATTCCCCACGTTCTGGGATTACTGTTTAACAGTGGGTTCAATTACAGTAAGCGTGCTATTGTATGTGTTGAGATCTACAACTGCGCCAATCGGAATTGCCGCTTTATAGTAACCGTGAGCCGTACTTAAGTTTGTCATAAGAGGTTTACCCAGGGGGTACAGTAATTCGTTGATCAGATCCTCAAATGACGTTTTATACGAAGTAGCGCAATTTGTGCACTGGCCTATAATGATGCCCAGGCAATCATGAAATTTCCCGGCCATAATCAATTGTGTTAAATACCGGTACATCATGTTCGTTGGTTCATGCGTATCTTCGACGAGAATAATTTTTCCAGAAGTATTGATTTCATATGGTGTTCCAAGCGTGCCGACGAATGAAGTAAGGTTCCCTCCTACAATTGGCCCCTGCACATGGCCGGGAACCAGACTTTTCAGCTGCATCCCGGGCGGGTTCTGAATCGCTCTCCTACTTACAAGGGTCGACGTAGCTGCGAAAAATTGATTGAAGTTATACGTCGGTGTACTCGTATTAAAATCAATTAAAAGCAGGCTTTGGAATGTAATTAAGTTTGCAAATTGATAAAGTATGTTTAATAAGATGGTAATATCGCTGTAACCGGATATTATTTTGGGATTTGAATTAATTATTCGATAATCCAAATAGGGTAAAATATCCTTTACACCAGTACCTCCTCTTGTTGGAAGTATCATTCTCACGCTCGGATTTGCAATCATCGTCATAAAATCTTCAGCCCGCTGCTGAGCAGATGCGGCAACAATTCCACCGTATAAATAGGCATACTTCCCCACTATGACTTTAAAACCCATATTTTCAAGCGTACGAATTCTTGAATCAATAATGCTTGCGTCAAGCGGACTACCTAACGTAACGATTCCAATGGTGTCTCCGCTTCGCAAGATTGAGGGCTGAATTGCCATTAGGATGCCTCCTGCCAATTCCTTGTACTGCAAAGGTTAATACTCTCTGTTGCCTTATATGCGCTGCTTGAGCAAAATATGACTCTGATTAAATACCCATTCCTGCCGGAATAAATGCTGTGACCCGATTCATCGCCTCTTGTTTTTGCTTATCTGCAACATGCGTGTAAATTTGTGTTGTCTGTATGCTGGCATGCCCAAGCAATTCCTGCAAAGTTCGAATATCCGTCCCCGCGAGAACCTGCATGGTGGCAAATGTATGCCGAAGCTTATGGCTGGAAATTGATTTTCCTTGAAGCTCTGAATAATGTTTCTTCAATTCTTCGAAATGCTTCTCCGCAATCGTTTGAATCATGCGAACGCTGATCCGGCGGCCAAATTGTGAGACGAAAAAAGGCTGCTCTCCTTTACTTCGGGCATCCAAACGCTCCGCCAGCGCTTTATTCAGCACTTTGACCAATTCATCAGGGAGAGGAATCAGACGCCATTTCCGCCCTTTTCCATATACAAGCAGCGATTTGGTCGTTTGGTTGAAGTCAGATGTATTCAGTCTATGCAGTTCGCTCACCCGCAGTCCCGCATAACTCATCAGCAGAAACATGGCAACATTTCGAATTTGATACTTCCCCTCAATAGACTGCAGAAAAATCGATAACAGCTGCTCATTAAGGAAGGTTGGAATTTGATTCTTCTCTACCTTCGATTTCTTAATGTTGAGGGTCGGGTTGTGGTTCGTCAACTGAAGCTCAATCAGCGATGAGAAAAAAGTCCGGATCGATGACAAGTATCGATTACGAGCAGCATCGCCTGCCCCACCCTGCCGCATTTTCGTTAAAAAACGCATAATATCGATCGTTTCTATCGCGGACAAAGATTTTTCTATCGTTGAAAGAAATAAGCGAACATCCCCCAAATATGCTTGTTGCGTTCGTTTGGTAAAACCTTGATCCTTCATCCAGGTATCAAACAGCTCCAAATAGTCGTCAACATACTCAAACTCTTGTCCCAAGTGAGCTCACTCCGTTCGTTACAATCTAAGTTGCGTTAAATATAGATTTAGTGCAATTTTTTTGGCGGAAAAAAACGGCACTTGAGCACCTTTTCCATGGAATCTGTGCCTGGCCGCCAGCCTTCTAATCTCTTGGGTATTCAACTTTCATAATATCCATAAAAGGTACTTTATCGATTTCCCCGCTGCTTGTTTCTATATGTACACGGCCTGTTCGTGAATCCATTGTTGTGATGAGCCCGCGCACATGCTCTTCACGTCCCCACACCGTAAGGACAATCTCCGAATTCTCCATCTTTGCTTCCGACAATTGATTGCCGATCTCTTCCAAAACAAATTCATCCCGCGTTGGTCTTTTTGCTACTTTTGCTTTTGCCATTCTCGCTCCCCCTGTACCTTAATCACCTAACTGGCGATAAAATTTCTTTGACCCTTCCAACTTGTCCATCAGTCAATCTTACTTTTATGCCATGAGGATGTGTCGGCGAATTCGTTAACAAATCTTTCACAATCCCCCGAGTTAGCTTACCGCTCCGCTGGTCCTGCTTCAACACGATATTGACTTCAATTCCCGGCAAGACATCTTTTCGATTTTGTCCATTCATGCTGTGTATGTCGCCTGCTTTCTTTCCAGATTGTGCTTCATTATACCATAATTTCTCCGCAATCCCCACATCTGTACGCACAATGGCATGCCTCTTTACAACAAGCAGGCTAACTCATACGATTATTGTAATAAATACTTCAGTTAAAGGAGCTTCAACTATGAGTCGTCCATGGCCTCTGTTTGCAAAACCTTGGATCATGCATCAAGTTTGGAACGATCTGTTATTCGCTCACTGGTCTATCCCCGTCAACATGATAAGAGAACATATTCCAGCTCACATTCCCATCGATACGTTTGAAGATACCGCTTGGATAGGCGTAGTTCCTTTTCATATGTCCGACGTTACGTTAAGAGGCATTCCTCCGCTGCCCTACTTCTCATCTTTTCCTGAAATCAATGTCCGAACCTATGTAACGATGGATGGTAAACCAGGTGTCTATTTTTTCAGCCTAGACGCCCACAACAAAATTGCCGTTGAAGCAGCACGCTCTTTTTTTCATCTTCCGTATTTCTATACCAAAATAGAAGTAAAGGAACTAACAAAAAACACTATCCGCTATCATAGTGTCCGTCAGGATCCTCGCGCTCGAGAGGGTGAGTTTTTAGCTGAATACCGTCCCATCTCCCCCACCCGGCTAGCTATGCCTGGAACTTTAGAATACTGGCTGACGGAGCGTTACTGCCTTTATTGTCAGGATCGCCGCGGAAACGTTTATCGGGGGGAAATCGATCATGATCCATGGCCGTTACAGTCTGCTGAGGCTGACATCGCCATCAATACGCTGCCTCATTCTTTTGGCATCAACCTTCCAGAACACACTCCCGTTTTACATTTTGCCAAACAATTAAAAGTAAAGATTTGGGCTCTTGAGAAGCTCAATGGCTCTTTCAATACTTGAAAAAAAGTCGAAATATACAGTGAATTTTATTTAATGACATTAATGATTAACCACATTAAATCAAGTGAAATTCGACTTCATTGCGCAAAAAACCTTTATTTTACGCCTATTCGCTAACATCAACCTCACCGCTTTTATTCGAAAAGTAAGGGATCAGCAGAGCGCTTGAGAAACTGAAAATCATTACAGCTTTAAATACAAAGCCTTTGAAATCAGTAATCCCTAGAATAAGCGCTAACATCACAATGCGAGAACAAACTAGCAGAAGTTCCCGCCATACCATGACCCGCGCCTGGTGAATAGGTGCAAGATGATTGGTCGCTACGAATTGCCGCGAACTCCAGATCGTGAAAAAGAAAAACAGCCCAATTGTCGTTAAAATATTTGAGAGAATCAAAATTGGAGGCTTAGGAAACAGCGCAAGCAAAAAGCCCGCCGCGGCCGCCAGCATTCCGAATGTTAGCCACCAAGAATCGCTTACCCGGCGTGTGCGGCTGAATCGTTGATAGATAAACACGCAAACTACGGTAAATGCTGTGTACATGATCTGAAGAAGAGCAATCATCAATTTGTCACTAGTTACAGAAAACGTGAAAATAAGGGAAAATATCCCCTGAAATTGAATAAAGAACCCGCCTGCAATGAGGGATGGTATCATCCATTTCAAGCGTGTCGTATTAAAAACTCGGCCGATGGAAAAATGGCTAAATACGGCTTCTCCCGCATCTTTTAATGAAATTCGAGGCACATAGAACGACATAACAATCATTATCGCGATAAAAAGAAACATCACTAGGAAAGATCCCGAAAACCCGATCCATTTAATCAGTATCGCAAATAGCAGTGGATTGAGGAACGCAATCAGTTGACCGAACACATTCGTGGCTGAAAAGAAAGCTGTAAACTCCTCTCCCTTACCAAAAAGAGAGATCCCGATATTTTGCGCCGCTGCATATAATCCGTTCGTAATTCCAACTGGCAGCGCAATCAGGGATAAATAAAACACTTTGGGTTCAACATGTACATAAGACAGCAAAACAAAAGTAATTCCGGCACAAATCGCTGAAGCCCTCATCACTGAGCTAATATTGAATTGAGCCAGCAGTTTGGCGCCATACATAAAAGCAAGTCCCCACGCTAGAAACAGAATCAAATTAAACCAGGCGACATCGAAGATTTGCCGATTTTTTTCCCATATAAAAAGATTAATAAAAATACCCATGTAATTGAAAATGACGCTCGAACTTACGTTCATCATTAATAATCGTTTCAGCGATTTTGTCATTGTAGTCTCTACCTTCAAAATTATTCGTCAGTGCGGTTTCCATGGATAAAGTAATCAGATACAATAAAATGAGTTAACATTCTATATTACAGGCTAAATCAACGATAACACGGAGTTATTACGGAGGGAATGTACGATATGCCAAAATTCATGGACTATATGATCAGTCCTTATCCGCTTCGGATCATTACGCTGCCCATCGATTCCAGCAAGCTGAAACTGCAGTCTTTGATTATATTAAATGTTGGGCATCTGCCTGGACGTATATCTTTTCGACATCAGTCTACCTTCTCTAAATGGGCTTTTATTTACCTGTCCGGCGGCAAAGGCTCTTATCAAGCAAATGACGGACCCGTACAACGTGTGGGAAGCGGCAGTCTGCTTTTCTTGCGGCCTGGTGTCGTTTATAATTATGGCCCTGATCAAGGCGGCTTTTGGGATGAATATTATTTTACATTCGAAGGCACTCGAATCGAGGAATGGCTTGGCAGTTGGTTGACGAATGTTGATGTAGCGAAGCAGGTCGGACATGAGGACGCCACCCAGCACAACCGGATCGAGCGCATCTTCATGCTGATGGAGAGCGGTTTGCCCGATAATGCCGATCGCGCAGCGCTGCTGATGGAAACTTTGCTGTTTGAGTTTATCCTGAAAGATCAGGCGACGGCCGAGACGACGAAAACCCAGCAAGTAATCGACATCATGGACGATCTTGGGGACTCCCTTTTCCGGACTTTCGATGCGAAAAGTATCGCTAAACGGCATCATATCTCAATCTCTACGCTCCGCAGAGTCGTTAGCGAATATACCGGCTACCCGCTAAACGCGTATATCAACCGTTTGAAAATAGCTGAAGCGAAAAACATTCTGTTGAATACCGACGATACCGTGAAGGAAATTGCGGATTCTTTGGGGTTCAAAGACGTGTTCTACTTTTCCCGATTATTCAAAAAATACGTCGGAGTATCTCCTCTTATTTACCGAAACACGATGCAGCTTTAAATTTGTTTACATAATATTATTTATGTAATGTAATTGCGATCTTTTTTTCAAAATGAGTGATTCATCCTAGTACGACTTGTCATTGAGCTACATATGATAAAGCAGTAGTAAATCTTCCCAATGGGGAGGTGAATCCAAATGACATTCGCACTTACAGGATGGATGCTCTACGCTATGTTTGCTGTTCTTGGCTTTATGGGCTTAAGTTTCTTATACAACTTGTACAGATCCCTTAAAGCAGGTTCGTTCTCCAGTTCCTTGTTTCTCCCTTATTTGAAAGACTTGCTGTATTATGTGTTCCCATTGTTTCTGCTTTCCAACATGATGGGCCTTGACCCTACTGGTTTCTTAATGTTAACTGGTTATTATGTTGGCGCACTCGGAGTCGTACTCAAATATTTGGAGAGCTTAAAGAAATGATTTGTAACCGCATTCAACAATGCTTATATATGGCTCATCAGAGAGCCAGAAGCTGCCGTGATCTCATGGCGGCTTTTTTATATTTTTGCAGGGAATAAATGGTGAGAATGGCTCTTATCCGCAGTTAGCAAGCAGGCTTGGGAACGGCTCATCTTGAGATTCGTTTGTTTGGGAACTACAGGCCGCTATTTCAGCAAAAGTGACACATTTCCAGGCACAATGGGAACTACAGGGTGCTATTTTACCTCATGAATCCAAATATCTATCCGAGTGTGAGTAATAGAGGATCATAGTTCCCTCCCCCTCGTCCAAAAGGCTGTTTCTAGCAAAATAGCTCCCTCACAGGTCTCATCATCGCAAACCTTCTAGAGAGGGACGTTCACTCCCGAATACTAAAATAAGGAGGAAGCCCAGCTTCCCCCTCAAACCTAAACCATATAAATATGTATTGAAAATACACTTTGATAAATCAATCTTTATGCAATCTTAGTCCTCAAGCTCCACGTTATGATAAACCTGCTGCACGTCCTCTAAATCTTCCAACGCATCGATCAATTTATCGAATTGCTTTTGTGCGTCTTCCGGCAGGGAAACGTTGTTTTGAGCCAGCATCGTTACTTCTGCAATGGAAAACTCCGTAATTCCAGCATTTTTGAATGCTTCTTGCACCGCATGGAACTGCTCGGGGTCTGCATAAACCATGACCATCTCGTCTTCTTGGACGATGTCACGAATATCAACATCAGCTTCCAATAGAAGCTCCATAACGTCATCCATGCTCTTCTCTTCAATCCCAATAACAGCAGTGGCATCGAACATGTAAGCCACAGAGCCGCTTACGCCCATATTGCCGCCACTTTTGCTGAACGCTGAACGAACAGCTGGTGCGGTACGGTTCACGTTATTCGTCAGAGCATCCACGATGACCATCGAACCGTTAGGTCCGAAGCCTTCATAACGAAGCTCCTCATAAATTTCATCGGAGCTGCCTTTGGCTTTATCGATTGCGCGATCGATAATCGCTTTCGGTACATTATAAGTTTTCGCACGTTCGAGAACGACTTTTAACGCACGGTTAGCTTCCGGATCCGGTTCGCCCTTCCGAGCGGCTACATAAATTTCAAGTCCGAATTTCGCATAAATTCTACTTGTATTTGCGTCTTTAGAGGCTTTCTTCTCTTTAATGTTATTCCACTTACGGCCCACGTTTGTTCCCACTTTCTTTTTTTTATCTCATTACACATAATAACCTATTTTTATTCTAAATGTAAAAATAAAATCGCGAATTTCCGTACCCGGATCGCTCAGGCTCTTTCTAATCATTCAATGTCAACCAATCTCCTCAAGCTCGTACAGCGTAGCCTCCCTGTTGCGAATGACCCGTCTGAGCAGGGATGCCATCTCACGTGTAATGTCTCCTCGCTCGAAAAACGCCTGCACGGCATCGCGCTCCGCCTGAATAGCGATCCAGTGCACTTCGCGGAGGCAATCGTTGAACGACGCGTCATTGCGCCGCGAACCGAATGTAAATCTGCGCAGCCTGTCAAGCGTTTGCTGGTAATAATCAAGCACGCCTTCGGCTGCTTCGTCGCTTTGAAGCGCGCAGCGTTTGGAGAACTCATCGACAACAGCTTGGCTGCATTGCATTTTCAGCGAACGGATCTCGACCATATCGGGTTCGACGAAACTGGCTGCCACACGTGGTTGGGAGTAGGACGTCATGACCATTTTTAATCGCCGCCAAATATTTTTGACAATAACTTTACCCAGATCCAATTTATTAGCGAGAATGAGCTCGAGTTGCTCCAACATTTTCAAATAGTAATTTGCTTGTTCACGGCTCACTTGCCCGCTCTCCAAACGTTCATTTACATACTTACGCTCGATATTCAGCGCGAGCAGACGCATCCCGGCTTCTTCCTGCTGAAAACGCGGGAGACGCTTCACTCTGCCGTCCTTTTGACCAAGCTGCTGCATCATGAGTTTATAGTCGCCAATTACGGTGTTCACGGCCAATTCATTCTTCTCCGAGCTGGTTTTTTGGAGTGCACGTACGGCGGCAGCCAAAACCTCGATCTGCCACTCGCGCTCCAAGCGCTCTTTCTCGGCATCGCCAGCTGTATTTTTCTTCTTAGCAAGTAGCGGAAGGACGATGCTCGCGGTAAGCAGCGATAACAGGATCACTGACGATGCAAGAAAAATGATAAGATCTCTTTGCGGAAAGGGATCGCCATTTTGCAAAAATAGCGGAATAGAGAACGCACCCGCCAGCGTGACCGCTCCACGAACGCCAGAAATGGTCGTTAACGTCAGGATGCGCAGGCTTGGCACCGCCTGATTCTGATTCCCGAACAAGCGCCCGCCTCTGGTGAAGATGAATGTCCACCCAAAACGCAGTACCAAGAGCAGAGCATAGATGAGAATCGCGTATCCGATGACCTTGAAATTATCGAAATTCGGGTCACTCAGAATCGTTCGAGACACACCAGGGATTTGCAGGCCAAGTAGGACGAAAACCAATCCATTTAACACAAACAAAATAACGGACCACGTTGCGTTGGAGACGTTCCGGAGGTTCGGCATCGTAAACGCGATGCGCTCGTTCTCGATGGCATGCACCAGACCTCCCGCAACAGCGGCCAAAATGCCCGATAGTCCAAGCTCCTCCGCAATCAGAAAGAGTAGAAATGGCGTCAAAATTTGCAAAAGCATGTGCATCGTCTCATCCTCGAGACCTGCCCGGCGCAGCAGATGGCGAACGACAATAATGAGGAAAGCTACAAGGGCTCCGACCAGTAAGCCGCCAATGGAAATGACCAAAAAGCTGAGACTTGCTTTCGGCAACGAAAAAACACCCGTAACTGCCGCGGCAATAGCGAACTTGAACGCGACCAGACCTGAAGCATCATTCATTAAAGCTTCCCCTTCGAGCAGCCGCTTCAAGCTTTTAGGCAAATGAATGCGCCCGGCTAAGGCGCTAACTGCTACGGCATCCGTTGGAGACAGGATGGCCGCCAACCCGAAAGCAGCAGCTAGAGGTATTGAAGGAATTAACCAGTGGGTGACATACCCCACGACGCATACGGTGATGAAAACAAGCCCGACAGCAAGGAGCAGAATCGGAGCACGCAGTCTCCATAGCTCGTCGCGCGGCGTATGTTTGCCATCGTTATACAGCAGCGGGGCAATGAACAGAATGAAAAACAATTCAGGTTCCAGGTGCAAGTGAACACCTAACGGTACGATTACCAGAATTGCCCCTAAAGCAATCTGGATAAGTGGTACGGGTATGAACGGAACATAGCGGTTCACGACATTGGACACGCCAATCAGAACCAGCAGCATGAGAATGATAATAAAAACGTTCAAAGTTAACGCTCCTTCCCCATTACGATAAATTACGAAAATTGCTTTTAGTATTTCAATATTTTTCTAAAGAATCCTTCCCGGAAACCCTTCATTCCTACAGAACTATTTTCCCCAATTTATCGAATGTTCACGAATTTGAAATATTTTCAAATATAATTTTACTGGCAAACGGTGTAAAATATCTAAATACGGTTTAAATCCAATTGTGTCGATGTTGATTGGCATTTTCATTTGTGAAAAATGTTACAACCATTTGGGAAACATCTGTTTCACCCGTACACATTGTGACAGTACCCGATTTTTTTTCAACGCAAAGGAGGATTTTCACATGTCACAAACATCTGCTGTTCAAGAAGTAGCTGCAACGGCCGCTGCGGAACCAAAATCGTTAGACGTACTTGACCAATTGCTGAAGCCTGAGGTGCAACAATCTCTGACTGTACTGGTCGACAACCTGCCTAAATTGGCGGAAATGGTTACTGTGCTAACCAAAGCGTATGATTTTGCACAAAACGTAGCAACGGACAAAGTATTGATTAACGATTTTGCCCAAGGCATTGGCGAATTTGTTAAGCCCGTACAAGAGAAAGCGAAAGACATTGCGTCCGCGGCTATTGAAGCCGGTGAGCGCTCCCAGGCTGAAGCAGGATCAACAATCGGTCTCTTCGGTATACTAAAAATGCTGAAAGATCCTGAAGTGCAGAAAACTCTTCGTTTTGCACAAGCATTCTTGAACGTACTATCTGAACGTAAAAATTAATACGGACTAGGGATGATAACGATGGCTAAACAAATACTTATTCTTGGCGGCGGTTATGGCGGCCTTTTGACCGCACTGACAGCTCGTAAACATTTGACGGCTTCAGAAGCAAACATAACAATCATCAACCGCTTTCCAACACATCAAATTATTACGGAACTGCACCGTCTTGCCGGTGGCACGATTAAAGAGCAAGCTGTTGCGCTTCCATTACAAAAACTGCTTGGTGACAAACATGTCAATATCGTTGTAGATACGATTAAAGAAATTAAACCAAATGATAAACAAGTCGTTACAAGCAGTGGCGCTGTACATACTTACGATGCGCTTGTCGTTGCTCTTGGCAGCGAAACGAACTACTTCGGCATTCCGGGTCTGGAAGAGAACAGCATGGTACTTAAATCTGCTGCGGATGCTAACCGTATTCGTGAGCATGTTGAAGCTCGTCTTGATGCTTATAAAGCTTCCGGCAATAAAGCTGATGCAACCATCGTCGTTGGCGGAGGCGGTCTGACAGGCGTTGAGCTTGTTGGCGAATTCGCTGATAAACTGCCGGAAGTTTGCCGCAGCAAAGGCATCGATTTCAGCGATATCTCCATCTATTGCGTGGAAGCTGGCCCTGCCATCCTTCCGGTATTCCCTAAAGTACTGATCGAGCGTGCGGTAACCAGCCTTGAAAAACGCGGAGTTACTTTCCTAACTGGCGTAGCGATTACGGAAGCGACTAAAAACACGGTCTCCCTGAAAAGCGGACAAACCATCGAGTCGAACACGATTATTTGGACTGGCGGCGTGAAAGGCAACCCGGTTGTCGGCAGCTGTGGAATCGCAGAAGACCGCGGCCGTGCTACTGTCACATCAACGCTTCAATCCACTTCCCACGCGGATATCTTCCTGGCAGGCGACTGCGCGGTCGTATTCCCTGAAGGCAGTGAAAGACCGTACCCTCCTACTGCTCAACTTGCTTGGCAGATGGGTGAAACGGTTGGTTACAATCTTTCCGTTCTTATCAAGGGTGGCGCTATGGACACATTCACCCCTGTATTCTCCGGAACGCTTGGAAGCTTAGGCCGTAAAGACGGAATCGGCACAATCGGCGGAAACAGCACGCAGTTGAAAGGCTTGCCTGCTTCCCTGATGAAAGAAGCGAGCAATGTTCGCTACCTGTCCCACATTCACGGTTTGTTCGCTCTTGCTTACTAAGCATTAAAAAAGGATGTCCCTTAGCCTCTCTCGGCTATTCGGGCATCCTTTTATTTTTCCGTTTTATACTACAAAAAAGACTGGAAAGAATGGCGAATAACGTCCCCCCGGCTGATAATGCCGGCTAATACGCCGCGGTGCAGGACAGGCAGTTTTTTTATTCGCTTTTTACCTAATATGGCGGCAATTTGCTCGATTTCCTCTTCAGCGTCGACAGCTATCACTTTCTTCTGAGCGATTTTCATGACATTCATCGGGAGCAGATTTTGAACTCTTTCGTGGAATTCTTCGCTGTCTCCTTTGATCACAGCCGTGTAAATATAAGAGCCGAAGACATAGTCATCATGCTTGCCGATATAGCGCATAATATCTCCATCACTAATGTAAGCGGTTACCTCATTCCGATCATTAACGACGGGAAGCCCGCTGATTCGGTACTTAATAAACTTCTCAATCACACTGCGGACAGGGTCATCTTCCTTCACTTTGTAAACTTGGCGGACCATGATTTCTTTGGCTTTCATGACCGTTCCCCTCCAATATGAATTGCCTTTGGATTTATCTAGATGTATAATGCAACTATATATTTGTATTATACAACTATACACCGTGAAGTTCAATTACCCTTCAATAAAGACTAAGAACTAAGATGAGGTAACTTATGACAATTCATCCTGCCGAAACGATTGAAGTCGAACTGACCATTCTTATGCGTCGATTCTTGGCTGCCACAACGAATAAAAAAGTCGGCAATCTGGATCGTTCCGCTTATCTTTTGCTCCATCAAATCTCCTCTTATGGATCTGCCGGTGTGAAAGCTTTGGCGGAAGAGTTTCATCTGGATATGTCGACGATCAGCCGTCAAACCGCTGCACTAGAGCAGAAAGGATACGTCTATCGGATACCGGACCCTCAAGATGGACGCGCCTACTCTTTGCAAATTACCGAATTCGGCGCCAAGGAACTCGCTTCCAACAAACAAGTCCGATTCGAACTTGTTATGGAGCTGCTCCAGGAATGGTCCTTGGATGACCAGATGAAATTTGGAGAACTCCTTAGTAAATTTAACCGGACTTTTCTAGAGTAAAAAAAGGCCACCCATTTTGAATAACGAATGGACAGCCTTTTTTTTCGAAACAATCATAAAGATCGATTACTCAGATTCACCTTTGGTATCGGATGGACTATTCCAGGCTTCGGCAAGCAGTTCATTATTGATGCCTACACCGGCTAGAGCCCCCATCGATGCTGCGGCAATCGCCTGATACATTTGTGTTGCCGCATCTCCTGCACTATAAATGCCAGGTACATTTGTTTTACCGAAAGCATCTACGACAATCGTGCTTGTTTCTGTCACTTGGCAGCCTAATTCCCGCGGCAAATCTGACCCGGGAACCAGGTTTGGTGCAAAGAAAATGCCCGTGCAGTTTAATTGGGTGCCATCCTTCAGAATGACTTGCTCCACCATACCATCCTTCGAATTTATTTGCTGAATAGGAGCATCAAATACAGGCACGTTGTGAAGCTTCAACTCTTCGCGCTCTTCTTCCGTCAATTCATCTGGTCCGTTTGTGCAGACAACGTAATGAGGGGTCCAGCCTGCCAGCATTTTGGCCGAGTGAAGCGCTCTAGCCCCTTTCCCAATGAGAACAAGATGTTGGTCTCTCAATTCCCAACCGTCGCAATACGGGCAAACAAAAGCACTTTTGCCGTATACCTCTTGCAAGCCGTTGATTTCTAATGGTACATCCTTCATCCCTACAGCAAAAAGCAGCTTTTTAGTTCGGAAAGTTGATCCCTGTCCTGTCGTAATCTGAAAATTACCATCCTCGCCCGAGATCGTATGAGCTGTTTCCTCTACAAAATGAACAGACGGATAAGCTTGAATCTGTTCCTTCGCAATTCGCCGAAACTCCCCCGGAGAAATGCCATCACGCGTTAGAAAACCGTGAGACTCACGAGTAACCCGATTGCGCGGTCGTCCTTCGTCGATCACGACTACACGTTTTCTTGCCCTACCTAATACAAGCGCCGCGTTCAATCCTGCTGGCCCTCCGCCAATAATGGCTACGTCAAAAAATTGCATGACTTTCACCCTCCTATATAACAACTATTAAAGACCCTTAATATCTATAATAACACTTGAAGATTTTAAGATCAAGTTATCAGCGACATAAAGAGACCGTCCCATAATGGTCATCAATCGAACCATTTAGCGGGAGATTTCCCCGTTAGGACAGCCTCTCATAACTGATTTTGAACTATCTCTCAGCAGCATCCACTGTATGTTTAAGTAATGTTGCAATGGTTACAGGTCCAACACCAGCTGGCACAGGTGTAATAGCGCTAGCATTCAGCAAGCAGCTTTTGTAATCTACATCTCCCACATTCCCTGCATTGTATCCGGCATCCAGCACAATAGCACCTTGCTTGATCCAACTGCCCTTGACGAAATTAGGTTTCCCCACAGCCGCAACAACGATATCGCCTAAACGTACGATCTCTTCGAGATTAGCCGTTCTAGAATGACAAGTTGTAACCGTCGCATTACTGTTAAGTAGCATGGCTGACACTGGCTTCCCGAGAATCGGGCTCCTTCCAATCACTACGGCATGTTTACCTGCAACTTCGAGGTCGTAATACGCCAAGATTGCCATAATTGCTGCAGGTGTGCAGGATGGAAATTGAGCAATGCCGAATGCATTCTGCGCATACCCCAGCGTTGTAACGCCATCTACGTCTTTCTCAATTCGAATGGCATCAAATGCTGTCCGCTCGTCAATATGAGGGGGAACTGGATGTTGGAGCAGAATACCGTGCACATTCGGATCCTCGTTAAGCTTGTTAATTTCTTCGATTAATTCACTCGTAGTGGTATTCTCAGGTAAATCTACACGGATGGAGCGCATACCCAGCTTTCGGCATGCATTGCCTTTCATCTTTACATAAGTGGCTGAAGAAGGATTACTTCCAACCAAAACTGTCGCTAAGCAGGGAACAATCCCTCGTTTGGATAGAACTCCTATTCGCTCCACAAGCACCTCTTTCATCCAGTCCGCTACTCGATTACCGTCTAGAATTAATTTCTCTGTCATAGGAATCAGCCCTCTCTAAACATAAAGAGGCAGGGATGATAATCCCTACCTCTGCCCAGGCGTACGGCTGTATACATATGTGCTCCCTCGTGGTACTCCACGTTTACGCCAGTCGCACATACAAGTCATTTCATTAATTATATTCTGAAAATCACAGAACAGGCAAGATCTACTTTTCCTAAACCGCTGTTTTCTCCGAAACAGACAACTTGTACCAGAACAGCATAGCCACAGAAACCAATCCGATTACCAGCAGTAAACTGTATACGTGCCGGTATGCTTGAAGAAGACTCGATTTCTTTTGTACTTCAAGCAAGATTCCACACACCGCTACTGAGATCGATCCTCCGAAAAACTGAATGAGCTGCATGAGTCCCATTCCTGAACCAATGAGCTCTTTAGGCAAAATACGCGAAGTCTCATTATTCAAAGACGATATCGTTGCGGAAAATGCAGGTGAAAAACAAATATATCCAAGGAGAATTACCATTGGCGAAAATCCGAGCATCATGCAGAAACCTAGCATGACAATGGACAATACCATATGGCCAATGAGCAGAAAGCGCAAGTTGCCGTACCGATCAATCCATCTCCCTACATAGCGCGTCAAAAAAGCGGATAGCACCGCACCCGGTGCGATCGTTAAGCCGATCTTCATAGCCGAGTAGTGGTACAAGTTGGCCAGAGCCAGCGGCATCAGGAACAAGTTGCCCAAGTTCAAAACCAAAATGCAAAACCCAATCACAACGAGCAGCCGAAAATCGTTTCTTTTCAGCAGAACAGGATTGATAAACGATTGTTTCCCCCGTCTCATGTGCCATAAATGCGCCAAGAATGAAAGGCAGCTGACCGCAAGCCAAACAAGCGACATTTGTGTCACGGCTAACAGCAAGGTGGCCGCATTGACAACCGTTAGCAGGGCCCCGAGAATATCGAATCGAAACGGCAATCCAGTTTCTTTCGGAAGCAATCGAAGCAGAATCGGAAGGATCACGAGGACAAGAACCGTAATTGCGAATAGCCCATTCCAGCCCCAATATTCCGAAATTAGTCCGCCTACAATCGGACCTAATCCGAAAGCCATCGCACTCCCTGCCGAGATCATGGCGATCGCGGAGCCGCGCCTTTCTAACGGAACATAGCGGCTGGCTAGCACCAATCCGAGCCCTGCCATTACGCCAGCACCCGCAGATTGTAGAATACGCGCCATCAGAAGGATATGAAAATCGTGTGCAAAAATGCCTAGAATAGATGACAAGCCTAGCACAAGCAGGCCTACTGTCAATAATTTTCGTATCGGCACCGTATCGGTGAGTCGGCTGTATATCACAGTGGATAACGCATAACCGATGGAATAACTTGAAATCACCCAAGAGCCGAGATCTGCGGAAATCTGTAGATCTTGGATAATACTTGGGATGGAGACATTAAACATCGTAGTATTCATCACAACGATAAATAAGCCGATCGTCCAGACCGGCAGCACAACTTTGTCGTTCATTTCTTCACGTCCTGTCTGAATCCTCATGTGGTTTGTATACAGCATTCCAAAAAATGTATCGCATTATTACTTTTCCGTTCCTTGTAATCCTACATGCATAACGGTCCGATTTCCACCCCATGTGGAGATAAAATCGACCTGATATCGACACGAGCGGCTCTCATAATTGCTATGACCCCATTTATCTTGCGCCGTACCGTTGCCCGGACTGTGTATATTCTCCAGATAATCGACTTTCCCGTCCGAGTCATCATAAGCGATACCAAAGTCCCGCCATTCATCATGGGCGGTTTGTAATTCATGAACCGTATAAGAACCGCCGATCTCCAGATATCCGGTTAAGCCCGCATTGGCTTTCGTGCTGTTCCAAATGGCCCGGGTTAATGCGCTGCCGCCAGTAATATCATAGGACTGCTCCGCAGCTAGGACAGCACCGTCAATTTTAGCTTTCTTTTTCGCAGCTTCTTTCTCTTCGTTAAGTTTGGTCATATGCTCGCCGGTTAAGAGAGCAAGAATGTTCTGAATGCTTTCCTTCGCTGCCCTAAGCTTCTGACTAAGCAGTGTTTTCTTGTCTTGTTCAAGTTCAGGGTTATTTTCTTTTTCCCAAATGGCCGCGTGTCTATTCTTATCAGCTTGAATCAGATCAGATGCTAACGAAATGTTCACGGCAATAATACGATCCAAATCGAAAACACCTTCGGTTTGCACCTTTGAGATATCCGCAGCCAGCTCCTCATTGGTTTGATCATAAGTTCCTACATCATAACTTTTGTAAGGCGTAACTTTTTTCGCTGTAACGTATTTGAAAATACCTCGAATATTCTCCGCGCTTTGATCGCTGGCAAAACCATGCTTGTCAAATTGGGCTCCCGTGCAATTCTCACTGAGGGTTTTCCATTCTGAATGGCTTAATTCCCTCGGAATGTTCTCAAACTGTTCTGTTGTCGCGCACCAGGAATAAAAACTTTTGACATCAGAAGAATCCAAGTCACTCCAATTTTCCGCGATTGCATCCATAATCTTAGTTTGCTGAGGTTTTTTGCTGGGCCAAGGCATAGCTTGAATCACCGGTGACCCGACAATTAGCTGCTGAACAGCCTTATTTCCGATCGTACGTTGCAATTGGATGACCGAGTTGTACTGACTTTGCCCTGCTTGGGTCTGCACATTCGCACTTCTCTTAGTGCCTTCTATGGAAGGTTGTTTAAAAGCTTGATTGCTTGAACGTGTATACAATTGGTTTCCCCCACATCCGACTATCCACTTATGAAAATATCGTATCACATCTTCCACTTTGTGGATATATATACAACCTCAATGGACATGGAGACTGGAAAAAAGCCTGATCCAGTAAGCAGCAATTGTCTGCTCCGAATAGGCTTTTCTACAAATTAAAACGGTTTATATCCGGCTGCTTGATAAATCATCTCGGTAAACTTGACAACCTTCAAGGCAAAAGTACCCGGCACCTTCACCTCATGGCGTCCAAGAATGGCATCGATAAAGCTTTTATCTTGGTTCGTTTGCGGTTTGGGCAGCTCGGGTACGACGGGCTTCTGACCGAAGCGTTGAATGGTAATTTTGCCATTGTCATAAAAAATACCGCCGTCTTCGCCGCAAAATACATAGGTTTCATGCCAGCGTGGCGCAAAACCGATAATGTTCAATCCGCCTACAGCGCCCTCCTCGAACCGGATCGAAGTGAAGGAATCGATTTCCACTGGCGCTCCTTGCAAATGCAGGCTCGGCTTAACCTCCACCGGCGTGAGTCCCGTCGTCCACAGCAGCATATCAATGATGTGACTGCCGGAATCCATCAGCATGCCGCCGCCGGATAACTCTGGAACTTGTCTCCACAAACCAGTCGTTAATTGCTTCCAGTCTTGATACAGAGATGCCGTTATCGATGTCAATTTCCCAATCTCGCCGCTTGCAATCGCGTCGCGAATGTACAGGAACTCCGGCTGGAAATGACGCTGGTACGAAACCTGCATCACTTTCCCCGCCTGTTCCGCTGTTGCAATCAAGAGCTCCGCTTCCTCCGAGGAACAAGTCATCGGCTTCTCAATTAGCACGTGCAGCCCTTTATGCAGCGCATCAGTCGCCTGCTCGAAGTGCATCGTGTGCGGAGAGCATATGACAACAGCATCTAATTCGGTCTGATCCAACATCTCCCGATAGTCCGTAAAATGCTGCACATCATCAAGCTCGAACTTGGCAGCGAAGTTCTCCCGGTTCTCTGCACTAGTATCGGAGAGTGCAACGATCTCCGCTTCCTCTAATTCCAGCAGTTGACGCCCGTGCACTTGCGATATTCCGCCTGTTCCAATCATACCAATACGAATTTTGCTCATTGGACAGCAGCCTCCTATTTCAACGGATCAAAATAACCCTTTAGTACAAGGTATTATAAATACTGTTCCAGAATACCCTGTCTTCGAAAAGATTTGCCTAATTATCGAAACCAACGAATTAACTTGGCACCAGCTAAACTTGAAATCCGCCTGTTAGTGGGAACTCTGTTCCCTTATTTCGGCGAAAAGTGGAATTTCGGGCGTTCAAGGGGAACTACAGGGTCTTATTTCTCCTCAGTGATCGAACTAGCTGCTCAGATGGAGAAATAGAGGACCCTAGTTCCCGTCCACTTGCCCAAAGGGCTGTTTCCAGCAAAATAGTCGAGTAGGCGGGGCCTTTCCGTCTCGGATTGTGCCCCTTACCCCTCACAGATCCGTACGTGCCCAATTAAGGCATACGGCTCTTCATGCTACCTTACAGAGTTACTTTTCTTTGCAAATAGATTCACGGTTATTGACGGTTTCGGAAATGGGTTTCGGGCGAGAAACATGGCGAACTTTTCCTCCGTAAAGCTTATCTTCTGGCTTCTTCGGTTTCTCCACTTCAGTACCAATCGCTCGACTGCTCTTAAGTACGATGTTATTCCTCCGATGTTGTCCGACACTCCATAGTAATTGTAATGCCCCACTAATTTACTTCTTATGGTCTTCATCAGTTCTACTTCTGAGGTGTGTCGGTTACTTCGAATCCATGTCTTGAATTCCTTCACCTTCGCCCTAAATTTCTTTCCACTCGTTTTCCTCATGAGTCTTGAACGTTCACTCTTGCCTTTGCCCCAGTAATGCGTAAACCCTAGGAAGTCGAAAGGTTTCTGGTTTCTTTAAACCTACCTCTTTGCACGCCACTTCCGACTGCCTTCCGAATCGGATGATCTTCGTCTTTTCTTCTGCGATCTCCAGCCCGAACTTTTTCAGCCTCATAACCAATGCCTCGTAGAACCGCTTCGCATCCCATTCTTGTTCAAAACAACATACAAAATCATCCGCGTAACGCACCATTTCTGCCCTTCCTACACATTCTCTCTTTACTGTCGTCTCAAACCATAGGTCAAGTGCGTAATGCAGATAAATGTTAGATAAAATCGGCGAAATGAGTCCCCCTTGCGGTGCTCCTTCATCTGTTGGCTTAAACTCTCCGTCTTCCTGCACGCCCGCTTTCAGAAACTTCTTAATTAGTCTTAAGAGATTAGGATCGGCTATGCGATGCTCCAGAAATTTCATCATCCACTCGTGGTCCATATGATTGAAAAAGCCGCGAATATCTGCGTCCACCACATACCGTATGGGTTCTTTCATGATGATCTGGTCAAGTGCTCTTATGGCATCATGTTGGCTTCTTCCAGGTCGAAATCCAAACGAACATTCCATAAAATCCTGTTCGTAAATAGCTTGTAGAATCTGGTTTATTCCGTGCTGCACGATCTTATCCTCGTACGAAGGGATACCTAGCGGGCGCTTGCTCTTCTCATCTTTTGGGATGTATGTCCTTCGAGATGCCTGAGGTTTATACGCATTACGTTTCATTCTGGCTATGAGATCATCGAGGTTCTCCTCAAGCTGGACTCCATACGCAGCCTTCGTGACTTTATCAACTCCCGTCGCTTTGTCGGCTGGTAATTTTAAGTGACTATCCCTAAGCATTTGCTTATTCATCAGGTGAGCTAAGGATGTGAACCGTTCTTTGGGTTTTGCTTTTGCAACCTCTGCTATTCTTGCTAGTTTCGTTTCCATTTGTCCTCCGCCTCTGTGTGCTGTAAATGTGTCTCTACCAAGATCAGTAACATGTAGCCGCCTTCCCTCCGCCGACATTACATCGGTTTCTCTGGTACTATGCAGCTATCCGACTCCCTGCGTACCGTTTGGCATTCTCCTTTTTGATTAGTTGTTTGCCATACTCTCATGTACCTTCCTAAAAAGTACTTGTTCATGAAAGAGTCGCAGGGTCTCCCAGGTTCCCGTGTAACCATTGTATAGCATGCCTGGCTCTATGACCCCGGGGAAGCTTGGTTACGCTAGCCACTTTTTTTTTTTTTTTCTTCGCTAAACCAAGTGTTGCCTTCCAGTGGGCGCAGACTGTCGACCTTCCCATCGTTACTAATTTCGAGGCTCCATCACTTTCAGGCCTACTACCTAACTGTCTACGCTTAGCACCCGACATTACTGGCGGTAGCCCAAGACTCGCTATTGGTGGCATGGCTTTTGCCTTTCCAGGCAGGAGTTCCACCTGCTAAATTACACGACTTTACCGTTGGTCGCTCGCGCCCTGTAGTTCCCCTTCCCTTCCAGCGAAGCATGGACTGGACCCCAAAACATATAAATTCAGACAAAAAAATCCGCCATATAGGCGGATTGATGGACATTCTTTAATGTGACGCCGAATATTCTTCGAGTTCAGAAGCCGGGTCGAATTTATCTTTACTCATAGCAAATGCAGCTAGCAGAGCAATGACGGACGGGATAATTGCCCAAGCAAATGTATGAACGATCGACGAGGAAAGCGCCACTGTAATCTTATCAAGCACCTGAGGAGGGATCTGCCCCCGAGTCTCCGGTGTCAAAATTTTACGGGGATCGCTTAGATCGAAACCTTGTGGCATCCCACCGCCGCTGCCGAAAACGGAAGCTAATTTATTCGTAAACGCGTGACTTTGAATAATACCGAAAACCGTAATCCCTAGCGCCATTCCCAATGAACGCATGAAATTAAGCGTCGAACTTGCAGAGCCGCGCTGCCGCGCAGTAAGGCCATGAATCGCAGCATTGCTTAAAACAGAGAACGATGCGCCAATTCCAAGACCGACAAGAATCATGAATATCGTGACGATGAAACGGGATGAACCTGTCGTTAACGTCGTGAGCAGTGCAATACCTACAACAAGAAGCGCTAATGTCGGAATCATGATGGATCTATATCTAAACTTAGACAGCATAGAACCACCACCCGCGGCAGTTACGACGGATCCAAGCATCATGGGAAGCAAGACAAGCCCAGAGTTCGTAGCCGATCCTCCAAGAACACCTTGAATGAAGATAGGAATGTAAATTGAGGCGGTAATGAACGCTGCTCCAGCAAACATCCCCATGACATTACTCGTTGCATAAAGACGATTTTTGAACATGCCGAAGGTGATGATTGGTTCTTGGGCACGTCGTTCGATAAATACAAAACCGATAATAAGAATCGCAAAAGCTGCGAATAAACCAATGATTGTACTCGAATTCCAAGCATATTGCTTGCCGCCAAGCTCAAGTGCGAACATAAGGCAAACGATGGAAGCTACCAGCGTTATGGCGCCAAGGTAGTCGATCTTTTGTTTGGAATGCTGGACAGACTCTTTGTAAAAGAAAGCAATCATCACAAATGCAATCAGTCCCAGCGGTAAATTGATGTAGAAAATCCATGACCAATGGATATAATCCGTAATATAGGCCCCAAGCAGTGGGCCGAAAATACTGGATAAACCGAATACAGCACCGAACAAGCCACCCATTTTCCCGCGCTTATCCGCCGGAACGACATCAAACATAATCGTAAATGCAATTGGCATCAGTGCGCCGCCGCCAATCCCTTGTATGGCGCGATAAATACTAAGCTGTACGATAGAGTCTGCCGTACCGCATAAAGCAGAGCCGCCCATGAATACAAGGATACCAAAGATAAAGAAACGCTTACGCCCATACATATCCGATAACTTCCCGAAAATCGGCATTCCAGCCATCTCTGCTACCAAATAAGCGGATGTCACCCACATCAACTTGTCAAAGCCGCCTAGATCCCCGACGATCGTACCGATTGCTGTTGCTACGATCGTGTTGTCCATTGAAGCCATTAGGATAGACAACAACAAACCTGCAACGATAATACCTATCTTATTTCCCTTTACCACGTGTCATGTTCCCTCCAAGTTTCGTCTACTACTGCCTAAAATCAGATCCGATGGAGAAGCCCTCATTCTGAACCTACAGGACCTCTATCGTAAACCTCCTCCCCTAGCACTTGCAATACTTCATCTCTAGATCGGGCAGCAAATTTTCATCTACAGATAGCATACCTAATCCATGGCAAGTTTCGCATCGTTCTCCAGGCGTATTAAATGAGAATTGCTTTGCTATGTCCCTTTGCAAACTAGTCATGATTTCGTTAAAATAAATACATATCACCAGTTGTCAAGTATCTTGGTTTCCGTTTATCTCGATGACCAAGATATATTCATCTTAAAAGGAGGGTGGTCTTTTGTCAAGCGATCGACAAGATCAACCAACAGAGCTGCAGGAAACTTTCACCTTGCGCATGCGAGGACTAGGAAACCGAACCGTATTATATCAGCAGCACGCAGCAGCATCTCTGGGGCTATACAATAATGATTTTATTGCCATAGATTTTTTGCACGAAAAAGGTCCCATCACCGCCGGGGAGTTATCCAAATTAACCGGTCTTACGACAGGCAGCGTTACTGCATTAATTGACCGTCTTGAAAAGAACGGCTTTGTACGCAGGCAAAACGACCCCAACGATCGTCGCAAAGTAATTATTGTTCCTTTATATGAAAAAAAAGCTGAGATCAGCCATACGTACCTTCCTCTGCATGCGGCGATGGTTAAGCTAGCCTCCTCTTACACGGATGAGGAGCTTACGTTTATCTCACAGTTTTTAAGCAATGCAAGCGAGGTCCTGGAAGAGCAGATGCAACAACTCAGCTCTTCGATTCGCAGCAAATCTTCTTCCTGAACCTTTGCCTTGCAAGCAAAAAATGGCGATATGCCAGGTCGTCACAGAACTACGCGGCACCGCCTTTTTGTATGTATCTCTATCTATAATGAGTAGCTCATTCCTGTTTAGCATATGCCTTGGTTTCATTTTTTCGCCGCTTCATTACGTTATTTACTAAGTTTTGGGTTGCGTCTTGCGTGGAATCAAACACATTTTCTATGGCGTTTTGCACATAGTTTGTGGCTGATTGTCCAACGTTATTAAAAACGCTCGTCTTGTTTTCTACAACGTTTTTGAGGTCCTTAGGGTGTTCAGACATCATTCTTACCTCCCTTTTCGATTCGTATATGGATTAATTTCCCTATAAGAGCCGACTTTTATTCATAGCTTAGATTCGAATACTGAGTATGCACCGCCTCCCTATAGAATGCAAAACCACCGCATCCTAAGATGCGATGGTTATTAAACTCTCATTTATGGAAGCACATTGCCTGCTGCCGTAAAAATCTCATACCACTCTTGACGAGTCAGATGAACGTCGGTTGCTTTGCAGCAATCGATTAAACGATTGATATTCATCGTTCCGGTAACCGGCTGCATCCGCGCAGGGTGGCGTAAAATCCAAGCGATGGCTATCGTCGTATTGCTTACTTCATATTTTGCCGCGATTTCATCGATCTTCTTGTTCAATTCCGGGAACTTATCGTTCCCTAGAAATACGCCTTCGAAGAATCCATATTGGAAAGGCGACCAAGGCTGAATGGTGATATCGTTCAGTCTGCAATAGTCGAGCACATTCCCGTCCCGGTTCACGGAAGAATCATTCAGCATATTCACATTCATGCCATTCGAGATCATCGTGGAGTTCGTGATGCTTAATTGCAATTGATTGGCCACAAGCGGCTGCTTGACCGACTTCTTCAGCAGTTGAATTTGCAAAGGTGTTTGATTGGAAACGCCGAAATGTCTAACTTTTCCTGAGCTTTCAAGAAGATCGAATGCCTCAGCCACTTCTTCAGGTTCAACTAGGGCATCCGGACGATGCAACAGCAAAATGTCCAAGTAATCGGTTTTTAACCGTTTCAAAATGCCGTCTACGGACTCCAAAATATGTTCTTTGGAAAAATCGAACATCCCTTTGCGAATCCCGCATTTGGATTGCAAAATAATTTTCTCGCGAATATCATCGTTCATATGGATGGCGTCCGCGAATATTTCTTCACAGTTGCCTCCGCCGTATATATCTGCGTGATCAAAGAAGTTGGCTCCTTCTTCCAGAGCT
Source organism: Paenibacillus planticolens (assembly GCF_013141725.1). Classification (GTDB taxonomy): domain Bacteria; phylum Bacillota; class Bacilli; order Paenibacillales; family NBRC-103111; genus Paenibacillus_E; species Paenibacillus_E planticolens. The sequence goes on along the minus strand of NZ_WHNZ01000042.1, from coordinate 115,496 downwards.
GTTTGGACGAAATTTTTCGCCTCTTTCTTATCCAGCGAATTAATTCTCATGCAGCCTACCGCTAAAACAGGAACTTCTAGTAAGCTCGTACCAAGCTTCATGGTTCTCATAATGATGTAATTCCTCCTCTAGGCTTTTCTTACCATTGTTCAAATTTATAACATTCTTATTGTCACACATTCGCATGGTAGATTTCAAGACTTGCAAAGGAGTTGTAGAAAATGACGGAAACGAGAGAAATTTTGCTGGAAGAGCTTCACAACATACAGGTTTGGGAAACGGAACAAAAAGATTTGTGGTTTTGGGAGAAAATAGGACGGCTGCCTTTCCAATTATTAGATCGGTTAACGCCCAAATTTGTAACTGCCAAATGAGCGAAGCCTTGAATGAGCTGGGGAATTATTTACAAGCGGGTGGCCGGTACCTGATTTCGGAAGCAGGCACACTGCGACATATTGAGGAAGTACGATATCGCAATGAGGGAATCCGTTCGGCGACAAAGGAAGTCGCGGCGATCGAAGACGTGAGGTCGCTTCCGCTGAACATCTTGGATCAAGCTGCCGATGAAATTGTTCAAAGCAGGACGAAGCTGGCCGGGCTCCAGGGAGCGACAACAGGCATTGGCGGAATTCTGACCCTCGCCATCGATATTCCGGCCGTACTTGGTTTGTCTCTCAAAACGATTCAAGAGCTGGCCATCTGCTATGGTTACGATCCAAATATCAAGCAGGAACGGATCTTTACGATCAAATGCATGCAATTCTCGTCAGCAGACATTGTCGGTAAAAAGGCGATCCTCGAAGAGCTTGCCAATGAGGCAGCGAATGAAAAAGCTGACGTTCAGATCATTTCGCAGCTTCAAGGCTGGCGTGAAGTTTTCGCGACATACCGCGATAATTGGGGCTGGAAAAAACTTTTTCAGCTGATTCCCATTGCCGGTATTCTCTTTGGCGCTTGGATCAATAGCGGAACGCTTAAAGACGTCGGAGAAGCCGCAAAGATGCTGTACAGGAAGCGGCGAATTATCGAACGATTAAGCGAGCTGGAACGAGATGGTATTTCATAGTTACTCAAGTACTTCAAGTTTCTTGATTTTTTTCTCGAATCGCAAGCAGCCGTAAGATAACAGCAGAACACACAAAAATTCCAGAAGTACCACGAAGGATATCGCGCTTCCTATCGCCACAGAGCGTGATTCGGAAAGTAAATTATTGATATTCAGAATAAGCGTTGGAATGTTTGCAATGGCAACGATTCCTAAAGTCAATTGGATCCTGCGGAAAAGCTGCTTCACCGATACGCGGTCGGTATAAATGTCATAGGACGCGTCTTCATGATAAGGTTTTCTGAAATAATGCCAACCTACCAGCGATCCTGCATGCTCCCAACCTGAATCCTCAAAAATGGCCAAATAATCATTTAAGTTTTTTTCCCCGGTGATTTTCTGGTAATCCATGCGATACACAAATCGAACAGAGGGATCCTTTTCAAATCGGTTTCGAAATATCCCCGGTTTATTCAGGTGTAAGCCTTGCGCAGACAAGCCGGTAAGCCAAGACTCATCCCTCTCGTAATTCCAGACAAATGAAAACCTAGTCCGATATTCGAAACCATTATTTGATGATCTTGTCATATTCCGCTCTCCCTCTCCTTCTGAACATTCGCGATGATTGATCTCGCATTCAGCAGCAACTCTTCCATACGTTCCATTTCGGCTTTTAAAACGCTTTTGCCCAACTCCGTTATACCATACAGCTTGCGTCGCGAATCCGCGCCAATATCGGTCTCAGGCACGTTTTCGATAAGCCCTTTTTTCAAGAGCGTGTTTAAAGCGGTATATAAGGTGCCTGCCCCGATGCGAACCCGGCCTGCGCTCATTTTTTCTACATCCTGCATCATGGCATAACCATGCGCAGCACGGGGATACAGAGTCACTAGAATGTAGTAAAACGCCTCCGTCAAGGGCAGTAAATCTTTAGATAACTCCGTCATGGTTCCTCCTCATTTCAATCGAGCTCTCTATACCGTCATTAATTATATAGACCTACGATATATCGTATGTTGATATAGTATCGCATGATATATCGTGTGTCAATATAGTTTTGGTCATTATTCGCAAATATAGTTAAAAAAGACTGCCGATTATTGCGGCAGCCTTTAATATAGGAATGCTTAATCTAGTTGAGGCGGAAAACGATGTTTCGTCGCTTGTTCAAATCCGTAAGCTATTTTAATCAGCGTAGGCTCAGAAAAAGCTTTCCCGGAAAAGACAACACCGAAAGGTCCCTTCGTGTGATCTCCATCCGCATCGATTACTCCAGTAAAGGAGTATCCTGCCGGTACACATACCAATGGATATCCCAAACGTGCGGCTATGTACATGCCGTCTACATCTCCCGGTAATAATAAGGCATCTAGTTGATAATTATCTATCACATAATCTATCCCTTGTTTTAAAGATAACTCGCTGTACGCTTGTTTCTTTTGCAAGTAAGCAAGTTCTGTCATCATTATTTCATCCGACCTGATCAATGTATCTTGCCCGTATTGCAAAGCAAGTTCCGAATGACTGTAATTATAGGCAATTAAATCCTTCAAAGAGTGAACCGGAACTGAGTGATCTAATTGCGATAAGTATTGATCAAGCCCCTTCTTAAACTCATAGCAAATGACGTCATTATTCCAACTGTTTTGTTCAATGTGAATAGTAATATGATCTACAACCGTGACACCTTCATTTTTCAAAGTCGTAATCGCCGCTTCCATGATCACCTTTCTTTCAGGATCTAAATGCTCATAGTAATGTCTTGGAATGCCGATTCTAGCATGTCGTAAAAAGGTTGCATCCAAGAAAGGCGTATAGTCTTTAAAGTGGCAATTCATGCTGGACAGTGTTGCCTCGTCTCTGTCGTCAACCCCGGCTAATGCGCCTAAAAGGATAGCTGCGTCCTTAACTGTTCTGGCGATAGGTCCTGGCGTATCCTGACTAACGGAAATCGGAATAATCCCAGCCCTGCTCACTAATCCGACAGTGGGCTTGATGCCTACGAGGAAATTTTGACTCGCGGGGCCAACGATTGAACCCGCCGTTTCCGTTCCGATGGCGGCAGCCCCCAAATTCACTGCGATTGCAGCCGCTGAGCCGGAACTTGAACCGCTAACGAACATTTCACCGGCTCCATAAGGATTAAGAACTAGACCGCCTCGTGAGCTGTAACCTGCCGGCATTTGACTGGACATGAAGTTAGACCATTCCGTCATATTCGTTTTTCCAAGCAGTATGGCTCCGGCAGCTCGCAGCTGTGAAGCGACATGCGAATCCCTGGCCGCAAAAGATTCGGCTAATGCCACTGATCCTGCACTTGTATGCATATTATCATGTGTGTCTATGTTATCTTTCAATAGGATAGGAATGCCGTGGAGCATTCCGCGGCTCCCTGTTTCTTTACGTTCCTTATCCAGAGCTCTTGCTATAAATAAAGCATCTGGATTTACTTCCAAGATTGAATTGATTTTACCGTCATATTTATGAATACGCTCTAAATAAACCTTAACTAAATCCTCCGAGGTAAAAAGCTCCGCTTCCAACGCATTTTGCATACTCGCAATATCAGCTTCTAGTATCCATTCATGTATATCGAAACTCATTCTGTCAGCTCCTTTCATCCATGCTTTTTTTCATCTAAAACTTACCATAAAAACTCAGATAGATGACACGGAGAGAATGGCTATATTAAAAAGGCCGTCTCAAAGTCGTTTCAGACTTTTTGAGACAGCCTCATATTTTGTACAGATTATGATACGGTTCTTCGTACTGCCTTTAATGGCAAGTTTTCGCTTAAACCAAGCGCATGCGCTGTTGAAGTATGAATTTCGTTGATAAGCTCTGGGTTTTTCAAAAGTGACACGCCATAAGTTGGAATCATCTCTTTTATTTTCGGCTCCCAAGCTTTCATTTGTTGCGGGAAGCATTTTTTAATGACTTCCAGCATGACGTGAACAGCGGTAGAAGCACCTGGAGAAGCACCAAGCAAGGCTGCAATCGAGCCATCTGCTGCACTAATAACTTCCGTACCGAACTGAAGTGTTCCTTTGCCGCCAGCTTCCGTATCTTTGATAACTTGTACACGTTGACCCGCTACTACTAGCTCCCAATCCTCGATCTTGGCACTTGGGATAAATTCTCGCAGCTCTTCCATACGCTTTTCTTTCGACAACATAACCTGCTCGATCAGGTATTTTGTCAAAGACATATTTTTGGCGCCTGCCGACAACATCGTGACGAGATTATCCGGTTTTACGGAAGTTACCAAGTCAAACATGGAGCCGGTTTTCAGAAACTTTGGTGAAAAGCCTGCAAACGGTCCAAATAACAGCGATTTTTTGTTGTCGATAAATCTTGTGTCAAGATGTGGAACTGACATCGGCGGAGCTCCAACCTTAGCTTTGCCGTATACTTTTGCATGATGCTGCTCGACAACTTCCGGGTTATTACATACCATGAATATTCCGCTTACCGGGAATCCTCCAATATGTTTTCCTTCAGGAATACCGGATTTTTGCAGTAAATGCAGGCTTCCTCCCCCGCCGCCAATGAAAACGAATTTAGCCGTATGGCGTTCGACGTTGCCCTTGTCGTTGCGTACTTTCAATTCCCATGAACCGTCACCGGCACGGTTTATATTATCAACGCTATGTTTATATTTAATATCGACGTGTTGACTTTTTAAGTGCTCAAACAATATGCGTGTTAAAGCACCAAAGTTGACATCAGTCCCTGAGTCGATTTTAGTTGCCGCAATAGCCTCGCTAGATTGACGATCTTTGATAATAAGCGGGATCCATTCCATGAGTTTTTCAGGATCATCGGAAAATTCCATCCCTTGAAACAGAGGATTGCTGGACAGAGCTTCAAAACGTCTCTTTAAAAACGCTACATTTTGTTCCCCTAGGACCATACTCATATGTGGCAATGGCATGATAAAGTCCTTCGGATTACGGATCAATTTGCTGTTTACAAGATAAGACCAAAACTGCATGGAAAGTTGAAATTGCTCATTAATTTTGATAGCTTTACTAATATCTACAGATCCGTCTGGTTTTTCTTCCGTGTAGTTAAGCTCGCACAGCGCCGCATGCCCCGTTCCTGCATTATTCCATTCGTTAGAGCTTTCCTCGCCTGCATTTTCGAGCTTCTCAAACACTTTAATTTCCCATTCCGGTACCAATTCTTTCAGAAGTGTCCCTAGCGTAGCACTCATGATACCGGCACCAATTAAGATGACGTCTGTCTTAGTTTCTCTGTTGCCCATTATTACCATCCTTATACCCTGAATTTGCAGAAAAGATGTAGGCTCTCCCGCTTAGGCGCACAGCAAGCCAAGGCGTAAGATATCACTCATCTTTTCCATATCAATTATAAGCCTATAGATTAAAATATTATCTTCTATTATATGACGATATACGCTATACGACAAGAACCGCGGAGAGAAAGTATTGGCTGATTATCCTTATTTCGCACAAATCAGCAACATTATGATGGGTTTAAAACAAAATAGCCGCGATTTACGCGGCTATTCATGAAATTAAACACCTTTCATTTGCATCGCTCTCTCCAAAATAATAGTGTCATATAGCTGCGACGATGTATGCACGTGGCTTTGCGTCCATTCGGACAACTCCTTGTCTTGGGGCAAAGGGTAATTAAACAGCGACTTCAGACCGCTGCCGTATCTCATCATGATTTTCGACCGGCTGTTCGCTGCATGCTTCAGCTCTTCAAGAACCTCAAGTTTATTCTCAACAAGCGAAGCTACAATAATATGCGTAGCCTCCTTGGTAAAGGCCAGCTGCTTCAACTTTTGATGACTGAAACCTATTTTGCTGCCGAAATCGGACATCGCAGCTGCCTGTTCGGCAAGCAGCACGGCTTCCTTGTCGATGTCCACCCCCAATACTTCTGCCCCCGTTTCCTGCGCAATCGTTAAAGCGGACAAAGGGAAAGCGCCCGAACCGACAAACAGTACCTTGGATTGATGATCAACTTGCAAGCTTGCTAACTCAGCCTGGACCGAATTTGATAATTGATCGATGTAATGACTAATTTGCTTTTCATGCTTATGTATAAGCCGCGATTGATATTTCTCTAATTCACAGAGAGCTTGAACGGCTGTCTCCCTTAGATTCCGCGCATGCTCCTGCACTTCGTCAAGCTGATTCCATGATTGCCATTTCTGCACATTTTCATCGTCATTAATAAATTCGCACAGAAAATCCAATTTATTTTTCAGTAAGGCAAAACAACTGGGGAAAACATTCGTGTACTTGGTCATTTGCCTAATTTCAAATTCCAACAGTTTCAAAGCAAGAATAAATTCGTACTTTTCTAACATCGATCACCCTCCTTTTACCTACTGGTTATATGCATATCAGACTCTTCCTGTGAAAAGTACTGAAACATGCTTAGAGGGAGAATTTATTTTTTAGGAAGGCGAGACAACAAGTGAATCGATAGGGATGGAGAAGCTCCCCCACGCTATAGTACAATGGGTATCATATGCTACTTATTTCGCATCAATTTGGAGGGCATGATGAGCCAACATACCGATCAACGATCACAGACTAAACTTGTTTTTTATCAAACTGAACATAAAACCGCTCTAGAAGCGTTTCATTTACCTGACACGCAGAAACAGTTTACCGGGATGCCGAAGGAAATGCTGCAGATCGCACTAGAGGATAAGCACCGCTTTCCGGTTGTTATCGTTGCGAATGGCAATCCCGTCGGATTCTTCGTTCTGTATGACGGCGAAGAAAGATTTGAGTATTCAGATCATGCGAATTCCCTCGTTCTTCGCGCATTTTCAATCAATTATTATGAGCAGGGAAATGGCTATGCCAAAGCCGCGCTTAGGCAACTCAAAGATTTTGTTGAACTGCACTTTCTCGAAGTTGAAGAAATCGCCTTAGCAGTAAACTTGCAAAACCCCTGTGCACGCCATGTTTACTTATCATGCGGATTCATAGATAATGGCCGAACAAAAATGGGCCGAAACGGCCTTCAGCATATTCTGGTCATGCCGATGAAAACAAAGAGGAGCTGCCATTAGGCAAGCTCCCCTTACTGTTTGTCGATGACAGGCATTTTCCTCCGTTTTGCCTGAACAACCAAATAGAGGCTGGTCAACACAGCTCCTATCGATCCGCAAATGATATCGGTCATCGTGTCAATTAAACTGCCGTTTTGCGAATTCAGTCCGAACCAGCGATCCGTCGTGAACTCATAGATTTCCCAGACTCCGGCCATAGCCACGGAAAAGAAAAGACTGAGCCATATCGCGACTTTCACACTTGAAACGACCGAACTTTCCTCGCTAGCACTTGCTTTTTGATAAATGAGTAAACCGACAAAACACAAAATTACGCCAGAAAAGAGATGCTCGACTTTATCCAAATAAGGAATCACACTGTAAAACCCGAATTCGTTCGCCAAAAACATCGTGATAAAAATGAACAGCAGCACGCAAAAGCGCAGCGCAGCAAACATCGTCGTCTTCGTCAACTTCAGCACAATTCGAATCAAAAGCAGTACCCCTGCAATCAAGACAGCCTGCCACATTTTTGGCGCTATGCCTTTGATCAGAAAATATACAAAACAAACCCCTGCAAGCACATACAATGCCAATTCAAAAAGATCGTTGCCTCTGCCTTTCCGGATCAGCTTTTGCATCTCAATCCTCCGTTTCCCATCAATAATTGCCTTTTTCCCATTCAGTAAATATTATAGTATTACCAAATTCGGTGCGGTGATACGGAGGCGTTCCTTGCCGCAAGTTTAGTTATAACTATCTTGCACCGTTGACGAAAAGAGACCTAAAAATTATATTTTATATGACATCTAACTATTCTTTTTTATACACCTTGCATAGGGAGGACTTCCATTGTCTGAGTTACAGGATAACGAAGAACTTGTTCCCGAGATGAACAATCGACGTCTGCGGTCTGATTGTGAAAACTGCTTCGGCTTGTGCTGTGTAGCTTTGCCGTTCTCCGCTTCGATCGACTTCGCGATCGACAAGGCAGCCAGCCGCCCCTGCCATAACTTGCGAGACGACTTTCGCTGCGGCGTGCATCAAGAGCTGCGGGAGATCGGCTTTCGCGGATGTACCGTGTACGATTGCTTTGGTGCCGGTCAGCAGGTCGCTAAAGTCACCTACAACGGGCAAAATTGGGTACAAGCCCCACATACCGCGAAGCAAATGTTTGAAGTGTTCCCAATCATGCGTCAGCTTCATGAATTGCTCTGGTACTTATCTGAAGCTCTGGAGCTGGAACAGTCGCGCTCGATACACACAGCGCTGCGCTCAGCGCTCGATGAAACGGATCGTCTAACAGCGTTAAGTCCTGAAACGCTCCTAGAGCTGGATATCATAGCGCACCGCGCGAATGTGAATGTTCTGCTCCTGCAGACAAGCGAGCTTGTGCGAGCCGGCGTTCAGCGAGAGCAGAAAGGTCCCCGCAAGCGTCAAAAGAGCTATGATCGCGGAGCCGATTTGATCGGAGCCAATCTCAGAAACGCTGATCTCCAAGGCGCATATTTGCGTGGCGCTTACTTGATCGCTGCGGATCTCAGAGACGCCGATCTGAGATCGGCTGATCTGATCGGAGCTGACCTGCGGGATGCCAACCTCCGTGGGGCTGATCTCACGGGAAGCCTTTTCCTCACGCAGTTCCAAATCAATGCGGCAATGGGCGATGCTCGTACCAAGCTGCCTTTATCGCTCAGCCGCCCTCCGCACTGGACATCTTAGATAGAGAAAGAAAGCTGTGCCAGAACGTCTTTTCAGACCTCTGAGACAGCCTCCTTTCTCCGCTTTGCCTTCAGTTACGATTTCCTTGGCTCCAATGGAAAATGGAGCGTCATTGTCGTTCCCTTGCCCAAACGGCTATCGGCGAGTATCGTACCGCTGTGCGCGCTTACGATCCATTTCGCGATGGCAAGGCCGAGGCCTGCTCCTCCGCTATTGCGGCTGCGCGCTTTGTCTCCCCTGTAAAACCGGTCAAAAATGTGCGGCAAGTCATGGCTGTCGATCCCCGAACCCGTATCCTCGACGACGATCTCGGCATGACTGCCTCTCTTGCGAGCGATTAGCCTAATTTTGCCCGAATCCGTTGTAAACTTCATGCTGTTGTCAAGCAGAATGACCAAGAGCTGATGCAGCCTTTCCGCATCTCCCAAGATTTCAAGCCTCTCCTCGATCTTCAGCACAAGCGCCTGCCCTTTCAGCTCGGCTACCGATTCAAACTTTCGTCCTACTTCCCGAACGATTTCATTCAGCTGTACAGGCTTTAAGCTCATTTCCTCCTGATTGGAGTCCGCCCTTGCGAGCGTAAGCAGTTGTGCCGTCAGTCTCCCCATCCGCAGCGACTCCGCATGCACCATCGACAGGGGTTCGCTCATATCGAGAATGCTGCGATCCGGATGACGGAAAACAAGCTCGGTATTCGCCTGGATGATGGACAGCGGCATGCGCAGCTCATGAGAAGCATCCGCCACGAACTGCTGCTGCTTGTCCCATGAACGCTTAATCGGGAGAAGCGCCTGATTGGCCAAATACAAGCCTGCCAGAACAGTCACCGCGCCGCCTCCGAAAATACCGAACAAAATCAGCTTTAGCAACTGTTTGAGCATATTTTGCTCGGAGTCAATGAGGGAGATCGCTTGAACGGACACGATATTCGAAGCAGGGCTGCTTGAAACATGCGTTTGAATCGTACGTTGGGATACTTGAGCGATATCTGTCAGCATCTGCTGGTTCATCGCAATCGGCTGCTCGTATTTCGTTGCATAGATGCGGTACGAATGTCCGTCCACATGGATGGTTTGCGGCTTAAGAATCGACCGGTACGGCTTGAACGCATCGATCGTTTTGCGATTCTGCGCCCCCGCGAGAATGGGATATGGATTCTCTTTGTCATCCCACATGACCAAAAAAGCCCTCGGATCTATCCCCTGCACCTGAATCAATGTTTTCTTCGTGTTCCCGTCCGTACGGGACATCTCGTTTTGGGCAAACAGCTGCACTTTGGCGAACATGAGCTGGGAATCCTGTTGAATTCTCAGCTGCAGCGATTCATCGACTTTAGCATACAGCTGATGCCGTAATTCCGAATACACGATTACACCAATGAGCGCAATGATGATGAAAAATACAACCGCATTCAACGCCGTAAGCCGGATCCGGGTTTTGTTAAACATGCATAGGCTCCTTCAACATATACCCAACATTCCGAACGGTATGGATGAGATGATCGTAGTCAAAAGGCTTTAGTTTTTTCCGCAAATAATAGATGTAGACATCTACCACATTTGAGCCTAAGTCGGAGTCTAGTCCCCACACCCGCATGCAAATTTGCTCCCTGGTCAGAATTTGCTCCCGATTTCGCACCAAATATTCGAGCAGCTCAAACTCCTTCTGCGAAAGATCCACCGGGTTTCCGCCTATGGCGGCTTCCTTCGTTCTGACATTCAGCGCAATCCGATGATACTCAAGCCCCGTTTCGCTATCGATTGCACCGCGTCTTCGCAGCAGCGCCCGCACACGTGCGAGCAATTCCGGCACCTCGAACGGCTTCGTCATGTAATCATCTGCTCCGGAGTCAAGCCCTTTCACCATATCCTCGACACTGTCCCTAGCGGTAAGGAATAAAATAGGCGTTAGTATCTGCTTAGCACGAATGGTGCGTACAATATGAAGACCGTCCATACCTGGCAGCATTCTGTCGAGCACCAATAGATCGTAGATATTTTGCTCCGCCATATAGCAGCCTTCTTCCCCGCACACAGCCGGATCGATTTGATACCCCTCTTCCGTGAGCAGAGTCGTAATGGTTTTGAGTAGATGGACGTCGTCCTCGACAACGAGAATTTTCATTATGTATGCCTCCTGTTTCTATGCCCGGCGAAGACTTGAACGCTTACGTTTTTACGGTTGGCTTAAGTATATAAGGACAAGATGAATGCCAGCTTAAAATGTCATGATCTTACTCCGCAAAAATAAACCAGTCAAGGTCCTTTTGAGCCAGCAGCACTTTCTGACCTTGAAATTCGTGGTAGACGCTGAGCCGATACGATGCGAAGTCTTTGACTTTATAAATTTTATCTTTGTTTGTGTAAGAAATGGTGGCATCGTGACTACCCAGCAGTAGTGACTTAGCGGGATCTGTTCCCTCAAAATCAAACGTTTGGCTTACGATAAGTTCTTTGCCGCTATCGACAAGCTCATCCGTCAGCTCAACGATAAGTTTATGATCTCTCATCTCGGCAGCAACCAGATCATTCCGGCTTAACTCATAATCGAAATCGAGCTGTACGGTTCCAGCGATAAAATTCGCCTGAGTACCGATATGACTTAACGTTATCGAATATGGATAAACAGCCAAACCAGCAAAGCTTGCCTGCGGCACTTTGTTTCCTTCAGGGATTCCGAATGCAACCCCGTTGACATAGCCCTCTTGCCGAGGTTTCGCCTTGTCATTTGTGGCAACAGCAGGTATTTCGTCTCCGAGTATCAACTGCATGCCTTCTGTCTTGTACCCTTTCGGTACCATCGCCCAAATGTACTGCAGCGCTTTCCCGCCAGGCATCACTTTATCGGAGGGAGCCGTTATGCTCGCCGGAAATACCGTCCCATCGGCCGCTTTGAATTGGGCGACCTGCTTACGCAATAGTGTAAACCTTTTTTCCAGATTTTCTACGTCCATGAGCACGGCGTACAAATCGGACGTATCACTATGAAAAATTTGATCGGCTCGAACGGTGTAAGCAGCGCTTTGACCGGTATCCTTCAGCGTTTTGGTTTCCCTTGCAGGGACAAATGCCATATTCATCAGATCTTTATTATGCTTGAACGTAAGCAGATCGACAATGGTATTGTCCGACTCCTTCTCTTGCAGATACAGGCTAATAGAGCTGAATTCGTCGGTATAAGGGATTTTGCCAGCAAAATGGATGTTTAGCTCTTTTCCTGGCTGCAGCGTTAGCGCTTTATCCATCCGGACGATCTTAGCTTCCACATTGACGGCATCATCGAGTCTAAAAGCACCCAGCAAATCCGGAATCGGAAGAGCCGCATTACTTTTATTTTTGATGATCACATTGGCGGCTAATATATCTTCATCCTCCCAGGGAAGACGCTGCAGCGAAGTCAACTGGGTAGTATACGTTCCAGTCTTAGTGGTAAAGTCATAATCGTGGCCAATCGACACTTCTTCAGCTGCTGCATCCGGTACTTCAAAAAAGGCGAGAGGCAGCTGAACGCTGCTTCCCGATTCTCCCGTAGAGACAGATTGCGTGATGATTAGCTGCCATCCTTCCGCCCCTGCTTCTCTCGGGATGGACCCGCTCAGTGTCCCCTCCTTCGTTGTTAGGGGCTGAATCGCGCTTCCTGCCGTGAATGCGCTCGATTGCAGCGAATACATCGCTCCGCTGCGCGTTCGCATGTAGTAACCGAGATCCGGCAATTTAGCTCCTTGAGACCCGTCATGAGTCAGTTCAAAGGATACTAGCGGCAAAAAATAGTCATCGTTGTAACTGAGCGTGGCACGGTTTATTTTGCCATGAAACGGTGTGCTTCCAATATTGAAAGCGCGCATGGCACCTGCGGGGGTTACGAAGCTGTAGTCCTGCGGCACGATGAGCCGGCCCACCTCTTGTTCATACCCTGCTGCCGCAAAATCCAATTTAACGAACTTAAACACCAGATCCTGCAGCTTTGCAGCCTGATTCACTTTGGCATAGAAATGAAATTCCTGTATTTGACCAGGGATAATCTTGTTTTTCACCTTATCCTGCTGCAGTAAATTGACAGTAAACTTCTCTCCGGCAGCGGACATCAATCTAACCAAATAGCTTTTAAAATCGATGTCATGCCCATCCCTGTTCGTAACGCTGAGCGTAAAAGTAACTAAAGCGCTATTGTCGCCGGGAAGCAGCTGAACGTCCTTGACCTCCATCGTGCTTTCATTTGTCAAGTTGACTTTCCCCACAGTATTGTCTTTGATCCGTTGGTCGTTCGTTACGTGCAAGGCCGAATCTGCCTGAACCGATTCCGTACTGGCCACGCTGCCGAAAACCATGAACAGGACGAGACAAATAATGAAATGTGAACGGTACATCATGCTTACTCCTGCAAATAAGTGCTGACTTTGTTTTGAATCACCTTGGCGACTTCTTCAGCGGATTTCTGGCCTTGGAAAAATGGCGCGGTTTCTTCCGCTACGACCATACTAATTTTCGGATCGCTTTCGGCAATTACCTTCGCGTTGCTTACAGCCTTCTCAATTGCGGCAATTTCCTCATCCGTAGCCGGCTGAAGCGTCATAGATTTGCCATTAATATTCAGCTTCATGTTTTTTCCGCCTTCGCCGGAACCCAGCTTCTTCAGGGTATCGCCTTGTGCTTTAGCGCCGTTCTTGTTCACAGCGAATCCGTTCAGTTCCATCGTCGATTGCATCTCGTCAGAGAGCAGAAACTTCACAAATTCCCAAGCTTCCTTCTTATTGGGGGATTTGCTGTTCATGGCAACGGGAAGCGAACTTGTAAACGAGCTTCCTCTCGTTTCATTTTCCGAAGGGAGATCGTAAAAACTCGATTTACCGTCAAAAGACATTTTTGGCATCGCATACATGTCCATGTACATAAGCAAGTTGGATTTGGGTTGAAAAACAACGGCGTCTTTATCGGCATTGTCGCCTTGAATGATGTTATCGTCATACATCGATTTGGCTAACTTCAAAAGATTGATGAATTCCGGCTTATCGAAGCTTGCCTTTTTGCCGCCCGCATCAACGAATTTGTTGTAAGAACTGTTCAGCATCAAGGTGATAAGCTGATCAGGATCGATTTTTCCCAGCGGATACGCATCGGGCTTGCCATCGTTATTTTTATCCGCCATCCAATTCTGTGCCAGCTTTTTGAAATCCGCCCATGTCCATTTGGTATCGTCAATCTTTTCGCTGCCTAGCACATTTAGATTGCCAAGCCATTTATTCAAGCCTATCCTCACAGGGACGTTATACAATACGCCATCGTATTTCATCGCCTCGAAAACCCCTGTATAATAGTTGTCTTTGGGGAAAGAAGCATCTTTATTCATCATATCGCCCATATTTTCGAGCAGCTTTTTGTCGGCATACTTTTTGTAAGGTAAATTACTGGTAACGATCAGATCCGAAGCTTTGCCGCTCATTAACTCAGCACCGACCGAACTTACGTATTTCTCGATGTTCTTAGGATCCGGCTTTGTCATCATGACGATATTTTGTCCGGGCCCCTGCGCTTTCGTCGCTGTATTCGGCGCAGCCGCATACTCTTTGATCTCGATTTTAATATCGGGATGGGCCTCTTCGAACTTTTGTTTCGCCAGTTCAAGAAACCGGTCCGATGTCATGACGGACAGCGACACCGTTTTGGGACCTGAACCGCTTTTCCCTTCACTGACTGTCGGGGCAGCGGTTGGATTTCCTGAACAAGCGGTAACACCTAGCATGGAAATGAGCGTACAAGCGAGAATGGTTTGTTTAGCTTTTATCTTGAATATCAAGAGAATTCACTCCTTTGAATTTATGAATAAATAAGACACATGAAATCATGAACACGCCTACGACAGCGTACTCTGTAAGGTCCAGCCGCATATTCAGCCCTGTTAGCTTAACGGTGGCAAATACCACTAGGGCTATAACCGGGATCATTAGAAATAGGCTTTGCAGTTGTATGCTTACCGGCACCCGCCTTATCGCCCACCACTTGAGCCCCGTCCATAAAATCGGAATCCCGCATGCCCCAATGAGCAGCAGTCTCCAAGAAAGCAGATCGACCACATCTGAGAGCCGTTCTTGCGGCGAAGGGACGTAGCCCGCCTGCACGGCTTGCTGCTCCCATACGCTCCTCAGCTTATCCACGTAAAAAGAGACTTGAATCAGCTCTTCTGGCAGCCATTCCGGGGCAATATAGAAGCGAAACCGGATCTGCTGCCATATCAAGGCTGTGCATGCAGCTGCGGCGAGCGTTGCGATGATGCAGAACAACAGAGTATATCGTTTATGCTTTACGATATTCGAAAATTCTTCTATCAACCGCCTCCGCCGGAATGATGTGATCTGCTCCCCCCACAGCCGGATAATCAACCGCACCAGCATATATATCGCAGCCGTCCCACAGCCAAACAGCAGCAGTTTTGGCAGTTGGGCGAGTTGACGATATCTGAGCACTTCGTTATCGATACGGAAGTTCGCCGGGTTCATCCCGAGGGCTCTCAGCCCGTTAACAGCGTCTGTCTCCGCTCGAACAGCCCCCTCCGAGTGAACGGCTAGCTGCATGTGTTGGATTCGGCTTTCCGGTCTCACATCAAGCATCGCAGTTACCGGAATCCATATATCCGCTATGCCGTCATCCGAGAGCTGTTTCAGTAAAGACTCGCGATCGGCATAAACCCCGGTGATCGTGAAATTTGTGTCAAACAGCTTTATTTGTTTGCCGACAACCGATCTGGAACGGAACAGCTTGTCAGCCGTCCGTTCACTAAGAACAGCGACGCGACTATGTTCATCAACCGCTTTTTGTGAAATCGTTGAACCGCTTCTCATCGGAAAGGAGGTGAATTGGCTGTAATCCCCGCTCACGCCGAATACATCGCAGAGCACCGAGACGCTGCCGGCAGCGGCCTTCTCCTGACCTGCCGCCGAGTAGGCGATCCCCAGCGGCCATTTCTTGGAGAACTGTTCGGCTTCTTGAAGCTCCAAGCCTTTCGCCTTCGATTCAGCGGCGTTCGCGTTCACAATAAGCTTATCCAACTGACGAGCCCCGCTTACCCGCTCCCAATCGGAGAGCACTGACGACATTAGCCCTAAGCTCCCTAGGATGAGCAGCATACCTAGGAGCACCAACCAGCCTCTTATGCGTAAATGACGCACCGCATTTGCCTCCTTACTCATTTGCTCTTCAGCACCCGGTCGCCTTCGGAGACAGGCTTGCTGCTGGAGACCACCACTTGATCCAGAGGTGAAATGCCATTCTCAATGGAAGTCATCTCGTCATCCGCATCTCCTGCCTGCAAGGAAGCCCGCTGCAGGACATATTCATTGCCAAGCGGCCCTTTCTTCTCCTTCACGATCAACGCATACTTGCCTTTATCGTCTTCCCTGATCGCATCATTGGGCAGCAGCGAACGGAATGGCGCCGTCTTCTGAACAATGTTGAATTCCCCTTTCTCCCCGCCTGTAAGCCGATCGTTTCGCAAGGCGAATGTCACCTCCTTCCGGTCCGAGCTAGACTGCGGAGCACCGGAAGAGGATGCTGCAGGCGTAACATCCCGAATGTCGGCAACCTTGGCTTTCATTCGTGCGTTGCTCAATGCGGCGAATAAGATATCGGTTTCATCGCCTACCTTCACATAAGAGCTCTTCTCAGTGGGAATCGTAGCTTTGAGCAACTGCCCCTTGGAAAAATCCGCAATTCGCACCGCAGCTTTCCCGCTTGGCACGGAGGCGTTCTTCACCGCATTCAGTTCCATTACAATGCCGTCAACCGGGGCAATCACTTGTGAATATTCAGCAAGCTGCCTCTGTAAATTATCGATTTGCCGCTTTAGAATTTGCAGATCCAGCTTCGCCGTTTCCATATCACGGGATAAATTGCGAAGCTGCTTCTCGTCATCGACTTGAAAAGCCTCGGCATAGGCATCCTGCTGCTTTTCCAAACTGATCTTCTTTTGCTCGTATCTGGCTTGGTTGTCTTTGAGCGTGTCCTCTGCATCTCTTGTTTTTAAAGTGACCAATACCTGACCCGCTTTGACGGTGTCACCTGCTTTCACATTCACCTCCAACACCGACCAAGTTGTTTCTACATACAAATCCGCTGTTTCCGCCGCTTCCACCGTTCCATAGCCCGAAACCTCGTGCGATAAACTGCCGGCATGCGATTGTTCCACAGTCACCTCAGGCAGTGAGATATTCAGCAGCGTATTTGAAAAAAACGTCAATGCCGCCATCGCAATCACGAAGCTGATGATAACCCTTTTGATTCCTCTTTTTTTGACCTGTTCGTCATCGGGGACGGCCATGGTTCCTTCCATTGCTAGTTCCTCCTATAAAGCTTTCTTTATCCCTTAATGCCGGAAAGTTGAATGCCTTCGACCAAGTATCTCTCCGCATAAAGCGCAATCAACAGAATCGGCAGCATATAAATCGCTGATGCGGCAAACGCAATGCCTCGCTCCCCTTCGCTGATCACCGATAAATAGACAGAGAGCGGCTGTTGGTAAGCCTCCTTCAAAAAAATGAGCGGCTGCTCCACCATATTCCATTGATCGATAAAGACGAGAATGGCCAGCGACGCGACTCCCGTGCTGCACATGGGCATAACGATTCTGGCGAATATGTACAAATGGCTCGCACCGTCTACACGAGCCGCTTCGATGTAACTTCCCGGCACGTAGGTCATAAACTGTCGCAGCAGAAACACACCGAAGCTACTGAATATCCCCGGATAAATGATGGCTCCATAGGTGCCAAGGAGGCCCAGCTTATCGGCGATGATGAAATTCGGTACGAGAGTTACTTGAAAAGGCATGAGCATCGTGACGATGTAGATGAAAAACAGGCTCTCACGGAAACGGAAGCGCAAATGGGCAAACGCATAGGCAGCTAACGAGGCAACCGCAATTTGACCGGCAATGACCGGCACTGTAATTTTCATAGAATTCCAGAACATGACCAGAAAATGGGGTCTTCCGATCAGGACGTTGTAATATTGCGAGAAGCTCACAAGCTCCGGAATCCATTTCAACTGTACGAACTCGCTGCTACTCGCTTTCGCTTTGTCCACGCCATCAAGAGCCGCATAATTGTTCGTTATTTCGCTCTCCGACATGAACGAATTGGAGGATGTCAGCACTAACGGAAAAAGAAATCCCGCTGTCATCGCCGTCAGCATCACAATGGCCGCCATTTGTCGAAGCTTGCGACCGGCCCGGAAGCGAAGCCGTTTATCCATACTGCTTCTCCTTTCAACTTAAAGTTTCAATTACCCGAACATTTTGCTGATTCGCCGCTCGATCAAGAAAATGAACCAAACCAGAAGTACAATGCCAAGCGCCATTAGGAAAGCTGCCGAAGTCAGCTTCTGGTAATCTAACGCTTTGAACATGTTGTTCATATAATGCTGCAGCATGTAAATGCTTGCATCGGGATATTCGCCGGCAATCAGATACGTTTCACGGAATACTTTGAACGAATTGATAATCGACATCAACAAAACGAAAAATGCCGTTGGAGTCAAGTAGATCAGCGTGATGGAGCGCCATTGCCTGAATCTCCCCGCCCCGTCGATCGAAGCCGCCTCGTAGTAGTCGTTCGGTATATTTTGAAGACCAGCCAGGAATAAAATCATGTTGTACCCGATATTTTTCCATAGATACACAATCATGACCACGAACAAGGCGGCCTCGCTCTCCATCCAGTCCTTTGGAACGAATCCCCAACCCGCGAGCAATCCGTTCAAGCTCCCATGCAAATCGAACAGAGCCTTCCAGACAAGTACGACCGAAGCAACAGGGATGACGAGCGGCGTAAGGAAAGCAATCCTATACGTTGAACGAAACGGCAGCTTTCGGTTTAGAAGCATGGCCAACCCCAATGAAAGCAGCATATTCAGAGGGACGCATATGCCTGTGAACAAGCTTGTGTTCACCGCCGCCCGGCGAAACATCGGGTTTCCCAGCAAGTCGCGGTAATTCGTCAAACCCGTAAACGAGCCGTCCACAGGGCTGTCTAACAGCGAGTAATAAAATCCCATTCCGAAAGGAAGCAGGAAAAAAACAACAAACCCCGTTACACTCGGCAGCAGAAAGCATAACGCCGCAACTCCTTCCTTATTCCTTAACCAGCTCAGCACAAAGCTATGACCTCCTCTCCACTTTGCACATCTTCTCATGCAAAAATTAGAATTGGATTAGAGCATAAAAAAACAGCCCAAAACTTGTCGTTTTGGACTGTCCGTAACTTATTTATTTTGAGAGTAATGCCCAATCAGAATCGGTATAATTGCCCATGTACCATAAGGAAATGCCTTTTAATCCATAGTACTTCGCAAGCCATACTTTTTTCTCAATACTTGTCGTGTCTTCGTAGTACATTTCGTGACGGCCCCGATCATCTTGAAAGACGATTTCCCTCAGAAAAAACGGCATACTCAAACCCTGATTCGCGCCCGGCGCCTTTAGGCGGTTCTCGACGGCCTCGATGTCCGGATTAAATAATTCGGATTGGCCGTTAGCTGTTATCCATTGATTGGCCTGCTTGGAAATGCCAAGCACGAGCTTTTCTTTCGGAACATACGCCAATGTTCGCTTCACAGCATCGTTCACGAGCGGCAGCGGCGCAGATGGAAGCTTACTGTCAAGATGAGTAAAATCATAGGCCATAAGAATGACCGTATCCGCTAAAGCGCCGATTTCCTTAAGATCATAGCCTTTGTAATAATAATCCGGCTGTACGGCTACAGACATTGGGTATGTCGGTATTGCCGCTTTCAAGGCTTTGAGAAATTGGATATAGTCCGGCGCGCTATCGGCTTCCATGAGTCCTTCGAAATCCATCGTCACTCCGGTGAAACCATACTTAGAATCAGTAAGAACCGCTTTTAATGATTGGATAAAAGCTTTCTGAGCGGGCTCGTCCTTCAAAAAATCCTTAAGATTCTTCTCACCGTAATAAACCATCAAATCTTTATCGACTTTAGCCGCATCCGCTGTCTGTACAGCCTCTTCCCATCCCGATGGAATACGGTATTCTGTTGTGTCTGTCTCTAACTTGGCAGTGCCTGCAGCTGTGTAAGCCAAATGCGACCATCCGAAGGCAACTTGATTCAGCAGTGGCATACGTTTAATCGCCGGATAGGAACGAATCGCATAGAAACCTATCTTCTCTATTCCGTGCGCAGCCACCTCTGTATCAATTAGACGGTAAATGATGGCAGCCGCTTCTTTACGCGTTAGTGATTGCTGCGGGTGAAAGCCTGTTTGATCACCTTCCATGATCCCTTGGTTTACCGCATAGTAAGCGTATTGCCCGAGTTTATCACTCATGGCCCCGCTGTCGGCAAAGTTTCTCTTCTCCTTCTCCTCTTTCCAGCCTTGAACCGTCCAACGGTTGCGAGCTTCGGCCGTCTGAGAATCGAGTAACGCTTTGCCTACAACGCTTGCCACTTCTTCTCTGGTTATCGCATTTTCCGGATGGAGCATGCCTTGCGAATCCAGCATGAAATCAATCCATTTCCGCTCATAAGCCGCGGATACGAATGGATACGACCATCTTCCCTGGTTAACATCCGAAGGCGCTCCCGCCAAAGCGGAGGCGGATGTTGCCTCTTGGTGTTTGGCCGTCATCAACAATTTAATGAAAGCTTCCCGGGTCAACGTATTGTCCGGCTTATAAGTTAAACCCGAGTATCCGTCAATGATACCGATCGCGGATAGCGAATACACTTCATTTTGAAACCAATCTTGATCGGTTACATCCGTGAACGGCTTTAAGGATACATCATACGCATAGGCGGTTCCTGCCGAGGCCAATACGCAAAGCGCAGCAGCTTGAACCGCTACTTTTTTGAATATAGACAATGCAACTCTCTCCCCTCTGTCCTAATTTGACGTCAACAGTGAGATTTAGTTGCACAACATTCCAAATCTTTAAGGAAGCAAATTCTTCTCATGCAAGTGATCAAAAATAAGTTGAACGACACGAGATGCTCGATCCCGGTCCTTGTAGGACAGCCACGCCAATTCATCGATTTCGGAAGCGGGGCTTAATTCGCCGTCAAAATCTGCCGTATAACAAGCCATTTTTACTACAATACCTTCAGTCTTACCGTCCGCTTGCGCTTCGAAATTCCCGAAATGTTTGACCGTTTCCGGCTTAACACGTACGGAAAGCTCCTCTTCGATTTCCCGGATCAGCGTCTCGGTATCGGTCTCTCCAGGGTCTCTTTTACCTCCCGGCAAATAAAATAATTCTTTCCCCTTCGAGCGCGTACCCAATATTTGGCCGTCAACGATGCGAATTAACGCGATTTTATCAATAAATACAGACATTTCCATGTGCTCCCTTCTATTCCTTTGAAACTCTATTTTCTATAAAAGCGTATTAAAACAATACCAAACAATTCAAGTATTCTCAAATTACGCGAAAAAGGAGCTCGAAAAGCAATTGCTGACCTTACAAACGCAAATCGAGCAATTTAATTTGCAAAGCGTACCGGCTTTCGCCAAAGATTTTCATCAGCAATTGGTAGATAAAAATAAAATCTTATTAGACGAGATTAATCAAGTGGTGGAAAACGGACATCTGGCGCTGGATAAACTGCAAAACTCCCAAATCCTTGCAACCATCAATGGCATCTCCGGCCTGATCAATCGGATTTCAAATCTGGGAGCCTAACAAAAGGAGTTGAGCGGCTTTTACGCTTAACTCTTTTTTTATTCAAAAGGGAACCTTTTGTGCTCTGAACGGTCTTATTTATTGAGGTGAACAAATGTCGGACGAGATGGAATACATACAGTTTCTAGCACATGGATACGATCGTGAACTCATACTGTGTGACTTAATGGAAAAGTTCGGGGAAGATGTGTGGAACTTTGCCTTCTTTATGTCCAAGCGCGCTGATGTAGCTGATGACTTGTCACAGGAAGTCTTCTTAGCTGCATACAACGGGATGTATGCCTTTCGCGGGGAATGCTCTGTAAAGAGCTGGTTGCTTACGATCACCAGAAATAAAGCGTTGCATTATTTGCAAGGTGCTTTTATTCGCAAAGTTACGTTGACGAACCGCTTCATTGCAGAGGATTCGTCCCCTCCGGCTGAACAAGTCTTATTCAATCGGCTTGAAAACCAACAGTTATGGGACACCGTTATTCAGCTGCCGCGAAAATATAGGGAAGTCCTAATTTTGGATTACCACTATGGGCTAAAACATAAGGAAATTGCCAAGTTGATACGTGTTTCGGAAGGTACCGTCAAATCAAGAACACATCGTGCGAAGAAGAAATTGAACGAACTGTTAAAACGAGAACACGAGGAGGTATAACCTATGACAGAAGAAAAGCCATACTGGGCGAAGGGAATGGCCGAATCACCTTTTTCTGACAAACATTTCACACCTCAATTGAAAAACAAAGTACTGATTCGAGCAAGTGCTGCACGCAGTAAAAGCAGATTCTCCACGATTGCTGCTGCAACGTTATTGCCAGTAGCCATTGTATTGTTTGTGTTTGTCATCTTCACGAATAAAGATGATCTCACATTCTTTGATACTCCTACTTTTGAGGTATCGACAGGTTCCGTTGCCGAACAGAAACAATATTATGAGCATGGGCGCTTACTGCTTTCCGTCTCTCCCCAACCTGACGCAAGAGCCGGGGAAATGAACGGATATCTTTTTCATTTTGAAGAGCCTTTCGAGAATTTTTCGGGGAAAACAATGACGATTCAAGCAGCACATTTAGGGACTGGTCTGGTGGAAACAGTCTCTTCCGAGATCATCAAAGAACCAAGCAGCGGTTACCCCGGGCTCGAAAGATACGCGGTCAGATTTGCACTTCCACTAGATGGAATGTGGCGAATCGATGTGAAAGTAAATGACAGCATTTATGGTAAATTGATGTTGCATATGCAAAAACCGTCTTGGGAGATCACTCCGTTGTTCCAATCAGATGTTTATTGGCTACATGGAATAGAAAAAAAAATCGGTTTTATTGATGCAGGGTTCATCGCGGGAAAGTCTCAGAAATATATGTGGCATTTTTGGGGAACGGATGAACAGCTAAACGGCCCCTTTGAGGTGAAAGCGGTAAAAGAAGGATCCGATAACATTATCAAAGTTTTCGCTTCAAACCCTTTGAGCTCAGCAAATGCTTTAGGCGGACCACTTAATGGTGCCGACAGAGTGCTTCCAACCTCCATGATGCTTCCCGAAACGGGGCGTTGGCGGCTGCTCCCTTATGTGCATGGACAACTGCTTGATCCGATTGTAGTTGATGTCAAGTGAACGGCATGCTTACGTTTCTCAATACCAGTAAAAACTACCTCTAATTTCAATGGCGCTATATCGACTTGGAAATTAACGGTAATTTCTCCTGCTAATGAGTTAGGATTTGCGAAAAATAGGCAGTTTCAGAAAAGTAACGGTAGTTTTTCAGGCTGTCGAGAAAGTCTTGTGGAGTTTTCGACAGTTTGATATTTATGTGGAGGGTGTCTCCTTTTAGAATAAAAATTGATTTAAATCGATCTGAGAGAGAACTTTTGAACCTAAAAACGACACTATTTATTTTAAACTTAAAAAAAGGCACTTTCTCGACAGCCTGAGTTTTTCCAGTTAAACGTTCCAGGATGAATTAATAAGTGAAAATACATGGAGAAAATCCTGTTATTCCAAAATAGGCGAGTCACCTCGAGGGAACATCAAAACGGCTATGATGAGAATACCATCATAGCCGCTTTCATTGCTTATGGCTAGACAACGCCCATGCGCAACCGGTAACCAAACAAAATCTCCCTTTCTTCACCGCCGAATGCCTTTGCTACTTGTTCACGAAAGGCGTTAATTTCGTCATTCAGCTCATCTGCGCCTAATTTCAATGCCGTTTGCAAGCCACCCTGGCTAAATGCAAGATTGGCATAACGCTCCGCATCGCAAGTTTCCCAGTTATGAAAAACGATCTCTCTGGCATAGCGGAATAAGCCTGAGCGGCGAATTTGCTGCAAATGCTCCTCCTTGTTCCACTTGTGAGCCTGCTGCTCCTTCGGTGCCAGCTCTAACGCGCGCGCGTCGCCCAGCGTGATTAGCCTCTGGTACTGCTCCTCGATTTTCCAATCGAACGCCGGCGGCCAATCACAGTCGTATGCGGCGAATACACCGCCGGGACGGAGTACGCGGGCGAACTCGCGGAGCGTGCTTTGCGGCTCCATCCAATGGAACGACTGCGAGCAAGTGATGACGTCGGCGGATGCCGATGGCAGGTCCAACTCATGGGAGAGCCCTTTTACAAACTGCATATGGTCCGGCTGATTGCTCGCTTCCCACTTGCTCACGGCTACCGCGCGCATATCGTCGCTTGGCTCTACGCCAATGATTCGTTCAGCTTCATTCAGCCATAAAAAAGTCGAGAGACCTGTGCCGCATCCAACGTCAACGACCGTTTGCGGTTTTCGCTGCAAGTATGTAGTTAACAACTTAACGACTTCTTGCGGAGCCGCGGGACGATTCTGATCATACAATGCGCCGAAGCCGGCAAACCGCTGTACATTACTTGTGCGTACGTTTTCAATCATGGTCCATTCACTCCTTCATTCAGCTATATTCCTGATTATACCTTATTCTGTTAGGACCTGCCGAAATGAGAAAAGAGCCGCCAAGGCAGCTCCTGCAACTTCCGATTGCTTTATTTAATCCGTTATCGCTTTTTTCAATAACTCATCGACTTTGGCTTGCATGCTGCGAACGGTAGTTTTTTTATACTGCATACCGAGCCGAAGCACCTTCAGCTGCTGTCTGCGCGAAAGACTACGAAACCGAGGCTCCCGTTTCATAAAAGTACGGATGATCGACCAACTGCTAACGGTCACTCGATCCGGACGAATGGCTGGCACATCGTAAGGAAGAGATCGTTTGCGAAACTGCTGAACAAACTTCCCGATGCCTGCCGACAACTTACTCTCATCGACCAAACACACTGCTGTTTGTTTCGATGTATGCTTTTTGAGGAAATGAAAATGATGATGGCCATCTAAAATGACGTATCCCTTCGCCTTTCTGCTTTTCTGAACAACCAACAGGTGCATGAGGTCTTGCGCGACTTTTTTTAATTCTTTTTTTCGTCCCGAGGTTTTGGTTATGGTACTTTCCGGTTTGATTTTACTTAGAGGAATATATTGCACCGTAAATCTCATCCGTCCCCCTCCTCGTCACCACTGTTTAAAGACATCAATTTGTTTGATGTAACAGTGTATGTGGGATAAGATTGAGTAGTTGCATGTCTCCTCGAAAATCGTCGTAAGAATACTAGATCTCTTCTATATCCGACCAAGGCTTAGTCAATTGCTTCCAACTATCTGGGAGAGCTAGAGCCTCATTTCCGCTCACATAAACAGCTGTTAGAAGGTCCTTTACACCCTGCATTTTCCCTTCAAGGAGGACCTCACGTATCTGAGATGGCGTGCTGGGCACCAAATCATTCTTAATGAGACTAAACTCCTCAAGTGGCAAAAACATAGCCAAACTCTTCTTATACGAACAATGCTTTGGAAATCGCGGCGAGCTGCCCGAATCGTATTTGGATAGCTTTACTTCGGTGCGGTGTTTGGATAACAAGTTATAGGCATGAAATGCAAGAACAGCAAAGGCCTCCTGCGGCTCTCTCCTGGCGTAGGTGGCCATCATTTTTTGACAATCCCTTAACGTCGGCCAAAAGAACACATGTCGGTCTAGATATGTCCGAAATTGTTTTTGCGTTGTGGACGCATCGATCATGCTGTCAGCAATTCTCAGGTGAGAATTGATCGTGATCTCTAGATCGTAATAATCGAGATGCTCGGGCTTTAACCGGCGTTCGCCTCCGTAGACAGGTTGGACACTATAACTGGAAAACAGCGTATCGAAATGAGCAATTGCATTTAGATTTTTCGCTCTCGTAAAATGGTATAAGATTTTCCTGTTTTGAGCTTTCGTTATTTGCAATAATACCGAATCGTCCATTGTATCTGCTCCTTGTACATCAAACCTTCCCATAGGTTACCACAATTAAAAAAGGCTATCCGTCAGATCTTTTCAGACCTTCGGGATAACCCTGTCATACATGATTATGCGTGAAACTCTTGTCCGGAACGAACTTCCTTCACATAGCCGGCGCGAATGACAAAATCACCGAAGTGCTCGCCATCCCAACGCTCTTTCGCATATTGCGTAATAATCGGTTTAAGCGACTGTAAAATCTCAGCTTCGCCGATGTTTTCTTTATATAGCTTGTTGAGTCGGTTGCCGGCATGGCCGCCGCCCAAATACATGTTGTATTTCCCTGGCGCTTTCCCGATGAACGCAAGCTCCGCCAGCATCGGACGTGCACATCCGTTCGGGCATCCCGTCATACGGATAGTGATTTCTTTCTCGCTAAGTCCGGCTTCATCTAGCATAGGCTCGATTTTCTCCATCAACTCAGGCAGGTAGCGCTCGGCTTCTGCCATCGCCATGCCGCAAGTCGGAAGAGATACGCAGGCCATGGAACTTCTGCGCAGCGCGGAGTAATGAAGACCATCAGTAAGACCGTGCTCTTTGATAAGTTCTTCGATTTTCTTCTTCTTTTGCGCGCTAATGTTTCCGATAACCAAATTCTGGTTCGCTGTGAGTCGGAAATCACCGGAATGTACTTTGGCAATTTCACGAAGTCCTGTCAACAAACGGTAGTTATCTTCATCTTTCACGCGTCCGTTTTGGATAAACAACGTGAAATGCCATTTGCCGTTGCTTCCTTTTACCCATCCATAACGATCCCCATTGTCATCGAAATGGTAAGGACGTGCGGCTTCAAGCTTCCAACCCAGGCGAGCAGTTAGTTCTTCAACGAACCATTCGATGCCGCGGTCGTCAATCGTATATTTGAAACGGGCATGTTTGCGTACAGCACGATCGCCATAATCACGTTGAATCGTAACCGTTTTTTCTGCCAAATCAACAACTTGATCCGGCGTTACGAAGCCGATGACTTGGGCAACTTGAGGGTATGTCAGCGTATCGCCATGCGTCATCCCCATACCACCGCCAACGGTAACGTTAAAACCTTTCAATTTACCGTCTTCCACAATCGCGATGAAGCCGAGATCTTGTGAGAAAACGTCCACGTCATTGGATGGAGGAACCGCGATGCCGATTTTGAACTTACGCGGCAAGTACACTTTTCCATAAATCGGTTCTTGCTCGCCGTCCTGACTATCTACGATTTTCTCTCCGTCCAGCCAGATCTCATGGTAAGCGCGAGTCTGCGGATCCAGATGATTGCTGATGCGGCAAGCCCACTCATAAACTTCACCATGCACATCAGAAAGGTGAGGATTGGGATTGCACATCACGTTACGGTTCACGTCGCCGCACGCAGCTAATGTACTAAGCAAAGAAGCGTTAACTTCTTGTATTGTTTTTTTCAGGTTCCATTTGATCACGCCGTGAAGCTGGAAAGATTGACGCGTGGTCAAACGAATCGTACCGTTTGCATATTTTTGTGCGACGCTATCCATCATTAACCACTGATCCGGTGTCACGACACCGCCGGCAGCACGAACGCGCAGCATGAACTGGTAAGCTGGCTCCAGCTTTTGCTTTTGCCGTTCGTTGCGCAGATCCCTGTCATCCTGCATATAGCTGCCGTGGAACTTCATCAAACGGTTATCATCCTCGGGGATAGATCCCGTAATGGTATCGATAAGCGTCTCTTCGAGACTTCCGCGCAAATAATTGGTTCTTAGTTTAATATGTTCAACTTCGCTATGCGGTGCGCTGTTCTTCGACAGTAAATTATTTTCTGACATATCGGCTCTCTCCTCTAGCAATCAACGGGTTCGTCTTAGTAGACGTCCCGCTGATAGCGTTTCTGCTGTTGCATACGGGACAAGTATTCAGCAGCTTCTTCCGAGCTGAACCCGCCCTCTTGTTCAATAATCGTTGCCAATGTTCCATGAACATCATGGGCCATGCGCTTCTCGTCCCCGCAGACGTACACGCTGGCTCCTTCTTGCAGCCATTGATACAGTTCCTTGCTTTTCTCAAGCATCCGGTGCTGTACATACACTTTTTGATCGGTATCGCGGGAGAACGCAACATCCATGCGCGTCAACACGCCATCCTTCAACCAACGCTGCCATTCAATCTGGTACAGGAAGTCCGTTGAGAAATGCTGGTCGCCGTAGAATAACCATGTTTTCCCTTCCGCACCCGTTTCTTCACGCTCGCCTAGGAATGCACGGAAAGGAGCCACACCTGTTCCCGGTCCGATCATAATGATCGGCGTATCCGGATTTTCCGGCAATTTGAAATTCGGATTGTTTTGAATGTATACCGGCAATGCTTCACCGGCTTTTACTCTTTCTGCCAACTGCACGGAGCACACGCCGTAACGTTCACGTCCGCGAGCTTCATAGCGTACGGCACGAACGGTTACATGCACTTCATCCGGGAATGCTTTCGAGCTGCTCGCAATGGAGTATAAGCGGGCAGGCATTTTGCGAAGAACCGCGATAAATTCACCTGCTGCAATTCCCTTCAGCGAGTAGTCCTGAACCAAATCAAGCAGATCTCTGCCGCTGATATAGGATTTAAGCTCCTGCTCGTTCCCAGGCGCTACAAGTCCGTTCAAATCCGTATTTATCGTCAATTTGGCAATTTGCTCAAGCAATGGCTTCGTTAATACGGTAATCTCGAAGTTACGAGTTAAGGCATATCGAACGGAACGTTTGTCACCGTTTTTATTGACAGTTACGGACTCGTCGGCATCCCAGCCCATAGCTTCGATCAATTCCTCGACGAGACGAGGATGATTTTCCGGATAAATGCCTAGGCAGTCGCCTGGCTCATACTGTAGGTTCGAACCTTCCAGCGAGATTTCCACGTGCCGAGTTTCGCGGTCTGACCCGCGGCCGTTCAAATTCAAGTTCTCAAGTACTTCCGCCTCGAAAGGATTCGTTCTTGAAAATTCGGACTCTGCGCCAGCCGCTGAGCTTGCAGTTGCTCCGCTCACAGCAACGGATTGCGATGCGGAAGCTGCGCTAAGCGAGCTTAGTACGCTGCTCATCCACTCTGCTGCCGGTTCATCGAAATCTACATCGCAATCGACGCGCGGCGCAAGCTGTTTACCCCCAAGCTCTCCCAAGCGCTTGTCGAAATCTTTACCGGTTTGACAGAAGAATTCATAAGACGTATCGCCAAGCGAGAGCACCGAATACCGCAAGCCATCCAGTTGAGGCGCTCTTTTGCTATGAAGGAAATCATGGAAAGAAATAGCATTATCCGGAGGAACCCCTTCGCCATGGGTACTGACAAGTACCAACAAGTTTTGCACCTTTTTCAAAGCGTTCGGCTTGAAATCGGACATGGAAGAAAGCGTTACCTGAAAACCTTGCTCTTCTAGCTTTTTCGAAAACTTCTTAGCTAATCCTTGCGCTTTACCGGACTGTGATCCGAAGAGCACCGTAACTTCTTTGGAAACCGTCTCGACGGTTGGCGCCGCAGCCGTTACCGGCACCGAGCCGGCACTCGCCGATCCTGCCGCTCCATTGATTGCAGTAAAATAACCGCTCAACCAAACTCGCTGTGATTCTGTCAGAGTAGGCAGCAGACGATTTAGCAGCTCTACCTGCTCCTGATTAAAAGGACTGTTCGTGACTTGAAGTTCCAACAAAATCCACCTCTCGTATCTTGCAGTAATAAGTAAATCCCCATTTATTTTGTCGCATAATTTTTCACTCTCTTGAAGCTATCATAGGTTTTCCCATAGGTCAATTATAATGAATTTATAAGTTCTATCAGTTTAACTGATAAGGTGTGTTCGAATCATGATCGCAATAGAAATGAAACACGAAAAACCTAGCCAGCGGCTAGGTTTTTGTCTAAACCCATACGTTCGAGCATGGGGAGGGAACTGGATTTGGGGCTCCAACCGTTTCTTGAAATCGTGTTTTCACCCCATATCCATTCCCCTTTTGTTCTAATATTTGCTGCCTTCGACTTCTCTTACCACGATTCGGACACAGCAGCCGTTAAATTCGCGAAAAGCGTCGTATCTCTATACTATCGGACACCAGAGACTTTATTTGCCGGTTTTGGGGTGAAATCAGTCCCTAAGTGAGTAAGTAACAGCGCTGGTGTCTGTTACATGTTTGAAGAGGTCCTTTTCAATCATATAAGGTCCTCTCTGTCCGAAAAAATCCATTTTCGCGAGGGAGAGGGAACTAGCATCCGCTATTCATCGCATAAGCGTCAATTTGGCAATTCAGTGGGAACTACGTTCCGCTATTTGATCACTTTCAGCCAAATGCAGCCTTTTCAGGGCGAATAAGACCCTGTCGTTCCCTCTGGAACCCGAAAATAGCCCATTTGGTGAAAATAGCGGCCTGTAGTTTCCCTCCCAGCCTGACCGCGAAGCGTCAAGATTGGCCACCGACGCATGAAGAGGCTGCCCCATAAGTAGATTCTTGAGAATTCTAAATCCATGATTACGAAGAAGGCGAGGACAGTGTTCAGGGGTTGTTCCTAACATTAAGTTCATTTTACAGCGTTAACTTCAACCTTTTTTCCTCTCCGCCTACTTTAACGCTGAAAAACGACGTCTCAGCTAGAAAAACAAGGGGATCAGGGGCTGTTCCCCGACTTTTAGCTTGTTTTACAGCGTTCAACCTTTTTCCCTCTCCGCCTACTTTAATGCTGAAAAATGACGTCTCAGCTGGAAAAACGAGGGGATCAGGGCTGTTCCCCAACTTTTAGTTTGTCTTACAGCGTTAACTTCAACCTTTTGCCCTCTCCGCCTACTTTAATGCTGAAAAACGACGTCTCAGCTGGAAATACAAGGGGATCAGGGGCTGTTCCCCAACTTTTAGTTTGTATTACAGCGTTAACTTCAACCTTTTGCCCTCTCCGCCTACTTTAATGCTGAAAAACGACGTCTCAGCTGGCAAATCGGTTGGAACCAAGCTTGAAATTACTAGTGAATTTACCTGTACAAACAATCCCGTATTGATCCATTTCGGCCGCGCTTTCCCCAAAAAACATATAAATTCTATATGTCAAAAGCCCAGCCTGCGGCTAGGTCCGGTCTAAACCCATACGTTCGAGCAGGGGGAGGGAATTAGATATGGAGCTCATCTCTTAGCCTTACGTCTCATCACGCTTCGAACACAGCGGCCGTTATATTCGCGAAAAGCGTCGTGTCTCTTTACTATCGGACACCAGAGACTTTATTTGCCGGTTTCGAGGCGAAATCTGTCTCCAAGTGAGCAAATAACAGCGCTGGTATCCGTTACACCTTTTCCATCGAATAACGGCCTCTCTGTCCTTCAGCGAGGGCAGACTGCGTTAACTTCCGAACTCCAATACGTATAAACGGGAACTCTATTCCCTTATTTCGGCGAAAAGCGGAAATAAGGGAGCTCAAGGGGAACTACAGGGTCCTATTCAACCTCCATTGACCAAATATGCGTCAGAATGGCGGAATAGCGGACCCTAGTTCCCACTCCCTCACATAAAGGAATCTTTTTGGCAAAATAGCGGCCTGTAGTTCCCCTACCTCGCGAGAATAAGCAGACCGCAGCACCTTGTCAGCACGGATATCTCAGCTCACCGCCGATCCTGTCCTGATCCTGGTAGTATACGACCGGCTCACCCATGCTCACAGCCTCATCAGCGCTCGGCGTTCAGCCTGAGGCCTGCAAACGGAACAACACCCACCACTCTGCCCTGCTCGTCCGAATAGAACGCCAGCTTTTTTTCCTTCTTCCGGCAGAAGGAACAAGCACTTTTGTTCGGAACCGAAGTCTTTTTCGTTCTGTACAAGGACATGTTAATTACTTTCGCAGTTTCTACCTTATCTCTGACTTTGCGTGTTATTTTAAAAATCCCAAAAAGAACAAGCAAACACGCGGGAATTAGAACGATAATATAAAGCATAGCTCATCCTCCCTTACATATCCTATTGCTCATTATAACTCACTTAATCCTCAATAGTCGTCAGACACTTATCAAGCGAAGGAAAAGGGTCATCCTGGCGCTTTGCCCGGCGCAGCAGCAGCTGCACTTTAATCTAATATGTCAAATGAATGATTGTCTCTGCAACTGAAAATGTCTCGTTTCCTTTATTCCAGCTTAACCGGAAAAACTTGAACAAATTCAGCGCCATCTCAATGGTCGCGGATCAGCCTCCTCT
Source organism: Paenibacillus planticolens (assembly GCF_013141725.1). Lineage (GTDB taxonomy): Bacteria > Bacillota > Bacilli > Paenibacillales > NBRC-103111 > Paenibacillus_E > Paenibacillus_E planticolens. The sequence continues at coordinate 83,484 of NZ_WHNZ01000042.1, read as the reverse complement.
GATTCTCAGTGCACAAAAGGCTGCCCCCGAGATCGTGAACGACCTTGGGAACAGCCTCAAATGAATTTTCCTCTTATTCCAAAATTTTTCTAGCGATGGCTACAAGATCGAGAATATCGATCAATCCGTTTCCGTCATAATCCGCAGATTGGATAGAACTCCAATCCGGATCTGTGCGGTCTTTACCGTAGTGAGCTGCTGCGATTGCAAGATCGCTGATCGTGTACTTACCGTCGTGGTTCGAGTCGCCCGGCAAGCCTTTTGGAACCGTGACCTCGACATTGACGCTTGAAGGTGCCGCTATGTGTTCATTTCCTGCCCCATCCCCCAAAGTCGCGCTAACAACGGCAAGCGAACCGCTGGCGGTTTGCGCGACAGGCTTCGCACGGAAGTGAAGCTCAATAAAGACCGAGTCAGATGAGATCGCATGCGAGGGTCCTTCGCTTATGACGATTAATCGAATAACACCGGGTGTTTGTGTCAACGTGTTCAGGATTTTCACACCGTCTGCAGTCGTTTTTGTGTCCACGAATTCAAATAGATTCGAATCATACTGATAGTGCAGATCCTGAGCCAGTATTGGCTGCTGCAAATTCTTTAACCCTAAGCTCAGCGTGAAAGCCTCGTTCGGCTGAACGCCAGGAGGTCCGGAAAGCGTCGTCGCCGTTTGCTCGTTACCTTTTTTAAGAACATGGATTTGAGCAGTCGCCTGTTTCCCTCCATAATGCACTGTGAGTGTCGTACTGCCTTCAGCCAGGCCCGTAACGAGCCCTCTCTCGTCAACGGAGGCAATGCGGTTATCGGCTACTTGAAAGGAGGATAATGCCGTAACATCTTTGAGAGCTCCCGAAGAGCTGTAGGTTGCTGTAACAACCGTTTGATGAGTTGCTCCAACCTCCAAGTTATAGGAAGAACTATCCGTACGTAACTCAAATGTTTCCGGTGCGGCCGTTTTCTTCAATGTAAACTCATCCACGATGCGTCCGCCTACCGTTTTGGTGACAACTTTCATTTCATCGCCTTGAATGTCGACCGCCGCATACATTTGTGTATTTTCCGCATCGGTTACTTTCTGCCAATCTCTGGCCGTCAGCGAATAAAACTTAGGTCCTGTTGAGCCTGCCACCATATAAGTAGTTCCTTGCCCCTCTGCGGCCGGTTTGCCGTCTTTCATCGGGAAAGTCCGCAAATAAATATGGTCGTGACCGTTAATGCCAAGATCAACTTTGAACTCGTCAAATACCGGCACCCACTGTTCCCGTACAATAGCCGTATCATAAATACTGCCGTACGGGCCTCTGTGGAAGGCAACTACCTTCCATTTCTTCGTGGTGCTTGCAAGGTCTTTGCGCAGCCACTCCTTCTGCTCTTCATAAGCATATTCGCTGTTGAGCACTACAAAATGCATGTCTTTGTAGTCAAAAGAGAAATTCGTCCCCTTGAGCGTACTAACGCCGTTGCCCGGCTGGTTAAAATGAGCAAGGAAATCGTTGTTTTCCCGCATTCCCATCACTTCATGATTTCCGATAAGCGCAACCAGCGTCTTATTCATCAATTTGTCTTGCGCTGCGCTAAACCACATATTCCATTCGCTTTCTTTAAATCCGCTATCGATCATATCCCCGGCATGGACCATAAATTCCGCGTCCGGATGCTCTTCTACGGCTTTGGCAACCGTGTTCCCCCATAGTTTATAGCCGTTTAAATCAGCCGCTTGCGAATCGGCAAAGTAAAGAAATTTCGTATGATCGCCACTGGCTGCCGTTGTCTGAAACGAACCTAGGGAGCTCACATTCCCACTGCCGTCTCCAACCCGGTAAACATAGCGCGTATTCGGCTCTAATCCGTCTGCTATGGCTTTATGTACCCGAACCGTACCTAAATCGTACGTATTGTATACATAGCTGCTGCCCGTAAATTTCATAACATTTGCCTGTGTAAAATCAGTGAATTCCGCTTCTTTGGCGATTTCTACAACTGTAGATTCAATGCCGGGATGCGTATGCCATGCCAAATACCTCGAAGTCGTCGGATCATCGCCCATCGTCAAGCTGATGTTGTAAGGAACCGGCGTGCCTGCCAACGGCGAAACCTTGAAGCTCACTAACGGGCTGTACTTTTGATCCTTTACCGCTTGCAGTTTGTACTCTTTTACAACAGATGTCAACGTGTTGGTTTGTAACATCCCTTGTGCGTCGGTCGTACCAATTTCGGTTCCGTCCGCAAGCAGTTTCACGCCTTCAGCGGCCTGGCCTTGCTCATCTTTCACCGTGAACTTGGTTGTATAGCCTTGCACGACGCCAAATTCATCCCAGCTTACTGACAGATGGTTCTTGATCGTAGAAGTAATTGGGAGTCCAAAGAAAGCGAACTGTGTCTCTCCCGAATCCGTGAACCGAATGGATCCTGAACGGAAGGCAATCTCGTTCGACCCCGTGGCATCCGATTTGATGCGGTAAGAGATTTGGCCCAGAAGATCATTGTCCGAAAGAGCGGCTGCATCGATTCCTGTCCAAGTTAACCGCACGGTGCCTTGAGCTGGATCGACCGATGTTTGCCACATACTGTCGGCAAGCTTGCTGCCTTTGATTGCTTGCAGTTCTTCGACTTTTGATTGATTAAAGGCGAATTCGATTTGGCCGTCGCGGATTTTCGCCGCTTTTACTCCTTTGATATCCACTGTGTACGTATTTCCGGCATAAGTCTCTGCCTGCCCTAGGTACGCGATCTTAGGAGCGCCTGTGTCAACCGTGAACGTCCACTCTTTCGTTGTTTGGTTGCCGGACAAATCTTTGATCTGAAGCTTAACCTTGTGTACACCGTCAGCTAAAGGAACATCAGGCGTATGCCATATGCGTCCCTCCGGCGGGTACAGAGCATGCGGAACGAGATGATCATCCAAATACATCCGGATTTTGTCAGGATCAATCAACGTCGTGCCTGGATTCGTTTCGTGATTGTAGCCGTAGTCTTCGCCATATGCACGAATGGTCGGCGTGTTCGTATGCACGGTTGCGCCGTCTTCCGGCGTTATATTTTTGAGAATCGGCGGGGCCATATCGTCCTTGACAGGGCCGTACAAGGCGCGAATTTGATCGATATAGAGCACCCCGGCATCCTTCTTGGCCGCTTGCGTCTCCATATACCGAACAGGCATATCGATCGTAAGCGGAAGAGCTCTGCCTTTTGGAACGACAGCTTCCACGTATTTCCAACCGGTCCAGTTCACACCCGTATTCTGGTCGGTAAAATCAATCGGAATTGTCCCATTCACATCCCTGAGCTGCGCTCTTAGCCAGTGCGTCCGGCCATCCCCATAGACCCACATGCTGATTTTCTCCGGGTATCCCGGAATTTGAATGCGGGAGGCGACATCCTTTGCCGTCAAATACGCACCGGAAGTGCCGGGCTTGCCAGTAAAATCATACTCAAGCTTAAGCGCTTTTCCGCCAAACCTCACGAAATCTTCGCTAGTTTCTATGCTGGCAATGCTTTTTGCCGCTTGGGCCGATGAGCTCTCCAAATAATTGCCCAATCCGTTCTCGAAATCTTCCAGTATGACGGGCGGCAGCCCTACGTTTACGTCCATTGATGTCTCAACTCCATGATAACTCACATAAATTTTACCGCTTTTTTCCGTTTCCGCCGTTGCCGTAAACGTCCCTTTTGCATCAATCGCGCCAATCGGCCCCTCTACCCGCCAAGTTAACTTGCTGTTGTCCGCTTGCACCACTTGGCCGTTGCGCAGTGCTGTCACCGTTAAATCCGCTGATTTGCCTGAAGCGAATGTTTTCACGCTATCGGGGAATTTCAACGCTGTCAACTCGTCTACCACTTCAACCTTGGCTTTGCCGGGAGACAGCCCCTCTCCGTTAACTCTCAATTCGGTCAATCCTGCCGCTTGGCCTGCAAGAAACGTACCGGAACGGTCCATTGTCCCTACGGCAGCATCGAGCTGCCAAGAACGCTCTCCCGAATATGGAGCCGGATGACCCGATTCATCCACAGCAGCGGATTGGAAGTTGAAGGACGAACCGGCAAGAACACGCTCAAAGTTTGGCTGAATCACCAGCTTCGAGGCCGCTCCCTCAGGAGCCTTGTTCACGAGCAGCAAGCCGTTGGCCGTCTTCCTTTCGCCGCCGTCAGACGGTCTGTTCATCACTTGTCTTGCATCTTGCCCGGGAAGCTTGACCACGACCGTCGAAGAGCCGCCGCCGTCTAAGTTCAATGCTTGCACAACACCGAGTTTTTTCATCAGTTGACCTAACTCCTGCAGCTGCACCCCTTCACTAAAGCCCGGGCTGCGGCCATCCACCTCGATCATCACAATCGTTCCGTCCGCTTTGGTGCCAATAGCCGACCGTGGATGTACGGCCGTATCGCTATTCGGCTGCACGACGCCATCCTTCACCAGCAGCTCGGAGCCGCCGATCACCATTTTGACGTCGCGCCAAGCTGCTTCAAGCTCAAAGCTGGCTGACACCTCATCTCCGACGCGAAGTCCGCTAAGCGTATTTCTGGCATTGCCTGCTGCGGATAACACCACTTTGCCTTCCGTAAGCGCACTATTACCCTTGTCTTTGAGCACCTCGGCTACTTTAAGCTTCATCGTTTGTCCGCTTCTCACATCGCCTTCGAGGATATCCAGAACGACCTCATCGCCAAGATCATTCGTCATGGTTGACGTGTAATAATCAGACGAATACAAAACAAGCGCATCGGTGCCCCGCAAACGGTTAATATGCGTAATCGGCGTCGTTTTGCTGCCAATCGTCACGGTCCGCGTCAATTTGGGACTTGGCCCATACAGGCTGGTTCCGTCTGTTTTTAGGCCGAAAGCATACCAGTCACTAGGCGGACTCGTTAATATTTTCCCATCCCCCATGAACATGCCAAGCGGGATGCCATTGGCCAAATCGTAGAAATCGCCATTCAGCCCTGCGACTACCCGGTTGCCGGCCCGGTCGGCATCGCTGGCCATTTTGGAGACGCCTTGCATGCCGTAAACTTTGCCATCGGTCTTGCCCGGTTGCAAATCCAGCTTTCCTGCTTGCGGATTGAACTCGATGGTATGCACTTTCTCAAATCCCCGTTCCAGCTTCATATCATACCAGTTATAGGCAGCGCCAGAGGCGATTTCCATTTGGCGCGAGTCAACAATTTGACTCTCCAAGTCAGGTATTGCAGCGTGTGCAGCGCCATAAGGCAAAATCATGGAGATCACAGAAACGCCGCATAACCATTTGGAAAGTCGGTTGCGAAACTTTATCATTCTCAAAGCCTCCTGTTCAGCATTTTTGGACTAAGAACAGCCCCGCTCCCTAGGCCATGTATCTTGCACATAGCAGTATGTCTAAGGAGAGGGGCTGGTGTCCTTTATTCGATTGCCATCAACGTCTTATTCCAAAATCTTACTGGCGATAGCGGCTAGATCTAAAATATCGATGATGCCATTGCCGTCATAATCAGCGACTTTGATCCGATTCCAGTCCGGATTCGTGCTGTCTTCTCCATAATGAGCTGCCGCAAAAGCCAAATCGCCGATCGTATATTTGTCATCGCCGTTCGCATCCCCTGGTTTGCCAGGAGGCAGTGTCACTACTTCAACTCGGATAGACGCTGGTCGCGCCTCTATCTCGTGTCCTTGCGCGTCACCAAGCAGCGCACCTGTTACTGCGATTGTTCCTGCAGTAGTTTGGCTTACCGTTTTGGCTTTGAAAGAAAGCTGCACTAGATCAGCATCGCCGCTGACTGCATAGCTTGCTCCTTGGCTTGCAAGAATGAGTCTTACTTTCCCCGGACCCGACTTCTCGGATACGATACTCACACCATTCTTGATCGAAGCAGATGAAACATAATCCACAATTGCAGGGTCATACTCAATGGTAATGTCCTGCGCATAAACGCCGGTTGTCACGCTGCGAAGACCAAATTGAACCGTAAATGGTTGGCCCGTTAATACGCTGCTTTGTCCAACCAGAATGGCAGAGGTCTGGGTTTCCTGGCTTTCGCCAAGCGTGACATAATTGCTCGCTTCGCTCTCATTGTGCACCCTGTCAACAGCTGTAACAGCATACGTATACAGCTGCCCTTCAACAGTCTTCTTGTCTGTATAATGCTGAACATTACCCGACTGCTTGCGAACGATGCCTGCGATTTGCGCCGGATTGTCAATGCTGCCGCCTTGGTTTCCGTCAAATCTGTAAATCACATAATAGGCTGCATCGCTTGTGGCCGCATCTTTCCACGAAAGTTCGATTCCTGCCGCACTTTTGCTAACCGCTTCGAGCGTTGGCTTTTCAGGCGCAGTGGCATCGATCCATGGCATAGCAGGAATCAGAGCCGGCAGCTTGTAGCTGTCATTGATCAATCTGTCTTTAATGCCTAGCGGATTCGTCTGAAGATCCTTCGCGCTGAAGTGCATGCTGCCTTTGACGCCTTCAAAATTCAAATTGTATTTTAGCTGGTTCGGCAGCTCGTCGGGATTTTCCCATGCCTCATTGTTGGCATTAATTTTGTAAACGGCATGACCGATATAGAGATGGACATTCGTGCCCTGCGTTTCTTTCGTCCACCAGTCAATCAGCTTCTCGTAAGCAGCCGCTGTGAATCCGAAATTCCAATAAATTTGCGGTGTAATGTAATCAATCCAACCTTGATGAATCCAGGTGCGCGTGTCTGCATACAGATCGTCATAGTTTCGCTGTCCAGCCGTCGTATCCGAGCCAGTCGGATCGTCGGCAATATTCCGCCAAACGCCGAATGGGGAGATGCCGAACTTGACATAGCTTTTCTCGTGTTTAATTGCGATAGACAGCTCGTGTACCAGTCTATTCACGTTATCTCTGCGCCAATCCCCTTTATTTGGGAAGGCTGCTCCGTAGGCTTGGTACGTGGCGTCATCCGGGAAGTCTTTGCCATCGACCACATACGGATAGAAATAATCGTCCATGTGAACGGAGTCGATATCGTAATTGCGGACCACTTCCATAATGCTGCCAATGACAAAATCTTTCACCTCTGGCACACCTGGATTGTAGTACAGCTTACCGCCATAACTAACAACCCAATCCGGATGCTGTCTAGCCGGATGGTTCGCCACCAAATTCTCAATCTTATCCTTCATACTGATCCGGTATGGATTAAACCAAGCATGGAATTCCATATTGCGCTTATGGGCTTCCTCGACCATAAAGGCCAAAGGATCATATCCCGGATCTTTTCCTTGCACACCTGTCAAATACTCCGACCAAGGTCCGTATTCGGATGGGTAGAAAGCATCCGCAGTCGGCTTCACTTGAACGACGACGGCATTCATACCCATTTTGGCCAGATCATCCAGCATCGCTGCGAAGGATTGCTTCTGAGCTTCAGGAGTTACAACCCCTTTTTGCGGCCAATCGATGTTTTCAACCGATGCAATCCATGCCGCTCTTAGCTCCCGTTTAGGCGCGCTGGTGGCTTTATTAACGACGAGTGAGAAATAATCGGTTTTGCCGCCGAACGAAGCGGTAATCATGCTGTATCCCACCTTCAATGCTGTCACTTTTCCCGAATCGTCCACAGTCGCTACCGTCGGGTTGCTGCTCTTAAAGGAAACCCCGCTCGTAAGTTCCACAGGTTCGGGCGTTAAGCTGTAAATGCCTGTTACACGAGGCCGCTGCGAATCCCCTATCGTCATTGCGCTCAGCCCTTGAATATCAATGCTTTGCAGAACAGCCACAGGATTCGTCACGAAGAGATCATAACGAACGGATTTGCCGCCGAAAGCAGCCGTGATGGCCGTTTGACCGGCTTTCAGCGCAGTCACCTTGCCGGTCACGTCCACAGAAGCCACGTCCGGAGCGCTGCTGCTGAACGCGACTTCACTGGATGCTAGCTCAACCGGCACAGTATCGCCTGCATAGGTTGCGAATACTTTCGCTTGTTTCGTCTGTCCTTTCTCCATTGTCGTTAGTCCGGCAAGCTCGAGACGCTCGACTACAGGAGCTTCAGCTGTTACCTTCAGCACATAGACAGCTGGCGGAGCGCTTCCGAAGATCGCCGTAATCGTAGTTGTTCCGGCTTTTACCGCCTTCACCAGCCCTTTCGCGTCAACAGTCGCAACCGCAGCTTCACTGCTGTAAAAGGCCATGCCGCTTTGAACTTGCACAGGGGCTGTATTGCCGCCATACGTTGCATAGACGATCGCTTGCTTGCTATCCCCAATCACCATCGGTGTTAATCCGGACAGTTCCGACTCAAATACATCCGTGTTGGCGTATAAAGCCGTTACCTGATCGAAGTAAAGTGCTCCGCCGTTTTTATTCGTATCGCTTGTTTCAACGAGATAAATTTGATTCAAGCGAATCGGAGTCTTCAAATTGGCCGGCACATCGACCGTTACGTATTTCCATCCCATCCAATTGAGTCCGCCGGAAGATGTGAAATCCACCGTCGGTTTCGTTCCGGCAGCATCCTGAAGCATGGCGCGCAGCCAATGCTTCTGGCCGTCCCCGTAAACCCAAGCGCCCAGCTTTTTCGGATAGCCTTCCAGTACGCGACCTGTGCCGCCAAGCTCATCTTTAAAGTTCATGTAAGCCGCAGATGTTCCGGTTGTTCCTGTAAAATCATAAGTAAGTTTTCCTGCGTATGTCCCTGCATGCACAGGTTCCGGTCTGTTCACCTTCGTCAACTGCACCGAATTCGGAACTGTACGCACACTGGAGGGCGCGATATCCGCAATATCTTCAAAATCCTCCACGACCGCTGAAGGCTTACCAACGATCACCGCTGCATTGGCGCTTACATCGCCAATTGCGGCAACGACGTTACCGACCGCTGACCCGTTCACAGCTGTTAATACACCAGCTGAGGAGATCGTACCGATCGCTCCTGTTTGATTCCAAACCAGCTGTTCAGCCGGGACCTGCATGTCATTGCCGCTGCCGTCAAATCCTTTAACCGTAAAGGATTGCGCTGCGCCTGGGTTCACATTCGCCAATTTCGGCGCTACCTCAAGGCGTCTGAGGACTGGCGCATTCATATCAACAAGCTTCATGCCTTTATAATATGCGTCCAGGATTTTGTCATAACTCCAACCCTTTTGTCCGAGCATTTGCGCGCCGTTTTGGCTCATCCCTACACCATGCCCGTTGCCGCCGCCATAGAACGTTACACTCGTAAGCGATCCGCCCGCATCGGTCGCTAAATCAAAGCTGAAAAAGGCCGAGTACAAGATGCTTGGATTCGCAAGCGGTGAATTATCATAAACGCCTGCCCCGCCTTTGGCACGGTAAGCCAATATATCCCCACCGCCGGTATATGTTTTGCTTGGTCGAATCGTAAATCGAATGTTGAATTCACGTAAAATTTTATAAGTGCCCGTACTGCCTTCAATGACTAATTCCATCGCGTTGCCTCCGGCTCCGCGCTTTGTCACATACATCGTGCTAATCGTTCCTACGCCTTCTTGCGGGATAGGTTTGCTAACAAATCTGCCGTCAGTTTCTTTCGTCAAAACAAACATTGGCTCTGCTGCATAACGATCCTTTATATTGATGTTCACCGTATTTTGCAGTTCGGTTTTCGTCAGGCTCACTTTCCAACGGAAATAGGCAGAGTCTGAATCGTAACCGGTATAATTCAAATTTTTGTAAAAATCATTCAGCGCTTGCTCATTTGAAGTATCAATGGTGAGCATGCTGCTGCTGTTAGCAGGATCGTACGTATAACTGCGACCCGTCAAATACGGCAGCGGCGTGCCCGGGAACAGGTTCGTATCGACATCCTGCCACACCTCATGCTTCGACGCTCCGTAGCCGCCCGATGCCGAGTAAAACCTCGCATCCACCAGTTCGTCGCCGCTTTTCATGATTTTCCCGGCAGTGGCCTGCACGGCTTGCGTCGTCAGCGCGTTCTCCGCTTGGTTATTGTACACTTGGCTGAGCGTGCTGTCGTCGATGTGGAAGCCGAGATCGGCGAACCGGCTCGTCATATAATCCGTCAGCGCATACGTTCGCGCTGCGATCGATTGCGCTTTCAAGGCTTCCAATCCGAAAGAAGCCGGCATTTCACTCGGAACAACCTGATACAGATACTGTTCAATATCCACTTCATTGATCAGTCTAAGCTTGCTTTTATCAGGACTTAAGAAAAGTTCGAAAGTCCCCCGGTATTGCGGCTTGCCCTGGCCACGACTTATGGACATGACCTGCAGCAGGGAATCAACGCTTACAGGCTCGATATACAGTCGGTTCGACGTTGAGAAAAGCGCTGCGCCATTCTGCAGAACAGCGGTCTCACCGTTCGAAACGGTAAAAGAAACGAGCGTTCCGGCTGTGATCGGATATTGTTGATTAGCTGCTTTATCCTTGATCAGGAAACCTTGCGCCGATTTGATATCGATTTGCGGATGATCGATCTGCGTCATGTCGGCGATATTGGAAATATCCTTCCGAATGCCGACGCGCATCCGATTCATTGGCGTATCTCCGAGGATTACGATTCTTGAAGCTTTCCCGTCTCCGCCCAAATAGACGTCTACGTTTTCTGCCCCTACCATCACATCGTTCAATGATCTGGTAACGATTCTTTCGCCAAATTGTTGCTCAACGATCAAGTTATCGCTAAGCGCGACAGTCCCTTTGGAGGCAAGCTCAATCGTTTTGCCGGAGGTATTCTTAGCCATCACCTTCTCATGCAGCGGGGCAGGCGCTGCAGCACTTTGCAATGTGCCCTCTTGCGCCTGAGCGGTTGGTAAACCGCTTCCAAAACCCGATACAATCGTGCAGAGCAGCAGCATGAGCGCCACGGACGCATGCCATTTCTTTTTCTGTGAATAGGTGGAACTTCTCATCAAAAGGCACATCCCTTCTATGTATTTCCCTTGCTCGCCATTCATTGTTTCAAATCAGTATCCAACCTGCTACCGCATTTGCATCACCGTCCCTGAAGAGTCTCCATTTATTAAGATACACTTTGTATCCACCAAGATAGAAAATCCATGAACCCCACCTGTTCATACTCCTTATTCGAAAATATTATTTCGAAATTTTACTCATTTATGAAATTTAATTTCAATGCATATACGTTAAGTTTAGCCTTAACTTTCTAATATGTACATAGCGAAGAGTGACTGGTTATGTCATCTTTTGTCGCTTCACATATTGAATTTTTACCGTACAGCGACAATGATCCATAACGTATCTCCAAGTTTTCAGAAACGTTAAAAAAGAGGAGGCGAAAGGGCCGTTTCAGCCTGCCTCGCTCCCTCTTCCTCACCCCGTTCACTTTCTCTCCATCTCCACTCCGACCTTGCCGTCCTGCACATGGACTTGATACGTCTTCAACCAAATCTTCTCGCTAAACAGCGATTTGCCGGTTCGAATATCGAACTCCCAACCGTGCCACGGACAACGAAGGATTTCGCCGTTCATCCCGTACTCGTATTCATATACGCTTGACGGAAGCGTTGTTCCTGAAACGAGTCCGGCGCACATCGGCGCTCCTTGATGCGGACAATAATTGTTAATGGCATAGTAGGTGTCGTTGATCAGGTAAATGCCGATGCTCTTTCCCTCAAGCGTAACGACCGCGTGTCCGCCATCCGGAACAGCGCCTGTATCCAGCACATAATGAACCGTCATAAGCTCCTCCGTAAATTAAAGGTTATATAGGCTCTTGGCGTTTTCGTAAAAGATTTTGCGCTTGGCTTCCGGCTTTAATCTCCGCAGAATCATCTCCGGCGAGTCGAAGTCCCAGTGCGGGTAATCGCTCGAGTACAAAATCATATTCTCTGCATCGATCATATTGAATAAATCAATCAAATGCTGCGGATTGTCCGGTTCCTCAATAGGCTGCGTGGTCAAATAGCAATGCTCGCGAATGTATTGGCTGGGCATTTTTTTGAGCCACGGAACTGTGGAGCGCAGCGCCTTGTAGTTCTTATCCAGCCGCCACATAAGGTGCGGCAGCCAAGCTATGCCGCCCTCGGTAAGCACCACTTTCAGCCGCGGGAATTTCTCGAATACCCCCTCGCATACCATGGAGACGAGATGAGCCATAAACATTTGGGACAGACACGTGTGCCATTCGATGTAACGGGAAGGATACCCCGCTGCCGTAGGCGCTGTTGAGCTGCCCCCTCCTTCCGCCCCCGGATGGATGGCGATCGGCAGGCCGTTGCGCTCCGCCGCCTCATAGATCGGATGATATTGGCGCTGGCCAAGAGGCGCACGCGCCGCACTCGAAATCATCACTTCAACGATGTCGGGATGGCCTCCGACACGGTCAATTTCTCTTGCAGCGAGATAAGGGTCCTGCGTGGCTACAGCCATTGCGCCTTTGAACGCCTTATGCTTGCCAAGCCATTCGGCAATCAGATAGTCGTTGTAGGCGGAACAGATCACGGCCGCATAATCCGGATCATGCGTCGTCGAAATGTTGTACACCACTCCGGTTAATACGCAGTATTCGACATTGTAGTCCTCCAGAAGCTGCTTGATCATCAGGTCGGGATCTGAACCGGCTTTTCCGCCGCCCGGCGGAATCGCGTCTTTCTTCATGACGCCTACCGGCGAATAATAGCCGGAACCGGAATACCCGATTCCTGTAGCGGCTACGCGCGAGCGCCAAGGTTCAGCCAAATACGGCAGCAGATCGGAATCATTCTGCTCATTATGGACATCCACATCAATGACCTTCATCTTCTCGGTCATACGAATCCCTCCATTTCGGAGGCCCATTCTCATCTCCGGGCCCCCTTACAGTGCCAAAACTATTTATTTTTTACCGTAAGTGCGCGTATAGGCGGCATTGTACATATCCAGCAGCTCGTCAGCGCCAAGCTTTTTGCACTGATCGATAAATTCTTGCCAAGTTTTATCATTGATCGGCGTTTTACCGGAGACGAATTCCGTTAGCTTTTGCTCCAAGTACTTGTTCAGATTGTTCAATTTCGACTTCTCAAGCTCCAGCTCTTCACTCGTCTTCACGATTTGCTTAGGCGCCGGGATGATGAATGGTTCGTAGCTCTTGTTAATCGCTTTGCTCTTATCGCTTAAGCCGCTTTCCCATACCGCACGGGATTTGGCATTGTCCAGCGTAACCATGTCATACCAGACGCCCCAGTCTTTCCGCAGTGTGGTAAATGGCGACGCGCCGAAATCCTTGTTGTAAACAGGCTTGCCGTTTTCTTTCGTATACGTTTTGCCCTCGATCCCCAGAGATAAGTAGTTCGAGCCTTCTTCACTCAGCAGGTAGTCAAGGAATTGAACCGCTCTGTCCTTATCTTTCACTTTGGCCGAAATCGCGCGGCCCGTTGTGCCGACAACAGAACGGGAGAACTGGTAGTTTTTGATTCCGTCAGCAGCAAACTGCGGAATTGCGTCGAGCGTGTAATCGGCGATTCCTGCTTTACGTCCTTTATCCATTAGGGTCTCCAGATCAGCCTTCCAGAAAAACGTGACCAGTGACTTACCTTTCAAAAGGCGCTCTTCCCACTGCGCTTGCGTAATCATCGAGAATTCAGGATCGAGCAGTTTCTCGTTAAACAGTTTGTTTAAGAAAATGAGCGAGTCCTTATAGCCTTTGTGATAAGGGGCAAACGCATATTTGTCGGTCGCCGGATCGACGTTATAGAATCCATGAATGCCTGTAAATGCTCTTCCAAACGTAGTGAATAGCCCCGTATCTCCTACAATTGCGTTATTGATCAACGGATAGGTGTCAGGCTGCTTTTCTTTGAGTGTCTTCAAGAACTGGTAAAATTGATCCAGCGTAGTCGGCGCTTGCAAGCCGTATTTATCCATAATGTCCTTACGGGTATACCAAATAAAATTGAAGCCTTTGCCTTCGGCATCCCCTTCGATGACGGGTACGGTGTAAATGCCGCCGTCCGCTCCAGTAGCTACGGCTTTGGCTTCCGGATATTTATCGAAAAATGCCTTCATATTCGGGGCTTTATCCAAGTAATCCTTGAGATTCAAAAACACCTTGTCAGGCCCATGCTGCCTGCCCTCCAGAGTATCGACCTGGATGAAGTCCGTTACCGCGTTGGTCGCGATCATGATCTGCTTTTTCTCCTTCAAGCCTTCCTGACTAACCACTTGAAACTCTACTTTCACGCCGGTCTTCGCTTCAATTTCCTTGAAGATTTCCCAATCTTGGCGCACTTTTCCCTCCGGACGGTCATAAGCCAGCCAGGAGAAAGTAATCGGCTTTTTCGCTTCTTCCGCTTTCTTGGTATCGCTTGACGCCGGTGTATCCTTCGTTTCGCTCGTACAGCCTGCTGCCACCAAACTGGAGAACATAAGGGCAGACATCGCCGCTGCTACCGTTCTTTTTTTCATGAGAAGACCTCCCGAATTGGTTTAAAATATCGAACTATCGCTGCTTGATCGTCATCTATCGCATAGGCTACTTAGCCTTTGATGCCGCCGATCATCGTACCTTGAACAAAATATTTCTGGATAAACGGATATACGCACAAAATTGGGAGAGTAGCCATCATAATGATGGCGTACTTCATCGTTTGAAGCAGGCTCATATCGCCTTCTCCTTGAATCGTCGTACCGGCCACAAGAATGTTCCGGAGCATAATTTGCAGCGGATACATCGAACGGTCGTTCAAATAAATGAGCGCATCGAAGAATGCGTTCCATTGGTTCACAGCCGTGAACAGGCCGATCGTGGCCATCACAGGCATCGATAGCGGCATAACCACCCGCAATAGCACCTGTAGAGAGGAACAGCCGTCGATCGTCGCTGCATCTTCCAGCTCTTCCGGCAAGGCTTCAAAGAACGTCCGCATAATGAACAAGTACCATGTACTGATCATGGAAGGCAGCACGATAGCCCAAATCGAATTCAGCATGCCGAGCTTTTGGACGACGAGAAACGTTGGGATCATCCCTCCGCTGAAAAGCAGCGTAAAGGCTGCCATCATCAGAATCCATCTGCGGCCCGGCAGCCATTTCTTCGCTAACGGGTAGGCCATAGCCGCTGTCGTAATTAACGTCAGTATGACATGTACGACCGTATAACGGATCGTATTCCAGTAGCTGATCCATAGATCGGAATTCGCTGCCAGCTGTTTGTAGGCAATGAGCGTCACCTTTTTGGGAAATAAGAGAACATCGCCGCTAGACACCAGCGCATTATCGCTGATCGAAGCGCTAAACACATACACGAGCGGATAGATCATCACAATCATAAGAAGAATCATGATGCAATAGTTACAAGCATCAAATACTCTGGAGGCTGCCGACTGTTTGATTTTCAATAGGGTTCCTCCTTTACCACAGGCTTGTTTCCGAATGTTTTCTGGCTATGCGGTTAGCGCCGATGACGAGAATGAGTCCGATAACGGATTGAAATAATCCGACGGCCGTAGCGAAGCTGAAATCCGCATCCAAAATGCCGCGCCGGTAGACGAACGTATTAATGACATCTGAAGTTTCATAGTTCATGGAGTTGTACAGCAGCAGAATTTTCTGGAAGCCCGTCTCCATGAAATGACCGAGCGTCAGGACGAACAAAATGATCATCACAGGCACCATACCGATGAATGTGATATGGCGCATTTGTTGGTACCTGTTCGCTCCATCCATTTTGGCTGCTTCGTACAATGTCGGATCAATCCCGGCGATGGCAGCCAGGTACAGAATCGTCCCCCAGCCGATTTTTTGCCAAATTTCCGAGGAAACATAGATCGCTCTAAACCATTCGGGCAGCCCCAGGAACAGAATCGGCTCCATGCCAAATACCTTCACCAACAGGAAATTAATGATGCCGGTCTGCGGCGACAAGAAAGTGACAAGAATGCCGGCGATAACGACAGTAGATAAAAAGTGCGGCATGTAACTGATGCTTTGCGCGATGCGCTTAAACATTTTGTTCTTCAGTTCGTGAAACAAAATAGCCAGAATGATCGGCGCCGGAAAATGAAACAGCAAATCATACACGTTTAACATAACCGTATTGCGAATCAGCTTCCATGAATCCGGATTGACATAAAAAAATTCAATAAAGTGTTTGAAACCAACAAACTTGCTGCCCATAATTCCTCGGCCAATCGAATAATCCTGAAAGGCAATGATGACCCCGTACATAGGCACATATTTGAAAATGATGTAGTACAAAATCCCCGGCAGCATTAGCAAATATAGCGCTCTATGTTTCTTTAACACGTACCACATTCCATTTCGCCGAAGCATACTGTCCACCCCCTCCTCCTTTCGGAAGTTGATGGCCTAACTATACAGAGATCGGGTTGCGACCGTAAAGCACGCATAATTACCCCGTGTCTCTTTTTTTACAACCTTGATTTCATGCGGTTTCTCAGCTTTCCAAAAAGACCTGGAAGAAAAAATAGAGACTTCGGAAAAAATGAAGTCTCTACTCGTTTAATGATCCATCGACCGATATTTAGCCGGCGTAATGCCTTCATATTTGCGAAAAGTTCGAATAAAAGAGTTGCGTCCCCAATAGCCAACCTTTTCTGCAATCTCATCGATTTTCATATCCGTCTCCAGCAAAAATTGCTTCGCTTTCATGAGCCTGTATTTCGCAATATACTCCACATACTTTTCACCTACGGCCTCTTTAAATGTTCGGCTGAAATGCCCGCTCGACATGTTCAACAACCCGGCAAAATATTCAATCGAAAGCTCTTCGTTATAATGATCATGAATGTAAGCCAGAATCTCGGAAAACTGCTTCGTTCGCTGATCGGGTTCCTCGGTTCGAAACAACACACGGTGAATCTCAACAAAACATTGCTTCAATTCATCCCAGGTCATTACACTGTGGAGCCTTACGTACAGGCTTGAAAAAAACGGGACATTAAAATCGTTGTGCTCGGTTTCTACCGCTCGTATCCATGTATTCAGCACGTCGGTACATAAATATTTCACCTGCATGGCGGTCGCATTTTTGTGCCTTCCCTCTTCGAGCTTTTCGCATACGGACTCCAGCAGCTTGTCATATTCTCGTGTTTTGCATTGATTGAAGATCCTGTTCACTTCCTGCACGGATAAAAAGCTTTCCCACTGCGTCCGCTCGCCTACAAGCGGGCCGCGGCAAATTTCCACATCGGCATCCAATCCGCGATTTTGCAGGACGGATAACGCTTGATCGTAGGATTCATGCAGCTCCTCCGCTGCGTTCACGGTTTTCCCGATACCGATCGTGGCCTTGAAATATTGGCTATAAGATTCCAATACCAATTTGGCGACGTCCGCCGCCTCATCTGCGCCCAGATGCAGGAAGGCATCATGCGTCACAACGCAAGCCATCATATCCGGTTTCGTTTGACAAAACCATACCATGGAGGGCGTAGATTTCCGAATCAACTCTTTGATCTCTACGAACATGAAAGACTTCGTCGTTTCCGACAGCTTTTCATACACCTCCGAATTGTAATGAAAGGCAATGCACAGCACCGTACGCATCGCATGTTTATCATAGGAGAAATCAATTTCCTTCGCATAATAGGCGATGGACAACTCGTCCTTGTACTCCCCCTGCAAAATTTTGGTGACGAACAGTTCCTGCATCAAAGGAACCATTCCGCTCATTCGTTGCGAAAGCTCTTTATTTTCTTCCGTGATTTCTTGAACCGGACGATACCACCGGCGGCTTAAATAATAGGACACAAAGCTGCCCACCACAAGAAAGAAGACGAGAAACGCCCAACTGATAACCCTAGTTATATACGCAGGCTTCATTAAGGTTCGAAGATCGGCGATGGTCACGTAATACCAGGAATCGTTGAAGCGGGATTTCACAAGAGACATCGCAATCTCGTCTGTGACAAGGAATTGGGATGACATGGCATTCGCGCGCGTATGCGCCAAAACGGCTTTAACCTCCCTTTCCGTCAAACCGTTTTGGTTCAGAATTTCCCCCTGGCTGGTCGCAATGGCCGTACCCGTGACCCATTTCTCGGGAATGGAAATTTGTTCTTTGAGCTTGTCTTGGTCAAAATGTACGACCAAGTACACCTCCGGATTTTCCGTATTAAACGGATAGCTCATAACTGCATACATGCCGAGCGAGCTCGAATCGGTGATATCCATCATTTTTTTACCCGTAAAACGGGATAAATAGTCCCTCTTCTGCTGATCGCCGAGGGGGTAACTCATTTTGAAATAATACGATTTATCCGTATAAATATCGACATCTGCGACCAAATCGCGATTGGCAAAATATAAAAAAACTTTCGATACCAATTTATCGGACTGAAGCTTCATCAACTGCTCTCTGAGCGCATGAAACTGCTCCGCACGCTGTTGATTTTCCCGCGAATCGTCAATGACCCGCAGCACACCGGTCAAATTGGATGAACTGAGCATGTTAATCATGTTCGTTTTGAGTGAATCCAGTGCTGTATCGGTTTGTTTGGAAAAATGGCTGATAACCACGTCGTTGAGTTTCTCGGCATCCTTCTCGATCGTTCGGACGGCAAGCACGTGAGCCAGAAAGCTGGCGACAATGACCGGAACCAGAATAACAATAAAATAGTTGGTGAAAAGCCGCCAAAAAAGGGCTAACCGGAACTTATGCAGCTTAGAAATGGCCATCTGAATTACCCCGTCCCCTGTCATGTTGTCATGTTGGTTTCCAAATCATAGAATGACTATTGTTTTATACTATTGAAAAAAAATATAGGGGTCAATAGAAATTGAAATTTTATTTTATATAACAAATAATACAGTGAAGTTTTATTTCTTTTTACGACAAAAATAGACATTGCCCCTTTGTTCTCTTGTCCATTGCCGGAACCGTTAGTCCTGCATTTGATAAGAATACAGGTTTGATTTCCGAGGAAGGGGGATGGTTCATGATGAAATATGTCATTATCAATGCTGATGACTTCGGCATATCGCCCAGTGTCAATAAAGGAATTATAGAAGCGTTTCAGGCAGGCGGGATTACGAGTACAAGCCTCATGGTGAATATGCCTGGATTTGAAGAAGCGATTCATTTGGCTCGCATGCATCCAGGTCTCGGTGTCGGGCTCCACTTTAACTTAACGTACGGCAGACCCGTGTCGAGCCCCGGCAAAATCCCTTCTCTTGTGAGGCAGGACGGAAGCTTCCATCCAGTAAACTCGGCTTGCACGCGTGAAGAATCTGATATTGAAACGGAGCTGAATGCCCAGTGGCATCGCTTCCTTGCAACAGGCCTCAGGCCTACGCATGTAGATTCGCATCATCATATTCATCAAAATTTCCCAGCCGTTTTCAGAGCCATGTCTCATCTAGCGGTAAAAGAGAACATCCCTATGCGGCGCTCGCAAACGCCTCATGAGGACATCCATCCCTCCCCATTGATGACGGACCACGTACTATTGGACACCTATGATAAGCATGATGGCTTGCACCAACTACTCCAATATCTGCACCAGCTGCCGGAAGGCACAACGGAAGTGATGTGCCACCCCGGCTATATCGACGATACGCTGCGAAACATATCCGTATGGATCGAACCCCGGAAAGCAGAAATGACAGTTTTTCGCGATCCCATGGTAAAAACGACTTATGAAGCACTTGGCATTCAGCCTATCCATTTCGGCATGCTTAGTTCAATCGGCTTGGTGGATGCATTAGGTTCATTAGAGTCAACAAATCCAATAGATGTTCCAGAGTCACTGGCTTCCCTGGACTTCGCCGCCCAACAGCCACCCATCGCCGTTCGAAAACGGAAAAGAAAACCACGCTTACGCGCGCTCAAAAGCAAACGCAGAGGACTTAGGATTGTATCTCTAAAAAAGAAAGCGACGCGATTGAAATCCAAAAGCAAGCTTCGTACCACCCGCATCAAAGTGAAAAAAACAAAAAAAAGAGCTACGCCAATAAATAAGGTTAAGCCTCTTTTAACCTTTACCCGCAAATAGCTTTGAGTTGGAAAAAGCACCCTCATTCCTAAAGGAACAGGGTGCTCTTCTTTTGGCTTTACTCAGTAATTCGGATGCCCGTAGTAATATTGTCCTTGCGGGTAATAATGATGCGCATTCACCTGCTGTTGTTGCTGCTGTTGTGTCGATTTCTGCAAGCACTCATCCGTCGGCCCGATAACGATGGTCTCGTTATGGAGAGGTTCCAGCGCTTTCCTCAACAGAGCAGGGTCTAAGCAATACGTGTGTGCAAGTACTTCAATCGGCGTTTTGGTCAGAAGGTCGGACCCGAAAATATACTCCGGATAAGGAGCATCAAAGATGGCGAGCAAATGCGTTTGATCCTCTAACGCTACTTCCCAATGCCACCAGCCTTGCGGGATATTCGCGACTTGGCCGGGTGTAATGGTAACCGTTGTAAGTTGATTCGTAAACGGGTTAATGAGAGAGACCATGGCTGAACCCGCTATGCAATACACCAGCTCAGACGCATTTTGATGATAGTGCGGTTCCACGACACGTCCCCTGCTCAAATAAATATCAAGCAGCGAAACGTTGCCTAGCGTATTTAAATTATCCCGTCCTAGCCGATTAATGAAATTCTCTGCGTTTCTGGTCTTTAAGCGGTTTGTGTTCAGATCAAAGAAATATTGAAGATCCGGTCTCTTGTACTCCACATAGGGGTCTGTCACCGTTTTCACTCCAATCGTTATCACATGTATGCAATCATACTATTCGATTGAAATGGATGCGTGACAAATGCCTATTTTAAAACTTTAACTCGGCAATGGCTTTTTTATATGTATCGATTCTCGCATAGTCAGCATCAGTAGGCTGCGGAATTCGGCTTAAATCGCAATTATCCTCGAGATCCAGGAGCTTTACTTTCGATGCAAGCGGATTAACTTTGATTCGCTTGATAAATCCTTCATACGTTTCATCCGCTCTCCTTGTCAAACAATCCAGAGCTTCAATGACGTTCAAGCTGAACCCTTCATTTTTCAAGTCAAACAACGTCACATTGGAATCCTCTACGACATCGTGCAAAACGGCTACAATGGACTCCTCCGTCGTTTTCGCTCTGCTCGCTAACCGGATCGGATGTAGAATGTATGGGTTTCCACCCTTATCGGTTTGACCGTCATGCGCTTTAGCTGCAAGCAAAATTGCTCTAGTTAGCGTACTCATTTCTTTCTGCACCTTCATTCCGTAAGATATGACTCAGATGAATGCCCCGCCTGAATAAGGGAATTCCATTCCCTTATTTCAAGGAAAAGTGATAATTCGTGGGTTTGAGGGAACTGCAGGGACTTATTTCACCTCTATTGTCCAAATAGGTGTCCAGAGTGGTGAAATAGCGGACCATAGTTCCCTCTCATCACTCAAAAAGGCTGTTTTTGGAAAAATAGCGCCCTGAAGTTCCCTTACTCCACCAAGTAATACACGAGCATCTGTTGTACTTCTATACGATGCTTGTTCAACCATTCATTTCTGGTTATGAACTGCTTGAGAATGTAGTTGAAGTTTTGTTCAATGTCTACGCCTGCATTATGCTGACCGACATAAATATGCAGGACAGCAAGATGATACACTTGAGTCAGATTCTGCAATTGTTCTAATTCTAGAAGGGTGTGTTTCCGGTAAACGGAATAGCTCTTAACAAAAGCTTCCGCCATTTCCATAGAACCATCCGTCATTTGAAGAATATGATTCAGGCAAATCGTAAACTCCATAAAGCTGGTGTCGAGGGATAGGAAGTCAAAATCCAGAACTCCGCAAATCCGATTGTTTTGGGACAACAAATTGAAGATTAATAAATCATGATGTACAAGCTGAACGGGCAGCTCTTTCAATTTGCAAGCGTTCATATCGATCGATACGACCATTTCGTGATAAAAATCCAAACTCGATTCAGGGATGTGAAACGAAGGATTTTCCATAAAAGCTGCTATTGCCTGGCGATTAGCTAAAGGGTGAAGCCTGTACATATCCGAAAATGATATTCCGCTATAATTGAGCTGATTTATGTCGCATTGACGAAGTGCGTGCGTGATTTCGCCGGCAACACGTCCAATTTCGGCTGCATCCTCTATGTTTGAAATGTGATGAATACTTCCATCTAGATAGGATACAACAGCACCTAACGACCCGTCAGATAATCGTACAAACCTATCTCCTGTTCGTGTTGGAATGAAAACAGGTACTTGAAAGGAAAGAGAGCCTTGACTTAAAAATGTTGTAATCTTTGATTCCAATTCGATGCTTTCTATATGTTTGGTATGAAGATTGTAAATCCGGAGGATATAGTTCTCACCATTTATTTTTACTATTCTAGTTACATTGGTCAGTCCAAATGGCACAGTTTCGATTTCATAGATCGGTTGCTGAAAATAATTGCTTAGCAGCTCCTCGAATTGATCTTGCATAATTTCCCCCTAACATTCAATGGATGCGGCAACCGCATTATGAAAGCAATCCCGCAGCCGCACAACGGACTTCTCACGTCCAAAGTGCACCCGGTTGGTCAGCAGCACCGCAAAAACGCTTCTCTCCGGGTCCAGCCATACGCTAGTCCCCGTAAAGCCCGTGTGGCCATAGCTCTGTGGCGAAAACAAATCGCCGGAAGCGTCCCAAGCATCACCCTTCCGTACCCAACCTAGTCCGCGGTTTGCACTCGCCATACCTTCCGTATAATTGCGCGTCGCTGCCGCAATAGATGCGCTTGAAAGCACATGGCCGCCAGCGGCGAGCTGCCCGTTGCTAAGCCACATAGCCGCATATTTCGCCACATCTTCCGCCGTCGAGAATACTCCCGCATGACCGCTGACGCCGCCCATCGCCCACGCATTCTCATCGTGCACCTCGCCCCAGCGGTAGGCGCCGTTCATGAACTCGGTAGCTGCGATTCGCGGCTGCAACGCCGTAGCAGGGCGATAACCCGTATCGCGCATCCCAAGCGGATCGAATACATAACGGCGCGCCGCCTCATCAAGCGGCAAACGATACAGCAGCGCAGCCAATTCACCCAGAATAATATAATTGATATCACTGTACATATAGCCAGCGCCGCAAGGGTAGGTCAAGCTTTCTCCTAGTACGGCTGCCTTGATCTGCTCCGGCGTCCAACCATGTGAATGCAAATCTTTATAGTTCTTAAACCCGGAAGTGTGAGTCAGCAAATGCATCACCGTCACATCATCCTTCCCATTCGCCGAGAACTGGGGGAAATATCGGGAGATGTGATCCCTAAGCCGAAGCTCGCCGCGTTCGATGAGCTGTAAAATTAGCGGCAGTGTCGCCATCACTTTAGTCAAGGAGGCACAATCATAAATCGTATCTTCCGTCACCTGCAGCTTCGTTTGATCAGAAACAATGGAATATCCTGCCGCATAGGTTCCAACTATGGCATGATTCCGGCCAACGAGTGCCACGCCACCAGGAATATTGCCGGCTTTCACTTCATGATCCAGCAGCCGGAAAGCTAGCTGCAATTTACTTCCATTGATCCCCTTCTCTTCCGGAGAGGATTTGGGCAATTGATTTTCGGAATTCATAACGAAATGAAGCCTCCTTAGAATCGGGTATTTCTCTATTTCGAAATAAATGTTCTAATCCCTTTTTGTTACCGCTTTTTTCGCAAAAGAAAAAACCTGTGCCCTGGCCAACTTAATCGTTGAGCCGAGCACAGGTATTGGTTAGTCAAAAAAGCGACGGGATGGCCAAGATCCCTGCAGCTTGCGGATGAGCATGATTTGGCCCGTATGATAAGCGTCGTGCAGGATGAGACTGTTCACCCAGCTTCCAGAGGGGTGCATTCGATTCGGGTAAATATGCTCAAAATCGCTCTCTTCCCACCTCGCCATGCGTTCACGTATGCCTTGATGAACGGCTTGCAAGCGAGCCAGCGTTTCTTCCCAAGCTTCACTTGAGGAATCCTCTACAACAAACGTATCGTCGTTGGTCGAATCCGGATATTCGGTTTCTTGGCCAGTCATTCTATACAGCAAACGCTCTTTATAAAAAATCAAATGATGAACAGTTTCCCAAATCGTATTGACGTGCTCGCCGGCAGGCCGCCAGTTGGCTTGCTCAACAGTCAAGCCTTTGAGTGCGTCCGTAAGCGGCGGATACCAGTCTTCCTTCTCATAGCAGCTGTCCCAGCCGTGAAGCAATAGCTCGATTTTGTTCATTATACATCCTCCTACATTTGTTTGTGTAACCACCAAAACAACTTTAACAAGTTACAAAATTAATTTACCATGAAATGGTATGAGGGTCAAGTAACTAGCTAACTTTATTTTAAGGTGTTACACTAGCTGTAAAAAAAGAATGAGGATACGTACTATGCTCTGGGATGATTTTATAAATAGCTTGCATCATGATTGGAGAGGCGACGGTGCCATTGATGACCGGCTGGACAATCCTAAATGGCTGAACCAGTGGCTGCAAAACCATCATCTATCCGTAGAAGAGCCTCCTACTCCGCAGGAATTGCTTGCCTTGAAGGAATTAAGGACACTCTTGCATCGGATCGTGACACAGTTTACAGCAAATTCCTTGCCTGACGAAAAAGATATCGCAGCCCTCAATTCCCTTATGGCGCAAGGATCGGTTATTCGCCGACTGGCAAAGAATGAGGAAGGCTATCGCTTGGAGTGGTATGCTCAAGATCGGCGATGGCCGCAAATTGGAGCTGAAATCGCCTCTTCCATGGCACAAATGATCGCTTCAGGCGAGCCGTCACGGATTCGCATCTGCGATAATCCGAACTGCTTGTGGGTGTATGTCGATGAAACGCGCAATCGCTCCAAGAAATACTGCGACGACAAGATGTGCGGCAATCTAATGAAAGTGCGCCGTTTTCGCGCACGACAAAAAGCCGCTGCAGATGTGCCCACGCATGAGCACGAATGACAGCAGCAACTTGCAGAAGAGAGGGACGGCTCAATAGCCGTCCCTCTCTCATACTCCTTTATTACTCTAGAATCAGACTTGCGATTGCCGCAAGATCAAGTATATCAATTTTGTTGTCATGGTTGTAATCAGCCAGCTGATATTGACTCCAGTCCGAATCGGAAGCATTCTTGCCATAAGCTGCCGCTACGATAGCCAAGTCTCCAATGCTGATACGTCCGTCTCCGTTCAAGTCTCCAGGAATGCGGATGATCAGCTGTTCCTTAACCAACACATCATGCGAAGCTCCGATTACTTGCAATTCGCCACCCAAGCTATTCGCGATAACAACCTTATTCACGGACACTGTTGTATTCGTATCTTGGGTCATAGTCTTGGCAGTGAAGGAGAATTTCAAAACGTCTTCATTAGGATGGACGGCATGATCCGCTCCCTGGCTGGCAGCCAGAATTCGAACGCGGCCAGGCGCCTCTTCTTTTTTGGAAACGACTCCAAATCCAGGCTTCGCGGAAGTAATCGAAATCAGATCCAACTTTGCTGAATCATAATTGAGTGTCAGATCCTGCGCATAAATGTTCTGATACGTACTATCCGTTACATTTCTGAGCCCGTAAGTTACTTCAAAGGATTGACCTGCTAGTACGGTATTGACTCCGCTCAGGTCTGAGGTTGGAACCGATGGATTGACGGGAGTATCCACGTCCTCGCCGGTAAAATCAATTTCGCTCATAGAAGTAAATGTTTTCGATGTATCTGTATTGTAGGTTCCTGTCACTACAAATTTCACATAACGGCC
Organism: Paenibacillus planticolens; assembly: GCF_013141725.1. Taxonomy (GTDB): domain Bacteria; phylum Bacillota; class Bacilli; order Paenibacillales; family NBRC-103111; genus Paenibacillus_E; species Paenibacillus_E planticolens. The sequence goes on along the minus strand of NZ_WHNZ01000042.1, from coordinate 57,895 downwards.
TTGCACGGTCTTGTCTAGAGAAACATAGTCCTTATATAGCGTCCCTGTCCAAGTCTTGCCGAATGTGCCTGAAGCCTTATTCGCCGAATCGCTCAAGTAGGAAGAATCGCTTAAGTCAGCCAGTTGATCAGAAGCGTATAATTCGAATGTCTTAGGGAATTCCATCGCGGTTTGACTGAGCCGGCTCTTTCTTTGAATGCCGTTAAGCTTATAGGTTGTTGCCATGTCAATAATGACCGTATGTGGAAAAGGAGCAGCGGGAGCTTCCCATTTGGAATGCCAAATCGTCGTATCCTGTCCGTCCAAAATGTTGCTTGCAAATGCGCTCTCATTGTCCGCATAAGAGCTGAAGGAGTTAATCGTGAACGCCGTTTTCGGAATGAACGCGTAGACAACGTTGTCCTTGGAGTTTTGCAAGGCCCACATCAAATCAAGATAGGCTTGATCGATTGACGGCGCATCGCTGCTTGCTGTCAAAGCTTTTGCAGCAGAGAGCCTGGCATCTAATTCATTTTTCGCTTGCACTGGAACAGACATTCCCGTCGTTGCCGCAACTTTCGCCACAAATTGTTCTGCCTCATGGACTTTAGCTGACAACTGATCGAATGTGTACAAAGTTGACGACACGTATGAATCAGACAGTGCCTTGGCTTCTGTAGGGGTTAAGGCACGCTTCCATATTTTTAAATCGTCCATCGTAACGGTTGCTCCGCCATAGCCTTTATTGCCGTCTGCGCCGATAATAATGTGATAAGGAGTGTCCATGCTGGAGCTGCCTAGAACGGATATGTCCTTTGTTGCTTTCTGGGCGCCGTCCACATAAGTTGTGGCTGTCTTGGCAGCCCTGTCGACCGCTATTGTGAAGAGGTGCCACTCTGTTCCCACACCGGTAGCGGAGTAATCAATGCGGTTCGTGCCGTCCGCCATATTAAGCGTCATATTGTTCGCAGTCGCAGGGCCGATATACCAACCGGCATTCTTGCCTGAAGCCCAGTTTTTATTGGAAATGACCGTCTGATCCCCTGCCAAATTACCCGTATGCCAGAACGACACGGTAAAGCTGCCGTTGCCGAAATTGAAGTCGGGTCTGTTGCCCAGATCGATATAATTGCCATTGCCGGCCGCAATGCTTGCGGCTTTCCCGGATTTGCCTTCGACGAAGGAGACATTCCCGATACTGGAGGCCAGACCTGTTACCCCTGAGGCGTTGTCAACCAGATTATCGTCAAACCTCATGTCGGTCACGAGCTGATTCCACATCGTACTGGGGTCGATCGGCGTCAATTCCGGCGCCGTGCCGTCGGTCTTAAATAATGTCTGTAAAGCTGAACTTTTGTTTCCGTAGGCATCCACGGCCGTAACGGTCACGACGTAGGAGGTTGCCGGATTGAGTCCTGCCATAGGAATATTCATTTTGTTCGGAATCGGCGAAAAATAGTAATCTGACAACACGCTGTATGATTTGGCGATTTCGCCTGTTCGCTTGTTCATCACTTTGATCTCGTAATGATGCATGGACTGATCGTCCTTGGCTTGCCTGAACGAGAGGACCGGCACGTTATTCGCTCCCGGTTGCATCTGGATTTCGGGATTCGCAGGAAATTGAGGCGCCGTTTTGTTACGGTTGCCTGTTGTATACGTAAAGATGTTTTTAATTTCATCATTCGAATTTCCTTGCAGCTTTACAACCCATTTTTTGCCCGCTAATGCGCCAGCGCTCGTGTACGGTGGCCCGGCACCGGCTCCTTGCCATTTTCCTCCTATATAAATGGAGCCTTGATCGCCGTTATACTCTACTCGCTCAATCTCTACGCGATCCTTATAGACCTCAATGAACTGAGATTGGCTAACAGGAAATTCGAACCGTCCGTCCACTAAGCCTTCTTCTGTTACGGCTGAATTTCCGTGCTCTGTCTCAATGTACGACATGGACCCTAGATTGACCGAAGTAAAGTCTTTCTGATAAATGGACCTGTCATCGTTAATATTCAGATGCGAGTGGCCGGATAGAACAATAACTTGCGGATAATCCTTCAGATCCGTGTACAGATTTAGATTAGAGGATTGCTGACCGTCCATAACCGTATTTGCAACTGGATGATGCAACGTGACGAAGATCGGCTTGTTAAGATTCGCCGGATCGGCTGTCAGCGCTGCGAGCCGGCCCTTCAGCCAATTTCTTTGTCCTGTATCGCTGTTATAATTGTTTCCATTCAAAAAGAAAAATGAATAGTCTCCGATCGTCTTCTCGTAATAGCCGTTCAACTGGCTCGTAAACCAATCGGCAGGATAATACTTTTTCACTTCAGCAACGCTGGCGTCATGGTTGCCGATGGCAATCTGTACAGGCATGTCCGACCATCCTTTTCTTGCCATTTGTTCCTCGAAAACGCTGCGAACAAAAGTATGATGCGGCCCTTTCCCATCTCCGTTGTCATTGATGAGGTCGCCAGCGATAAGGATGGCATCCGGTTTGGGGAAGATGGAGGAAATCACATCGAAATTGCTCGCATACCTTGCGCGAGTTTTCGCATCATCTTCATCTGTGCCTGGACCTATATGAATATCCGACATAGCTGCGAATTTCAGTAGCGGCTTTTCGGTTGTCTTGATGATATAGCCGTATGTAGCTGGTTTACTCCAAACACCGTCTTTCGAGGCGATAACCGAGATGTTCGTTGAATCCGTGAGGACGATTGGCGTTCCGTTGTAGGCAAGGCTGGTTTCGTCAGGCATGGTGCCATCCAGAGTATAGTAGATGACAGCACCTGTAGTTACGCTGCTAAGCGAAACACGGACGGATTGTTCATAACGGCCGGCAGGTACAGAAGCGATGGGTATGCCGACCGCCTCTGCGGCAATAGCGACCGGGGCATAACCCGCTCCAGCAGCATACACAACTGAACAGGCGATGGTGCATGCCATCACTGCGGATATGAATTTCTTGGCATTTAACAAAATAAATCCTCCTTTAAAAGTGAATTTTGATTTGTTGCTTGAAACTCTCGGCTAATCCGGACTGGCAATGAGTTATCGTGCACGAATCAGAATCACTCGATATCGGCATCCCCCCTCACAATAAAACAACTTAAAAACATTTTAACAATCAATTAATTGTTGTTTTATTGAGTATTTTATTGTATTTTATTGTTGTTTTGTTTGTGCGATATCAAATACATCTGTTGATTTTGTAAATTGCTCCACGGCAGATCAACCGGTGAAACAAAAACAGGACCGCCCCCTAGTAGTCAACCTACTAAAGAGCAGTCCTTCCATTTTCCTTATTCCAGTTAACTTCCGCTGTCAACCGGCAAATGCAGTTCAACCGTTGTTCCCTGATCAATGACGCTTTTGATTTCCAGGCTTCCTCTGTGCGCTTCTACAATTTTGTGACATACCATTAAGCCAAGACCGGTCCCTTTTTCTTTCGTTGTATAGAAGGGTTCTCCTAATATCGCTATTCGCTCTTCCGAGATTCCACAGCCCTCGTCAGTGAAACGAATTTTGACTTGATTTTCGTCCGTTTCCAATGCAATAACGACATTTCCTCCGTCTGGCATCGCTTCTATGGCATTTTTAAGAATATTAATAAACACCTGTTTTAATTGATTTTCTTCGCATTTTATCAAAGGAATCTCGGAGCCAATTTCCGTATGAATTTGTACACTATTCAGGATGGCTTGTGTGTCAAGCAGCGAGATGACATCATCAACGATTTTTCTGACATCCTTCATCTCATACTTCACAACTTGCGGTTTGGCAATCACCATAAACTCGCTCACAATATCATTTATGCGATCTAACTCTGATAACATAATATCAAAATAGTGTTGATAATTGTCAATCTTAGACTGTAAAAGCTGCACAAAGCCTCTGAGAGAAGTCAACGGATTACGAATCTCATGGGCAACGCCTGCCGCCAGCTGGCCTACAATCGAAAGCTTCTCCGATTTAAGCAGCATTTCTTCCGTTCGTTTGCGTTCCGTGATGTCTTTCGCAATGCCGTAAACGCCATCAATTTTTTCGTTAATAATAATCGGAACCATTTTTAAATTTAAATCCATGCTTTTCCCTGTTTTGCTTCTAAGTGTAAGTTCCGTGTCATTCGCCTCACCCACAACCGCTTTAGCGAATTGGCGCCATGCTTTCTCTTGATCGTCTTCAAGAAGGAAGGGAATAAAAGCCTGCTGTTGAAACTCTTCTCTTCCATACCCGGTAATTTTCTCAGTAGCTGGATTAACCGTCAGTACATTTCCTTCTATGTCTAAGGTAAAAATAGCATCCGGGTTATGCTCGACAAGCGACTTATAGCTCTGTTCCCTCTCCTCCAGCAAACATTGGGCACGTTTACGCTCGGTAATATCGCGGCATAAGAGCTGCACGGCAGGCTCCCCCAGAAAGACAATCGGTACTTCTCTCACTTCAACATCGATAATACGCCGGTCTATACGCAGAAATTTCTGGTCCATCGGTTCCGTAGGCTGCTTATCCACCGTAATTTGCCTCATTCGCACCTGCGAAATGTTCACAAAGTCAGGATGAACGAAATTCATAACAGGCTGTCCGATAAGCGCCTCAGGACAATTCGCGCCAAGCATTCTTGCGCCGGCAGGGTTCATGAAGACGATGTTCCCATCGCTGTGAACAATGATTGGCTCTGGCGAATGTTCGACTAATATACGATAACGTTCCTCGCTCTCAATAAGCTCCTTTTTCAATCGGCTTAAACAAAAATAAAGGATAAACGCTGTTATGACCACATAAAAAAGTCCCTTTGATGAATTTAGGGTAAGAGCTTCAGAAACGTTTAGAGCAGCGATTAGTCTATCAGAAAAAATAACCCATAGACTGCCAGCTAACAGATAGATAATTGTCACTTTTAAAGAGCTTTTTATCCTTTTAGATTTTGCCATTTTTAACATATCGATCTACTCTTCCTTAGCCCTGTCATGATAGTGTGATGAATTGCTAGTTGATTATAACATTTATGAATGAAAATGCTTATTGGTTCTTTCTTCCAGCTGATCTTCATCCAACTTGACTCTTCTGCTTTCGGAAACCTGTGCGTTTCACAAGGATAAACGACTTCGTCGTCATTTTAGGACGATCGCGTTTGTCAAGGTAGATGCAAAGCAAAAGTATAAAACTTACACTTTCTTATCTACTAAAAAAATCCGACCTTATCCGCTAGGATTGCATAGCCAGATAAGATCGGATTTGTCGTATTATGCTTATATTTTGAACACATCGACAAGGCTGTTTAATTCCTCTGCAAGCACAGCCAACGATTGTGCCGCGGCGGCGGTTTCCTGGCTGCTGGCCGCCGTTTCCTCGGTAGCTGCTGATATCGTCTCGATTGCAATCAGCACCTCCGTTGTTTGAGCGGCCTGCTCTTCACTGGCGGCGGCGATTTCCGTCACCTTATAGGCGGATTCATTCACCATCGTGACAATCCGCTCGAACGATTCGCCCGTCTTTTGCGAGGAAGCGACCCCGGTATTAACAGCGGTTATGCTTAGTTTCGTATTTTGCTGCATGCCCTTAATAATTGCGGTAATTTGCTTGGTTGCTTCGCTGCTCCGTTCGGCCAGCTTGCGGACTTCAGCCGCCACGACGGCAAACCCTCTGCCCTGATCACCCGCTCTTGCTGCCTCGATGGCCGCATTTAATGCCAGCAAATTCGTCTGATCGGCAATATCGTCGATGACTTCAATAATTTCCCCGATTGTATTGGAGTCCTGCTCCAGCCTCGACATCTGCTCATTGGCCTGCAGCATGCCTTCAATCGAAGCGCCAAGCACCTTGCTTCCTTCCTGGGCGAGAGACATCGTTTTATTCGATAATTCCGCTGCCTGCTCCGCGCCTCTGGCAACGGAATTGATAGCGAAAGACAGCTCCTTGAACAGCTCGTTCATCGTTTGAGCGGAATTCGCCTGATTGGAGCTTCCGCTGGCAATCTCTTCGGTACTCGCGGAAATTTGCTCAGAAGCGGAAGATAAGCTCTGCGCCGAACTTAAGACCGAGCCTATCATATGGCGTAAATTATCGGCCATCTTATTAAAAGCAGCGGCCATTTGTCCGATTTCGTCGCGGTTTTTGACGTTTAGTTGAACATCGGTCAAATCGCCGTTCGCAATTTTATCCGCAGCTCTGGCGACGGACATGATCGGTATAGAAATTTGACGGCTGATATAGAATGCAACTACGCTGCCGGCTCCGATCGCGCAAATGCCGATGATCAGCAGCCAGCTTAATGTGGATGCTAATTGCTTCGAGTTATCGCTACTTCCCTGATCCAGCAAATTTTGCTGCGTTTCAATCAGACTTTCGCCCGTCTGCACCATCTTTTCAACCAATGGCGCTGCCTGCGTTTCGGCGATTTTAACTGCTTCTTCCGTATTCCCCTGCTGCTTCAGCCGCATCGCTTGGCCTGCCGTCTGGTTATATTGCATTTCGAGCTGGTCCATTTGATTAATGGAATCGCGGCCCTGCGCCGTATCCACCATTTTATTGTATATTCCGCTGACTTGCTTGTACTTTGCTTTGGCGGTTTCCAGCTTTGCCGTATATTTCTCATCGGCGGTCAGCAGGTAACTTCGTATACTTACCTGCTCTTCTTTAACGGCAAGAAGCAAATCCTTAGCCATGCTTACTTTTTTGGCACGGTTATCAATTAAATCGCTATAAGAGTCATCTACATCTTTCATTTGGGTGTAGCTAATCGTGACGATACCAACAAGCAATATGAGTACGATAAAAAATCCGCCGTACAGTTTTTGAGAGACTGATAATTTCATTCCCAACACGCGCCCCTTATGAAGTAACCGATATTTTAGTAATATTTAAGAGCTGAGTTTGATATTTTCAAGCATTCATCTGGAAGACTAAGCACAGCATTGACGACATATGTGTCAAACTGTTCGCCGGATTGCAGGAGCAGCTCCCGCTTCGCTTCGTAAAGCTGCATCCCTTTACGGTAAGGCCGATCGGAAAGCATGCAGTCCAGAGAGTCGATGACGGAACAAAAGCGGGCTAGCTCCGGGATCGCATCGCCCTGCATGCCATACGGGTAACCTTCTCCATTCCAACGCTCATGATGATAAGCTGCCGTGTTAACGATTTCGAGATCCATTGCTCCATCGGACCGCAGCATTTGTGCGCCTTGGACCGTATGCAGCTTCATCATTTCCCATTCGTCATCGTTCAAGCTGCCCGGTTTATTTAGAATCTCGTCCGGGACATATAATTTACCGATATCGTGCAGATAACAGCCGCTGACCAGCCTCGACTGCTCCAGTTCGCTAAACTGGAGATGATCCGCTAAATAAATAGCGATCTGGCCCACTCTTAAGCTGTGCTCGTAAGTTAGCACATCTTTACTTTTAAGAACGGTCAGATGTTTGCAAACAGCTTCGTTCGGCTGAACACAATTCATTTCCAACATACGGTTCGCTACCCCTCATTTCCCTGAAATTTTGTGTTAATATGAAGTTCGTACAATTTGCGTTGTGCGACCAATTCGAGGAGGTAAAAATGAGCACACAGATCGTACAGACCACACTTGCCGCTTCAACCGAAAACAACAATTACTCAGACGACCAGATCCTTGCCATGTTCCTTTCCGCGTATCATCGATCCGAATTCACCATTCGAAATTATAAAAATGCGGTTAACAAGTTCCGCTCGTTTATCGGTAACAAGACGCTTAGAGAAGTAACATGGAGGGAAATTGAAGCATACAAATTGGGTTTGATGCAAGGTCTGTTCAGCAAGAACAATCAGTCTCAGGCACCGGCCACGGTTGCCATCCATATAGCACCCATCCGTTCGTTATACAAATGGGGAAGCGATCCCAACATTGGGATTTTCGCCATGAATCCGACAAGTTCCGTTCGTACGCCTAAGGTAACGATAACGAGTAAAAATCATTATTTAACGACCAGCGAGCTCATTTTGCTTATTGAACAGTTGAAGCAGCAGGGCATGCGCGATTATTTAATCGGACTGACGCTTGCGCTGCTTGGTTTGAGGGTATCGGAATTAATAGCGATGAAATGGGGGGATTTTCACACAGATCCCGCGGAAACGTCAATTTGGCTGACCGTATGCGGCAAAGGCGGAAAAGAACGTGAGGTTAAAGTGCCTCAGCTATTATGGAAGCTGCTTAACGAATATTCTTTTAAATTGCAAATATCGGATAAAGAACAAGAACTCAGAATGTTCCCCTTGTCTGTAAGAGCTGTCGAAAAAATTATTCAGAAGGCCAGAAAACATTGGAACGTAAACAAAAAAGTAACACCTCATTGGCTCAGACATACGAATGCTACACTGGCGCTACTTCGGGGTGCATCGTTACAGCAGGTTCAAGAGTCTCTAGGCCATACGCATATCAATACAACTCAAAGATACCTGCATACCGTTCAGCAAATCCAAAAAGCAGCCCCGGATTATGTCGAAGATTGTCTGAAAGAACATATATTAGGAATGCCAATCTAGCTGAAAAACGAAATATATTGTACTTATGGGTAATATTAACTATAATACAAGTGAAAATAAAGTAAGAAAACTATGAATTTCGTAGAAATATGTCGCACAACGCAAATTGTACGAATCTACTAGAGATTACCCCATTTACGAATATCGTGCAAACATTACTTAGCGATGAAGAAGTGGGATGAGGGATTTTTACAAACAACAAACAGGCAGCAGATCCATGATGGATCGACTGCCTGTTTCTTTTTACGAACGGATATTCAACGGATGTTTGGCAACCGCTTAGAAAGCTGAGGCGTCGTCCCAGGTCTGATGTAGGCACTTTACACGCACTAGTTCTATGGGACGAACATATACTAGATTAAGACTGATAGAAAGGAGGTATTCATGATGAAAAAGACGGACTCCTATCGCATTTGCAAAACGTACCTCAACCGCCAAGTAATGATTAAAACGACGCACGGGACTTACAAAGGGACCATTGTGAGAGTAGACAACAATAAAGTATATTTAAAACCGATAAGAAACGGAAAGCAGGCGCAAGTCTCTTTTCTGCCCTTTATTTTACCGCTCGTGCTGTTTGATCTCTTAGCTATTGCTTTAATAGATACAAGACCTTTTTTCCCTTTCCGACCGTGTTAGTTATTTAAATTGCCCCTCATCTTCAGGATGAGGGATTATTGCAATCAACAAACAGGCAGCAGATCCATGATGGATCAACTGCCTGTTTCTTTTTACGACCGGATATTCAACTGATGTTTAGCAAACGCATAGAAAGCTGAAGCGTCCTCCCAGGTCTGGAACCCTGCTTGGGCGATCTTATCGCTCCCTCCGCCTTTTCCTTGATAGACTCCCAAATTCGTTTTGAAGAATGCTCCGCAGGATAAAGAAGGTTCATTGTTCGCGAGTACAACTTTGTTTTCCTTATGAGTCGCAAGAAGCACAGGGAGATTACTTTGTGCCGTTAGTCTGCTTGCCAGGCTCTGAAGATCTTTCAAGGACTTGTCTTCGAACACGTGCGCAATCAGGTCATCTTCGCGATTGGACAACAATTCTTGTACAACATAAGCTTCGTTAGTCTCTTTCAATTCCGCCAGCTCGGCTTGAAGCTGTTTTTGCTCGAGCTCCCATTTCTCAATCCGGTCGATAATGCCATCTTTCCCCGTGTTAAATTTATGGGCCAAAGTGCCTAAAATTTTCTGATTATCGTTAAACTCTTCCAGCGCACGGTATCCGCATTTAAAATAGATCCGCGTATTCCCCTTCTGCTTTTCCGCTTTCAACAGCTTGATCATCCCAATTTCACCTGTCGACGAAACATGGGTGCCCCCGCATGCATTATACTCAATATCCTTGATTTCAACGATTCGAATGTTCTCCGTTACTTTGGGCTGCTTGATAAGCGGCAAGCGGGCCATCTCTTCTTCCGTAACGAAATAACTGGTGATGCTGTGGTTATTGTAGATTTGCTGATTCACTTCTTTCTCAATCGCAGCCAGTTGAATCGGGGATAGTTCCGGCGATTCAACGTCAATGGTGGCATAGTCCGTCCCCAAGTGAAAAGAGAGGGTCATAGCTTGATAGAGATCTCGGCATACCGCCGATAACAGATGCTGTCCGCTATGCTGCTGCATGTGATCGAACCTCCGATCCCATTCCACCTCGCAGGTTGCATTCCCCTCATCCGGTAAAATTGCCAGTTTATGCAGCACGGTGTCCCCTTCGCTACTAACATCCAGTACAGGAATGCCATTAATACGCCCGACATCACAAGGCTGCCCGCCTCCATGCGGATAGAAAGCCGTCTCCGCCAAAGTGACATAATACCCGTCTTCCCGATTCAAAATCCCACTGATCGTTGTTTGCCATTCCCTAATGTAAGCAGAGTTGTAGTATAGTTTGTTCGACATGAGCATTTCCCTTTCTGTCCCTGGCTTAATCAAGGTTCAGCCGTGAAAAAACGTTCCATCACGACATAATCTTTTCCGCCTTTTGTAAATTGCAATTCTGTTACTGTTAGGCCAAATTTTTCATAAAAGGAAACCTTGTTGCTTCTCGCATTGCAAAAAATGCGCTTCACCCCGGCTTGATAAGCCTCTTCAAGCATGTACCTCAACAGGCGGCTTCCATAGCCCTTGCCCTGATCGGATCGTCTTGTAGCAAATTTGCGAAACTGAGCGTCCTCTCCATCTATGAATAAAGAGACTACGGATATAAGCGTACCCTCGTCTACAAGGCCGTAATGCACGCCCTTCTCGTCATCCGCGAGCTGAACATAGGACAAATCCCGCTCTGGCCACATCACTTCATGCCGCAGTTGCCAGGCTTGCTCTTTCCTGACTTTCTCAATTTCCATACCATCATCTCCAAAACTGGGTTGTATTCATGCTGCGCTTAAAGCCATACTTGTCCACGCCATAAGCAATGGCGATCCCTATGACGTTTCGAAATAAATCAATCGTCAAAAAACCTCTTCCAAGAATCAGCGATCCAACGACTGTCCTTCTAATTTCCACTAACCATTGCGCTTGGTACAACTGACTAAATTCAATGCCAAAGCTAAAAATGATGCCCAAACATACTGCCCACACTAATTTTCTTTTCAACAAAATAAATCTAAAACCAAAATAAACCATGCTTGCCCAGAGGATATCCCCGGCATTATCGGAAATAACATCAGGGAGCTCACTTGAGTACCTTCTGGAGCTTAAACCTAAGACGATCGTAATGACAATGGCCGCAGCATATTTTAGCATGAATGACCTCTTCGTTCGAATTTGAACTTAATGTTACTTGGGCCATCTCCATTATGTCAATTTATGGTTCGCTGGTCTACATACAAAAGAACCCCCAGATCCACTAAATATGTGGAAAATGGAGGTTCTTCTGCTTGCTTGTTTGGCATGTAAACCAAGCAAATTAACGTGCTTTTCTTTTTCTGCGATGAAAAACGAACCAAGCGATTCCGATGATGCCCGCCAGAAGCACAGCACTAAAAAATAGAATGTAGCTCAAATGAAATAACCGAATGGGAATCCCTCCTGTTTAAACGCTCGCCCGCTCAGGAAAGCCGTGAGAAGCCATTGAAATTGTTCTCCAAGATTGTTCTCCACTCACGAAATCAAATTCGTTTACCGCTGAATCTTCATGCCGGTCGCAAGCGTGAAGTTCATACTCGGCATTTCCGATCCGAAATGTCGCTGCAGCATCGCAATACGAACAACTTGCTGAATTACCTTTTTCCATTTTCAACAACCACCCGCCGATTATCATGTCATTACTTTCCATAATGCCACTTTTTCAGCATTTCCATACCTCAGGCATGAAACTTGTCCTATGCACATAGGATGGAGTATAGAGTAAAGCGTTTCCAAAAAGGAGTTGATGTTCATGTTCGATCCAAGAGAATGGACCAAACAGCTGAAATCCATCCATGGCATTGTAAGAATCATTTACGTCAACGAACACACCGGATTAGCCAAGCTGCGCTGCACCTTCACCAAAGAACAGCAGAAAGCATTAGAACGTGAAGACAAGAAGGTGTCTCATTCATAAAATAGAGCTGTTTAGAGCTGTCCCATAAGTCATCGTTGATGACGGAGGGGCAGCTTTTTGTATATCTCCGTGCTAAATTTTGCTCATCAGCAGCTTTACCTTAGAATCGGTATCGGAACCGGGTGACGGTGTATACACGCTGCATCTTAAATCTGCTCTGCCTTGCACTTGCAAAGTAGTTAAATCAAAAAGCAGCTTCCCCACTTTCGCGTGCCGAAATTCAATGAACACTTCAGGCGCGCTGCTTACATCGCTCTGATTCCAAAAAGTTCGAAAATCCTGGTTTTCCACGCTAATCCGCTCAATAAACTCACTATACCAATTATCACCTACATACTGCCCGTAATAGGAGCGAAACATCGCCAAGAACCCCATGGCAAACTCCCGCCAGTTGACGGCCAATGCTTTTAATTCTTTTCTTGTAAAAAGCAGCCAAATTAAATTTCGCTCTTCAAGCGGAATCATGGCAAAATCCAAAAATATGGCCGCCGCGGCTTGGTTCCAGCCCACAATATTGCACCTGCGATCCGAAATGATGGTGGGACAAGCATAAAGCTCGTCCAGAATTCGAAGCAAAGCTGGGGACACTGTCGGGGTTTGGTCAATAATTGTCGTGGGTCCCGGCTGCTCCAGCGCCAGCATGAACAAATATTGCCGTTCGTCCTCGTTCAACTGCAGTGCAGTCGCGATACTATCCAGCACTTGGACTGACATTTTAATTTCTCTGCCCTGCTCTAACCAGGTATACCAAGTCGTGCTTACCCCGGCAATCGCCGCGACTTCTTCCCTGCGCAGTCCTGGCGTTCTTCTGCGGCTGCCGCCGAGAAGCCCTGCATCACTGGGTTTCAACTTTGCACGATGTACTTTTAAAAACTCGGAAAGTGCTTGCAGCCGTTCTTTCGTATTCAGTTTATTTCCTCCTAAACATGGCATCCTAGAAGTTATTATACCAGTATAAACTGTAACTTGTAATAGGATAACTATTGTGACATTCTAATGACAAAAGATGCTGAAGAAGTACTTTTGCAAGTTACATTTAGGAGGCGTTATACATGAAACGTGTCGTTGTCACAGGAATGGGCGTCATTACGCCCATCGGCAATGAGGTAGCTACTTTTTGGGGAAATCTCATTAGAGGTACATCCGGTATCTCCAAAATAACACATATGGATGTTACCGATTATAAAACCAGTATCGCTGGAGTGGTTCGCGACTTTGATGCGGAAGCGGCCGTTGGACGGCGCGATGTACGCCGCATGGATCGCTACACGCAATTTGCCGTAGCCGCTGCCAAGCAGGCGCTGGAGGATGCTGCGCTAGAAATCGACGCAACCAACGAAGAGCGAATCGGGGTCTATATCGGCTCCGGCATCGGAGGGATTCATACCATGCTGGACAACTACCGCACGCTGCTGAACCGCGGTCCCAGCCGCGTTAGTCCGACCGTCGTGCCCATGATGATCGCCAACATGGCGGCCGCGCAGGTCAGCATTTTGGTCGGAGCCAAAGGGCCTTCCCTCGCTCCGGTCACTGCCTGCGCCACGGGCAACAATGCCATTGGCGAGGCTTTTAAGCTGATCCAGCGCGGAGGCGCAGACGCCGTCATTGCCGGGGGCGCCGAAGCGACGGTCATCGACCTCGCGCTGGCGGGCTTCGGCAATGCCACGGCCTTGTCGACGCGGTGCGATGCGCCGGAGCAGGCGAGCCGCCCGTTCGACGCGCAGCGCGACGGTTTCGTCGCCGCCGAAGGTGCCGGCGTGCTCGTGTTGGAGTCGCTCGAGCATGCCGAGCGCCGGGGGGCCCGCATCCATGCCGAGCTTATCGGCTATGGCTCAACATCGGACGCCTACCACATCGTGGCGACCGATCCTGAAGGCTTGGGCGCATACCGAGCCATGCGCGAAGCGCTCGCCGACGCGGGACTTGCGGCGGAGGAGCTTGACACGATCAACGCGCATGCGACAAGCACCCCCGCCGGTGATCTGTCGGAGACGCTTGCCATCAAGCGTCTGCTCGGCAGCCGCGCGTATGACGTGCCGATCTCCGCAAACAAATCCATGCTCGGGCACATGCTTGGTGCAGCTGGCGGCGTAGAAGCTGTGGCGCTGATTAAGACTTTGCAAGACAACTTAATTCCGCCTACCATTAATTTAGAAAATCCAGATCCAGCTTGCGATCTCGACTATGTGCCTCTCGTGGCCAGAAAAGCGGATCTGCATTACGGCTTATCGAGTTCCTTCGGCTTCGGAGGCCACAATGCTGTACTCGTTTTCAAAAAATACGCCTGACCATAGCTGTGCAGGCGCAAACAAACCTAATCCTTCCAGCGGCAGCTGAGCGGATTAGGTTTTTTGTTTCCGACTTATTTAAGCATCAGCAGCCGGTCATCATGAGCTGATGGCTTGCCTCTGCCGTCCGTATTGTTCGTAACCACATATATATTGCCATTGTGAACCTTGACATCCCGGAGTCTTCCTTCGCCTTCCAGCTTTGCTGTTAAGAGATTTGTACCGGGATTGTACCTGTAAAGCTTCTCGCCTCGCAAAGTTGCGATCAGCAGTTGCCCTTCTGCATCCATAGTAATCCCCGAAGGAGCGATGGCGGTATCTCCGGTTTGATACAGCGGACTTATCATGCCGTCCTTTTTAGAGTTTCCTATTATGACCGGCCAACCGTAATTGCGGCCTTTTTCAATCATGTTTATCTCATCATGCCCGCCAGGGTTTCCAGAAGGTCCGTGTTCGGAGTTGAACATACGACCCTGCTTGTCCCACGCGATACCTTGCGAATTCCGATGACCGTAAGTATACACGTAGGACCCCGGGAACGGGTTGTCTTTGGGCACTTTGCCATCTAGGGTCATGCGCAATATTTTGCCAGCGATACTTTGCACATCTTGAGCAAGCTTGTCATTCCCGGCATCGCCGGTTGTGATGTATAACATTTGGTCGGGTCCGATCTCCAGCCGGCCCCCATTGTGGGTATAAGCGCCTGGAATCCCTTCGAGATAGGATTGAATCTCTTCCCATGCGCCGTTTTTCTCCTGCAGGAGAACGACTCGATTGAGAACCTTGCTGCCCTCTTCATAAGTATGGTAAGCATAGGCTTGTCGAGATTCGTGAAAACCCGGGGCGAGTTGAAGCCCTAGAAATCCGCCTTCTCCTTGATTTTTCAGCGGTTTATGGAGCCGCACCTTTTGACGCGTCACCGAGCCTTCCTTGATTTTGACAATATTGCCCTCACGCTCACTTACATAGATCGTATCCCCGTCAAACTGAATCGACCAAGGTGTATGCAGCTTGTCGGCAAGGATGGTGTAAGCTCTGGCTGCATTCGTTTGACTATCAACGGTTCCCGTCGTGTGAACTGAATGATTTTTCTCCGTGCAGGCTGTGCTCAACAGCGCAGATGCTATGAGAGCAATGCCGATTTTTATTGATTTGTTCACAAACATCCTCCCTTCTATTAAATGATTATATTATTCCGTCTTCCGTTTACCTCCGCTGCCATTTCTATCACAGTAATGCTGCTCTCTTCTCTTATTTTAGCAAATGATCCTATATATTTCTAAATAGTTAGCCCACTCCCCCTCTTCAGACAACCCTTTTCGTAGAGTCCTAGCTGCCCGTTGGGAGTGATTTCCCAATCAAGCCCGGGAGACTATTAATAATAAGGACAAGGAGTTAATGGGAACTATGTTCCTCTATTTATGTTGAAGGCCGCCCTAGCACTACTCAGAGGGAACTATGATCCGTTATTTTGCTGAAATAAGCCGTATTGCAGTTGTCCGAGGGCAAATAAGGCCCTGTAGTTCCGCTTGGAAACTGAAAACAGCGAATTCAGCTCATATAACGCCCTGTAGTTCCCCAAACGCTCGATTTCTCTGCTAATCACAAAGTAAAAAGCTGCCCCCCAAGTAGAATCAACTACTTGTGAGACAGCTCTCTGATTTTCACTGTTCTTTCTGTACTAGACTCACTTACACCAGTCCGAATTCCCTGCCAACCTTCTGCAGGCAGTTCAACGCAAAGGCCAGATCTTCCTTCGTATGCTGTGCCGTAACGATTAGACGTACGCGGCCTTTGTCCATCGCAACGGTTGGATAGACAATCCCTTGCGCGAATACGCCTTCTTCCAGCAAGCGATCGGAGAAACGCATCGTTTGCGCTGGATCGCCGATAATGATCGGGATGATTGGCGTTTCGCTGGCCCCCGTATCGAAGCCCAAACGCTGCAATTCACTCCGGAATCCATTAGCGTTGTCCCACAGCTTGGTTACTAGATCCGAACTCTCACGCAGCACCTGAATCGCAGCCAGACATGTTGCTGCCACGGCTGGTGTCTGCGATGTGCTGAACAAGAACGGTCTCGCTGTATGAATCAAATGCTCTTTCAGCAGCTGCGCACCCGCTACATAACCGCCAACAGCGCCAATGGCTTTGGACAATGTACCGATTTGAATATGAACGCGTCCATTAAGTCCGAAGTGGTCTGTTGAGCCTTTGCCGTTTTTGCCTAGAACGCCGCTCGCATGCGCATCATCGACATAAACGATGGCGTCGTACGCTTCTGCCAATTGAACAATGTCAGGAAGCGGCGCAATATCGCCGTCCATACTGAACACGCCATCGGTAACGACAACGCGTTTGCGATGCTTTTGCGTTTCTTTAAGAACCGCTTCCAGTTGATTCATGTCTTTGTGGGCAAAAATTTTGCGAGCCGCCTTCGTGAGACGTATCCCGTCAATAATGCTGGCATGGTTCAATTCATCGCTAATCACGACGTCATCTGCACCGAGAATCGAAGATAAAGCGCCTTGATTGGTCGTGAAACCGGATTGAAACACGAGCGCCGCTTCCGTGCCTTTAAAGGCCGCCAGCTCAAGCTCCAACTGATCGTGAATATCAAGCGTACCCGTAATGGTGCGTACCGATCCGCTGCCGACGCCATATTTCTCGATGGCCGCAATAGCCGCTTCCTTCAGCTTCGGATGATGAGTCAATCCCAAATAGTTATTGGAAGACATTTGGAGAATTTTTCTCCCGTTCAAATTCATCCAGGTATCCGATCCACTTTCCCATACCTTCATCGTACGGTAACGTCCATCCCGCTTCCAGCCTTCAATATCAGCCGCCAAATCGTTTAAGTAATTCATGTGCGCCCTCCTCATTGTTGGTGCTTCGTAAGCATTCTCTTTAGAGTTAGTGGAACAAACTTGCTTCGTAAGTATTATTTTTAGTGAGTAAATACAATTTTACCGCATTGGCCCTCTTGCATTAAGCGGAAAGCTTCCTCATACTGATCCAGCGTGAATCTATGCGTAATTACCGAGGCAAGATCCAACCGATGCTGATTTAGCAAACCCTTCATTTGGTACCAAGTTTGGTACATTTTCCGGCCCGTGATACCTTCAACCTTCAACCCTTTAAAAATAATCTGGTTCGTTACATCCAAACTGACTTCCTTGGTCGGAATACCGAGCAAAGATACTCGGCCGGCATTGGCCGCAGCCTCAAACGCGTCCGCAATCGCCGTCGGATTTCCGGACATTTCGAGGACAACCTCAACGCCCTCTCCGTCTGTCAGTTTGCGCAGTTCTTCCGATGTACGCGTTTCCATTGCATTTATCGTAACATCCGCTCCCATTTGCATGGCCATGTTTAACCGGTTTGGATTGATGTCCACCGCATAGATCGCACCGGCGCCGCACGCTTTAGCAACTTTGATGGCCAGCATGCCAATCGGTCCAACACCGATAATAGCAACTGTTTTACCCACAATGTCTCCGGACAGAACAGTCTGCACGGCATTTCCCAGAGGATCCTGCAAACATGCAATTTCAAAAGGCAATTCAGGCGCATTATGAATAATGTTGCTCGCTTTCACAACCGCATATTCGGCAAAACAGCCGGGCGCTGTAATTCCAAAGCTTTTGGTATTCGGGCAAACATGACCATTTCCAGTCCGGCAAGCTTTGCAGCTTCCGCAAATCATATGACCTTCTGCCGATACGTGATCACCGATCTTAACCCCGCTTACACGCTCTCCGATCTCGACGACGATCCCCGCGAACTCATGCCCGAACACATTTGGGGTTAGTACCGTTTTGTCCGCCCAAGCATCCCAATTGTATATGTGCAAATCCGTTCCGCAAATGGAAGTCGCCTTAATGCGAACGAGCACTTCATCGTCACCGCAAGTGGGAACCGGAACTTCTTTTAATGTAGCACCGGGTCCCCGGTGTTCTTTAACCAACCCTATCATCGTTGCACCCATCTTATATTCCTCCTAGGACAAACATACAATATAATACACATACGTGCGTTTTACTGTCTATATATACCATAGTACACGAATGTATGTTATATTGTAAATAGGCATTTTTTACGGACATAAATTGACGAAAAGGAGTCGCAAACATGCATGAACCGATACACAAAATGGTCGGCAGAAAGCTGCTGAACATACGTAAAACAAGAGGCTTAAGCTTGGATCAGGTTGCCGAATTGACAGGTGTCAGCAAAGCGATGCTGGGGCAGATCGAGCGGGGAGATTCTAACCCTACCATCTCCGTACTTTGGAAAATCGTCAGCGGATTACAAATCTCCTTCACGAGCTTGATCGAAGATGATGAACCGAAGATTACAGTTGTTCGTGCCAAAGATCTTTCTTCCTTTGACGAAGAGGACGGACAATATCGCGCCTACCCCGTTTTCCCTTTTCATCCGCAAAAAAACTTTGAAATCTATACCGTCGAGATGGAGCAAGGCTGCACCCATGCTTCTGAGCCCCATAACGAAGGCGTGGAAGAATACATTCTGATGGTGGAAGGTACGCTGCAAATTGCCATTGCCCAGGAGAGCTACATCCTTAAAGTTGGGGATGCGATCCACTTCACAGCCGATCGGCCGCATACGTATACGAATCTGTCTGATCGGAAAGCCATTTATAAAACGCTCATTTACTATCCTTCTTCCTAAAAAAACGCAAGCAGCCACTCGCTCTGGCCGCTTGCGTTTTCTTTATACGGTTACTAGCCGTTTATAAAACTCGTCGATCGCTACCGGCTTGCCGCCATTCAAACGGGATTCTTCCGCTGCAAACGACATCAGATGGCTGCGCACGGAAACCGATGCGGAAGAGCTGCTTTCCCCGCCATTATACGTTCTGACTTCGTTTAAAAAGCTGCGCACGATGCCCGAGTCCCCACCGCTGTGCCCCTCTTCCGAGGCATGCACGCGTACGGTTGTTTGTTCATTCGTCACAAAGTCATGAACGGTGAATTCGTCCTCTTCCATGTTGCCGCGAATATCGCCTTTCGTACCCATGATCTGCAATATTCTCGTGTTATCCCGCGTAAACCCGCACATACTGAACATCGCGGTCGCACCGCTGGCAAACTCCATATTGACCACTTGGTGGTCAACGACATTGTTCTCGCTGCGATACACGCACTTCCCGTATGGCGTCGTCCGCAGCGCCTCAATGATTCCTTCATTGCTCGTATCCATCGTGAACTTTCGCGACCAGCGGCGGCCTGCGCCTAAATAATATTTGGGCGCATAATACTGGCAGGTCGATTCAGCCGGACAGCCATCCAAACAACGCGCTGGCGCGCCCTCGGGAGCATGATCCTCATTGAAATGCATGAGTGATCCGAATGAGGTGATGCGCTCACATGGTTCGCCCATGATATAGGACAAAATATCCATGTCATGGCATGATTTTGCCAAAATCATAGGCGAAGACTTCTCGGCATTGTTCCAATTCCCCCGCACAAAGCTGTGAGCCATATGCATATTACCTACATTTTCGTTCAACTGAATGTTGACGATTTGCCCGATCTTGCCTTCGTCAATTACCCGCTTCATCGCTGTCCAGAAGGCTGTGTAACGCAGGACGTGGCAAATCGTCAGCAGCCTGTTGTGCTTCTTCGCCATGAGCTCCATTTCCACGCATTCTTCCGGACTTGGCGACATCGGCTTCTCAAGCAGCACATGGTAACCAAGCTCCAGCGCTTGTAATGTGGGATGGTAATGCATTTGATCCTGCGTACAAATAATGGCGATATCCGCGATTTTCGGCTGTGCCAGCAGAAGCTCCCAGTTCTCGACCGAGCGCTCCGGTGCAATGTGATGGGCGGAAGTAAATGCAGCGCGCCGTTCTTCATCTGGCTCAGCGACTGCCACAATTTGCAGCTCGTGCGGATAATTCAGCGCATATGGCGCATAAGCCCGCGCGCCGCGATCGCCTGCGCCAAGCAGGATAGCCGTAACTTTTTGCATCAAACTCTCATCTCCTGTAACTTCTTATTGTAAGTGGAAAGCTGGTCTACGATGGAACTTAAGACTTGCTTCCAGTAAATGCAATCCCTTGAATAAAGGAACGTTGAAAAATAAAGAAAATAATAATCATCGGCAGAATAGCCATCATCGAGCCTGCCATAATGATCGTATAGTTCGTTTTATGCTCGCCCTCCAAGAAGGCGATTCCTGCGGAAAGCACCATTTTATCCGGAGAAGAGTTGACGATGAGCGGCCACATCAGATCGTTCCATGACCAAAGCATCGTGAATATAGCCAAGGCAATCATCCCTGATTTGGCCAAGGGCATCATGATTTGCCAATAAATCCGGAACTGGTTGCAGCCGTCCAGCTTTGCAGCTTCTTCCAGCTCATTAGGCAGCGTCATGAAAAATTGCCGAAGCAAGAACGTCCCGAATGCGCTGAATAAACCCGGCACGATCAAAGCCGTCAAAGAGTTCAGCCAGCCGAGATTTTTCATGATCATGTACTGCGGGATGAGGAACACTTGCCCAGGTACCATAAGGACCGAGAGCATCAGGATGAAAAAGAAGTGGCGCCCGGGAAAAGCAATCCTCGCAAACGCATACGCCGCTAACGAACAGATGATTAACTGACCAATGACCTTTACCAATGTCGTAATGAATGTATTCCAATAGAAAGTAAAGAACGGCAAGTTCACAAAAACCTTCGTATAATTGCTCCATTGAAAAGCCTTAGGCAGCAAAACCGGCGGAATGGCCGTTGACTCTCCTAACGTTTTTACCGATGTAAGGAACATCCAAATAAATGGCGTAACCATCATAATTGCACCCAGTATGAGGATTATATGAATGCCACCGATCTGAAGCGATTTCTGATTGACTGATTTCGTACTCATACACTCGCCCCCCTCATTCGTAGTGAACCCATTTCTTTTGAACTTTCATTTGAATATACGTAATCAACATAATAATCATGAACAGCAGCACAGCGATGGACGAAGCGTATCCTTTGGCATTTTTGAGGAAACCGTATTTGTAATATAAGAAAACAATCGATTGCGTAGATTCCATGACAATATCGCCAACCATCATATAAATGAAGTCAAACACTTGAAATGCGCCAATAAGCGACGTGACCATGACGAAAAAAATTGTCGGTGTCAGCAGAGGCATTGTGATCCGGGTGAATTTGGTGAAAGCACCTGCCCCGTCGATCGATGCTGCCTCGTAGTATGATTCCGAAATGCCCTGAAGTCCGGACAAAAAGATAATCATATGGCTGCCGATGGAACTCCAGATCGCGACAATAATAATGGATAGCAAGGCTGTGCGGTTGTCCGTCAACCAATGCGGTCCTGTAATGTGCAAACGGCTCAATACATAGTTGATCAAGCCAAAATCGGAATTATACAGCCACTTCCACACCATCGCAACCGCAGCTGGCATCGTAACGACAGGAAGAAAATACAAGGTTCTGTAAATCGAGAGCCCTTTGACTTTCTGATTCAGAAGTACGGCCAGTACGATGGATAAAAGGATGCCGATCGGCACCGCCGTGATAATATAGATGCTCGTATTTCGAAAAGCATAGAGAAGGTCTTTATCCGTGAAAAGCTTCTTATAGTTGGACAAGCCTGACCACGTATACTTGCCAAATGAACCCCAATCCGTAAATGAAAAATAAAAAGTTTGAAATACGGGCCAAATGTAGAAAACTAGCAAACCAAGCATTAATGGTGTGATCATGATGTACGCCCACATCCAATCGGACCGGCGCTTCGAGCTGATTCGCATGAGTACTCACGCTCCCATGAGTGTAGTAAGGAGGGAGATTCGCCTCTATGAGCGAACCTCCGTGCCGAAAGATTATTTTTCCGCTGCTAACGCTTGGTTCATTTTGGCGCCGAGCTCTTTGGCTGCATCAGCTACCGGTTTATCCCCTGTCCATGCGTTCTTCAAAATCTCTGTCTCATACGTTGTCCAAACCGATGTACTCTTAGATACCGGATAAGGTGTCGCATACGCCGCCATATCAATGAATGCTTTCGCGTGGTACTGTGGGAATGTGGCTAACCAAGCCGTCTCAGAACCTTTGAACGCCGGGATTGCACCGCCCTGTTTAGCGGCAACTTCCGCCGCTTCCTTGGAGCCAAGGAATTTAACAAATTCCCATGCTTCCTTCGGATGCTTCGTGTTCGCAGAAATGACATGTCCTAATCCGTGAATGACAACGCCTTGCTTTTTCCCTTTTGGCAGCGGAGCGACATCGGCATTGTTTTTCATATCGGCATTTTGATTAATCGAGAATGCAGCCCATGAACCGTCGAAATACATCGCGAGCTTACCGGAGGTAAACAGATCCGAAGGAGCCGTTTCCGTCATTTGTGCGAGCGTAGGCGATACTTTGTGAACTTGAATGAGATCCGTCAAAAACTTCAATCCTTCAATAGCTTCAGGCTGATCGTACCCCGACTTCTTGTGATCTTCGGAAATAATATTGCCTCCGGCTTGAAGAATCGTATTATAGTAATCCTCTTGATTCATCATCGGAGCCGCGAAACCATAGATGCCTTTACCTGGGTCTGTCAGCTTTTTCGCAACTTCTGTCAACTTGTTCCAATCCCACGTGCTGTCAGGGTAGGCAACGCCTTTTTCATCGAACAGTTTCTTGTTGTACCAGAGGCCAATCGTGTCATAATCTTTAGGAATTCCGTAGTTTTTACCGCCTAAGCTGTACAGTGAAATGAGCGAAGCCGGGTAATTATTCAGATCCAATTGGTCCTTTTTGATGTTATCGGACAAATCCTTCAGCATGCCATTCTCAGCGTACTTGATAAAGTTGGGCCCGTTCATCCACAGCACGTCAGGCATGGTTCCGCCCTGTGCCGCCGTCTCCAATTTGGTGAAATATTGCTTGTACGGCGTATTTTCTGCTTTCACTTCTATATTCGGATGACTGGCTTGAAAGGCTTTGATGACTTCCGTCATCGTGTCCAGTCCCCAACCGCCGTATGTTATCGTTACTTTCTCTCCGCTAGCGGCTGCTGTAGCTTTCGCATCGCTGGTCGGCGCACCGGATGAGGCTGGATCAGATGAATTGGAACTGCCGCAAGCACTTACAACAACCATTGAAGACATCAACATGGATAGGCAAACGATCTTTTTTGAATTCTTTACCATTTCACAATCACCCTTTTTAATTTTTTGTGAAAGCACTTTCATGTGAAACAATGCCATTCATCGAAGCTCCCGTAAAAGCGAAAGTCACCTCCTTGAAATAGTAAATTTAAATTGGTGCCAAACTCAGGATAACGTTATCCTGAGTTTCAAAAAAAATTTAGTTTCTATTAAACGTTGACGATTGCCGCACAATGATTTTATGTGGCAGCAGTACTCTAGATAACGCTAACTGCTCTCCCTTTAACATATCAAGCAAGGTTGCGGCGGCCGTCATGCCGATCTCGACTTTAGGCACATGCACCGAAGATAACGGCGGCGTTGTATACTGCGCGAAATCAATATTATCCATCGAGATAAAGGCGATGTCCTCCGGAATTCGCAAATTGCTTTCGATGATGGCACGCATAGCCGGGATTGCCAACTGATCGCTTGCCGAAAAAATAGCCGTTGGCCGCTCGATATCCGACTGCTTTAATTGTTCTTTCACGTACTCATAACTGCGGTCAATTTCCCATCGGGTGTCTATCACCCAGTCTTTGTTTATGGTTATTCCCGCATCGTACATGGCAAACTTGTAACCCTGGAATCGCTCTTCACTGTTCAGCTCTCCCGTATGTCCGGGCCCGCCGACAAATCCAATCGACCGGTGGCCTTGCGCAATAAGATGATCAACAGCGGATTTCGCTGCGTGAATACGATCGTAATCCACCATAGTAATTTCAGTCCCAATCGTACAAATGCCGATCAAGGCCAGATCTTCTACCTTTTGGAGAAACTCCAGAATTGCAGATCCCACTTCGCCTATAATGATGACGCCATCCACTTGAATCTCATGAATGCATCGATGCAGCAAAGCATCGTCTGCCAGCTCGTCGGAAGTGTGTATGAAAGCTAACGAGTAACCGGATTCCAATATCTTTTTCGTAAATGAAGTAATGATCGGTGAATAGTAGGGATGATCGTCATTCAGACGCGCCGCTTGAATAATGCAGCCGATTTGTTTGGTCTGTCTCTTCACGGCCTTCTGCTTATTCACGAGATGACGCGCCGACTCGTTTGGCGTATAGTCGAGCTGACGTACGGCCTCCCATACTTTGGCTCTCGTCTCCGGGTTAATATGCCTGCTCGTATCGTTCCTGACTACGCGCGAGGCTGTTGAAATCGAGACGCCCACTAACTCGGCGATATCTTTAAGTGTAGGCAATATTGTAACAGCTCCTTTTTATTCAAAACCCCAAACGCCAAACCAAAGCCCAAAATCCTTGCCCAAACGTTTTCCTGAATCTATTTAAATATTAATGTATGCCCTTACATTATGTCAATACAGTTACAAAAAGTTTTATCTCTTAACTGTTCCAAATGTAATTTTCATATTTGGGGCATAGGTAAGGAAAGAATCCATCTGGAATTCTTTTGAAAAGCGCAGCTCCGCCTCATATTGACTCTGCGCTTCCCTCTCTGTCAGTCCTCGGCTCATTAAGTTTCGTACAAATATATCTTCATCTCCGGGATTCCCGCCTATGCCCTCCTCTTTCAAAGAGCTGTACAGTCGTTGATTTGTTTGAGGATCCGCGTTTTGATCCAGAAAATTAACTTTATCACTTACTCTGCACGCTACGTTTTTTAAACCTAATTGACTTAAATAAACGGGGATTTTGATCCCTATATTTCCATCTTTCCCCTTGCTTTTCAAATCGTTTTCAAACAATTTTTGCAAGTTTCCAAGCGGTATCACTTGGCTTTGTTCCAGATCATGAACACTGTAATTTGACATATTAGCAATCCAGTGAGGCTCAAAACAAATGACCATTCCATCGTCCACAACACTATCCATCATCTTTTGAAGGATATTAGCCGGAGATGACATATGTAATAAAAAGGCATGACAAATGGCAATGTCATACTTCCTTTCAACGGTTATTTCCTCAATATCGCCTAAAATAAATTCAGAAGGATGAGTCTGAGTCAAAAAAACCTCCCTAGCTGTGTTTATAAGCTCTGATCCTTTATCAATCCCTGTGTACGTGGATCCCTTGGGCAAGAGCGGCAGCAATTTCAGTCCCAAATAGCCATATCCGCAGCCAAAATCAACCACGTTGACTGGCTCATTAAGTTTCCAAACCGTCTTTACGAGAAACTCCAAATAATCGTCGTTGTAATACAAGCCTCTCGTATTTCTTAAATACTCAATTTTGTTATCCCAGTAGTAATCGGTCATCGTAGTCTCCTTATTAAATTCCGATTAATAATCACTTTAATAATCGCTTGCGCCTGGTTTCCAACCTGTTTCTTGGCTCCAACGACTGGCGCTCCGCATGATTTCCCAAATCAACGGCTCTTTCGCTTCGACATACCTTTCTCTTTCGTTCCTGTACATGGCCATACATTCGTATTTGAACTCAACGTATCTCTGACACTCCTCTTGATGGCACCGCAGATAGTCCCTGAACAGTAACGGAAATAAAGACGACCAGCTCCCGTGTTCTCTTACGTGAATATGCGTCCTTTGAGAGCCTGGCTTTTCTCTAAAATATCTCTTGGTTTTGTCCCGGTTCTCAGCTTTGTGATAATAACCGATTTCTTCAAAGGAATCTTTGTATTTCTCAATTGGCTCCAATGATTCCAAACTAACTTGAATATCTATGATCGGTTTTGCATCAAGTCCTTGGATGGAAGTGGACCCGATATGGTCGATACGTAACGCAATTTCACCTAGTGCCCCACGGATTTTTTGGGCAATCGAGGCAAACTCCTCCTTCCATTCTTCTCTGTAGGCAACGACGATGATTGGTTCAGGCATGGCCCCTCCTCATGATTGATTGACGTATAGTAATATAAGTTCAATTAATCCCATAATATTCCTGCACGGTAATACATTAGGCTGGCCGACGCTGAGCAAACTTTTTCGAGCGCTAGCGAACCCCAAAAAAGAAGGCTGTCCCACAAGTAGATTCCTGATGGTTTCAAATTCGGGCTTTACTGAAAAGGTGAGGGGCTGTTGCTCAACTTTAAGTTTTTTTACAGCGCTAACTTCAACTTTTGCCCTCTCCGCCTACTTTAACGCTGAAAAACGACGTCTCATCTACCACAACCGGGGATCAAGCCCGAAGTCTCGGCTGACGAGAAGAAATAACTGGAAAATCCCCCTCTAAATGGTTCAACAGATGACCTCGTAGAGAATATAGAAGGAAAAACTCCTGCTAATTTGACCGGATTTCCTAGATTATCACGGAATCGGCGCAAATAGAGAAAGTTTTTCCAGCTAAATGGGTCTGACAAGCTTCTGCAGGCAAATTAGAGGGAACTTTTCCCACTATTTTGACCACCTAAAAAGAAAATGAGTTAAGCAGATGCAATTTGCAAGCCGCTTAACTCATTTATTCATTTGCCCTGATTATTAACTATCCCCATAGCTTAGTTAATTTCACTTATGGGACAGCCTTTCTCGTCCCTCTTCAAAACGGATGGCCGCAAGCAGAACAGAATTTCGTGTCGGCCACGACGACTTTACCGCAGACGCATTCCTTCTCGTTGCGAACTTCGATGACTTTTTGCTCCAAAACGGCGATTTCCTGTTTGACGGCCTCGATGCCATGGCTGAATCTCTCTACGATTTCCCCGGTCCGGTCTAAGCTTCCTGACACATGCGCCGCATAAACGGATTCCCCAATAAGGTGATAAAATTTCTCTATCTCTTTCTCTTTGGACGAAATCTGGGCCTTCAGCTTCGTAAGCTCGACGGTTTGCTGAGCTTTCTTCGCGGCATCGGATGCTCCTTGTTTAACTTTGTCAAAAAAAGACATGGGGTACCCCTCCATCAAATCGTTTTTCATTCTTCATAACGATTCATATGCGCCCCCGCGTCAAACTAATACTTCAGGATCCGAATGTTCCTAGGCTGCACCGTTCAAATGCGCCGCGACATGTGCAATTGCTCGACGAAAGAGGTAAATCCCCATTCCTCAAGCAGCTTGTTCAAGTCCCTGTTGGCTTGCCTCAAGTTCATCGCTAATCGCTTACAAGAGGAATCAAACGGTGCAAATACTTCACACAATGCCGCTTTAAGAATATCGCCCTCATTTTCATGGCCTGGAATCGACTCGCATTGGTAAAGAACCGTGGTTGCTAAATGTCCGTCCTCGCCATAAACGCGCTTGCAAAGCGCATAACCAACCACCTCTTCTTTCTCGGTAATGATTATGCTCTCGCCGCCTTTCATACTTGCCCATTGTGTTTGCCATGCAGACATAGGCCTGTAGAACGGTATCCCTTTGACTACTGCGGGGTGTCCTCGATGCACAGCATATCGTCCAGCGTTCTCAGACGCCTGCAAACTGGCTTCAAGTACATCGGTACGCTCTAAGCAAATGAGCTGCTCCGTAATTTCGTAACCAACCGATCGGTAGAGATGAATTGCCGCTTCATTTTGCACAAGAGCTTCCAGTAAAGCCGTTTCAACCCCCTGCTCACGATACAATTGCAGATTTCTTTCCATTAGTTGTTTTCCGAACCCTTTTCCTCTGTAGGCAGGAACAATACCTGTGCCGCCGTTCCACGCTACTTTTCTGCCTTCAATCGACCGAAATCCGTTCATCACGAAACCAATAGGCTCATCTTCTGCAAACATCACCAAAGAATGCTCTAAGGAGAGACCTTCATTCACAGCTCTGGACAAAAATTTGTCCAAATTCAGCTCACTGTTTATATAGTACCCTTCGAACCCTTTATTCCAAAGTGCCACCATATCTTCTGCTGTCAGTTCGCTCATTTTCTTGAAAATCATAGCGTTCATCCTCCAGTTCGATGGGTTAACTCAACATATAGCGGAATACCATGCTTTCCATATCGTCAATCGTGCGCCTATAATCGGCTTCTTCGCCGCTTAACATATACTGCAGAGCAAGTCCGTCCCGGATTGACCAGAATAACCGGGCTGCAGCCGCGCTATCCAAGTCAGAGCGAAATTCCCCTGTCTGCTTGCCGCCGTCCATAATGTCCTGAATGAAGACCAAGGCTTTATCCGCATACTCATTCCATCGTTCGGTCAAATGCGGCTGGCGAGCCGCATACAGCATAAACTCCAAGTGAAAAGCCATCCACCTGCGAAGCTCGTTCAGCGATTGGTTGCGGAATCGCCCGTACATATAGCGGACCTGATCGGCAGCGCTTGGCATCGTTTTGAAAAGTTCTGTCGAATTCTCCAGCATGGCATTCATTTTGTCGTCGGCCATTTGAATGTACATTTCTTCCTTACTGGCAAAATAGCTGTAAATGGCACCCTTGCTTATCCCTAAGTGCCGAACAATATCGTCGATCGTCGTAGCTTGAAAGCCTTTTTCAATAAAGCAGTGGAGCGCTCCCTCAAGAATGATTGCCTTACGTTCTTCCTTGTAGGCTTGCGAAACTTTAGGCGACATACGGCTCCTCCCTTTTCTTTTTCTATGAAATTGCCCAATCTCCGCGCCGGAATAACGGTTCTGCTTCCCCGTTCGGTAAAATACCGTCAATGTCCATGTCGGCCGACCCCATCATGAAATCGACATGCGTCAAGCTGTCATTCAATCCATGCTGCTGCAGTTCGTCTCCGCTCATCCGGGTGCCGCCTTGCAAACAAAACGGAAAAGCCCGGCCGATGGCAAAATGACAAGAAGCGTTCTCATCATACAGCGTGTTATAGAAAATAAGATTCATATCAGAGATCGGCGAGCGATGCGGTACGAGTGCAATTTCGCCCAAATAATGGGAGCCTTCGTCCAATTCAATAAGACTTTTCAGCATCTCTTCGCCTTTTTCCGCTTGAAAAGCTATGATTTTCCCATCCTTGAACGTTAAAGAAAAATTTTCAATGAGAACGCCGTTATAGCTCAGAGGCTTTGTACTTTTCACTGTTCCGTTTACGCCGTCTCTTAATGGGGACGTGAAAACTTCCTCCGTCGGAATATTCGCAATAAAGCTGTTGCCCTGTTCGTTGCTGCTGCCGGCAGATACCCAGATATGGTCCTTTGGCAGACTGATCGTAATGTCCGTCCCTTCCGTACGGTAATGAAGCGCCTTATACTGCTTCTGATTCAGTAGGGCGGATTTCGTCTCCAACGCATGGGCGTGTGTTTTCCAATTCAGAATCGGATCCTCGGTGTCCACTCGGGTAGCTTTGAAGATCGCGTTCCATAAAGCATCGACGCGTTCTTCTTCCGGCAGCGATGGAAACACTTTATTCGCCCAGGCAAGTGAAGGAACTGCGACGATCGACCAGCTGACCTTGTTCGTTAATCTGGATGACGTTAAACCCATTAGTGCGGCATTGTTTGTTTTGCTGGCTGTCTGAATGCGATGGGGATCAATACCGTTCATAAGATCAGGATTATTCGCCACGACATATAGAAAAGCAGCATTCTGGTTGGCTAATTCTTCGTATCCTTTAGCCTGCCACATCGGGTATTCAAGCAAGGCTTCAAATGGCGCCATCTCATATTTTAACCGCGTAATTTCACTATCAGACCAATCTACATATACATGCTTTGCGCCTGCCTCATAGGCTCGTTTAACTAGTAGGCGTACAAAATCCACCGATACAAGAGGTGCGAAAATGACTAATGTTTGTCCCGGCTGTACATGAACTCCTAATTGTATGGCCAAAGAAGCATATTTGTCTAAATTGTCTAGGTGTGCAGTCATAGTAATCCTCCTCAAATATCATCAATTCCAAATAAAAGACTGACTAGTCGTTTTTATTATCATTCGAATTGGCGACAATTGTCAAGAGGATTTTCAACGTATAGGAGCCATTCAAAACAAATAAAGAGCTGCTTTACAGCAAGCTCTTGGTCGTATTCCGTACGTCAGAATCATAGCAATCCCCACGAACGGCCGGAAATGAGATTTCAAATTCGGTCCCCTTGCCTTTTTCGCTCGTTATATGTATTTTACCTTTCATTGCTCTAATTAAACTGAACGAGACCATAGTACCGAGGCCGGTGCCTTTCTGTTTGGTCGAAAAATACGGAGTTCCCAACCTGCTGATTTGTTCCTTCGTCATTCCAATGCCGTTATCACGCATCGTGATGATCCGTTTATTCGCTTGTTCAGTCAGTATGATTTCTAATACCCCTCCGTTCTTCGGCATGGCCTCAATGGCGTTTTTTCCGAGATTGATCAACGATTGCCGAAGTTTATTGCGATCTCCCTGAATACATATTTGCTCATCGGGCAACGAAACTTCCATTTTGACATCATGATAGTTCGCGATCGTTAACAAGACTTGAGAAACATACTGCACTTCATCCTTCAGATTGATAAGTTCATCTTTTTCCGGTTCAGGCTTGGCAATCGCTAAATAATCACTAATGATTAATTGCGCCCGGTCTAATTCTTCCAGTGATATTTGTTGGTAAAATTGGATTTTCGTTTGATCTAAATGAGGGATCGCCATTAATTGAATAAATCCTCTCACGGCCGTAAGCGGATTTCTAATTTCATGAGCGACCGAAGCGGCCATTTCGCTTACAATCTTGATTTTCTCCCCCTGAATAGCTTCTTCTTGCATATGAATATAGGTTTGGAGAAACTCAATGAGATAGATATATACCGCTATTACGATGCTTTGCAGAATGTAAGTTTTCAATGTGGCGAAGAGGTTGGTTGCAAAGAGCTCCAAATTATTCAGACAGCTAAAGTAAATTAGAAAAGTAACGAGTTTAATAGCTATGCATCCAAGAACGGCAGCTAATATTTTTTGAGCTAAATTCAAATCACGGTACTTTCTAAGGAGAATGGCAACAAAAAGAATCGTCGGGAGAAAAGAGATGATGTAGATGAAATAGTGCGGCCCTCCGAGAAAAAACCGGACGACAATAAGTGCTGCATACAGAAACATAGCCACATAGATCCCGCCATAAAGCGAACCGACCAACAATGGAATGGAACGAAAATCATAAACCAATCCATTAAAACTGACCGGAATCGACATGGTAAATCCAATGGCTGCTGAAAATAACAAGCAAAGCCATAGCCGAAACTTCGTGCTATGACTTTGTGATTTATACAAATATGGATAGATAACAAGAGGCGAAAAAATTAACATGACATTTAATATAAAATCCTCAATGAAATTAATCATCGGTACACCATCACAATCGCTTAGTAAGGACCACGGATATATTCTTTCACTTTCTCCTCATAAAAAGCCTGGAGACGTTCCAGTTCTTCCACTTGAAAAGAAGGCGTCTGCGCAGTGCCTAAGTTGTCATTCACTTGCCGCTCGTTCTTGAAGCCGGGTATGATGCATGTAATGTGCGGGTTGTCCAAAATCCAACGCATGGAAGCCTGGGCCATGTTGCCGCGCCCTTCCGCAATCCATGCCAATTCCCTGGCCAGCTCCACTCCCTTCGTAAACGGCAAACCTGCGAACGTCTCACCTACATTGAACTGAGCGCCGTCCGCATTGAAATTCCGGTGATCGTCTGCAGCGAATGTGCTTGTTTCCGTGAATTTTCCGGTAAGCAAACCGCTTGCAAGCGGCAGTCTGACGAGAATCCCTACCCCTGCAGCATTCGCCTGCGGAAACAAAGACTCGGCCGGTTTTTGCCGGAACAGATTAAAAATCACTTGAAGCGCTTTCACACCAGGCATGCTCAGCGCAAATAAGCCTTCTTCCACTGTCTCTACACTGACGCCGTAATGGCGGATTTTACCTTCCGCTTTGAGTTTGTCCAGCACTTCAAAAACTTGTCCATCTTTCAGAATGGCAAGCGGCGGACAGTGAATTTGATAAAGATCGATACGTTCGCGGTTCAATCGCTTCAAACTGTTCTCACAATATTGGCGAACGGTTTCCTCCGAATACGTATGCGGATCGTGAATATCGCCTGCCCGGCAAAACTTTGTAGCTATGTAGATCTCGTCTTCTTTGCCTTTAGTCGCCTTTGCCAGCAGTTCTTCCGCATGCCCCGAGCCATAAACGTCGGCCGTATCAAAAAAGTTAACGCCTGCATCCATAGCCATGTTTAAGCCTTTTATGGCTTCCTCATCGTTAGCTTGACCCCAGCCCCCACCGATGGCCCATGTGCCAAAGCTAACTTCACTGATGCGAAGCTCCGTATCGCCAAGTTGACGGTATTTCATTTCTTAGTCTCCTCCTCGTCATTGCATCTTTGGTTTCAAAATGCAACGTGGTTATATTCTCCATATATATCCTGTTTCCCTTCTTCAGCCGGACGATCTGAACCACTTTACACCATATTTAATAAATCCCTAACCTCTTCCTTATTTCCAGAACCACTTCTCATACACCAAATAGCCAAAGTACGAAAGAACCCCCAACGATATATTTAACCACCCTGCAATGGTTGCCCCCTTCTTCTCTTTCAACATGCTCGCCTGTTTATAAATCTTCACATCGAAAATTAAGACGAGCCCTCCGGAGATCAGCAGCAGCAGAATCGTGTAATAATTAAAAGTGATCATGGGTCCTTCCCCCTACTTGGCTTTCGTCCCAATTCGTCTGATCTTTACACGCAAATTAACTTCAACGAACATCTCTTTGTACTGGTTTTGCCACTCTTGTTTCGTCATAATTTGCTTATTCCAGTAGGAGGACTGGGTACCCCGCACATATTCCCCAAAACCGAAAATGTCACTGCCTTCCTTTTGCGTCTGATGGATGAATTTTTCAAATCCTTGCTTGGCTTCTTTTTCAATTTGCTTTTCTAGTTCCGCCAGATTTTCCTTTGTAACACGAAACTTCTCATTCGACTTCTCCTGAAAGTCTCCCTCGATCTGACAAGTAACCGTCGCGTATACTTTACCGTCCTTGATCTTAGTCGAAATCCTTGATCTCCGGTGGGTTGTTGTAAAAATGACCAATGTATCTGTACCTGGTATTTTTTGTAGAGCACTATAGCCTCCGGGATTAATCTGTTTGATTGCCATGTAATGGCCTATCTGCAGGGCTGTCGTGTGTCCAACCATTTTATCGTTTTTAAAATAGGCCATTCCGGCAAGTTCGATGTTCGATTCCTTCTTTAATTCCAAAAGAGGAAGCGCTCCTTCCTGCCCTTTGGCAGAGCTGGCACTGAAAAAAACGCCTAAGAATATATTAGGCAGTTTGCCCATCTCTCTCGCGTGCTCCAAAGTGGCAAGCAAATATAACGTTGGGACACGTTCCAATTGAGGTGTGGCATGCATAATGTCCGCTGCCTTCCCTTTGGAGACAACCATCCATACGGTTCTTCTGACTTGCGGCTGGCGCCGGAAGAAATCATTTTCGTTTGCGATACCTTTTCTGGCCACAGCCTCCGAAATCACAATAACCCGCAAATGACCATAGAATAAACGGTCTGCGAGCTGCTGCTGCAGGTTCATTAGGGAATCGTCAATGGTTTTGCCAACACTGGTTAAAACCCAGATCGGTTTTTGATTGGGTGATGAACTGCCGGGTCCTCCGCCTGTGCCTAGCGGAATACGCCCTGGAACGGCAATTTGGACTGTGATGCGAATAAGATCCTTGTTCGCTCCCGCGCTGCTATTTAATAAATGCGTAGCATTGCTGCTTTCCTTCGCCTCGCTAGGGTTTGCTTCATCAATTCCGATGGCCAGAACGACAGCCCGATCTTCAATTTCCAAACGATCCCAGCAGCCTGTCAGCAGCGGGGCTATCAACGAGAAAACAAGAATCTGTTTAATCAGATTTTGCCACAAGTTGATCCCCCCGACCTTTTTTCTTGCGAATCATAGCTACAATAAGTAGTACACAAGGATAAAAAATTGTGATAACTAATCCCCAGCGGCCGACAAGTTGAATGATTTGATACATTTGAAGAACGTTTTGGGGAAACATCGCGAGAACATAAATGAAAGGAACGAGAAAAAATGAGAACATCTTGTGATCACGCATCCGAAACAGTTGGCCTATGAAGTAAATGGTTGAATAGTGAGAAGACAACAAAGTCGTAAAAACTCCGGTAACCCATATGGCAAGAAAAGCGCCATCTAAACGCTCCAGAATATTGGCAGGCAATGAAGTCGTTTTGGCTAACTCCAAAGTTGGCCAAACTAATTTCTTGATTTCCTCCGCCCCAAATACGCCAACTGTGGCAATTACGATCAATGTATATAAGGAGCCGGCTATTACCATGCCAATAACGCCGGCAAGCATCGCCTTCTCCGGCCTTCTCATTGCAGGAATGACGATTGTCATAACAAATGAGCCTTGAAATAAGGCGGCCATCGTAAGTATTCCCCCATGCATACCGTTCGGTTCGTTCCCCCATAGAGGCAGCAGGTTGATTAGTTGCGCGTTCTTAAGTGAGAGCACAACGATCAACAATCCGGGAAATAAGATAATTGGGAAATAGAAATGATGTAAATATGTAAAGGTCGTAATATCCGCGCGAGAAGAAACTGCCGCCAGCAGCAGCATCACAATAACCGTTACTTCCAGAGGAGTTTTCGTCAATACGGAAGTAACGACGACTTCGCCAAATTCACGCGAAGCGAGCGCAGTAATTAAGCAAAAGAACGCGATGATCATAACGCTAAATAGTCCAGCCATCCATTTGCCGATCAGATCCTGGCTGTACTCAATAATGGATTGTGAAGGAAAACGCATACCTAGTTTGGTTAAAAACCAAAATCCTAATAAAGCAAGTAAAAAGCCGAGTAAAGTGATAAGCGGCGCCCCGGAATCGGCTGATTTGACGGCAAAAAGAGAAAGAGCCAACACGCCAACCCCAACGATTGTGCTAATCAGTATGATCGCCGCTTGAATGACTGTGATCTGACGAGGCTGCTCCATCCATTTCGTTCCTCCTTGTGTTTCCAACTTTCAAAGGGTCTAGCGTGTTGTTGTGCGCTGCTTCACTCATTTCTTGCGAAAATTTCCCCAGACGGGTGTCGTTAGGCGTGTGCAATTGAGCCGGACGCTTCGGCATGGACCATAGAGGCAGCCGCGCCAGTGTGTCTTTCATCCCCTGAAAATTGCCCGGGACGATCGGACTCAAGTAAGGAACGCCGAATGATTTCAAGGACAGCATGTGGTTGGCGATTAAAATTAACCCGATCATAACCCCATACAAGCCGAAGATGCCTGACAAAATGACCAGCGGAAAGCGCAGCAGCCTAAGAGCTAAAGCCGCGTTGTAAGCCGGTGTGGCAAAAGAACCGATCGTCGTTAAAGCAATGATGACGACCGTAATTGGAGAGATAAATCCTGCCGCTACGGCTGCCTGTCCGACAACCAGCACACCTACGATGGAAAGGGCTCCGCCTACTTGCTGCGGCAATCGCAGCGTAGCTTCCCTTAGCACTTCCATGGATACCTCCATGATCAGAACCTCAATGACAGAGGGGAATGGCACGCCAGCTCTTCCGCCTGCTACCGCCACCGCGAACTCCGTTGGGATAAGCTCCGGATTGAAGGAGATAAGCGCCACATACAGCGATGGGAAAATCAGCGAGAAGACCAACGCGACTAAGCGCGCAAGCCGTATGAAGCTGACGAGGAGATACCGCTCTGAATAATCCTCTACCGTTTGGTAAAATTGACTAAATACAGTTGGCAAAATCAGAGCAAACGGAGACCCGTCAACAAGCAGCACCACTCTGCCTTCCAGCAGATTGGAAACGGCTTTATCTGGCCGCTCGGTATTTTGGATCTGCGGGAACGGAGAGATATGGTTATCCTCGATAAATTGTTCTAAATATCCTGCATCCAGAAGTCCATCGATATCAATCAATGATAATCGTCTAAACACCTCTTCGACGAGAGCAGGATTAACGATGCCATCTACGTAGCAGAGAGCCACTTTGGATTTGGTGACACGCCCGATTCGAATCGTTTTTATCCTAAAATCCGGAGTCGGGAGCCGATAGCGAAGCAGAGCCAAATTCGTACCTAACAATTCAATAAAGCCTTCACGCGCGCCCCTGATCACTTGTTCGGTTTCCGGCTGCGTGATTGCCCGCTTGTCGACATGGCGCGTACTGAAGATAAACGCTTCCTCTAGTCCATCAACAAGAAGGACGGTATTTCCTTCTACAATGGTTTGAACGATTTCAATGATCTGTAATTCCGTTCTCCCTTCAGAAGCATACAGCGTATCGTTCAGTAGAAACTCTCTCATGGTGCGGCTATCAGTTTTCGAATCATCGCTGGAGGTCGTTGACATCAAAGGCCTCATAATATGATCATTCAAAGTTTGTTTATCAATTAAGTCAGCGAAATAAAGAACCGCTGCCGGACGCTCATCGCATATACGAATTCGGCGTATGATGAAATCGTCATTTTCGCCTAATACGTTTTGAATGATGCTCATCGTCTCTTCAAGCTGGCGGCTGACGTTCATCTCTTGGTTCTGTTCCAAAAACTGATGGGCTGGCGGTTCATTCTTCGGTATCATCCGAGCCTGCTGACTTGGGGAACTTTGTCTTGACCTTCGCTTATACGATTGCCAAATGGTCATCCGAATTCGCCCCCTGTACCTGTTCCCATTCATTTCCTTCCTCGTATTTTTATCCAAATTTGAGATTCTATGCATCAAGGATCAACGACACAAATAAAAGCTGCCCCCTCTGGTCTTTCCAGACCTTTGGGAGCAGCTCTCTGATACCGCTTGCTTATTTATATGGATCAATCGTTTGAATCGTGCCGTCTGCGTTATACGTCAGCTCTGTATATTTGACGCAGCGTTTGTGGTTAACTCCATCCGATAATGAACAATCATGATAAAATAAATACCATTTATCCTCGAACTGCACGATAGAGTGATGCGTTGTCCACCCGATTACAGGGGTAAGTATTTTGCCTTTGAAAACATATGGTCCTTGAGGGTGCTCGCTCATCGCATAAACGAGACAGTGCGTAGTCCCCGTAGAATACGACAGATAGTAGTATCCATTGTATTTATGAACCCAAGGCCCTTCGAAATATCTTCTGTCTTCATCACCCGCAAGAATTGGATTACCCTCTTCATCCACGATCTTGATTTCTAGCGGCTCATCTTTAAATGTGAGCATATCGTCGCTGAGTTCCGCTACCCTAGGTCCTAGAGCAGGTTCATGCTCGGCAGGTCCTGTCGCCTCTGGAAGAAAGGACCCAGTTTGCCATTTCTCAAGCTGGCCGCCCCAAAGTCCGCCAAAGTAAATATAGGCTTTGTTATCATCATCGATGAACACAGCAGGATCAATGCTGAAACTGCCGGGAATATAATTTTCTTGCGGAGTAAAAGGACCTGCCGGGGTTGAGCTTGTGGCAACGCCAAGTCTGAAAATATGGTCTTTATCGCGAGCTGGGAAAAAGAGATAGTACGTATTATTTTTATACGCTGCATCCGGTGCCCATAGCTGCTGCTTCGCCCATGGAATGTCCCTCAGGTGCAAAGCCTCCCCATGGTCAATACATGGAGAATTAAAATCATCCAAGGATAGAATATGATAATCTTCCATTGCGTACTGGTCGCCATTGTCATTAGAAGGTCCATCATGATCAAGATCATGGGAAGGGTAAATGTAAATTTTTCCCTCGAATACGTGGGCAGATGGATCAGCCGTATAAATATGTGTAACTAACGGTTCTTTAGGTTGTACAGGCTTATTCATGTCCATTTTCTCCTTGGTCAACTTAGTTTGTTTAATGTATAAACTTATAAGTCTAATTATAACCAAGTTAGCCCAACAATCAAGAAGATTATGCATATGGACATAATGCTAAGAGTAGTTGATCTTATTTGCTATTTTTGACTGCTGCTATCAATAGAAAAATAGGACGTCTGGTTTCGTCGCGCATTGCGGGATATTTGTCCAAAGCTTCCTGTGTAGGTTGGGGCTCCGACAGTCTTTGCAAGCTGAAGCCAGCATCGATTAGCGCATTCAAATAAGTGGCAACCGTTCTATGGTATTTGACAACGTCGCTATCCAGGAATCTTGCCTGCCTGCGGCCTTCGCTTTGGTAGCTGTCAACCGGCCAGTGCAATCGTTCGCCCTGTGGTCCATAATACCAATCTTGCTCCGCGCGTGAAGTAAAAATGGGATGCTCAACCGAAAGAATAAAGCTGCCGCCCTCGGCTAGGCAATGGTGAACCTTATGACAAAGCTCGTCGAAGTGCTCAACATAATGGATGGCAAGAGAGGAGATCACCACATCGAATTCTCCCGCGGCAAAATCGATGTCTTCAATCGCGAGCCTGCGGTAAGCAATCGCTGAATCATCCGTCAATTCTTTTGCACGCTCCAGCATTTTTTCGGAAAGATCCACGCCTACGACGGTACGAGCACCCATTTCGCGAGCGTACCGGCAGTGCCAGCCATAACCGCAGCCGAGATCGAGCACGGCTTTCCCTGAAAGCTCAGGCAGCAGCGCACGAAGTGCGGGCCACTCCCCCGCAGCGTCCAATCCTCCGATCGAGCGTGCCATTTGGCTGTATTTTTCAAAAAATCCAAGATCGTCATATTTGTTTTCTTTCATATCGCTTCATGTCTCCTAACTGTCTCGTTTTTTGGCAATATGAATCTATCTTACTATGAATTAGGAACTGAATCATGCTTTTGGGCACGTTGCACTACAAAATAAAAACGAGACGGCCTTTTCGGACGTCTCGCATACATTCACACACCGTCTCAGCTGCTGAGACGGCCTTTTTCACCCTCTCGCGGCAGTGAGAGGCTTCTTACATACATCCAGGGAACATGCCGGTCGAGATCGCGATGCGATTCCAAGCATTGATCGTATTAATGGCCATGATGAGCGTCACGTATTCCCGTTCGTCAAAATGCTCGCGAACTCGGTCATATACCTCGTGAGGAACACCTTGTACGGAAATGTTCGTTACCGTTTCCGTAAGCTCCAGTACCGCTTTCTCGCGCTCCGAGTAGATCGGAGCTTCCCGCCAAACGCTAATCAGATTAATCCGCTGATTCGTTTCGCCTAAATTGCTGAGATCCCGGGTATGCATATCAAGACAGAACGCGCAGCCGTTGATTTGGGATGCTCTAATTTTGATAAGCTCGTATAGGATAGGGTCCAATCCGCTCGTTTTCATGAAACCTTCAAGCTTATACATCGTTTGCAAAGCCTCAGGATTTGCCTTGCTATAATTGAATCTTACTTCCATGTGAATCTCCTCCAAAGTGGTTAATTTGACTTCTCGCTTATAAGACAAAATAGCTTGGAGTTTTGTGACACGTTTACAAAAAAGATTCGAGTTTTTCTAGTTTATCCGGGTTCACAATCAGATAAACCTCTAACGCTTGCTGCTGCCCGGCATACCAATGAAAACTAATGATCTTCACAGGTTTCCGCTCCTGGATAAGCACAAGACCCGTCTGACCGTTTATGTCCAGCAGCCGCCAATCTCCTTGCAGCGCCCCTTTGGCCGCGATTCCTTCGAGAAAAGCTTGAATCCGCTCTTTGCCGAAAATCGGCTTGAGCGCTGCCCGCTTTTTCCCCCCGCCATCGGAAACCAGCACCGCATCGTTTGTTAGCATAGAAACGAAATTCTTAAAATCTCCTGTATTCACCGCACGCAAATACAGCTGAGCAAGAGGCTCTGTATCGCCTGTCAATTGAGCGGGAGCCTCTCCTCCGCTTCCGATTTTAAGCTTTGCGCGGCTGTAAATTTTGCGGCAATTGTGTTCGGTCTTCTGCAGCATTTCAGCGACCTCGCCATATTCGTAGCCAAGCACTTCTCTCAGCACAAATACAGCCCGCTCCATAGCTGACAGCTTTTGCAAAAGGACCAGAAACGCATAATTGACGGTTTCTTCTTGTTCAAGCCGGTCTAAAGGATTATGGCCGATCTCGTGGACCTGCGGCTCTGGCAGCCAAGGACCGATATATAACTCTCGCTGCTTGCGCGCAGATTTCAGCTCGTTCAAGCAGCGGTTGGTCACCATTTTAACTAAATACGATTTCATATTGGTGATATGCTCTGTGTCCATCGTTTGCAGCGAAATAAACATTTCCTGCAGAATGTCCTCGCTATCTGAGACTGAGCCTAGCATTCGGTAGGCAACAGAGAATAACAGTTTTTTATAGGTCCGATAATACTCCTCCATGCCAACGTTACTCTCCGGTATGGTTTGGTGCACTGCTTCCTGATTCATAATTATCCTCTCATTTCCTTTGCAGCATCCTCTATGTTGTATTCATACCATATCGTGATTAAGCCTGTAAAGGCTGACAGACTAACGCAAGAAAAACAAAACAACGCCTATATGCAGAAAGCATACAGGCGCTTCAAAGGAATTTATTAATGGAATTGCTTGATCAGGCGCTTAGCCGTTCCGTTAGGAGTCTCAATGACTTCGTACATGTTAACGACAACACCTGAGTCAATTTGCTCGTCTTTCAGCCCGCTGACGACAACTTTTTGCTTGCCACTGGTCAGTTTGCCGGTTCCGACTAATGTGGACGTTTGAGTGCCCACGATGCGACCGAGAGAATCAATCATGTCGAATTCAATTTTGGAGAAGTTTGAGTCAATGATGACCTGATCCTCATGTGTGATATCAAGATCAAGATTTAATTGATACGAATAAGTGCCGTTATTATAAAGCCAGCTGATCGAATCGCTATTCACTTTCAAGGAGAATGGATACAGGTCAAGCTTATCGCTGTCTTCGTCCTTCTGCAGAGCAACCTGATACGTTCCGATCGATACCTTACCTTCGGAAACCGATTTATCATCGTAGATGTTCAGCGCAAAAGCTCCATCGTCCTCTGTTTTGCTATTCGGCAGCAGATAGGAATAACTAACAACATAAGAGCTGCCCGGCGTGAGCTGTGCCGCGACTGAACTCTGACGCGTTCCCGTATAGGAATTGCCGCTGCTGTCCAGCAGCTCGTTCTGTAGTTCAGGAAGCGCAATCGTGCTGGTGCCGTTATTCGTAATTTTGTACTTGGCGATGGCCGTTTTGTAGCCTAGATCGTCGTTCTCATGCGCGTGAAGCTCAACAAGCGAAACATCCACATTTTTGTTCACTGCAGCATTGTCGCTAAAATTCAGCTTGCTTCCTAGTGTATAGTTCGCAGCTGTCGTGAAGCCGTTTTGGGCTTCGACCGCCCCTTTAAGCAGGAACACGGCAACAGGCATTTGGCCTGTCGTCCCGGTGCTTGTATCGGCATTCGTCGATGTGCTCGTGCCGGTGGATCCGGAAGACGTTGTTGAACCGCCGGAGCTCGCGGATGTCTTCTCCCAGAGGACAAGCTGCGCCGTGTTGGGATCTGAACCGGCAGGCAGAACCGCGTTGAAATAATACGTCGTCGTTTCATTTGGTGCCAAATACGCATTGCGGGCCGTATTATCGGCAGCCGTCAAAGCCGTGCCTGAATCGCCGACTTGGTACGCGGCAAAGAACGAAGGAACTGCGGCCGCCTCTTTTCCATCATTGCTTAGCGTAACGATCGTTTGCACATGAACGCCATCGGCTTGCTTGGTGTATTTGGTTGAGTTGGCTTTGACTGTCATTTGCTCGCCCGACTGCTGACCGCCGTATACCTGCTTCGTATCTAACGCAGTTGTTTGAAGGGAAGTACCCAGACTCATGTTCCCCAGTGTCACATCTTCACTTTGGTTTACATAATAAAATTCCAGCGATACCCCCGACATCGCCATCTGCTTGGAGATCGGCGTTTTCAACGTTAACGTATCCGACTCGTTCGGGAGGAACGTTGTGCCTGATCCATTTGCAATCGCTGAGGTATATTTCAACCCACTGGCATCCACTAATCGGAACTGAAGTCCTGCCGGCAGCTTAACGGAGCTGGATCCAAGGTTTTTGGCGGACAATTGCGTATACAGATACCATTTGCCATTCTCTGAAACCCGAACACTTTGCCCTAACTGGAACGCAAGCGAAGAATCATTCGCAAGTGTGGTGTCGATAGTTCGAAGATTAATAATTTCTTCCGGCACGCCCACTTGACCATCGCCAAGTGCAGAACTTACAGGCAGTTGGCCGAGATGATTCATAAAATCAGCT
Organism: Paenibacillus planticolens; assembly: GCF_013141725.1. Lineage (GTDB taxonomy): Bacteria > Bacillota > Bacilli > Paenibacillales > NBRC-103111 > Paenibacillus_E > Paenibacillus_E planticolens. Next base: position 15,408 of record NZ_WHNZ01000042.1, on the reverse strand, counting down.
TGCCCCGCATCCCAGCGGAAGACATCAATCTTCAGCTGATCTGCAGATTCCCCTTCACCCAAATTGGCATAGAAGCGAAAGCTCGCATCTTGACCTGGAAGGACACTCGCGCTCTTCTTTTCGCTCATTTTGGCCGTATAACTGTGCCCGGACGTATCTGTAACCCGCACGCCGTATTGATTGAAGTCTATCGCTTTTGCGTCTCCATTATGTAAGGATACGGCAAACTGAAGCGATGAAGACGAAAGCGCAGCTTGGCTTAATGTAAAATAGGAAGACGACGAGATATAAACCGCTTCCCCTGCCGCGTGAGCCGCCCCGGTGGGTAAAGAGGCAGCGGCTATGCTGCCGGTTAGAAACAGAGCTAATGTTGTATGCTTCAAAGAAATCGATGTTAATTTGCGGATCATGATGTTTTACCTCCCGTAGCTTTTAATAGTAAACAAGTCATTCTGCAGTCACTAATCATAACGAAGGGCATCGATTGGCTTTAATTTGGAAGCTTTGTTGGCCGGATATAATCCGAAGATGACGCCAACTAAGGCTGAGAATAAGAATGCATATAAGCCTACGTTGATTGAAAGACTGGTAGCCTGGCTCGGATTGATATAGGGCCACGCGAGCGATAACGCTACGCCAACAACTAAACCGATGAATCCGCCCATGCCGCTAATTAACGTCGCTTCCACCAGGAACTGCAGCAAAATATTCCGGCGCTTGGCACCAATGGATTTGCGAATCCCAATCTCTCTGGTTCTTTCGCTTACCGTCACAAGCATAATGTTCATGATGCCGATACCGCCTACCAAAAGGGATATCGCGGCTACGGCTACTAACTGATTCGTTAGCGTGCTGGACGCAGTTTGCTTGGCGCTGATCAATTCGGAGGAATTGAAAATGTTGAATCCTGACGTGCTTTTGAATTTGCTCGTTAAATATCTTTCCAGCACGGCCTGCACCCTGCTTACGTCATCGCCGCTAGCTGCTTCGACGTAAGCAGTTCGAATGGATCCAAGTTTAAAATCTCTGCTCATTGTCGGCAACGGCACAATAACCGAGCTGTCTAACGACGTCCCGCTTGTATTGGAACCTTTGCTTTTCAAAACGCCGATAATCGTGTACATGTAGCCGTTGACATTAATTTCTTCATTGATTGGATCGTCCTTGCCAAAAAACTTCGCCGCCACGTCGGTTCCAATCACCGCCACGTGATTGCGATAGTCCAAATCCGCTTGGGCGAGAAAACGGCCGCTGCCGATCTCTCCCTTTTGCATGCTCAAATAACGGTCATTGGTACCTAGCACATTATACGTTTCCGTAGTGCGTTCATATTTGATGCTGGTACTGTTCCTGGTCATCGTCGGCGCAATCCCGCTGATCCCGGATGTGCCCTCCAGATCCATGATTTCTTCATATTTCAGTTGAGTTGCACGGCCATTGCCTAGCAAGTTAACGGTCAGCAGGTTCGTGCCTAGCCCCTCATACTGCTTTTCAATCGATTTGGAGGTACCCTGCCCGATGGAGACGAGCGTAATGACCGAGCTCACCCCAATAATGACGCCGAGCATCGTCAGAACCGTCCTGAGCGGATTGGATCGTACTGTGGCCATGGCCATTTGGAAAAGCTCCCAAGGTCTCATAGCGAAACCGCCTCCTCCGCTTGCGGAATCAGCAACCGGTCATTGCGTACGTCTTTGATAATCTCGCCATCCCGAAGCGTAACGACACGCTTGGCATGATCTGCGATATGATTGTCGTGCGTAATCAAGACAATGGTGTTGCCCTGCTGATTGAGCTCCTGAATTAACTCCAGCACTTCAATCCCTGTTTTGGAATCCAAAGCGCCCGTAGGCTCATCCGCCAATATCAGTGAAGGCGATATCGCTAACGCTCTCGCAATCGCCACCCTTTGCTGCTGTCCGCCGGAGAGCTCGCTAGGTTTGTGGTGTCCGCGCTGGCCCATACCCAATTTCTCCAGCATGCGCTGCGCTTGTTCTCTGCGCTGTTTGGCGGGAATGCCCGCATAAATCATTGGCAACTCCACATTTTCGATGGCAGATAGCCGGGGGAGCAGGTTGAATTGTTGGAAAATAAAGCCGATTTTCCGGTTTCGCAGTTCGGCAAGACCGTTGTCGGACATCTTCTCGGTAGCGACGCCGTCGAGCGAGTACGTGCCGGAAGTCGGAACATCGAGCAGCCCGATGGTATTCATCAGTGTGGATTTCCCCGATCCGCTGGGACCGATAATAGCAACAAAGTCACTTTTTGCAATATGCAGCGTGATCCCTTTCAGAATCTGCAATTCTTCTTCCCCGCGGGCGTAGCTTTTGGTGATTCCCGTTAATTCAATAATATTCATCCGACTCGCTCCATTCCTCGATGCTTATAGGTCATTGACGCGAACCTCCACCGCCTTGACCGCCTTGGAAGCCGCCACCACCGCTACCACCTTGGAAGCCACCGCCACCGCCACCAAAACCGCCTTGGAAGCCGCCTTGCATCATTTGCTGCTGGTTCGTTGTCGTGGTTGCTTTCCGTGTCGGCATGACCACTTCGTCGCCTTCTACCAAACCACTCACAATCTCAACCTGTGTTTTACTGCGAATACCGGTCTTGATTTCATGCTGCTCTTCCACGGTGCCGTCCGCTTTCTTCAATGCAACGGTTGACTTGCCTTTCGTCGTTGTAATCGCCTGAATCGGCACGACCAGAATGTCCTTCTTATCTTGGATGAAAATTTCAGCCGTAGCCGTCATAGCATATTTGAGGTCACTCGCTGCCGTGTTCGGAATGGAAACGACCGCATCATACGTCGTCACTCCGTTCGAGGTGGTCCCTACATTGGAGACCGAAGTCACTTCGCCATCGAAGGATTTGCCCGAAATCGCATCAACCTTCACGACAGCTTTCTGCCCCACCTTCACACTGGTTAAATCCAGCTCATCCACGGCAATGGCCAGCTGCATCGTACTTAAGCTCGCTACCGCCCCTAACGTCGTATTGGCATTAATTTGCGCGCCAACAGGATAGTTACGAAGCACATTGCTTTTACTATTGGCAAAATCCGCCGAGAACACGCCGTCAAAAGGCGCCGTGATCGTCAATTGATTCACCTTTTGCTGCGCATCGTCCACTTTGATTTTCTGGCTGTCGATAGCTGCTTGCTTGCTGATTATGTTTTGCTGGAGGTCATCGTTAAATAATCCCGCAATGAGTTCCCCTTGCTTTACCGTATCTCCGTCTTTAAACTTCAAGCTTTTGATCGTTCCGCTAGCTTCTGAAAAAATAGGCGATGTGCGCACATAATCTAACGCAGCTTGCTCTGTTGACTCTACTTTGTCGTCACCGGTGCCGATGCTGCCTTTCACCTTCAAGCCTGAAGAGAGCGTCCCGTCATTGGTAACGAGAACTTCGACATCCACGATTTTATTTCCATTCGCATCGGCCTTCATGTCGTGGGAAACGGTTGAAACCGTTCCAATCTTAGAAAGCAAATACCCGTCAACCGTCAGCTCAACGTTATCGCCTTTCTGCAATTGAACCGCTTCTTGAAGCGGAAACGGCAGCTTGACTTTGAATTGCGAAGTGTCGGAGATCGTTCCGATCTTCGTCGTTTTATTCACCTGACTGCCCACATCCAAATTGGATGCTAGCGTAAGCTTTCCGCTCATCGAAGCGGATATGCTCATATGGTTCTGTTCGCCTTGCAGCTCAGCGAGCTCCTTCTCCAGCTGCTGAAGACTCACTTGTGCTTCTTTAAGGTTCGTTTCGGTAGATGGGACGGACAGCTCTACGAGCACGTCGCCCTTCTTAACCGCTTGATTTTGCGTCAAATTCATCGTTTTAATGATGGCATCCACGGGAATGACAATGTTTTGCTTATCTTTGGCATCCAGCTGCGAAGTTCCCGATATGGATGAAGAGATCGAGCCTTTCGTCACCTTCATTGCCGATTGCTGCCCGGATGCGGCGACTGCAGGCTTCGCCTTACCATGTATGTAATAATAAGTTCCTGCCCCGCACAGCATCGCAGCCACAACAATGATGATCCATTTCTTTTTCCGATTCATGCTCATTGATAATTCCCCTTTCCCATGTACCAAGACCACGATTGTCTTCGTCATATCCAACCTACAAGTAGCAGTTTAAGGGGCGTGACTGAATCCATACTGAGCGGTGGCTGAAAGAAAGTTGAATGCCAACTTAACGTTTGCTGAAAATGGAAATGAAAGGTATCAAAACATGAATGCAATCATTTGAACAAAACTCAGCTTATAGAAGTCAAATCTTTCATTAGCATGGATATACGGCATATAAGAAGTATCAAGAGGTGAAAAAAACATGAACATGCATTTGAAACAATTAAGCATTTTTACATACCATGCAGCGTTGTCTTGCATTTTTCCTGTAGGCATTTTTGTAACACTTGCTTTAAGCAAGTTGATATCGATACCCGGCCTTCCGCGGTATGATTTTATTCTAGCTGGCTGCCTTCTTCTGCAAGCTTTTATGTACTTCAGCAAACTTGAAACCAAAGATGAATTAAAAGTAATCTGTGTCTTTCACATTATTGGCATAATGCTCGAGCTGTTCAAAGTACATATGGGATCATGGAGCTATCCTGAGGAAGCGTATAGCAAATGGTTCGGCGTTCCTCTCTACAGCGGCTTTATGTACGCGAGCGTAGCAAGTTATATTTGTCAAGCATGGCGGAGGATGGAGCTTTCCTTGCACGCCTACCCGCCAAAATGGATAACTGTTCCATTCGGAGCTTGTATTTATCTTAATTTCTTTACCCATCACTTCATCTTCGATGTGAGATATTTGTTAATTGTATTGCTTTGTTTTCTCTTCTACAGCTCAAAAGTTAGATTTAAGCTTGCACAGATCAGCTATTCGATGCCGCTTGTGGTGTCCTTTTTATGTACTGGTTTTTTCATTTGGATTGCTGAAAATATCGCCACTTATTTCGGCGCTTGGCGGTATCCGAATCAAGACCATGCCTGGCATTTCGTACATCCGACCAAAATTGTGGCCTGGTTCTTGCTTGTGATCGTTTCCTTTGTCATCGTAGCTGAATTGAAAAGAATCAAAACAAAACAATAAAAATAAATAAGCTATCCCAGTCATTTCTATGACTTGTGGGATAGCCTTTTGGGCTGTTATGCTTCTGCGCTCAAATTAAGGAAAAATTTCCCTCTAAATGGACTGCAAAGGAGCGTCAGATCCATTTAGCTGGAAAAACTCCCTCTATTCGCATCAATTCCGTGAAAATCTACTACATCCGGTCATAGTAACGGGAGGTTTTCCTTCTAAATTCTCTGAAAGGTCAACATTCGAGCAATTTAGCGGGAGATTTTCCAGTTATTTCACTCGCTTTCTTCGTAAAGCTTGGATCCACACGTCTGGAAATGATCCGTGCTGCCCATTTCGCTGTATTTAGTGGGGTTTCGTATTCACTTCAAAAATCCAAACGCTTCCCCTTTTATCGATGCCAAAATCGTAGCCCAGCATGCCGATGCCCGGAAATTTTGACTCTAGCAGCATCGTGCACGTTCGGGATACGCCTACCATCGTGTCTATTTTGGATTTGACCAGCGATGCCGGGAACGTCCGTCCAACGGCATATCTGCCTCTCAATTGCGTACCCCCTTGACACAGGTTCGTGACAAAAAGTCCCGGACGGGCTAGTCGGCCAACAACCGCTCGAATCTGCCAATGACGTCCGACTTTTGCCAGCTTGACCCGGTAGTCGACAGGCCGACCATCGATGGTGGCTAAATTAATGCCCTGTTGAATCATCAACGGACGGTTCTGACGAATCCGGTTAATGACCTGCAGCAGTTCACTCCAGCTGCGATAGATTTTTTTTGTTCCCGCGTTATGCAGCAGAAAGCCGTTCCCTGCTCTTTGGATTTTCATTACACGGTTGCCCCCGGTTCCAACGATCGGCTTTGCCACGACAAATTGATATTGACGCAACATCGCTGCAAGGTTCTCCGCACTATAACGACGCATCGCTGGAATATGTTTGGCGACTCCGGAATGCTGCAGCAGGACTGCGAACTTCGACCATTTACTAGCAACCATACGCATGAGAATCTCCTCCTCTGTCCATGCCTTCCTTTATGCTACAGTATGCCTGGTTCCCCGGAAGGGAAACGGACAATCTGGCACTATTCCTAAAATAGGTTGCCTCTGACCTCTCGCCAAGAGCACCGGGCCTATAAAAAAGAAGCAGGCTGCAGGATCTCTCCGGCATCTGCTTCTACTTATATTTTTCTATTTTTCGTAAACAAGCCTCAATTGAATGCCGGAAGGATCCGTTACCATTGCTGCATCGTCAATATCCGTCGTCTGTACGCCTGCTAGCTTCAACCGATCAACAGCCTCATTGCGTGTTTGCCTATTGGGGAAAACAAGGGTGTAATAACTAAGACCTGTTCCGTTGGCAGGCCGCGACGGCGCCTCTTCGCCTGCCCAAACGTTTAGTCCGATGTGATGATGATATCCGCCGGCGGAGATGAATAAAGCTCTCATCGTCTCCCTTGCATCTGCCACCACATCGAAGCCAAGAAGATCGCAGTAAAACACTTTGGACTGCTGCAAGTTTTTAACATGGAAATGGATATGTCCCATCGTTGTTCCGACAGGCAAACCGCTCCAAGACGTGCCTTCCGCTTCGCGCAGCAAGCCGTCCCAGTCGATCGGATCAGAGGCCATCATATAATTACCGTCCGCATCGCGGCGCCATGTGCTTCTAGGCCGATCGCAATAAATTTCAATCCCGTTATGATCCGGATCTGTGATGTATAGCGCTTCGCTGACTAAATGATCCGCTTGACCGATATGAATGCCGGATTTGATCAAATTATTCAAGCTAAGACCGAGATCTTTGCGTGTCGGCAGCAAAATCGCGAAATGATACAGCCCGGCCGACGATCTGCGGGGAGTGATCCGTGCGTCTGCAATCTCTTCCAGCAGTAGAAAGGGCTGGGCGCCGTCAACAGTTAATTCGGCAGTCGAAGCGTTATATTTTCCTAGGCGCAGCCCAACGATCTCTTGATAGAAGCGCATAGAACGCTCTAAATTTGAAACATATAATTTTACGATGCCTAACTTTATATCCGAAGGTAATGTCGTGGACATTGGAAAATCCCCCTTTTTGCTTACTATTTGTAATTAAGTTTAGTAAAGTTATTTAATTACGTCAAGTTTCGTTTGTTGGTGGTATTCCTAGATCTCTGATGTTTGAATTTCATGCATTGGAATTTTATACTCGGTAAAACACCACATAAAATAATCATCGCAACAACCCAATCGCCTCTCTCAACATTTCTCCTGTCTCAGCCAAACGTCCAGCTGCATTCGAGCTATCTGCCGGTTCCTGCCATGCAAACCCGTCCTCCTTATATCGCGGAAAAATATGCATGTGGTAATGCGTTAAATCATTAAATATACCGCCGTTTTGTATCATCGTTATGCCATCAGGGCGGAAAATATCCTTCAGCGCTTTCGCTAATTTGGCCGAAGTCAGCATAATCTCAATGGCTGTGCTCTCATCCAAATCATCAACATCTGCATAATGTTGTTTCGGTAGGATTAATATATGCCCCTCATTTAGTGGAGCGTGATCAAGAAGGCATGTAACCGCCTCAGTTTCATAAACAATGTGAGCCTCAAGCCTGTTATTAGCTAATCTGCAGCCAAGACATGGATCGTCCAGCACGTCACTCCCTCCTCTTCCTTGCCCGCCAAGGATCACAGCGAAGCCTGAAGCGACCGACGTCCAAAAGTGGAAATTCCCAATTACAGGCCCGCGCTCGCCCTTCTCTGTATAATCGGCCAACAACAGGCGTTCGCTCATTTTTTGCATCGCATTGCAAACGCCCATCAGAAGCTGCAAAGCGAGTACCCAAGAGTAACTTGTTATCCAAGGGAAGATCAGCATAGCAGCCATCATGCCCACCGAGCTCCAAGTCAGCAGCCGTATCCCGTGGCGATCCAGTCTCGAACCCAGCCATTGCGACACAGCCGCTGAACTAATCGTGAAGACGGCAAATGCAAGCCCGTATTTCGAGTAGCTGTTGCCGAGATTTTTGAGAAACAATAAATAATAAGGATAAATCATCCCTGCTGCCAACGTCACGATACTTTGTGAACGAATGAGCCATTTTGTATCCATGACTGCTTACTCCCCTTTGTAATCCGTGTAAAAATAGTTCATGAAGACATGGTCTGGATCGTACTGCTCTTTCTTTTGAAAAAACTCCGCGTACCTCGGGTAGACAGTACGAAATTGATCAAGTCTCGGATAAGCGATGTACGGCAAATAATACGATCCTTGATGCTCAATCACGCGATCAAGCACCTTCTGGATACCTGAGCGCACACGATCCTGACCAACTTTTGACAATGGAACATTAAACAGACAAACAAGCGCGAACATATCGTCCGTCGCATAAGAGAGCGCTGCTTCCTCATCGTGGTTGACATAACGCACCGTAATGTTCAGCAGATTTAATTTCTCCGTTTGCAGCACAGTCCTCATATCGTCGACAAAACCAGCGAATTCTTTGACCGGAATGAAATATTCCTGCAAAATATCATTGCTCCCCGCATGGCGATACTCCATAAACTGAGATTCCGAACGCATAGCGTTATTGCGCGTTATTAACTTTCCTTCCTGCTGGGCAAAAAGCGGCTTTTGCAGCTGCCACAGCACCTTTTTCCCCCAATCGAACGTACGGTTCAAATTGAACATCAGCTTGGCGATGATCACTCCGTCTTCTCTCGTTGTCAACCGGTCATTCCTTTCCAGCGGAACGGAACTCTCTTCTACATAATTCAAAGCATACATATCCTTCAGAAAATTGTCAGGCTCTACCGATATACGCGCAATATGCAGACGAATATCAGGATTCGCCTTCACCTGCTCCTCAAAATAACCGCTGTACGAACTAACGTTCATCTGATCGAATCGCAGCTTATACATTTCGTTGTCAGTCAATGAAAGCGTTACGTCAAGAATAATTCCGAATAAACCATAACCACCGATTGCGAGTTCAAAAAGCTCAGCGTTCTCATTTCGACTCACGTTAACGATACGTCCATCTGCGGGAAGCAGGCGAAACGCTTCAACGCTTTTAATAAGCGATCCGTTTCGGATATCCCGGCCATGCGCATTCACGCTAAGCGATCCACCGATCGTGAAAATGTTTTGCGACTGCATCGTTTTCACTGCCAACCCATACGGGTTGACGTAATCTTGCAAGTCTTTCCAAGTCGCTCCTGCCTCAATACGAATCCGCTTCTGCTGCGGCTCGAAAGACAGCACTCTGTTGAATGAAGTCATGTCAATGACGACGCTGTCTTTGTAAAACGTATGCCCTCCTTGACTATGCCGCTGTCCGGCAATGGAGACCGTTAAATGCTGCTCCCGGGCTTCCCGCAAAATATTTCGTAGTTGCTCTTCCTCACGGCCTTTAACTACACTTGCAACTTTAACTGGATGCAGTCGACTGTAATCTGTGATGAGGTAGGGGTCCTGATCCGACGAATCGTTCTGCACATAATTAACGACACACAAGGCTGTGAGAAGAAAAAGAGCGATCCATTTTTTCATTGCAGCTGCTTGCTCCTATTCTTCTCGTATTCATCTAATCCATTAGTTCGCATCCTTATCCCACTCGTGAATTAATTCCCTAAGCTCACGAACAGTCCGCGCTATAAACTCACTTACAATTTGATCCGTTATGTATCTTGGCAAAATGCGCGGTTCTTGTGACTCATCTCTTAAGTTTCTTACGACGCGCTCGCCATACTGTTTGATTTCGCTTTCTGCCAGTAAAGCATTCACCGCGAATGGTGCAGCAAGCAGAACGGATGTCAGTACCCTGTCCGTCCAGTTCTCACTTCTGCACAGGTTATACTCGATTTGAGCGACTTCCCGATTATATATGCTCTTTACTTGTCCATGCGGGCCCTCACATTCATGATTAAGCTTGTCCACAAAATCAGTCCAAACCCTCTGCGTCCACCTGAGATCTGTATAGAGATGTGAAACATATCCCAGCATGAACTGCCTATATGCATAATCATCGCTCATTGAGTTTTTGTAAAAATCATGTAAAACCGCTAGAGTCGGCATAGTACCGTCTTCTTCGCATAAATGTGTGCGCCCCTTGTCTTGCCTCGTTGCCTCTTCTCGCATATGAATCGCATCCGGCGCAACGCTGCCCAACAAAAACTCAGGCGAAGGATGGTGATCAAACAATTGCTCTGCTATGCTAAAATGCACCATTGGCCACGGCATCTTCATCTCTCCCCCATATTCAGAATTGTCATATATATCCTTTTGACGATTTTAACACGAATTTAGGTAAAAAAAGCCCCCAAAAACTTTGGATAAAGTTCTTGGAGGCTTTTGCTTATCATGGGTAGATCAATGAAACGGACTTACTTAAAAAAGGAGGGATATTTCAACCGAAGCTCTTCCTTTTCGAAACTGACCCGACCCAAATGCTCGCCCATCGCTTTCTCAGCTTCGTCGGGATTTTTCTCGCGGATAGCCCGCGTAATGGCTTGATGTTCGGATAGTATAATTTGCCAATCGTAATTCACGGCTAATCGCAGAAAGCGGATTCGATTATAATGGGTGCTGAGCTGCTGCAGTAAGTTCCAAGTCCGGTATTTGCCGCAGCCAACGATGATTGTTTTATGAAACTCTTCGTCCAGTTCAAATAATCGTTCGTAATTATTCCCCTCGACGCAAAGTTCTTGGAGCGAGATCAGATTATGCAGCTGCATCACTTGCTCGGCATTCAGCATCTCGCATGCCTGCCGAATGATTGCACGTTCCATCGTCTCCCTTACGAATCTTGATTCCTCGACCAGCGCAAGATCGATCAGCGAAATGAACGAACCTTTTTGCGGAATAGTCTCAATCAATTCCTCTTGCGACAGCTTGACGAAAGCTTCCCGGATCGGGGCGCGGCTAACCTGCAGCATTTCGACGACTTCTTTCTCGGAAATAAAACGGCCGGGCTCCAGTTTAAGCTCCATAATATTACGCTTTAGGGTATTATGGACATAGTCGCGGACTAGTCCTTTCGCGTCTCGTGAAGCATCCATTCTTATGTTCATCGTTCTTGTGACCCTCCTAAAGGGGCTCAACTACTACTACGACGTACGAGCCAAAAAATCGTTTCAATACCTCGGACTAGTATTACTAGTAATACTAAATTGATTATATATGCCATTGTAAGGGTTTGCAACCCCTTATTTTTCAAATATTTCACAGTCCTATGGCAAAAAAAAGCCTAAGAACCGTTATGAACCGGCTCTTAGGCTTTTGAGCTCACACATTTGCTCCCGAATTAACGGCAGACGGTGTTGAAGGAATCTCATCTTTGGACGTTAAAACTTCTTTCTTCATGATCCAAGTCACAAGAAAAGCAACGATCGCGAAGCCGATACTAATTGCAAAGATGTGCTGGAAGGCTTCGGAGAAAACCAGCTTGATCTGCAGCAGTAAATCTGCGGAAAGACCCTTCGGGATGCCTCCGTTCATGATTGTCTCGCTAGTGCCAACGGGAAATTGACCGGATAAGCCGTGGATGCCGCCGGTAATATTCCTGGAAAGGAGACTGCCAAAAATACTAAAGCCCAGCGTCGTTCCAATAGCCTGAAACAATTGAACGGTCGCCACGCCTACACCGCTATGCTCCTTGCTCACGGATTCCTGAACGATCAGATTATCAGAGCCGAATAAGACCCCAATCCCAAGCCCCATAATGAAAAAGGAGACGATGATATACCATACTGTCGTATCCACATGAATGCGTGACAGCATAATAAAACTGGCGATCGGAAACACGAATGAGACAAGAAATAGATGCTTATAAGGAATCTTCGTAATGAGATTTCCGCAAATCACACTCGCCGGAATTGCCCCGACCATAAATGCAAGCGACAAGTAGCCGGAAGCTGTCGGAGTCAAGCCCATGACATTTTGAGCGAAGAACGGGAATCCGGACATCCCGCTCATAATGCCCAGCATCGTTACAAATACAATAACGGAAAGCACGACTACAGAACGGTTTTTGAACAGGACTAGAGGAATGATGGGCTCCTTGGCTTTCGCTTCGATACGTACAAAGAGGACGATAAGCACCAGGGATAACGCCAGCAGACTAATAATGACCGGAGAAGCCCAGGTGTAGCCTTTTACATCGATTAAGACAGGAGCCAGCAGCAGCGATAACATAGCAAGAACCAAAGTGATGGCGCCAGCCCAATCAATCGATTGTCTCTCCGCACGCATCGACTCGCGCAGACCTTTGGATACGAAGATGGCCGAAGTTATGCCGACTGGAATGTTGATGAGGAAAATCCAATGCCAACTCACATGACTGACAAAATATCCGCCGACCGTCGGCCCAAGCAGCTGCGGCAATATTAATAACGGACCGACCAGACTTTGTACTTTCGCCCGCTGCCCCAGAGGGAACGTATCTCCGATAATAACCATGCCCAGCGGCATGAGTCCGCCTGCGCCAATGCCTTGAATGCCTCTGCCGATCAGCAGCATGGTCATTGAACCGGATGTACCGCAAATGACTGAACCGGCTAAAAACAGTGCGACGCAGCTCAAGTATATTTTCTTTCGACCGTAAATATCGGCGAGTTTGCCGAAAATAGGCATGAACATCGTAATCGAGAGCATGTAAATGCCCGCTACCCAACCGTATAGCGAAAGTCCGTGCAGCTCACGAATGATGGTTGGCATTGCCGTGGACACGACGGTTTGGTCCAATTCGGAGAACACCAGGCCTAACAGAAGGCCGATTAAGATCAGTTTTTTGTTATTCCCTTGCTTATTCAATTGCACACCTCATCTTTTCAAAATGATTTGAAATCCATACGCTTATCTTACCTTCGCATATGAACTCAATCATCCGACTTGAGGATTTATAAGTTCTCCGTCTTCAGACGGAATTTCAACTTGGTAAACTTGAAGACTTCTCCCAGCAAGCAAAGCAAATTAGGCTTTTATCCTCCAAAACAATGCCGTCAAGAAACCCTTCCCGACAATAAATCTTTTTCCCGCAAGTTTTACAAAGACCAACAAATTCCTGCATACTATGCCCTCCGACTGTGATCGTTAGTAAATGCCTTCCACGTATTGAGGATGTTTGCTCAATATTCGCGTTTCATAATACTCACGTTTTCCTTATGGCATTCTTCGGTAAAGGAGGACAGGAAGGCATGTTCTTGATACAGGGCCTCCAGCGCAGCTTCGTCGTTCGCAATAACGGACTTCCTAAGTCGTTTCAAATAGTCCGACGCTAAATCCAGACGTCTCTTCATTTCTTCTGGCTCCGTTGTTACTGCGCCATGTCCAGGAATTAATAGCCGAACAGGATGCTTCTCAAGCATCATGGCGCATTTTTCAAGTGTTTGCGTATAGGCCTTCGCACTCTGATAAATAAACGGAAGTTCAAAATTCGACAAATAATCCCCTGCAATCAAGATACCGAGTGGTTCAAAGACCGTCATCAAACCATCAGCTGTATGACCGGGCGCGTGGTAGAAAGTCAACGTTGCGTCTCCCAGATGAAGCTGTTGACCATCTTCTTGGATCACAATATCCAGCTCCGGAAACTGGATGGGATAGTTCCTTACGATATAGTTTTGGTTGTCAAAATCCCGGATAAGCTTCAGTTTATGCTCTTTCTTAGGGTGATTGTGAAGCTCCAGACTTCCTATCGTTTTCGCATTCGGAAATGCTTGATAGCCGATAATATGATCGAAATCGCCATGGGTAAAAAGAAGATAAATCTCCCGCTCCCCATTGATCGTATTGACATGCTGTTGGATGGCTTCAATTTCATTCGGCAACCAATTCGGGTCAACAATAAGAATCATTTCTTTGGTTTGAATTACCGTCGAAGTGGTTTGATATAGTGCGCTCTGGAACACAGTAACGTGTTCATTTTGATATTGAATCATGATGGTTCAGTCCTTCTTTCTAGCAGCTGTTTCGTTCATCTTATAATAATCTTCCATGAATTCACAACAATTACCTTGGCTAATATCCCCACGTGACCCAGCAATCAACTAAAGCTCCCTATGATTTTCTATGGTACAGTTATCCCATAAAAACTTCATACTACCAAATTTGGAATAAGGATGTGTTGTCAGCAATGAAAAAACTAGTTATTTCCACCTCGGTAGCGCTTTCCGTTCTATTCTCAACTGTTGGGATGTCCTTACCGACTTCTGCCTCTGCACAAGAGATTTATGCGACGAATGGCCATAAGTTTGTGAATACCGCCAAATCATATATCGGCAAAGTCACTTACCGTTTCGGCACAAGAGATCCGCAGCATCTGACATTTGATTGCTCCGCATTTACACAATTTGTGTTCCAAAAAAATGGCGTAAATCTCCCGTGGGGCTCAAAAGCTCAAACAAGCTTCGGCACCAAAGTTCCTAGCAAAGATCAATTAGCCATTGGCGATCTTGTGATGTTCAGTGTGAGCAAGCCTGGTCAAATCGACCATGTAGGGATTTACGTTGGCGACGGTAATTTTATAAGCAATACCAAAAGTTCCGGTGTGGTCATTACATCTTTGAACACAGGTTACTGGAGTACTCGCTACATAACAGCTAGGCATTACTAGCATTTGCACCACTAATAAAGAGAGTTCGAGGATATCTTCCTCTGAACTCTCTCCTTTTTTTTGCCTCTTGATCATACCTATCTAGATCCGAGAATGATTTCATCTAAATTTGGGTTTGCTTTTACGTTCACTTTTCAATAGAATAAATAAATTCGCTAACAACTTTGCAAAGAAGGAATCAGCATGCCGTTTCTCCGTTTTAAAGGATTTCAGCAAGACTTCGTTTCTTCGATTTCGACCGATGTGATTCAGGAGTTTTCAAGGATAACAGGCGTTTTGCCGCAAAAAGTCAAAATCGAGCTTCTGCTTGTGGAACAGTTAAACAATTCGCCGCAGTCCCTGGAAATCCTCATGTTCCCAAGAGATCAGGAAATGCATGACCGCATTGCACAAGAAATGAACAACCTGTTGGCCGCGCATGGCTTTGGCGAGGTTCATATCTTTTTTATCCTATTGTCCCCTCATTTGTATTACAAAGAAGGACAACCTTTGAAGTCCAGCCTCGAAGAGCCGATTTCGCTGACATAACGGTCAAAAAATGATAGGCTGTCCCAACCTGTGGGACAGCCTTTTGTGCTGTTAGGCTTCTGTGATCGAAATAGAGGGAAAAGTTCCCT
The DNA here is from genome assembly GCF_013141725.1 of Paenibacillus planticolens. Classification (GTDB taxonomy): domain Bacteria; phylum Bacillota; class Bacilli; order Paenibacillales; family NBRC-103111; genus Paenibacillus_E; species Paenibacillus_E planticolens. The sequence goes on along the minus strand of NZ_WHNZ01000042.1, from coordinate 104 downwards.
CTAATTTATCTGCAGAAGCCTGTCAGATCCATTTAACAGGAAAACCTCCCTCTATTTGCGCCATAATCGTGAGATTTCACGAAAGCCGCTCCAATTAACGGGAG